>JASHOQ010000015.1 GCA_030041045.1 Acidobacteriaceae bacterium
TGCAATTTTAGAAGACGATCAACTCGCGGAAATCTACTACGAACGCGAAAACGAGTATACCCTCGCGGGTTCCATTTACAACGGACGTGTGACACGCGTTTTGCCGGGCATGCAGTCGGCGTTTGTCGACCTGGGCCTGGAGCGCGACGCGTTTCTCTACGTCACCGACTTCATCGAGCTCGAAGATCAGGAAGAGACCGACGAGCTTGAACGGGCTGCGGCAAGCGGCACGGCTCCACGCGAGGTCCGGCATCCTCATGGAACGGACCGGAACGGCGGGCGGCAGGACGATCGCGGCTCGCGTCACAGCCGGAACGAGCCGCGCCCCGAGCGGCGGCCGGCCGAGGAAGCGGAAACGGAGACCACCGAGTCTGCTGCTGCGGAGCCTGGGTTCTCTGCCGGGCAAACCGAACCTGCGCAGGAAACCGGCGATGCTGGCGCGCGCCGCTGGCGTGGACGCCGCCGCCGCCGTGGCGGCCGCGGCCCGGGTGGTCAGCCCTTTACGCAAAGCGAGGCCGAAACAGCCGGCGCGCCGGCAGTGGAATCGGGCTCGTTTGAGCGCGATGAGCCGATCCACGGGGCCGAAGCGTCTTTTGCTCCTCCCGCTCCACGCGAGGCTCAGGGTCCGGCGCCGTTTGTGCTGCCCGGCGAGTCGCTTTCCAAGTATGGCGGAACACCTTCCGCGGAAACTTCAAAAGACGCGCCCGAGCCGCCTGCGCCGCCGCGCCGAACCTACACTTCCAGGCCGTCGACGCTGATCGAAGCCCCCATTACGTGGGACGGCAGCGGTTTGTTGCCGGGCGAGTCGCTCTCGCGGCATCGCCGCCAGCCGGAGCCTGAAACGGAAGCCGTGCCGGAAGCAGAGAGCGAAGGTTCGCCGGCGCTCGAGAGCCACGCGGCCCACGAAACGGTAGAGGAGTTCGAAGAATCCGAGCTGGCGGTGACGGATGAAGTTCCGGCAACGCCACGGGAGGAGACCTTCGAGTTTGAAGAAGATGAGCTGGCTCCGGAAACAGCGGAATCAGTCGCCGCAGAACAGGCTCTGGAATCTGCCGATGAGGCAATCGATGATTCGATTCTGCCGCCTTCTGCGGGTACGGAAACCTCCACAACGGAATCCGGAGCTTCAGAGCAGGCTTCTTCGGAGCCGGATGAGGACGCGTCGGCTTCGCATCGTGTCGATCCTTCCGCGCCCACAGGATTCCGGCTGTTTGGCTTCGGCAAAAAGAAGAAAGACGAAGAGGCAGCCGGCGCCACCACAGGTGCGTCAGCCGCGCCGGTTTCCACGTACACTCCCGGCGACGGTGTCGTCGAAGAGGAAGTGATCGAGGGCGAGGAGTTCGACGCGCCTCACGCGCGCCGTCACAAGCCCGAGGTGCACGACCTGGACGATTACGAAGAGGAGACGCTGCCAAGCCATCTGCGCACCGATCTGGGCGAAATGCTGCAGGAGGCGCACCTCGATCACCGCATCCAGCGGGATCTGGACGCAGGGAACGGCGAAGAGGAAATCGAGACCGAAGAAGAGGAAGCGACGGGAACCCAGCCTGCGCCGGGACGCGAGCGCCGCGAGCGCAGAGATCGCGGACAGCGCGGCCGCGGGGCGCAGGGTCATCGCCGCGGGCCTTCGCGCCGCTCGGCACAGACCTCGGACCTGCCTATCATCTCCGACCTGCTGAAGTCGGGCCAGGAGATCCTGGTGCAGATCGCCAAGGAGCCCATCGCCAAGAAGGGCGCGCGCATCACGAGCCACATCGCTCTGCCGGGCCGTTTCCTGGTCTTTATGCCCACAGTGACTCACGTGGGCGTGAGCCGCAAAATCGCCTCCGACGAGGAACGCCACCGGCTGAAGCGGATTCTGCTGCACGAGCGCGGCGAAACCTCCGGCGGATTCATTGTGAGGACGGCGGCCGATGGCGCGTCAGAAGAGGAACTGCGCGCCGACCTGCGCTTCCTGATGAATCTGTGGAGCGAGATCAAGCAACGCTCGGAGTCGTCGAAGGCGCCGGCGCTTATCTATCACGATCTGTCGCTCATCGAGCGCATTCTGCGCGACCAGGTAAGCGCGAACTTCGCCAACATCTGGGTGGACACCGAGGCCGACTACGAGCGCATCGTGCGCTTCCTCAACCGCTTTTCGCCGTCGCTGGTGCGCCGCGTCAAGCTCTACACCAAGGAAACGCCGCTCTTCGAGCACTTCGGCATTCAGGACGAGATTTCGAAGGCGCTGCGCTCCAAGGTCTGGCTCAAATCCGGCGGCTCCATCGTCATCAACCAGACCGAGGCGCTCGTCGCCATCGACATCAATACCGGCAAATACGTGGGCAAGTCGGCGCGCCTCGAAGACACCATCCTCAAAACCAATCTCGACGCGGTGCCGGAGATCGTGCGCCAGATTCGGTTGCGCGATCTGGGCGGCATTATCGTGATCGACTTCATCGACATGGACGAGCGCAAGAACCGCTTCAAAGTGATGGCCGCCCTCGAAGAAGCCTTGAAGAACGATCGCGCCCCCACCAAGGTTCTGCAGTTCAATGATTTCGGCTTGGTGGCCATTACGCGCAAGCGGGTGAAGCAGTCGCTGGAGCGGACACTGTCCGTGCCCTGCCCCACCTGCCAGGCTACCGGCATGGTGAAGAGCCCGGCCACCGTCTGCAATGAGATTTACATCGAGCTGCGCAAGATGCGGAAGCACTTCGAAGGGGCCGACGTGATGATCCGGGTCAACCCGGAGACGGTCAAAATTCTCAAATCGAACAACGGCCGCTGGCTGAACGATATTGAGGATCTGGTGGGAAAGAATATCCTGCTCAAGAGCGACCCCACGCTGCATCCGGAGCAGTTCGATATCCAGGGATGACCACCGCGCGGCCGGGCGTGGAGCCGAATCCGCGTCCGGCCGGCGCGCCGGCAACCTGCGCGCGTCTTTGCGGGGAACTCCTTAGCGGAGCGAAATTTACCCCTCCTACGACAACCTCGGCGCAAATTTCGTGTCTAATAGTTGTACGGTGTTGCGGGTTTGTCCCAAGCGGTAGTTAACTTACTCTGATCCTTGAGGTTCCGACATGTCATTCCCCTGCTGGTCTTCACCCCTGCGGCGTGTCAGTCTCCTGGGGACTGCGATCTTTCTCGCCGCCTCGATGGCAAGTGCGCAGTCCATTTCCAACCAGGCTCCAGCCGCCTCAACCAGCTTTTCGCCGGCCCCCTTTTCTTCCGCCACGGAATCGAGCTCGCTGCAGTCGCTGGCCGCGCTCGATCCTGACGCAGCGGCGCTGCCTTCGGCGCTTGCGCTCTCGGCGCCTGCGTCAGCCGGCGGCGCCGCGGCGGCCGGACAGGAGTATGGCGGCGGGGGCTGGAAGCACTACGTCGGCAGCCGCCTCGCCTTCGAGGCCGGCGCCGGCTTCAACGGCCCCATCGGTAACGACACCAACCAGTATGGCGTGGTCTCTGGAACCAGCTCATCCGGCGCGGCGGTCCCCGAAGGCCTTCCCGTCATCACCTTTGGCGGCAACTTCAACCTGGGCGGCGGCCTGCGTTTCTCCAATCGTGTTTCTGCCCTGCTCGAATACCAGTTCATGGACGACAAGCTGCCGGGAAAATTGATTTCGGCGGTAAATAACGCTACTGGCGATACGGACGACATCTCGGCGGGCAACACCCACATCAACTCGATCACCGGCTCTCCGGTGATCGATCTCTTTCCCAAAAAGTCCAACGGCATCTACCTGGTCGGCGGCTTCGGCTACTACCATAAGTCGACCAACTTCCAGGCGCCCGAAGAGGCAATCAGCTATTACGGCGAATACTACGAAAACGTGACCGTTTCCTCGTTCACCTCCAACCAATGGGGCGGCAACGCCGGATTCGGCCTGTACCATCGCGTAGGCGGCATGTACGGCGACAGCCATACGCAGATCTTTGCCGAGGCGCGCTACACGTACATTCGCACCCCTCCGCCTTCGCAAAATAACGGCCTCGGAACCACGGAGATGATTCCTGTCACGTTCGGTGTGCGCTTCTAAGCTGGAGCGAAGCGGTGCGCGGTGCCGCGCATCGCTTCGCCAGAATTAGAGATCCTTCCTCCTCATACCGGCAGCCTTTTTTCCGTAGGCGTGCCCACTTCACCCCGCTCGATGCGCTCGAGAAACGCACGCGCCAGCCTGCGCTCTGCAGCATGCGCCTCTCCGCGCCCCGCGTCTGCGGAAATCGAGCATAGGTCGAGGAACTCGTCGCAGAGCGGGTTGCGCAGCTCGTGCGCGGAGAAGACGCCCTGGAGCGCGATGGCGAGGTCGCGCAAGCGGGCCGCCTCCGGCCACGCATTTTCTTTGCTCACGGCTTCGGCAAACAGTCCGCGCCGTCCGTGCGCGCATTCCTTCAGGCAGGCCACAAGCTGCTCGCGAAAGGCGCTGCTGAGCGCATCGAGTTCTTGGGGATGGAGCTGATCACGCGGGTCGAGATTGGGGCTCAGCATTCTTGCCTCTCGCTATTATCCTTCTCGCCCACGGGCGCATCCCCGCTCACCGAAAGGCATGCGCGGCTCGCCGATCCAGAAGCGGTTGCTCAACCGCGCAACGGTCCCCGGGCTTCGCCCCGCCAGCCGAGCCTGCGCCTCGTGATACGGGCCCACAAAGCGGATCGCACCGGGCAGCCGCCTGTAGATCCCAGGCAGATTGCGCGCCGCTGACTTCGCGGCAGTGCGCATCTCTTCCCCAAAGCCAAAAGAAAACTCGCTGCGGAAGCGCTCCGGCATCCACGCGATGGTCAGCGCCCGGTACCAGTGCGGCGGATGAATACGCGAACCCGCGCCCTCGAGCAGCCGCGCGCCGTAGCGTCGCGCCTCCGCGCTTACGCCTAATTCGTCGCTCGCGTGCATGCGCTGGTTGTACGCGCAAAACGCATCCCAACCTTCCGGGAGCGCCGCAGCGGGAATCCCGAACAGCGCCGCCATTCTTTTGCTCTCCGCATAGTACTGCTCGCGATCCTCGGCGCTCAACGGACCGAGGGCGCACTCGCAGGCCATCACCGCGCTTTCCACCAGCGTCGAAAACACCCAGCGCAGTGCGGCAATCTCGTTGGCTTCATAATGCGTGCCGCGCTTCCATCCCGCCGTATCTTCGGTGAGCTCGCCCTGAATCCGTGTGTGCAGCGCGTAAAGGTGCCGCGCCGCCCGCAGTGCCTGATCGACCGAGCCGAACACCATGGTGAAGACAATGCGGAAGGTCGAGTGGAAGCGTGCAATGGGCCGCCCCAGCACCGCCGAGTGGTCGGCCAGCGCGGCCATCACCCAGGGATGCGCCAGCTGCAGCAGCGCCGCCCGTCCGGCGCCGAGAAACAGCGCCGCCTCGCGGTTGATGCGCCAGGTGATGGAGTCCGGCCCAAAAAGGCCGGCTGCGGGGTTCGCAATGCCGGCAGCCGCGGCAGCCAGCAGCGATTCACTCTCTGCCGGCGAAACCTGCCCGCCGGAATCCCGCCCGCCGGAAACCTGCCCGCCGGAATCCTGATTGAGCCGGTCCATGAAGCTTTCCTGGTCAGCGCGAAGACCCGGCCGCCGCCCTGAGCACTGCGGCGAGGCTCTTCTCCACGTCGTCTTCGCTCGTCACCCAGGAGGAGACGCTGATGCGCATGGCGCTCTTTCCCTGCCACGCCGTGGGACCGCACCAGCACACTCCGTCGGCCTGCAGGCACGCAATCACTCGGGCCGTCTTCTCGGCGTCGCCGAAGGAAACCAGAACCTGGTTGAGCACAACTTCATTCAATACGTCGAATCCCGCGGCCTTGAGCCCGGCTGCAAACCGCTGTGCATGGGCGCAGGTTCGCTCCACGATCTCAGCCATGCCTGAGCGCCCCAGCTGCTTGAGTCCCGCCCACAGTTCGATGCCGCGCGCGCGCCGCGAGAGCTCCGGCGTGTAGTCCGAAGGCTCGCGCCGGTCGCTGTGGCCTAAATAGGCCGCGCGCAGGCTCATGGCGGCCTCCAGCGCGGCGCTGTGGCGCACCAGGGCCAGGCCGCAATCGTATCCGATGTTCGGCCATTTGTGCCCATCGGTGGCCCAGGAGTCGGCCAGCTCGAACCCCTTTACAAGATGGCTGTACCGAGGCGATGCCGCGGCCCACAGGCCGAAGGCTCCATCCACGTGAATCCAGGCTCCGGCTGCGCGCGCCGGCGGGCAGATGGCGGCGGCTGGATCGAACGCGCCCGTGTTGATGTTTCCCGCCTGCAGGCAGAGAATCGTACGCTCGTCGAGATGCGGCAGTGCGTCGGCCCGCATTCTTCCCTGCCCATCTACCGGAACCCGCAGCACCCGCTTTTTCCCCAGCCCCAGCATGGCGAGAGATTTGAGCAGCGACGGGTGCGCCTCCTCGCCCACCACCACGCGCAACTCGGGCGCGCCAAAAAGCCCATCCGCCTCCACATCCCAGCCGGCCCGCGCCAGCAGGTGATGGCGCGCCGCGGCCAGCGCTGTGAAATTGGCCACCGTCGCGCCGGTCACCACTCCGCCCGCCGTTCCCTCCGGCAGGCCGAGCAGCTGGCGCGTCCATTCCACTGCCGTATCTTCCAGCTCGGCTCCCACCGGAGACGCGACCCAGAGCCCGGCGTTCTGGTCCCACGTGCTCACCAGCCAGCTCGCTGCCATCGCTGCGGGAAGGCATCCGCCGATCACGAACCCGAAAAACCGTCCGCCACTGATGGTCATGGAAGCCGGCCCGCCGATTTCGCTCAGCTGGCGCACCACCTCCATGGGATCGGCCGGAGATTCGGGCAGCGGTTCTCGCAGCGCGGCCAGTGCCGCAACCGCATCCTGCCTTGGAGCCACCGGCCGGCCATCCAGCGCTTCAAGATATTCCACCGCCGATTGCGCTGCCTGCTTCAAGACGGCCGTGCGCACCGCCAGTTCAGGCCGGCTCGGTGCGGTCGCAGTTGCCGGATGGGTTGGCATGGGCTGGCTCCGGGTACTGCAGAGTCTAACACCCGGCCGGCGGCAGGCCGCACAAGCGGCATCTGCCCCGCCGCAGGTGGTTGAATTTCCCCCCAATCCGCGGTATCCTGACACTGCAGACGAATTTGTCCGCCGGGTTTTTGCCGTGTGCGCACCGGGCTGGCGGAGAGAGGAGTGGGCTGATAGCCCACTTTTTATTTGCGGCAATTTTTGAGGCCCGGCGAACCGCAGAAGCCTTGTTCGGCTGGGCAAAACCGCCCTTGAAGAGGCGGCAGGGAAGCCAATGGCGGTCAGGCTGGACGCAATCCGATCGGCGGCCGAGCGGGTAGCCGCTTCCCACGGCCTCGACGTGGTCGACATCGAGTTTGCCGGGGGGGCGAGAGAACGCATCCTGCGGGTTTATCTCGAAAAGAACGCCGCAGAGCGCACCCGGCTCAAGGCGGCTCAAGCAAACGGCGCCGGCGAACTGCCGGGCAAACTGACCGAAGGCTCGGCCGGGAGCGGCGGCGGATTCAGGACCGGCAGCCGGTTCGGAATCGACCAGTTTTCCGGCGTCACCCACGAGGATTGCGCCGCCTTCAGCCGCGATTTCAGCGTCTTGCTCGACGTGGAAGACCTGGTTCCGGGAGCAGCGTACACGCTCGAGGCAAGTTCGCCGGGGCTGGACCGCAAGCTGAGCAAGCCGGAAGATTTTCGGCGGTTCGTGGGCTGCCTGGTGAAGGTGCAGACCTTTGAGCCGGTCCGCAACAACCGCCACTGGCAGGGAAGATTAACGAGTGCGGAGGGAAATGCGATCACCATCGACCTTTCCGCCACGCACCAGAACAGCAAGAGTCGGAAATCCGGAGTGAGCACCGTGGAGATCGTCCTCGGCAACATCGAGAAGGCCAACCTGGTGCCGGAGATTTGAGAAAGACAGGGAATAGGGAACAAGGACCCAAGCGCCGAACGTTTTTCCTGCTCCCTAATGGCTACTCCCTATTCCCAGCTTTAACCACCGCGAAGAAGAGAGTTCAAGACGTATGGCGTCCAGCGCTTTGTATCAAAGTATCGAGCTCCTGAGCCAGGAGAAGGGCATCGACCCCGGCATCGTGGTCGGCGCGGTTGAGGAAGCCATTGCCCTGGCCACGCGCAAGTACTACAAGACCCAGGAAAACATGCGCGGCGAGCTGAACAAGGAAACCGGCGAGATCACCGCCTACATTTACAAGACCGTGGTTGCGGACGAAGACGAGATCGAGGATCCCGTCAACCAGATCACGCTCGAGGAAGCTAACGAACTGGCGCCCGGCGTCGAGGTGGGCAGCGAGATTCGCATGTACCGCGACACCAGCCCCCTGGGCCGCATCGCGGCGCAACTGGCCAAGCAGATCATCTTCCAGAAGGTGCGCGAGGCGGAGCGCGACACCGTCTTCCAGGAGTATGCGCATCGCGAGAAGGAAGTCCTCAATGCGACGGTCAAGCGCATCGAGGGCCAGGACGTCATCTACGACCTGGGCAAGGCCGAAGCCCGCTGCCCCAAGCGCGAGCAGTCGCGCCTGGAGCAGTTTTCTGTGGGCGAGCGCGTGCGCGTGGTGCTGCTCAAGGTCGATCGCGCCGCCAAGGGCCCGCAGGTGATCGTCTCCCGCGCCGCGCCGGAGCTGGTGCAGAATCTGTTCCAATCCGAGGTGCCGGAGATCTACGACAACACCGTGGTCATCAAGGCCATCGCGCGCGAGGCCGGCGAGCGCACCAAGATCGCCGTGCAGAGCCGCGACAAGGACGTGGACCCCGTGGGCGCCTGCGTGGGCATGAAGGGCATGCGCGTGCAGTCCATCATCCGCGAGCTGCGCGGGGAAAAGATCGACATCATCGAGTTCAGCGACGAGATCACCACCTTTGCCGAAAAAGCCCTGCAGCCGGCCAAGGTGAGCCGCGTCTCCATCTCCGATCTGACCGAGAAGCAGCTCGAGGTCATCGTCGACGATACCCAGCTCTCGCTGGCCATCGGCAAGAAGGGTCAGAACGTGCGCCTGGCGGCAAAGCTCCTGGGATGGAAGATCGATATCAAGAGCGAAGAGGAGAAGCGCCAGGAAGTGGAGCAGCAGATGCAGGCCCTGGCCGGCGGACCCACCACGCCCATCGAGCAGGTGGGCGAGCTGGGCGAGGCCATCATCCAGAAGCTGGTGGCCGCGGGCATCACCACGGTGGAAGCTCTGGCCGACATGACCCCCGAGCAGCTCGAGGAGATTCCCGGCATCGGCGAAAAGACTCTGGAAAAGATTTCTGTTGCCGTGCGCCATTATTTCGGCCACTTTGAAGAGGGCGAGGAACCGCGGGAAACTGACCCGCGCGAACCCGCCGTGGACGAGGAAGCGCGTGCGTCGGCCGCCGCGGACACGGAGAACAAATCAGCGGGCGAATCGGAGACGCCCACCGCGCAGGCCGCGGAGGGCGCCGCGGAAGCCGAGCTCGAGAATGCGGCCGAAGTGCTGGAAGAAGCCGAAAGCCTGCGCGCCGGCGAAGCCGAAGAGGAGCTGGAGGCCGCAAGTGGGGCCGATGAAGCCGTGGCCGAAGAAGAGGCCGAGGACCTGAGGGAGACCGCGGAAGAACTGGCGGTTGACAACGTGTCGCCGGCGGACGAGGAAGAACCAGAAGACGAGGGCGGCGCATAAGATGCGCGCACCCGGAATAAGCTGTACGCAAGCTAACGCAGGATCAAAAAGCAGCCATTGCCATGAGGTAGCTATGAGCGACTAACGGCGTTGAGCGGCAGCAGTTGAAAAGAGGCGGATGAGCAAGGTTCGAATCAACGATCTCGCGCGCGAGCTGGAAGTCAAGAGCCGGCAGATTCTTGACATATTGGCGGAGCTGGGCCTGGGCGCCGGCAAAACCCACTCCAGCTCGCTGGAACCCGACGAAGCCGAGAAGGTGCGCGCGCACCTTGATCGCGGCGATCGCCCCGGCGCGCACGGGGCTGCGGCCGCGCGCTCCCAGCAAGCCATTACTCCCAAGATCGACCTCTCGCACATCTCCAAGCCCGGCGATGTGATGAAGGCCATCCTGGCGCGCAAGAAAGAAGAGGAGGAAGAGGCACGCCACGCGCACGCGCCGGCCAAGCCCGCGGCTGCCGCGCCGACCGCCAAACCCGCTGCTCCACCTGCTCAGGCCGCTGCCGCCGGCGAACCTGCGCCGGCCGCGCCGGCGCAACCGCAACCGCGCAGAATCGTGCCGCAGCCGCGCTCGGCGCCGCCTATCGTTTCCTCACCGCCCTCCACGCCGGCTATTGCATCGCGTCCGCCCGCCGGACCGGTTATCGCCAAACCCGGGGTCTCCGCGGACAGGTCTTCGTCCGCGGGGCTGAAACCCGGGGCCCCCGCGGACAGGTCTCCTTCTGCGGCCCTGAAATCCGGGGTCGCCGCGGACAGGTCTCCTTCCGGAGGGTGGAAGGCGCCCGCCGGCTCCGCTGCCGCCGCGCGCCCGATGGTTGTGGTCACACCGCCCTCCGGTGCGGTCGTGGTCAAGGTGCCCGCCATTCCCTCCGCCGCGCCGCCGGCGCGCCCGGAGCAAACAGCTTCGGAGCAAACTCGAGCTGCCGACCGCGCTGTGGAGAAACCCCCGGCCGCTGTCCGCCCGCCCGCGTCTTTGGCGGAAAGACCTGCCGCGCTCCCGAGCTCCGCGCCCGCCCTTCATGCCACTGAGCCCGCGGTTCCGCTCGCCGCCGCGTCCGCCGCGGAAGGCGCATCTATCTCCGCGACTTTGGAACCTTCAACGCAGCCGGCCGAAAGCTCCGCTGCCGAGGCCGCTTCCACTGGCTCCATGGCGTCAGCGCCGCATCCGCAGGCCGCGCCTCCGGTCCGCCGCATGGTGATGCCGCAAACCGGGCCGCGACCCGTGTACAAGGCGACCGTTCCACCGGCCGCCGCGCCCGCAGGCAGCACGGGCTCGGGAATCCAGCGCGGCAAGCCGATCTTCGATCGCCGCCCGGCGGGCGGCGCCGGTCTCGGACAACGTCCGGCAGCCAGTGCCGGCGCGGCCGGCCAGTTCGCCGGCGGCCCGCGCCCCAAGCATCCCACGCGCACCTCACCCGGCGGCTTTGCCGCTGCCGGCGGCGCAGCGCCCGCAGGCCGTCCCGGTTTAGGTTCTCGTCCCGGCTTCGGCCAGCGTCCCGGCTTTGGCGGTCCACGCCCCGGACCCGGCGGCGCGACTCCACCTCCTGAAGCCGGCCGCCCGCAACGCGCTGCGCCGGGACGCGCCCGCCGCGGCCAGCAGCAATATCCCAAGACCAAGGAAGGCCCGATGAAGGGCTTTGTGCCGCCGCCGCGCTACGCCGGGCCGCAGTTGAGCACTGAGCCTGTTCCCATCACCCGCGAGATCACCGTCACCGAGGGCATCAGCGTAAAGGATCTGGCGGAAAAGCTCGAAGTCCGCGCCAAGGACCTGATCGCCACGCTGCTCATGGGCGGCGTCTTCGTCACCGTCAACCAGTCCCTGGACGCGGAGATGGTCAAGGACGTTGCTGCCAAATTCGGCGCCGCCGCCACCGTCATCAGCTACGAGGAAGAGCTCGAAAACCAGGCCCTCGAAGAGGTGCTCGAAGCGCCCAACGCCGACGAGCTCGAGGTTCCTCGCGCTCCCGTGGTCACCGTCATGGGCCATGTGGATCACGGCAAGACCTCGCTGTTGGACGCCATCCGCGAAACCGACGTGGCCGCAGGCGAGGCCGGCGGCATCACCCAGCACATCGGCGCCTACAAGGTGCGCTTCTCCAAGGAAGGCTCGCCGGCTTCAGGGCGCGAGATTGTCTTTCTCGACACCCCCGGCCACGAGGCCTTCACCCGCATGCGCGCCCGCGGCGCCAAGGTGACGGACATAGTGGTCATCGTGGTTGCCGCCGATGACGGCGTCATGCCGCAGACCCTCGAAGCCATCGATCACGCCAAGGCTGCCGAGGTGCCGATCATCGTTGCCGTCAATAAAATCGACAAGCCCGAGGCCAATCCGGAACGGGTGAAAAAACAGCTCGCCGACCGCGGCCTCATTCCCGAAGAATGGGCCGGCGCCGGACAGGAAGGCACCGTCTTCGTCGAAGTCTCGGCCAAGAAGCGCCTCAACCTCGATCTGCTTCTGGAAATGATCTGCCTTGTCAGCGACATCAAGGCGCCCAAGGCCACGCCCGGCCGCAAGGCCGTCGGCTCGGTGCTCGAAGCCAAGCTCGACCGCGGGCGTGGCGCCGTGGCCACGGTTCTCGTCCAGGATGGTACCCTGCGCCTCAATGAGAGCTACATCGTGGGCAATACCTTCGGCAAAGTGCGCGCCATGTTCGACGATCGCGGCCGCGCCCTCGAAGAAGCCTCGCCCTCCACGCCGGTTGAAGTCCTCGGCCTCGAAGCTATTCCCGACGCCGGCGACACCTTCCTCGTCGTCGCCGACCGCGACAAGGCCAAGAGCATCGCCGCCTATCGCCGCATGAAGGAGCGCGAGGCGCAATTGGCCAAGAGTTCCCGCGTCTCGCTCGAAGGCCTGGCCGAGCAGATTCGCCAGTCCGGCATCAAAGACCTGCCGCTCATCATCAAAGGCGACGTAACCGGATCGGTCGAGGTGCTGGCCGACTCGCTGGTGCGCATGTCCACGGAAAAGGTGCGCATCAAGGTCATCCACTCCGGCGTGGGTTCCATCACCGAGAGCGACGTGCTTCTGGCCGCCGCATCGAATGCCATCATCATCGGCTTCAACGTGCGCCCGGAGCGCAAGGCGGCCGAGCTGGCCGCGCAGGAGAACGTCGAGATCCGCCTGCACTCCATCATCTACGAGCTGGCGGACGAGATTCGCCTGGCCATGATGGGCCTGCTCGAGCCCACCTTCAAGGAGAACTATCTCGGCCGCGCCGAAGTCCTCAACATCTTCCGCATTCCCAAGGTGGGCACCATCGCCGGTTGCCGCGTGCAGGACGGCGTCATCCGCCGCGATGCCGAGGTAAAGGTGATGCGCGGCGGCGAGCAGATCTTCAAAGGCAAGATCGGTTCGCTCAAGCGCTTCAAGGACGACGCACGTGAAGTCACCAACGGCATGGAGTGCGGCATTGGTATCGCCAACTTCGGCGACCTCAAGGAAGGCGACATCCTCGAAGCCTTCTCGACCGAGAAGATCGCTGCCGATCTGGGGGCGCTGACCTCGGCCAAGGCATAAATCCAACCCAAAACCAACAA
>JASHOQ010000016.1 GCA_030041045.1 Acidobacteriaceae bacterium
TCGCGTGCAAGGTTCTGCGGAGCGTATCCGGTGATGGCAAAGTCGAGACGCACGCCGATGGCGAGGAGAAAGTCGCAGTTCTGCAGCGCGAAATTGGCGCCGCGGGCGGCGACCGAGCCGGGGCGGCCGACGAAGGTGGGGTCGTCGCTGGGAACCAGATCGGCGGCGCACCAGGTGGCCACAGCGGGGATGCCCAGCAGCCTGCGCAGCTGTTCGAATTCCCGCTCGGCCTTGGCCAGGCGAATGCCGTTGCCGGCGAAGAGCAGTGGGCGCTGGGCCTGATTCAGCTTTTCGATGAGGCGGCTGACTTCGAGCTGGAGATGGGATGCGCCCGAAGGTGCTTCGAGCTCCGCGGGATCGAAGGATCGGAGCTTGTCGACATCTTCCAGGGGCGCGGCCTGGACATCGAGAGGAATGTCGATCCACGCCGGACCGGGGCGGCCGTGGAGCGCCAGATAGACGGCCTTTTCCAGGTGGTAGCGAATCTCGCGCGGATCGAGAACCGTGACCGCGTACTTGGTAATGGGACGCACGATGGAGACAATGTCGATCTCCTGCACGCCGAGCTGGCGCATGCCGAGCGGTTTTCCCGTGCGGTCGAACATGCGGTCAGGGCGCTTGACCTGCCCGGAGATGAAGAGCGTGGGGGTGGAGTCGAGCCAGGCGCCGGCAACGCCGGTGACGGCATTGGTTCCGCCAGGACCGGTGGTGACCATGCAGACGCCGAGGTGATTGGTGGCCTTGGCGTAGGCTTCGGCGCAGATGGCGCTGGCCTGCTCATGCGAGTTGCAGACGGGCTCAATGGCGGGCTCGGCGCCCAGCGACTGGTTGAGGTGCATGGCGCCGCCGCCGGTGACCAGGAAGACGTGCTTGACGCCCTGTTCCGCGATGAAACGCACGACGTAATCGGATAGCTTCATTGGAATCAACCGCGACCGCCTGCCCCGGCATCCTGAGCGGCGCGAGGTTTCTGATAGAGCTCTTTCAGATCCAATTTACGCGCGGCGAGGATGGCCTCAATCCATTCGCGGACGGCGCCGTTTCCTCCGCTGTTCCTGGTGACGAAGCCGGCCCGCGCGATCACGTCAGGTGAGGCGCCGGCGGGCGCGGCCGAGGAGCCGGCGATTTTCATTGCGGGCAGGTCATTCACATCGTCACCCATGAAGCCAAGCTCGGCAAGGCTGAGGCTCGCGGCCGCAGCAAACTCCCGCAGGGCGGCTGCCTTGTCACGGCAGCCTTTGGAGACGTGGCGAATATGCATCTTGGCAGCGAACCGGTCGACGAGGGGACTGTCTTCGCCGGAAACCAGCGCGAATTCGATGCCGGCGCGCTGCGCCAGGGAGATGCCCATAATGTCAGCAAAGCAGAAGCGCTTCCACTCTTCTCCGCCGGGTCCCCACCAAAGGCCGCCGTCGGTGAGCACGCCGTCTACGTCCAAGGCAATGCCGCGAATGCGCGCCAGATTGAGCGTTGCAGGATTGACTTCCATCGTTCGGGCTAGACCGCCGCACCGACCCGGCGAAGCTTCTTGATGATGGGCAGCTCGCGCTCATAGACACGCTTGACGCCGTCACCCTTGGATTGCTCCCACAGACGAATGTCGCGCACCAGGCGGGTGATGCCGTTGGGCT
Source organism: Acidobacteriaceae bacterium (assembly GCA_030041045.1). Classification (GTDB taxonomy): domain Bacteria; phylum Acidobacteriota; class Terriglobia; order Terriglobales; family Acidobacteriaceae; genus Telmatobacter. Next base: position 1,632 of record JASHOQ010000016.1, read on the forward strand.
CGAGCGAAGCTGCCTGATCGGAGCCCCAGCTTGCACGGTCGAGGGTGATGTGGCGCTCGACGCAGCAGGCGCCCAGGGCCGCGGCGCAGACGCTTGTAGGAATGCCGGTTTCGTGGCCCGAGTAGCCGATGGGCACGCCGTACCGTTGCGCCATGATGGGAATCGCGCGCAGGTTCAGTTCATCGTAATTGGCGGGATAGGTGCTGGTGGCGTGCATCAGGACCAGATCGTCCTTGCCCAGCAGGGCTACGGCGTGGTCGATTTCGCCATAGGTGCTCATCCCGGTGGAGAGGATGATGGGTTTTCCGGTTCTGCGAATATGCCGCAAAAGGTTATCGTCAGTCAGCGAGGCCGAGGCGATCTTATAGACCGGCACATGGAAGCGCTCAAGAAAATCGACCGAGCCCTCATCCCATGGAGAAGCAAACCAAGTCATCTTGACGGATTTGCAAAAGGCGTCGATCTCCTCGTACTCCTCCTGCTCGAACTCGAGGCCGTATTTCAAGTCACCGTTGGTGGGGCCGAATGGACTCTCGCGCGGCTTGGCCAGCTCTTCCGGCGTGTAGACGACTTCGACGGTGCGCTTCTGGAATTTGACGGCGTCGCAGCCGGCCGCGACCGCTACGCTGATCAGCCTTTTGGCGATATCGATATTGCCGCTGTGGTTAATGCCGATTTCCGCGATGATGAAGCACGGCTCATCGTCGCCAATCGGACGGTTGCCCACGGTTACGGTACTCATAAAGCGCTCCTCCTGCAGCCTGGAGGCTGCAGCAGCCCGCCTGACGTCGTATTCAGGTCTTTGCCGCGGTTATCATAGCAGTCTCGCGAGTCAGCATCCTGACCGGAACCGGGGAGTCAGGATAACTAAAGGGTTACGCTTCCCACCAAAGTGGAACCGGGGTGTCTCGCACCTAGGCATTTGGGAAGATTGCGGCGACGAACCGAGTTGGGGTTAGCAGGGGCTAAAGGCGCCCGTTCCTTTTGCGCCTATCTTGGCCCGGCTAAAGCCGTGCCCTGATTACAAAGCCTCATTTGGACTTCTGGCTTGCCGTTGCGCCTCCGTGAGGATTTATGCTGGGTGCGTGAAACCCCTCCCGACTGAGGACCTTGAGCACATTCTGCGATGCACGGAGGCGCTTTGGAAGCGGGTGCGCGGGCAGCGGATTTTCGTTACGGGAGGGACGGGATTTTTCGGATCGTGGCTGCTGGAGAGCCTGGCTTTCTGCAACCGAAGGCTCGATCTGAACTTGTCTGCCACGGTTCTGAGCCGCGATCCGGAGGCTTTTTTCCGGAAGATGCCGCACATGGCCGAGGAAGACTCGATCCGGTTTCTGCGCGGTGACCTTGCGGACTTTGCTTTTCCCGGCGGGCATTTCGATTTAGTGATTCATGCTGCCACACCGACGTCAGGTTATGAAGCCCGCGCGCCGGGGCTTCCGGCGAGGGTGGTTACCGGGATGGAGCGCATGCTTGCGTTTGCGCGGGCGGCCAGAGTGCGGAGGTTTTTGTTTACCAGCTCGGGTGCGGTGTATGGGCGCCAGCCGGCGAGAGTGTCCCATCTGCCGGAAAGCTTTGCCGGCAAACCGGACACGCCTTACGGCGAGGCCAAGCTGAAGTGCGAGCAAATGTGCGCGGAAAGCACGGAGGGGCACGGGATGGAGTGCGCCATCGCCCGGGGTTTTGCCTTTGTGGGGCCACATCTGCCGCTGGACCGGCACTTTGCCATCGGCAACTTTATTGGGGATGTGCTGGCGGGGCGGGCGATCGACATCGAGGGGGATGGGACGCCGCGGCGTTCGTATCTTTATGCGGCTGATCTCGCGGTGTGGCTGTGGACGATCCTGTTTCGGGCGCCGGACCTGGTGCCGATCAACGTGGGGTCGGCTCGAGACTTGAGCATCCTGGAGCTGGCAAGGGTCGTGGCGGCAACGTTGAGGCCAGAAACGGCGATCCGCGTGGCGCAGCAGCCCTGTCCGGGAGCGGCGCCGGCGCGATATGTGCCGTCGGTGGAGCGAGCTCGGGAGATGCTGGGCCTCGAGGAATGGACCCCTCTGGAGGAGTCGATCCGGCGAACGGCCGATTGGTGGAGAAAGCAGGGATTAGAGCTCACCAGTTGATGTAATCTATTTTGGCAGTCAAACCCACAAAACCTCTATATCTTCCATGAATCATTTATTTTGTGCGCACAACGGGCATTGAAGGTTTTCATTGGGATCGCTCAAGCGTCCACACCCGTAAGTGATCGCGGCATCGTGGAGAAGGGCTTTTGTCGCACGGTCGAGCAGGAGCCCATTGCCCTTGGCGCCCAGTCGCCGCGTAAGCAGGCCAGCCTTCCGCAGCCGGTGACCAACTTTTTCCGGAGAGTGTTGTTGCCGCTCGCCGCGTTCCTTCAGGATTCGATTGACTTCAGCGGCGATCTCTCCCACCAGGATCTCCTCCTTGCCGGCGTGGCACAAGGTGAGCGCAGCAACGATAGCGAGCGCTCCGAGTTCGTCAATGCTTTCGGCGTGCTGGTGATCGGAGATGGGCATAAGCAGGGTGATGAGCTCCGCCTGGAGTTCCGGCGCATCAACGATGCATCGGCCAAAAGAATTCGCAATCAAAGTTATTTCGGGTGACAGGCCGGAGGCGTGGAAATTTGACGTATGCGCGCGAGGCAAATTCTTAAGACGATATCTCAGGAGCTGGTTCTGGAAGTCTTGCACTGCTTTCTCTGACAGTGGCGATGCGTCCATTGGGTTGGCACGTGGGACGGGGGATGCATTGATATGTAAGTAATGCTGTAAGGTTGAAGCCATCCGACTGTCCTCACCAAGGAAAATGGCCTTGGAGGAAAAATAATCGAAGGGTACGGATATGCCACCAGCTAACTTCCTAAACGTAAGATAGCCGCGAGAGGTTGAGCTGCCCAACAGCACCGCCATTCGCCGGTTCAAGCTCGGGTCCGAGATGAGCAGGGTGGGTTTCCGATCCCAGTTCAGGCCGTTAAGGGTCGCGCTCGTGATACCAGCGATCAGGGTGGGGTGATAACAGAAAGTCCGCAGAGTTCGCAGAATAACATCGCCAGAGTGAGCCCAGCCAGTGAGCGCGAGGCCGGGAGCAATGGGAAGAATGTCCTGAAACCAGGTGGACAAGATCCAGAAGGTCGCCAGCGCGGAACTTTGATCGGGGAGCTTGGTTTGCTCGACGATAGCCAGCTTGATCCTCGAAAAGAGCTCTGCTGTCGATCCATATTCTTGTCTACCGGTCGGTATTGGGGACGACTGCAAAGGATCGCGCGCATACTGACCCTGAGCAACCATCTCTTGAAAAATTCCTGAAGAACCTGAGGGGACAAAATACGTAAATTGAACAGTGCGGAGCGTACCGTCTTCCCCTCTGAGTGATTCTTTGATGCCGCCGAGTTCATTGATTATCTCGGGTTCCAGAGGCACGGGACGCTCGG
>JASHOQ010000001.1 GCA_030041045.1 Acidobacteriaceae bacterium
TTGAAGATCGTTAAGTATCCCGAGCCGGTGCTTTCGCAGCCCGGCGAGCCGGTGACCGAATTCAACGACGAGCTGCGCCAGCTGGTGGCCGATATGTTCGAGACCGTGTACGCGGCGCAGGGCATCGGCCTGGCCGCACCGCAGGTGGGTATTTCCAAGCGGCTGACGGTGATCGATCTCAGCCTGGGCAAAAACCCGAAGGAGAAACTGGTGCTCATCAATCCCGAGGTGATTTCAAGCGAAGGCCGTCTGTACGAGGAAGAAGGCTGCCTCAGTTTTCCTGAAATTCGCGAAAAGGTGGTGCGCGCGGCCAAGGTGCGCATCCGCGCGCAGGACGAGTACGGCAAGTGGTACGAGATGGATGGCGAGGAGCTGCTTTCGCGCGCTATGCAGCACGAGATCGATCACCTGAACGGCGTCCTGTTTATCTTCCGCATGAGCCCGCTCAAGCGCAATCTGAACCTGCGCAAAATCCGCAAACTGCAGAGCGAAGGCAAGTGGTGATTCAGGTGGCTCGATCGAAAATACGTGTAGCCCGATCCCTTCCGCCGCTTTTTGGCCAAAAGGATGGTCAACCGCGAATCTTCATCGGCATTCGCTCGCCAGAGGCCCCGTGAAAATCGTCTTTTGCGGCACACCGCAGTTCGCCGTGCCCACACTGGAGGCGCTGATCACTGCGGGCCATGAAGTGGCGCTGGTGGTCTCGCAGCCGGACCGGCCGGTGGGGCGCGAAGGCACGCTGACCGCGCCCCCGGTGAAGCAGGCCGCGCTCGCCCGCGGTCTCACGGTGACGCAGCCGGAAAAAATTCGCGCCAATGCGGAATTTCGCGCGCAGCTTGAGGCCATTGCGCCGGATGCCATCGTGGTGGTCGCCTACGGGCGCATCATCCCGCCGTGGATGCTCGCCGTTCCGCGTCTCGGCTGCATCAACCTGCACGCCTCTCTGCTGCCGAAGTATCGCGGCGCGGCGCCCATCCAGTGGGCTATCGCCAGGGGCGACGCCTACACCGGCAACACCACCATGCTGCTTGAAGAGGGCCTGGACACGGGGCCGATTCTGTTGCAACAGACGCGCGAGATCGCGCCCGACGAGACCGCCGTGGAGCTCTTCGAGGCACTGGCGCACGCAGGCGCGCCGCTGATGGTGGAGACGCTCGCCGGACTGGCCGCCGGCACCATGAAGCCGCAGCCGCAAAACCACGAGCACGCCACTTTTGCTCCGCTGCTCGATCGCGAGGACGGCCGCATGGATTTTGCGAACCGCGGTGCGCACGAACTCTATAACCGCTGGCGCGGCTTTCAGCCCTGGCCGGGCGCGTTCACCGCGCTCAATGGGAAAAAGCTCATCGTGCATCGCATGGCGCTGACCGCGGAGTTGGAGGGCGCGACGCAGACGGCCGCTGAGCAGAACGCCGAGGAGCCCGGACGCATCTGGGTCCTGAGCGGGCGGATTTTTGCGGCCTGCGCGGGAAACACATGGGTCGAATTTCTGGAAGTCCAGCTCGAAGGTAAGAAGCGCATGACGGCGACGGAGTTTCTGCGCGGCAACCCGCTCAGCCCGGACGCGCGGCTGGGGTGAAGACCGTGGCCGGGGTTTCGCCTGCGCGCCGCGCGGCGTTTCATATCCTGTTGCAAGTGGAGCGCGGCCGTGCGCACGCGGACGAGCTGCTGCGGAGCAAGGAAGTGAGCGCGCTCGGCGCCGCCGATCGCAACCTGGCCACGGCGCTGGTGCTCGGCGTACTGCGCTGGCAGCTCCGGCTCGACCAGCAAATCCGGGCGCATCTCGACAGGCCCAAGGCAAAGCTCGATCCCGAAGCGCGCATTGCGCTGCGGCTCGGCGCATTGCAATTGCTGCGAATGGATCGCATTCCTGCGCATGCGGCTATCGACGAAAGCGTGGAGCTGGTGAAGCACGCAGGGCACCGGTTTGCCTCAGGCATGGTGAATGCTGTGCTGCGCGACCTTGCGCGCGGAAAGAGTGAGAGCGCCGCAAGCAGCGAGTCTCACGCCATCGAAGCCCACCCCGCATGGATGGTAGAGCGATGGATTGCGCACTACGGCGAGCAGACGGCGCGCGCCATCTGCCTGCACGGGCAATTGCAGCCTGAGGCTCAAGTGCGCGTGGAGAGCGCGGAGGTTGAGCAAGAACTGGTTCGCCATGGAATCGAGCTCGCGCCGGGGACGCTGCTTACGTGCGCGCGCCGCGTGAAGGCAGGCGAGGTGACCGCAACCACGGCCTTCCGCGAGGGACGCGTGCGCATGCAGGACGAGGGATCGCAGCTGATCGCGGAGCTGGCCGCGGCTTGCAGCGATGGCGTGAAGCGTGCGCTCGATGCGTGCGCGGCGCCGGGAGGCAAGACGCGCATTCTCGCCGAGCGCCTGCCCCAGGCGCGCATGGTTGCGCTGGAGGCAAGCGCAACCCGGCTTGCGGCCATGCGCGAAAGGCTGGCCGCGTACGGGGATGGCGTGGAATGCAGACACGCGGACGCGGCTGCGCTCGAAGAGACGAATGCATTCGACCTGGCGCAGGTGGACGCGCCGTGCAGCGGGACGGGCACTCTTGGACGCAACCCGGAGATCCGGCACCGGCTCAAGCCGGAAGATTTCGAGCGGCACGCACAGCGCCAGCAGGCGATTCTAGGCGCAGCGCTGCGCGCCGTGCGCAGCGGCGGATTCGTTGTCTATTCGACCTGCTCGCTCGAGCCCGAGGAAAACGAGCAGGTGGTTGCAGCCGTTCTCGCCCAGACGCACGGTGCGCGGCAGACTTCACTTGCGCCGCGGATCGAGCGGTTGCTGGACAAAGGAATTCTTACGGCCGCGGGCGCAGAGCAATTGCGCGCATGGGTTACACCTGACGGCGCGGTGCGCCTGATTCCCGGTGCTCTGCATACGGATGGGTTTTTTGTGGCGCTGATCGAGAAGAATCGGTGAGCGGAAGCGTCGCGCCGACTTCAAGCCGCCTAATGCTCGGGACCAAGCTTGAGGGTTTGGTAGTCGCGGCCGAGCAAGGCGCAAAGGGCTTCGACCACCAGCTCGTGATCGGCGCGCTGCGGCAGTCCGGAAACGGTCACGCTGCCCACGACGCCCGCGCCCTCCGTATACAGCGGAAACGAGCCTCCGTGCGCGGCGAATTCGGCGATCGAGTGGCCGCGCTCCTCCGGGGTCTGGCCCTTCGATTTCCAATTCAGTCCCACGCCATACGAGCTGCGATGGTACCGCGCGACCACATTGCTCTTGCGGCGCACCCACTCCGCGTTGTCGGGCGTGGTGCCGTCGAGCGCGGCATAGAAGAGCGGCTGGCCGAAGCGGCGCACGTCGATCACGAGGCTGAGGCCGCGCTCTTCCGCAATTCTCTTGATGAGCGTGCCCAGCTCCCAGGCCACGCGCGTATCCAACCGCGGCAGGCGCAGCGCGCGCTCCTGCTCGGCAATCTTCGCGATGTCTTCTTCCAGCCCCACGCAAACCACTCCTTTCGAACTTACCTGGCCACTGTAAGGCTGACCGGAGTGGCTTGATCCACGCGCGCACCCGCCGCGGGCGACTGCCCGATCACGGTGCCGGGCCGCATGGGCCGCGCAGGCGGCGCTCCGATATTGGCCACCGGCTGCGGAGGAACCTCCTCGTATGCGGGAGGCGCGGTCTTGATGCCGACTTTGGCCAGAGCGAGCTGCGCGGTCACAACCGGAAGTCCGGTGAGATCGGGCATCACGTAGCCGTCGGGCGGCTCGGTGTCCGGCACGGCCACCAGCAGGCTCACGCTGGGCTGCTGGATGTCCTGCGCGTGGGGCGGCGGATCCTGGGCCAGCACCAGGTTTGCGATGGCGGCGGTTTCAGGCAGGTGCGCGCTTGCACCCACTTCCAGTCCCGCGCGGCGCAGTGCGAGCGTAGCCACGCGCTCTTCCATGCCCACCGTGTCGGGCACGTCTACCTTTTGCGGGCCCAGGCTTTCCGAAACGCGCACCCGCCACTCACGCCGCACCACGGCGCCTTGCGCGGGCGACTGCGTGAGAATATGGCCGGCGGCCACGTCGCCCGAATAGTAGCGGTTGTCCACGTCGAGATTAAGCCCCAGACCCTCGGTTTCATTGCGTGCGTCGGCCACGGTCATGCCCTTGAGCGGCGGCACCTGCACCTCAGCGCCGTGAATGGCGAAGTGCATGGTGATGATGGCCGACATGAGGGCCACGGCCACCAGCAGCATGAGCAGCGAAGCCACGCGAAAGAAGTTCAGGATCCAGCGGCTGGTCATGGAAGTGGCGCGCCTCGGGCACGATGAGCCATTCTTGATCAGTGTATACGAAGTGTGTATTCTCGTTGTGGAAGAGCACAGGGAATGAACAGCCGGGAGATGGTAAGAAGGCTCGAGCGGGACGGCTGGTATGAGGTGGCGCAGGCGGGCAGCCATAAGCAGTTCAAGCATCCCAGCAAACCCGGGAGGGTCACCGTACCGTATCCCAGGAAGGAAATGCCCATTGGAACGCTCAAGAGCATCGAGAAACAAGCAGGACTTAAACTCCGCTAAGGGCGCAACCCTGGAGTACATCGCCTATTTGCACAAGGACAAGAGCTCCGATTACGGGGTGAGCTTTCCTGACTTTCCGGGCTGCGTTACCGCGGGCTCCACTCTGGAAGAGGCGCGCCGCATGGCCGCCGAGGCGCTTGCCTTTCACATTCAAGGCATGCGCGAGGACGGCGAAGAGCTTCCCGAGCCTTCGAGTCTGGACGACCTGCGCAGCGATCCGGCGATGAAAGGTGCAGTCGCCTTCCTTGTCGGAGTGAAAACTCCGGAGAAGACGGTTCGCGTGAACATCACCGCGCGCGAAAGCCAGATTGCCGAAATCGACCGCCGGGCCCGCGGCGTGGGACTCACACGCTCGTCCTACGTGGTGCAGAAGGCGCTGGGGAAGAAGGTGGCGTCGCGTTAGAGCGGTTCCACAGTACATGCAGCCATGTTTCACAGTTGCGGAAGGTGGCTTTTTCTTGGTGAAAAAGCCACTTACGGCATTTTCTGAGTGACTGTGTCCTTTTCACTGCCTCGCAAGATCGCCGCTCCCTGTTGGTCGCGTCGACTCAGCTTTCCGTCTTCGGGATACAGCTTCTCAGAAAATGCTTTAGCATCTGCGGCTTCGGGATACACCAACTGTGAAACCGCTGTAGCGCGAACTCCCGCGAGATTTCCGGGGCTATCGCGTATTATCCGTCACCGGCTCGGGATGGATGGTGACGCGGTAGACTTCCGGACACTCGAGCTTGAAGCGGTCTTCCAGCGCGGTGATGATCTCGTGGACGCGGTGCATGGGCAAATCGTCAGACAGGGTGCAGTGGCAGGTGAGAGAGATGTGATCGCCGGTGCGGCTTACGGCGATGGCGTGCACGTCGATGATCTCAGGAATGTGCGCGGCAGCGGCGCGCAGCGCAAGCTCGATGCGGCGGTCGTCGCCGACCATCTCTTCCGGCTGCTCGATAGTGGCCGGCTCGCTCTCAATGTGCGTGAGCACGGCGTCGATCTCCGGAACCTCGCGTAGAATCTCCTCTTCCAGCGCGCTGACAAAGCTGTGCGCCTCGCGCAGGCGCATTTTCTCTTCGATTTCGACGTGGAGCTCCACGCGCAGGCGTCCCTGGTGCGACTGGATGCTGAGCTCGTGCACGGAAAGGTTGTGGCGCGCGGCCACGGCGCGCACGCGGTCGAAGATGCTTTCGGCGCGCGTCTGGCGGGGCACGGTGCGGACCACGACGTCGGCGCCGGGCAGCACGCGTTGCACCGCCGCCGTGGCCGTCTCCACCAGTTCGCCGGTGTGCTCGAAGGTGGAGCGGCGCGGCAGGGCCAGGGTGAGATCGGCGAAGTAGTCGGCGCCGGAGCGGCGCACGCGCGCCTGCTCTACGGCCAGCACGCCCGGAACGCGTTGCACCTCGCGCATGAGCCGGCGGCGGGTTTCGGCGGGAATCTCGTCCATGAGCGCGTCCGCGGCTTCGCGCCCCAGGCGGAAGGTCATGCGCAGAATCATGAATGAAACCACGAGGGCGGCCGCGGGATCGGCGTAGCGCAGCCACGCAAGGTGGTAGCACACGCCCACCCATGTGGCGCCCAGCCCGGCGAGCACGGCGCCGGAGGCCCAGATGTCGGAGGCGAAGTGGAAGGCGTCCATGGCCAGCGCGGGTGAGCCGGTTTTGCGGGCAATGGCGCGCAGCCGTCGCGAGCGCCACCAGTCGACGCCGACGGAGGCGATGAGCACGAGCGCGGGCCAGACGGAATGGCGCAGCGGAACGGGATGAAAAAAGATGCGGTCGACCGCGTCCCAGACGATCCAGATGCAGGAGGCGGCCATGAGCCCGGCTTCGCCGAAGGAGGAGAGGTTTTCGATTTTGCCGTGACCGTAGGAGTGGGTTTCATCGGCAGGCTTGCCGCTTACGCGCACGGAGAAGAACGTGAATGCGGAGCCCACCAGATCGAGGCCGGAATGCGCGGCATCGGAAAGAACGCCGAGCGAGCCGGAGAGCAGGCCCACGGCCAGCTTGAGCAGCGCCATGGCCGCGGCAGCGGTCATGGAGTGCAACGCGACGCGGCGCTTTTCCGCGGAGGCGCCCGCCGGATCGCGCTGCGATTTCGGCGAAGCGGCGCTGGGCGCGGAGCCGGCTGTCGAATCGGATCTGGGCGCGCTGGAGATTGCCTGGTCCATTGGCTCTAGCTTACCTGCGCGCGCGCAGCCGTGTACAACCCGGCGATGCCGAAGGTGTAAGGCTGCCAGGCGCACTGCGTGAAACCGGTGGACGCAAGCAGAGCCAACATTTCCGGCGGAGGGGGAAAGTTGCCCACCGACTGGGGAAGGTAGTTGTACGGGCCGGCAATGTTACCGGGCAAGGGGCCGCAGATGACGCGGCCGATGGCCGGAAGCACGCGGCGAAAATAGACGGCGTAAGCCTTGCCGAGCACGCCGCCGGGTTCGCTGAATTCGAGAATGCCGAGCCGGCCGCCGGGTTTGAGCAGGCGATGAAATTCGCGCAGACCGGCCTCGTAATTGGCCAGGTTGCGGAAGCCGAAGGCGGTGACAATAAGGTCCTGAGATCGATCGCGGAGGGGCAATTGCAGCGCGTCGGCCTGGAGCACGGTAACGGCGCGGCCGGCGAATTTGCGCGCGCCGCGGGCCAGCATGCCGCGCGCGAAATCGGCGGCGAGGATGGGCCGTGCAGCGCGCGGGCGATGACGAAGAAGGGCCATGGTCAAATCGCCGGTGCCGCAGCAGACGTCGAGAACTGCTGCCTCCGGGCGCGCGAGCACATCGCGGAAGCGGCGCGCCGCGCGGCGCCACCAGAGCCGGTCGACGTTGAATGAGAGTACATGATTGAGCAGGTCGTAGCGTGGGGCGATGGAGTCGAACATGCGGCGCACGGCCTGAGCGGCGGAGGCTTCGTCGACTGCACCGATCGGTTTGGCGCCGGCTGCGGGCATGTGCCACCTGTGAAGGCATTCGGCCAGAGGCGAACGGATTCACCCCTCTATCCTACTGCGGAGTGAAAGCGCAAAGCTGCATCGCCGGCCGGCTACCGTGCTTGCGCAGGCGCGGCGTAAATGGTCGCATTCCCGGCCAGGTTGGAATCGTAGACCGGGTGGGTGAGCAGATCGGTCCACGGCTTCCCGGGATGGCGCGCCGCCCAGAACTCCGTCCACGCCGGCGGCTCCTCTCCGGAAAAAAGCGAGAAGGTCTGCGGTTCGGACGCGTATTTTTTCACCAGCGCGGGATCGGCCGATGCGCGGACGAGAAAGTCGACCGCGTCGGAGAGGTTGTGGCCGTTTTCCTTGAGGCTCAAGAGATCGACGCCCTGACGCGCGGCCAGTTCCGCGATCATCACCAGCGGCGCCAGCGCGAAGCTCTGGTAGTGCAGCGCATTTTCATGCCGCGCCATTTCCAGAGGCAGAGAGCCGTCGGGATTCATCTGTCCGATGGCGCGCGCGTACTGCGCCAGTCCGCCCTGATAAAGGGTGTTGTCTGAAGTGAGAATGCCCACCGCTGTAGCGCAGAGGGCGCGCCAATAAGCATGATTGTTCTCGCGTTCCCCGGGATGCGGGTCCTGCGAGAACATGTACTCCGTCACATCGTGCATCCATTTCAGAATCGTCGCGCGCTGCGCGGGCGGAATGGAGGGATCGGTTTCGACCACCGACCACGCCAGGGAAACGGAGCTGAGCGTCCACTCCACCTGGTACCAGGCCTGGCTGCTCTCCTGGTAGCTATAGTTGAGCAGCGTCCTGGCGGCGGCCCAGTGGCTGAGCAGACTCGCCACGCATACGGCTTGAGCCGGATCTCCAGTGACGACATAGCGGCCAGCGCCCTGGCTCACTGCCTGCCCCAGTTGCCGGTAGGGGAGCGTGGCCTCGGCCTCTTCCGGATTCACCGGGCCGTTGCTGCCGCTCAGGTAATGGTGCGGGATGACCATGCGCCCCTGGGGCGGCGCAGGCTGCACCGCATGGACACAGTCTGCCTTGAGCGCAAGCGCCTCCACTACGCGCGGCGTAGTGGCAGCGGCGAGCTCCGCGCGCCGCGCATTTACGTCGAGAAACGACGCGGTGGGATTGTGGATGGCGATTTCGGTGTGCGGCTTCTTGCCGGCGGCGCAGGCACCGGTGCCAAAGATAAGCGCGAGAACAGTAGCAGAAATGCGGCATAACATTTGGCTTTTCTCCGCGTGCTGTGGGATTTAACCCTAAAGTTTTTTCGTCGCCTCTTCAGCGCGTCGAAGCTTCTTCACGTCCAGAAGATCCTGTTCGCGGCCGCTCGCCAGTTTGTTGCGGATGAGGTCCGCTCTGGAAATGATGGGTGCCGGGACTTCCCCGTCAATCATGCCATCAAGACGATTTGCCCATGCCTCTTCGAAGGTGACGCCATCGATTCGTTGCAAAACGTCGATGCGGTCAGGTGGCTGCCCGATTTGAAAAGTGGTGCCGTCAGCGAAGTCCGCGGGACTCATGCCCTGGAGGGGCGCGCCGAATTCTGCAAGCGCCGCGAAAACGGCTCGGGCGTTTTGCGGGTCGGAGCGAATGAAGAGGTCCAAGTCTTTGGTTGTGCGCGGGTCGGTATAAACGCTGTAGGCGTGTCCGCCGATGATGAGGTATTCAGCCCCGCGCGCGTTCAACGCACGGAGAAGGTCCTTGAAGTCCTTGGTCATCATGGGCGGGCGCTCCTTTGAAGTCGGTGGCGAATGCATACGCGGCCTCGCTCAACTCGCATACGGCCATGAGCCGTTCACCCACCGGCCGGCTCTGCCAGTAGCGAAAGCTCTCAAGCTCTTGCTCGCTCGGATCGGTTACGCGTCGAATCGTTTTGTCCATGCCCGTTCATTCCTGATCGCCTGCGGTGAACCCTACTGCAGCAGCGTCCCCTGTTCGCCCTCGTGATTACCGTTGCCGTTGCCGTTCACTTCCTCCGGCGGAATGATGACGGCGGCGGCGACCTTGTCTTCGGGCTCCAGGCTGAGCAGGCGCACGCCCTGCGTGGCGCGCCCGGCCGAACGCACAGTCTTGGTATCGATGCGGATGATCTTGCCGAACTGGCTGATCACCATCAGCTCTGAGGTGTCGTCCACCAGTTGAATGGAGTTGACGCGGCCGACGCGCTCGGTGACGGCCAGGTTCTTCACCCCTTTGCCGCCGCGCGCCTGCAGGCGGTACTCCTCCACGTCGGTGCGCTTGCCAAAGCCGTTTTCCGTGACCGAGAGAATGCGGTAGGCGCCGGGCGCATGCTCGCGCGGGGTCACGGCCACGCCCACCACGTAATCGTTCTTCGAGAGTTCGATGCCGCGCACGCCGTACGCCGGACGGCCCATGGAGCGCACGCCGGCCTCATCAAAGCGGATGCCCATGCCCAGGTGCGTGGCCAGGAAGATGACCTGCGACCCGTCAGTGATGCGCGCGGCCACCAGCTCGTCGTCGGTGTCGATGCCGATGGCGATGATGCCGCGGGCCATCACGTTGGAGAAATCCTTGAGCGGCGTCTTCTTCACCGTGCCCTTCTGCGTGGCGAAGAAGACATACTTGTTTTCTTCCTCGAGATCGCGCACGGGCAGAATGGCGCGGACGTTTTCTCCCTGCTGCAGGTCGAGCAGGCTCTGCATGGACTTGCCCTTGCCCGCCGCGCCCACGTCGGGAATCTCGTAGACCTTGAGCCAGTACACGCGGCCGGTGTTGGTGAAACAAAGCAGATACGCGTGCGTGGAGTTGACGATCAGCTGCGAGACGAAGTCCTCTTCGCGCGTCTTCATGCCCGTGCGCCCGGTGCCGCCGCGGCGCTGCTGGCGGTAGATGGAGATGGGCGTGCGCTTCAGATAGCCCTGGTGGCTTACCGTCACTGCCACCTGCTCGTCGGCGATGAGGTCTTCGAGCTGCAGCTCGGCGCTCTCGTCGATAATCTCCGTGCGCCGCTTGTCGCCGTATTTGTCGCGCACCTCTTCGAGTTCCTTCACGATCACCGAGCGCAGCCTGGCGTCGCTGGCCAGGATTTCCTCGTATTCGGCGATTCTTTCTCTGGTTTCGGCCAGCTCTTTCAGGATTTCATCAATCGAGAGCTGGGTGAGGCGATAGAGCTGCAGTTCGAGAATCTTATCGATCTGGCGCAGGGTGAGCCCGCGCTCTTCGCCGGGCAGGCGTTCGCGGTCGAGATTGATGACGATGTCCTTGCCCTTGCCCCACGCGTAGAGGTTTTCGCGGGCGTCGGCACGCGAGTTCGATCCGCGGATGATGCGGATGACGGTGTCGAGATTGTCGAGCGCGATCTTGTAGCCTTCGAGGATGTGCTCCTGCTCGCGCGCCCTGCGCAGCAGGTAAACCGTGCGCCGCTGCACCACGTCGATGCGGTGATCGATGAAGACGCGGATGGCGCCGTCCAGGCCCATCTCCCGCGGCTGGCCGTTGACCACCGCGAGAAAGATCATGGAGAAGCTCTCCTGCATCTGCGTGTGCTTGTAGAGCTGGTTGAGCACGATCTCCGGCTGCGCGCCGCGCTTGAGCTCGATGACGATGCGCATGCCGTCGCGGTCGCTCTCGTCGCGCACGTCGCCAATGTCGTCAATGACTTTTTCGTTCACCAGCTCGGCGATGCGCTCGATGAGCTTGGCTTTGTTCACCTGGTAGGGAATCTCGGTGACGATGAAGGCTTGCTTGTCCTTGGTCAGGTTCTCCATGGCCACGCGGGCGCGGATGGTGAAGCGGCCGCGGCCGGTGTTGTAGGCCTGGGCCACGCCCGCGCGGCCGTAGAGAAACGCGCCGGTGGGGAAATCGGGACCCTGCACGTGCTTGAGCACTTCGAGCAGGCCCGCTTTGGGATTCTTTACCAGCGCGATGGCCGCGTTCACCACCTCGGTAAGGTTGTGCGGGGGAATGTTGGTGGCCATGCCCACGGCGATGCCGTTCGAGCCGTTCACGATCAGGTTGGGAATGCGCGTGGGCAGCACCGAAGGCTCGTCCGTGGTCTCATCGAAGTTGGGAACCATGTCCACGGTTTCCATCTCGATGTCGGCCATCATCTCTTCGGCGATGCGCTCCATGCGGCACTCGGTGTAGCGATAGGCCGCGGGCGGGTCGCCGTCGACCGAGCCGAAGTTGCCCTGGCCGTCGATGAGGGGATAGCGCAGCGACCAGGGCTGCGCCATGCGCACCAGCGCATCGTAAACCGCGGAGTCGCCGTGGGGATGGTATTTCTTCAGGCACTCGCCCACCACGCCGGCGCACTTCGAATATTTCTTGTTGTGCTGCAGGCCCTCGCGATCCATGGCGGTGAGGATGCGCCGGTGCACGGGCTTGAGGCCGTCGCGAGCGTCGGGCAGTGCGCGCCCAATGATCACGCTCATGGAGTAATCGAGATAGGAGCGGCGCATCTCCTCTTCGATATTGATGGGAACGAGATTCGTGCCGCCGCCGGAAGGCGTACCACCATCGAGAGGAAGCTGAGGGTTCTGATCGTCGGCCATAAGGTGTTTTCAGCCCGCAGGAGGGCGGCAGAAATGTCCGGAAAAGGGAGGGGCCGGACCCGCAGGCTTACAGCTTTTATTTTAGATGCCTGGGGGGGCTTTGAGCAAGGCGGAAGTGGCGAAATAAGTTTCGAAATATGAGAGAGTTAACGCTATGATTCGAGAGCCGCAGGCGAGGCGCAAAACAGAGCCGAAAAACGTCCCATGGAGAGGCCTGCGAAAAGTGGTTTGGCTGCTTCGGAACGGCTTGTCGATCTCAACCAGAACTGGCTTATCGCCTTCGCCCGGCGCGGCCTTTACTGCCTGTGACACTCGCGAATCTGTCCCAAGCTCGGCGCTCAGGACGGTTACCGCCATGTCTCATGAACGCAGTGCAATTTGAGGAGGCAGTTCATGCATGAGCGAACCATCCGCAGCATCGTCGCGCTCTTTGCCCTCGCCCTCGTCGGCGCAACCTTTGCTCTTGCCCAATCTTCGAACTCAGCCCAAGTCGCCACCGTCCCGACGCAGAGCTCCAACGCCGGCAGCTGGCAAGTCGCACGACAGGCCGGCCCCTCCAGGGGCAAACTCGTCGTCGTAACCCTCGACCAGCCCACCCGCCGGCAAACATGCCGTATTCAGTCGTTCACGAAGGACAAGCTTGTCTGCTCCGGCGCCATCGGCGGCTCTCGCACGTACCTGCCGCAGCAGGTCCTCGCCCTCATCCTCCCCGGCAACAATTCCTTGAGGACGTTGTGGCTGCTCGGGTTCAATGGAGGGTTAGGCGCGGCTATCTGGGGCACCGTAGTGCTTGCGGCTGCTTGCCCCGCATGCGCGGTGGGCACAGGCATCGCCGCTCTCTTTTTCCTCGGCGAGGCTGGGGTTACGCTATTCGCTGACGGAGAGCCGGACCGCCTCCTCTATCTATCCCCGGGCGAGAAACTGACCGGCAAGCTCCGCTTCGTTCAGCCTTTGTAATCCCTGGCTCTTGGCTTGGCCCGGCGGCCGGAGCCACCGATCCGGATAAGTGCTAATACATCGACGGCAGCGCGGCCACGCACACCGCAGCCTGCAGCGCCACCAGAGCGCAGGCCGCGGCCACAGCAAGCCGTCCCCGCGGGCCTTCGTAAGCGTCAGCGAACACTCCGCCGATGAAGGTGACCAGGAACGGCAGCGCCCACAGCCACGGCGTTCCCGGCGCGCCGGTCATCACCAGCGTCATGCAAACCAATGCGCAAAACAACGGGGTTGTATTGCCGAAGTAGCGGGAGCGGCGCTGCGCGAGGTAGAGCACCAGCGCGGCGCAAGCGGCCACGCTGATGCCCGCATTCGCGAAGCTCGAGAAGAAACGGCGCGCCGGATCGCGCGAAAACCAGAGAAAGCCGGCGGCGGAGCGAAAGACGTAGCTGAACGCGTCGGGCGAAAAGCCGTAGCAGAGGAAGACAAAAACGAGCGCGCCCAGCGCGGCGGCCAGCACCACGGGCAGCGCCTGGCTCCTGTGGCCCTCCGCCACCCAGAGCATCAGTACCAGGCCGAGCAGCGCAGTGACAGGCAGCGCGGCGATGTGCGCCGCCGCGGCCACGCCGAAGAGCACGGTGAGAAGCACGATGCGCGGGCGCCACCTGGCTGCCAGCCCCTGCATGGCGTGGGCCACGCCGATACAGGTGTAGATGCCGCCGTAGACACCGAGCGCAGCCAGCACCTCGGGGTTGGGCGACAAGCACGCCTTGAGAACCGCGGGGCAGAAGCAATAGAGGGCGAGCGCCGTGTAGCCGCCGAGATTGCCGTAGAGCCGGCGCGTGACCCACCAGATGCAGCCGCCGAGCACGCAGCCGGCAAAAAGAAACGGCAGCCGCAGCAGAAGCAGGATGTGCGTCATCTGGTGGCGCAACTCCCAGAGGCTGAGCTCGCCCGGGGAGCTGCCCGCGGCCACCACCTTGTTTTCAGGCTTGCGGAACAGATCGAGACCGCGCTCGACCAGCAGGTTGAGGGTGAGCGGAAGCCCGGCGAGACGGTAGGCGAGGATGCCGTCGTGAATATTGCCGCAGGTGGTGTAGTAGCCGGCCAGAGCCGAGGGGCTCTCCCAGGTCTCGCGGCCGCAGCGGGCGTACTCGTAATCGCGGTCGGTGAGCCACTGGTGCGCCGCGACCCAAAAGCCCTGGAGGAGAAAGATGGCCAGCAGGGCGGCCGCGATGCGTTGCGGCCGGTTGAAACGAAAGCGGCGAAGAATTTGCAGCCGGTGGGTCATCACGCGAGACGGGCATTTCCAGTTTAACGGCCGGAAGCAGGAGGGGATGCATGGCGCGGAATGGGCGCCCGGCGGGCGCGCAGAAACACGCAGGCCGCTCCGGAGAGCGGCCCGCGCGGCGAGAGAAACAAGGCGCTTTAGTTGAAGATGCCGCCCACGGACTGGTCGACGCCGGATATGGTGACGTCCTGGCCCGTCAGCTGGTCATAGACCGTCTCCGTGAGCGAAACCACGCAGTAGTTGGGCCCTGCTGCGGTAAAGCCCGGAGCCGCTATAGCGTTGCCGTTGATGTCGCTGGGTGTGCAGTTATAGGACCAGCCGCCGAACGCTCCACCTTGCGCCGTGAGCACCACTCCCGGATTGCCGGAGGGGGTTACGGTGTCAATGGGATAGGTGGCCACGCAGACGGAGCCGCCGGCCCCTCCGTTGGCTGTCCAGCCCGGTCCGCAGTGAATCACGTCGGGCGTGCCGGTGGCGGAAGGCGCGGTGATCTGCCAGTCGGTGGTGTTCTCGCCTTCGTTATAGACCGTGATGGTTGCCAGAAGCCCGGTGGCCTGCGACCCCTCATAGCACTCGCCGGGCTCAATCGGAGTGGTCGGCGGAGGGCAGGTGAAGCTTGCTGTCGCGGTCTGAATCGACCCGGTGGTCGGATCCGTTGCCTCGGCAATGATGGTGGCGGTGCCGAAGCCGAAGGCAGTAACCGTTCCCGCCGGGGTCCCGGGGTTGGCGCTGGCGTCACTGGCGGTGATGACGGGGAAGTACTGGGGCGCCGAGGAGAGCCAGGTCACCGAGTTCGTCAGATCGCGGACATAGGGCGATTGCGAGAATGTGCCCACCGCAAGGAAGTTCCCCGTGTCCTGCAGGTTCCCCACGGTGATGGAAGTGGGAATGATGCTGAGAGACAGCAGCGGTTCAGGAGCTGCCGTTGCGGTCACGTTGACGGTTGCCGTAGCCGTGAGCACGCTTCCGCCCGCGTTCGTCAGCTGGGCGATGATCGTGCTTGTGCCCACGCTCACCCCGGTGACAAGACCGTTGCCGGTGGCTAGCCCGCTGGTGACCGTGGCGATGGTGGGAATGGTGGAGCTCCAGACGACGTCGGCCGCGTTGGTCACGTCCTCAGAAAGGTTCGTGGATCCATTCGTTGCCAGCGCGACAAAGTTGGCGCTCTGCCCTGAGGCCGATATCGCCTGCGCCGTGGGAACGATGGAAATGGCCGTGAACCCTTGCGCCGTTCCCGCAACCACGGTAAACGACGCCGTGCCTACGGCTGTGGTTCCATCGGCATTGGTGTAAAGAGCGGTGATGGTCGCTGTCCCTTGAGCGACCGCCGTGGCCAGGCCGTTGGTTTGGCCGATGGTGGCTACCTGCGGGCTGCTCGAAGTCCAGGTGACCAGGCCGTCGAGGTTGACCGTGGAGCCGGAAGAGGTGGTGCCGATGGCCAGGAACTGCGCCGTATCGCCCACAGCCGGAACGCTCTGCGAGCTGGGAATGATGTTGATCGTGCTTACGTCGCCCGCGCCCGTGGGTCCGGTGCCGCCGGTTGTGGGCTGGGTCACGTTGACCGTCATGGTGGCCGTGATCAGTCCCGGAAATCCCGGGGCGCTGGCGGAGACAAGAATGTTGCTGCAGGTGTTTTCGCCCGCGGTGATCATGCCGGTGTTATTCACGGTGACGCACCCCACGGCCGAGCTTGCCCAGGTGACCTGATCGGTGATGTCCTTCGTCTCTGCCGGATGATTGGGGTGGGAATAGTAGCCGATCGCCGTTAACTGCGCGGTCAGGCCGGCTCCGCCGAAGTTCATCGAGGACGGGCTGATGACGATGGATGTGAGAGAGGGGGAGTTGACGCAACTGGTGAGCGGCAGCAGCATGCCGAGCAGCAGCATTGCGCCCACGGGGGGACGATAACGCATAGAGGTCTCCTGGCGAATCCGCCCGGTTGGCAAAAATTCCAACCGTAAATCCAAGGGAGTGTACAGGCAGGATCGCGGCTCCATCCGGCCGGCCTGTTCCCTTTCCTGCGATCTGGCGAACCGCAATGCCGCGCCGTAGGAGTTTCCGCTCCTTGCGGCAGCTGAAGTTTATGCCCGGGCAGCGGTCCTGGGCATGACTCTGCCGAGCGACTTGACCCGAAAACGTGGCGCGCCTAACGCTTCTTCGGAATCCGTAATCCAATTATGACGTGCGGAGCCCGCTCAGGAGCGCTGCATCTTCAGCACTTTGGTGCATTGGCCTTACGATTTATTCCGAAAAAAGCTCTGATTTAGCGCCATGCTACTGGAGGCCCGATAGAGCGTCAATGACCATTTTGAGTGAGGTATCTGGAAGGTTATAAGTTTGGGTACACACGGCCGGAAGTGCTTGGACTATATGCCCATAATGGGCTTTGAAGAAGGAAAATTGCATGGCGGCAGCCTCTCTTACCGGAATGAAAAAGGCCGCGCGCCGAAGGGAGTCCTTTTCGGTGTGCGGCCTGTGGTTCTAGAGGTTGCGGAAAAACTCCAAATTTGCGGCCGATTATAAGAGAGCGTCCCCGCAGGGGCTGAAGCCCCACATTCGCTTTGTGCAATTTGCGGCGCGAGTAAACTCGCGCCCTGATACAAAACTCTTTGCCCAGTGAGTTTTTCCGCAGCCTCTCTAACCGCCAAGCTGACCCCGAAGGCGGCTTGAAGCAAAACCAGCCTGAACCAGTCCGACTTGCCCCGCATCGAGGGCTCAGCGGATGCGAATCTCCCCCTGGCCGGCCTGAACGATCACGTTGTTTCCGCCGCCGTTGATTCTGCCGGCGAGATGGCGCACGCCGGAGCCGTCTCCACCCTCGACCCGCAGGTCGCTATGCACCACGCCGGCGCCGGTTTCGGCGTCGATGGTGCACGCTGCCTGACCAAGCGCAAGCTCAATATCGCCTCTTCCGGTTTCGACCGACCAGTCGCCCGCGGGCGTTCCGGAAACGATGATGCTGCCCACATTCGTGGCCGCGCGCAGCGGGCCATGGAGATTGCGCAGCTCCAGGTTGCCGGTGTCCGACACCGCCTTCACTTCGCCCTGTCCGGTTTGCTCGGCCTCGATGTCGCCCTCCTTGGAGCTGACGCTGATGCTCCCCTCGAGCCCGGTCGCGTGAATGTTTCCCGAGCCGGTGTTGAAGCGCGCGCTCAGTCCCACGCCCTCGTCGAAGATGTCGCCCGAGCCGGCGCTCGCCTGGACAATGCTGTCAGCGGGCGCCTCGATCTCGTAGTCGATGATGACGTGAGTCAGCTCCTCCATGCTGCCGATGCGGACGATGCTTCCGCTCTGCTGAATGGGAGGGCTGGCCGCGATGTCGCGAATCCGGTCGTCGTTCGCATGCCAGTCGTTGGCCCTCACGTGGCCGGTAATGGTGAGCCGGCCCGCCGGGCCCTGGCTAATGCGGACATTGCCGGCGCCCGACACGATGGCCAGATCGAGACGGTCCCGAAAATGGATGGTCTTGGTAAAGCTCTGTTCCGCCGCATGCGCGGCAAGCGGAACAACGGTGAACAGCGCGAGAACGCAGAATCGACTTTTCACGAATAACCCTGTACGCCGGCCGGCAGGCTTTGCCTGTGCGCCTGCCGGCCAGCCAACGAACAATTTGCCGGCGATCCGTGTGCGGTGAGCGAAGTTAGAACCGCACCAGAATCGCAAAGATGGTTGCCGTTTGGTTGGTGCGCAAGTCAGGCCACCAGATGTTGCCCAATGGGCCTGCAGTCAGCTTCTGGTGACCTGATCCTGCCACGTAGTAGCTGGCGGGGATTCCCACCGTGCCCGGGTTGAATCCGTTGGCGCAGAAGAAGGCTGCCTCCGCCAGTCCCGGACCGCCGTCGGGGCCAACGTAGCCAATGCCGGAGTCGATCAGCCCCTCGCTGCTCGATCCCGAGCAGATGTAATCTGCCGGGTTGCCTACGTTCTGGTGGATGTTGCCCTGGCCCGGGGTGTACGGCGTGATGCCCCCGCGGCCGGTCCAGTACGGGACATCGGAGTAGCGGTAGCTCTCCTCCAGCCGGAAGGTGATGAACTGCGCCGGCATGTAATCCAGGGTGATGGTCCCGTCGTGCATCTGGGCGCGATCGTTGGCGTTTTCCGTGAAGTAAACCGAACCCGTGGTAGCCGTGGCGCCGTTGATGGGCGGAAGCAGCGAGAGGTAACGGCCGGGGTTGTTCATCTCACCGCCGCCCAGGGTCATGGCGTACTTGTCTTTGTCGGCCCAGAAGCGCAGATAGCTCATCCAGCCGGAAAACTCCTGCTTGGGCAGGCCGCCCTTCTCGTTGTGGCAGTTAACGCCGCCATTGTAGGTGGAGACGCCGTTGCCTTGCTCCGGTGAAAGTCCCTTCGGGTTCAGAGTGCCGCCGCCCGTGGGGCCATTGCCTCCCGTGGTCAGCGCGAACGACGACGGGCCGCCGCCCATCTCGCAGCCGAGATCGCCGGTGACGGTCCATGCGATCTTGTCCAGCGTCTGGGTTGGCTTGTCGTAGAACTTGACCTGCGCCGAGTAGTCGGCGTGGATACGCGTCCGGCCGGGGAAGCCGGCGTCGTCCTGGCCCACGCCGTAGTCATTCCAGACAAAGTCGAGGTACGGCGTCGGACGCCACAGAATCTGGCCGCCCAGTCCGGGCTTGCTGTTGTAGCGCCCGTAGGTCTGCCATCCGTTGATGAACCACGGCTCTATTTTCAGTTTTTCCGTGGGAAAGTACTGGATCCGGAGTCCGGTGAAGAACCAGGGCGTGTTCGAAGAAACGTAGGAGGGCTGATACGTCCAATTATCGAAGTTGTAGTAGCTGAACAGCCCGATGTAAGAGACGAAGATGCCGGCATCGGCGTTGACGCCGTGGGCGTAATCCCAGTGATAGCCGCCCCACGCCTCGGAGACGTACCGGTAAGCGTTATTGAGCTGCCATTGACCGCGGCTGTAACTGCCATCGTTGCGAATGGTGGTGGTTGCGAACTCGCCAAACATGGTGAGGATGCGCCCGCGCACGTTCTGGATGCGGAAGTCGCCGCCCACCGAGGCCTGCTCGAGCTGCCATTCATCGGAGCGGAACATTTCCGTGGAGCCGCCCATCGAATCGTCCTCGGGATGGTTGTAGTCCAGAATGTAATTGGTGTCGAAGCGAATCTCGGGCGTGAAGTATTTGGTCGACATCGGCGAGTCCGAGTTGTGACCGCCCGAGTTCAGCCACGTCCAGTCGCCGGGGAACGGCGTGGACAAGGTCGTGGTCTCCGCGGTGATCTCAGCTGGCGCCGGAGTAACCGGCGCTGGCTGCGCTGCTGCAACTGCGGCCTGGGTGACCGGAGCGCCTGCGGCTGCCGGAACGGCACGCGACGGCGCGGCCGTAGCAGAAGCGGGAGCCGCAGCGGTAGGAGACACAGCGCTGACGGCCGCACGCAGCGCAGCCGCATCGTGCTCGTAGGCCTTGATGGCATCGGAGGAAGCGGCGTCGGCGGCATCGCGCGCCTTCAGCTCGGCTTTCAGCTCCTCGATCTCGCCCTTCATCTCTCGCATGTCGTTCACGAGCTCGGCGTTGGAAATCTGCTCGGCGCCGCTTTGTGTGCTCGCGGAAGCAGCTGCCGGCTGGTGCGTATCCGCAGCGGGCGCGGAGGTTCCGGACGCTGCGGCGCCCGCCGACGGATTCGGCGTTGCACTGGCTGCCGCAGGCGGATCATTCTTGGACATCAAAGCGCGGGAGGTTGACGGCAGTGTTCCGTTTGCGGCGGGCGGGCTCTGCTGCGCGAATCCGGAAAGAGACAGCAGTGCAAGACACGCGCCGACGGCAGCCGGCGCAATTCTTGAGCGCGTTTCCTTCATGAGGCCTCTCACTTTCAATTCGAATTTTTCCTGCCCGCGCCTTGCGGCGCGTCGAGCGATTTTTGAGTACACGTCTCCTCTCTGCGTGAACGCAGCCCTCTTCTCCGAGTCAAATGGACAAACCGCTGCCGGACGATCGCGCGCACACTCTCGTGGAACCGCACAAAAAGGGATCCTGGAAACACGAAGAGCAGGCCGGATCAGCGCTCGCCCTCAGGCGGCCGGAAGTTGCCAGGAGCCTGAAGGGCAGAGCTGCGGGTTCGGCTGTGTCTCTCCTGTTTTGCTTGCGTTTCCCTCGCGTCTGGAGCACACGTTCATGAAACTGCGGATTGCCTCCGGCGCGAGTCCGGTATGAATTGTTTTCAAAGTAATGGAATCGAAATGAGGAATGCATGAATGCGAACAAAATCCTTATGATCGCGCATAAAGAAACATAAAGACCCTCGCGCGGAGGGCAAGGAACCCTTGGGTGATTGCATAAGTTCCTGCGCAACTCGAATTTCCACCGCGGCTTTGCGCGGCTCGCCTCCGAACCGCTACACTCTTTTCGTGAGTATGGCCACCACGCGCGACAACACGCCCGACCGGACACACGATCGCCTGGTAAGCGCCGCGCGCGCCGATGAAGAACAGGGCTTCGAGCTCAAGCTGCGGCCGCGCCGGCTCGGCGAATTCATCGGGCAATCCAAAGCCAAGGAGCAACTTGCCATCGCGCTGGAGGCGGCCAGGTCGCGCGGCGAGGCGCTGGACCACGTGCTGCTCTTCGGCCCGCCCGGCCTGGGCAAGACCACGCTCGCCACCATCATTGCCAACGAGCTCGAGGTCGGTTTCCAGCAGACCTCCGGCCCCGCGCTGCAGATTCAGGGCGACCTGACGGCCATCCTCACTAACCTGCGCGAGCGCCAGGTGCTCTTTCTCGATGAGATTCACCGCCTGCAGCCGGTGCTCGAGGAAAAACTTTACACCGCGCTCGAGGATTACAAGCTTGACATCATCATCGGCCAGGGGCCGGCGGCGCGCACGCACGTGATGGAGATCAAGCCGTTCACGTTTGTGGGAGCAACCACGCGCCCCGGCCTGCTTTCCTCGCCCCTGCGCTCGCGTTTCGGCATCCTGCTGCGCCTCGAGTTTTACACGGAAGAAGAATTGCGCGTCATCGTGGAGCGCTCGGCCGAGGTGCTCGAGATTCCCGTCGACCTGGACGGCGCGGCGGAGATTGCGCTCCGCTCCCGCGGCACGCCGCGCATTGCCAACCGCCTGCTGCGCCGCGTGCGCGACTACGCGCAGGTGCGCGGCTCGGGCGCGATTGACCGCGCCACGGCCAACGCCGCACTTCAGCTCCTGGAAGTCGATGCGCACGGATTCGACGAGATTGATCGCCGTTTGCTGCTGACCATCATCCAAAAATATGACGGAGGGCCGGTGGGGCTGGGCACGCTCGCGGCCACGCTGGCCGAGGAAGAGGACGCGCTCGAAGAGGTCTATGAGCCGTTCCTTATTCAAATTGGATTCCTGGACCGCACGCCGCGCGGCCGCATGGCCACGCGCCTAGCTTACGAGCATTTCGGCATCGCCGCGCCCGGCCGCCAGACGGGGCTGTTTTAGCGAGTCAGCGAGTCAGCAAGTCAGCGAGTCGGCAAGACGGAATCGTCACTGACCGCTGCGAGCACACAATTCGGCTGTCATCCTGAGCGAAGATCGGACGCGCAAGCGGTCGATCGCAGTCGAAGGATCTGCGGTTGCCTTTCTCACATTGTTTGGGAAAGTCTGACCCGCTAACTTGCCAACTCGCCAACACGCCGCGAAGCGGCGGCTAACTCGCTAAGGAGACTTTCATGGCACTCACAGAATCGACAATGCTGGAACTGGGAACGACCGCTCCGGACTTTGTACTGGCGGACGTGGTGAGTGGCAAATCGATCCGCCGCGACGATTTCCGCGGCAAGGATGCGCTGCTGGTGATGTTCATCTGTGCCCACTGCCCGTTCGTGAAACACGTCGAAAAATCGCTGGGCGCGCTGGGCGCGGATTACGCGCGCAAACCGGTGGCCATTGTCGCCATCAGCGCCAACGACGCGGAGAATTATCCCGCCGACAAACCGGAGGGACTGAAGGCGCAGGCCAAAGCCAACGGCTTCGCGTTTCCGTATCTCTACGACGAGTCGCAATCTGTGGCCCATGCCTACACGGCCGCGTGTACGCCTGACTTCTTTCTCTTCGATAAGGGATTCAAGCTCGTCTACCGCGGCCAATATGACTTGAGCCGCCCGGGCAACGGCGTTGAGGTAACAGGAAAAGATCTGCGCGCCGCCATCGACGCGGTGCTCGCCGGCAAGCCCGCGCCCAAAGAACAAAAGCCCTCGATCGGCTGCAACATCAAGTGGAAGGCGTGATGCCGGCCGAGCCTGCCCTTCGCGCTTTCCACTCCTCCAGCGAGCCGATGAAGCCGGGATCCGGTTCATCATCGAGAAGCGCAATCAACTCGAGCAAATGGCCGTCCGCGTCGCGAAAGTAGATTTGCGCAGAAGGCATCCAGCCAATCACCGATGGCTGCGCGGTTGCTTCCTCGGCGAAGTTATAGGTCCCCACTCCAAGGGCGTTTAGACGTTTTGCTTGTGTTAGCAACTCCGGCAGGGACACGGCGAACGCGAGGTGAGACCTGTGCGCAGCAGATCCGTAAGTCGTGCCTGGGCCCCAGAGCCCCAGCATCGACCTCCTGTCTTTGCCGATCCAGAGAAACACGATGTCGCGCGCTGGATCGCGATAGGCAAAGGCCAGCCCAAGGGTTTCTGTATAGAACGCTCGCGATGTCTCGGTGCTGGTTACCGGCAGGTGCGCTTCATAGAGATGCATGACCTACGCCCCCTTTGCTGACAGCGGTTTCCCGGCGTCTCGCATAAGAGAATCAGCAGTCGCCCCGTGCTTTCGATGTTTGTTGTCGAAAGGGTGGATAAGCACGTGTCCAACCGGATTGCTGACTTGCCGACTCGCTACACCAATCCCTTCAGGTACGCCCTGAACTTCTCCCCAAACTCCGGCCGCTTGAGCGCGAACTCGACCGTGGCCTGCAGCATGCCGAACTTGTCGCCCGCATCGAAGCGCTTGCCTGCGAAGGTGTAGCCGAAGACTTTTTCCTCTTTGAGCAGCGCTTTGATGCCATCGGTGAGTTGAATCTCGCCCACCGCGCCCGGCTGTGTGTGCTCGAGCAGCGCAAAGACGCGCGGCGTGAGAATATAGCGGCCGATGATGGCCTGCGTCGAAGGCGCCTCTTCGAATTTGGGCTTCTCCACCATGCCGGTGCAGTTGTAGATCCGCGGATTCTTTTGGTCCTGCGAGCCGGCCAGCACGCCGTAGGCGCTGATCGCGGGCCCTTCAACCGTTTGCGTGGCCAGCACCGATCCGCCTTTTTCGTTGAAAACATCGATCATCTGCTTCAGGCATGGAGGATCGGCGTCGATCACATCGTCGGGCAGGATGACGGCGAAGGGCTCATCGCCGACCAGCTCCTTGGCGCAAAGCACAGCGTGGCCCAGTCCCAGAGGCTCCTTCTGCCGCACGCTGCTGACGCGGGCCATGGACGAGATGCCGCGCGAGAGCGCGAGCAGTTCCCGCTTGCCTTTCTTTTCGAGCGTCGCGTCGAGTTCATAGCTCAAATCGAAGTGGTCTTCCATGGCGCCCTTGCCGCGGCCGGTGACCAGGATGATGTGCTCGATGCCGGAAGCGATGGCCTCTTCCACGCCGTATTGCAGGATGGGCTTGTCGACCAGCGCCAGCATTTCCTTTGGGATCACTTTCGTGGCGGGCAGAAAGCGCGTGCCCAGGCCGGCAGCGGGGAAGACCGCTTTGCGAACCTTCTTGCTCATCATCTCTCCATCACTCCTCTTGGGATGCGGGGAATGCGCGTGACGCGCGGCTCAGGCGCTTGCCCGTCAAGCCTCGATGGGCGTGGCGGCCAGGCCTGCGAGCAGATCGTGAATTTCCAGCAGGACCTCGTCGGGCCGCGAAGCCTGCAACGGATATTTGAGCAGGCCCTGCGGCGTAAACTGCGCGCCCCGCCTGGCATTGCGGGCGACGAGGCGCATGAGCTGCTGTGGGTCAAGAGCCGAATTGACGCTCGCATTTTCCGTGAAGCGAATCTGCAGCTCGCTGCGCTTGCGATCGATCTGCGCCACGCCCATGCGCTCGCACTCCAGGCGCACGAGCGCCGCTTCGAGCAGGTAGACGGTGGCGTCGGGCAACGAGCCGTAGCGGTCTTCCATCTCCGCGCGAATCTCGTTGACCGCCGCGGCGCTGTTTGCGCCCGCAATCTTTTTGTAGAGGCGCAGGCGCTGGTTTTCTTCGGGCACGTAGCTTTCGTCGATGCGCAAGGCGATGCCGAGATTGAGCTGCGTGGCCGCGCGCTCTTCGCCGCCCTCGCCTTTCAGTTCCTTTACCGCGGCCTCCAGCATTGACGTGTACAGCTCGAAGCCCACGGCCTCAATATGGCCGCTCTGCTCGCCGCCCAGCATGTTGCCCGCGCCGCGCAGCTCCAGGTCAAGCGCGGCGATCTTGAAGCCCGCGCCCAGGTCGGAAAACTCCTTGAGCGCGGCCAGCCGCCGGCGCGCAATCTCCGTCAGCTCGTTCTCGCGGGGGATGAGCAGATACGCGTATGCCCTGCGATTCGACCGGCCCACGCGCCCGCGCAACTGGTAAAGCTCGCTCAGGCCGTGGCGATCGGCGCGGTTGATGAAGATGGTGTTGGCCAGCGGAATATCGAGGCCGTTTTCAATGATGGTGGTGGCCACGAGCACGTCAAACTCGTGCTGCATGAAGGCGAGCATCACCTTCTCCAGCTCGTTCTCGCTCAGTTGCCCGTGGCCCACAGCCACGCGCGCGGCGGGAACCAGCTCCTGGATGCGCGAGGCAATTTCGTAAATCGACTCCACGCGGTTGTGCACAAAGTAAATCTGGCCGCCGCGCTCGAGCTCCACTTCAATGGCGGAGCGGATGATCTTCTCGTCGTACTTGGCCACCACGGTCTGAATGGCCATGCGGTCCTTGGGCGGCGTCTCGATCACGCTCATGTCGCGCAGGCCCACGAGCGACATGTGCAGCGTGCGTGGGATGGGCGTGGCGCTCATGGCCAGCACGTCAATTTGCTTGCGCAACTGCTTGAGCCGCTCCTTGTGGCGCACGCCGAAGCGCTGCTCCTCGTCGACGATGAGCAGGCCCAGATCCTGGAATTGAATGTCTTTCGAAAGCAGCCGGTGCGTGCCGATCAGGATGTCCACTTTGCCGGTCTCGACGCGTTCCACAATGTCTTTCTGCTCCTTCGCTGTGCGGAAGCGCGAGATCATCTCCACGTGAATGGGAAATTGCGCAAAGCGCTTCTTGAAGGTTTCGAAGTGCTGAAAGCTGAGCACGGTGGTGGGCGTGAGCACGGCCACCTGTTTCGAATCCTGCACGGCTTTGAAAGCCGCGCGCATGGCCACTTCAGTTTTGCCGTAGCCCACATCGCCGCAGAGCAGGCGGTCCATGGGCGTGGGCGCCTCCATGTCGTCCTTGATGGCGCGGATGGCGGTCGCCTGGTCGTCGGTCTCGTTGTAATCGAAAGCGTCTTCGAACTCGCGCTGGAACTCGTTGTCCGGCGAGAACGCGGTGCCCTCCACGGTGTGGCGTTCGGCGTAAAGCTTGAGCAACTCCGCGGCCATATCCTGCATGGCCTTGCGCACGCGCGCCTTGGTGCGCGTCCACTGCTGCGAGCCCAGCCGGTTGAGCACTGGCGCGGGTCCGGTGTCGGTGGAGCGGTATTTCTGTATGAGATCGAGGCGCGTCAACGGTACATAGAGCTTGGCCGCCTCAGCGAATTCGAGAATCATGAATTCCACTGAAAGCCCGTCCTGCACGATCTCCTTCAGGCCCTGATACTGCGCGATGCCGTGCTCCACGTGAACCACGTAATCGCCAATGGCAAGATCGCGGAAATCGGACACGAAGGCGGCGGTTTTCGATCGTTTGGGCTCAGGGCGCGCAGCCACGTCGGCCTCGTCGCTCAGATCGTTGGCGCCGAAGACGATCAGGTTCGCGTCGGCGAAGCTGACGCCCGAGGCAAGCTGCGTGCGCACAATGACGGGAACGCGCAAATCGCCGGCCATGTAACTGGCTTCTTCGAGGATGGTTTCTCCGCCATGCTGGACGCGGCTGCCCAGGCGATAAGGAATCTGATAATCGCGCAGCACCGTGGCCAGCCGCTCCACGTCGCCCTGGTTGGCGGCGGCGAGGACGATGCGCGACTCCATCAGCATCAGGTTCTTCAACTGCTCGGTGAGCGCGGGAATCGAACCGTGAAAGCGCAGCGTGGGCCGCGTGTTCAGCTCGATCTCGCCCAGCGTGTGGTCGTCTTCGAGCACGTCGACGGCGCCGAGCTGATCGAGATCGAGGCCCATGTGCGCGCGGAGCGATGCTGCGAGCACCTCTGGACGCAGGTAAATGTCTTCGGGGCGAATGAGCGAGCCGATTCCGGAGCGCTCGTGGCGCTGCTCCACCTTGCTCCACCAGCGCTCGATCTGGCTGCGCACCATGGCCGGCTCATCGACGAAGACCGCGCAGCGGGGCATGAGCGCGAGCAGGGATTTTTCCGCGCCTGCAACGGCTGCGAAAAACTCCCAGCCGGGAAAGACGCTCACGCCGCCGGCCGCGGCTGCCTCTGCGGCCATGGCTTCGTCTTCCATGTCGACATTGATTTCCAGGCGCTGCCGGCTGAGGCGCGCGCTGACCGCGGCCAGCAAATGCTCCGTCACCGGCGTCTCCGTGAGCGGAAGCAACTCGCATTCATCCAGGCCGCTCTGCGAGCGCTGCGTTCCGGGATCGAATTTGCGAATGGTCTCGATCTCGTCGCCGAAGAACTCGATGCGCACGGGACGGTCGGACTCCGGCGAGTAGACGTCGAGGATGCCGCCGCGGCGCGTGAACTGCCCCGGCATTTCCACCAGGTCCATGCGCGTATAGCCCACGCTGGCCAGGTGACCGGTGAGCACTTCGAGATCGACCTCCTCGCCGCGGCGCAAGGTGACGGCCAGGCCGGAGTAGTATTCCCGCTCGAAAAGTTTGAGCGCCGCCGACTCGACCGGCGCGATGAGAATGTCGACGGCCCCGGTCGAGAGCTTCCACAGCGCCGAGGCGCGCTGCTCCTGCACGTCGGGGTGGGGCGAGAGATTTTCAAAAGGGAGAACGTCATGCGCGGGCAGCCGCACCACGCGCGCAGGATCCATGGCGCCGGTGAGCTCGCATCCGGCCTTGAGCAGCGGCTCCAGTGCTTCGGCGGCCTTGTTGTCGGCCACCACCACAACCACCGGCTGCCGCGCGGCGCGGGCCATGAGCGGCAAATACAGCGCGCGGGCCGTGGCCGTCAATCCGGACACACGCCGCCGCCCCGTACCCAGGCTCAGGTGCCTCTGTACGCGCTCAAAACCCGAAGAATGCTCCAGCTCCGCGAAAAGCTCGCGGACGAACGGGAGAATCATCTGCGTCAATTTTAGCAGCGGTGCGGCGAAGCTGCGGAGGAGGGGGTGCCGTTTCATGCAGCGGATGGACGGGCTTATGCGAGCATTAAATTATCCGGGCCGGGCAAACAGGTCGATGCTCGGAGATACTCCAGTGAGCCTAAAGTCTGAACAGGCCTGACATGAAGGTAAGGATTTTTCCGGATATCGTGCTCTCTGTGCTGGTGCTGCTGGGCGTGCTCAGCCTGCTTGACGAAGCCTGGCAAGGGCCGGAGCCGGCTCCCCTGATCCGGTTTCTGTTCGCTCATCACTTGTGGCATGTTTGGATCCAACTGAGGTGGCAATTCATGTATTCGCATGAGGTTCTCCATTTTCTTTCCGGCATGTGCGGCTCCATGCTGGGCTGCTGGATTTACTTCGCCTTTCAAAAGAGGAAAGCATCCTCGTCTGCCACGGCAAAAGACGAGCAAGGCAGGCAGCCATAGATAGACCGTCGGAGAAAAAACGCAGGTTGGTGCGCGTGACCCGCGCGCCGGCTTACTCGTTGCCCAGCGCCCTCGCAAATGAATAGAAGAAATCCAGCGATTTCCCATAGGAATCGATCGGCAGGCGCTCGTCCTTGCCGTGGGCGCGCACGTCGTCTTGCTCGAGCGCGACGGCCGAGTAGCCGTAGCAGGGAATGCCGGCCTGCGCAAAGTAAATAGAATCGCTGGCGCCGTTTTCCATTACCGGCGTGACGGGAACGCCGGGCCAGATCGCATCAGTGATGCGCGTGAGCGGTTCGAAAACCTGCGCATTGGGCGGCGGCGGGACGATGGCCTTGCGGTCGGGCGCGGTGTCAAAAACGTCGCCCGCATCGGATACGTATTTCACGGTGAGTTTGGAGTCGGCAAAGAGCTGAATCAGCTGCTGACGAATCTCTTCCGGCGAATGGCCGGGAAAAATGCGGCAGTTGACGATGGCCTGCGCGGTCTGCGGCAGGGCGTTGTTGGCATGGCCGGCCGCGAGCCGCGTGGCCACGCAGGTGGTGCGAAAGTTCGAGTTGTAGCTGGGATCTTCACTGAGACGCGCGGCCGCTTCCATGTCCGGCGGTTGGGCGAGGATGGCGAGCATATCCGCGGCAGTCTCGCCCTGCTCCCGCGCAGCCAGATTCTTGAAATAAACCCGCGTCACGTCGTTCATCTCGAAGGGAAAGCTGTACGCGGCGAGCTTGGAGAGCGCGGCCATGAGCTCATAAATGGCGTTGTCCGGCCGCGGCAGAGAGCTGTGGCCGCCGCGATTCGTGGCGGTGATCTGAAAATCGGAGTAGACCTTTTCCGTGGCCTCGACCGCGGCAATCACCGGTCGGCCGTGGTCGAGCTCCACGCCGCCCGCGTCCGGGTTGATGACGTAAGCGGCATCGACCAGCTCGCGATGATTGGCAACGAGCCACGACGCACCGTTGAAGTGGCCGCCCTCTTCATCGGCGGTGAGCGCGAGAATCAGGTCGCGCTTCGGCTTGTAGCCTTCGCGGTGCAGACGCAGAAGCGTGGCCACCAGTGCGGCGTCGCTCTCCTTCATGTCCTGCGTGCCGCGGCCGTAGTAGTAGCCGTCTTTCAGCACAAATTGAAACGGATCGGTGGTCCAGTCCGAGCGCAGCGCCTGCACCACGTCCATGTGGCAGAGAAAGAGCGCCGGCTTTTGGTCGGGCGTGCCCGCGGCGCGGAAGCGGACCACCAGATTCATTTTGCGCGGATTGGCGCCCACCAGATGAACATCATCGGCGGGAAACCCGGCATCGAGGAAGCGCTTCTGCATCGCCGCCGTGGCGGTGGTCACATTGCCTTCAGGCGTGTCTGTGGTGTTGATCTCGATGAGCTGTTTGAAAATGGCGAGCGCCTCGGCGCGGTCGGCAGCCGAGGCCTGCGGCAGGGGGACCTGCGCGGCGGACGAGGCCGCAGTGATGCAAACGGCAATAAGAGGAAAAATGCGACGGGCAGTTACAGATTTGCACATGGAGGCATTCTACGGCCCCGGGAGAGGCCCAGGGCACGGAATTCGCGGGCGAGCCACCGATCACTGACAGCTGATCACCGATCCCTGATTACTGCTCTTCAATGCGGACGGCCCGGCAACACGAAATGCTCGGCGCAGCGCGGCTCGTAAGCGTCGCCGGGCACCTTGATAGCGCTGTCGTACGGCGCCGGCTTGCCCTCAATGAGCCGCTGCGAATAGAGCGCCCGCGCGCCGCAGGCGCAATAGGCCATGCACTCCGTAATGCTGCCGCCGTAGGCGTTCACCAGCCAGGTGAGGTTGAGCATCTCCCCAAAGGGCATGGCGCGGAAGTCGAGATCCAGGCCGGCTACGAGCACGTCGTGGTTTTCGTCGAGCAGATGCTTGGTGAAAAGAAAAAGTTCGCTCACGAACTGGCCCTCGTCGATGGCGATGCACTCTACGCGCTTGCCGATCTCCTGCTCCTTTTCCGCAATCGCTTCGAGCACCTCCCACGGATTCGGGGCGCTGAAGGTGAGGGCGTGCATTTTGCCGTGGCCGTTGGGATTGCGGCTCTCCACCACACCGGCCGCGCTCTTGGTGTCGTCGCTGGGCTTGAGCACCATCACGAACTGTTTGGCATACTGGCGGCGCATCTCCGCGCGGCGCAGCAGCTCCGCGGTCTTGTTGCTCCGCATCGGTCCCATCAGCAATTCGAGTTTTCCCGGCATCTCTCTCCTGGGCTCGGGCGAGCTTTGCCCCCGAAGATTCATCATAATGCGCGGGGATTGCCGGCGCCGCAGGATGCCGGGATGCATTGACCCCATCGAACGGAATCACTCTTCGGAAGCGTAGACCTGGCTGGCCGCGGTGGTGAAGCTGCCGAAGAACCCGCCGGCGATGACTTCAGTGGCGTACGGCGGGTTTTGCTGCGGGAGGGTGTTGGCCGAGCTCGAACCGGACGGGTTTACGGTGGTCAAATAAATCGGGCGAGCCATGGTATCGCCCTGGACCCGCATTCCGATCAGCATGTATCCGTCGGTATCGTTGCCGCCAAACGCGCTGATGAAGTAGCCGCTGGTGGCCAATGTTTGCGCCTGGCTGGCAATGTCGCTTGCCGATTCCGCGATGACGGTCTGCGCCTCGTAGATGGTCGTCGCGTCCCCGGTCCAGCCGTAGGAGATCACATTG
This sequence comes from Acidobacteriaceae bacterium, assembly GCA_030041045.1. Lineage (GTDB taxonomy): Bacteria > Acidobacteriota > Terriglobia > Terriglobales > Acidobacteriaceae > Telmatobacter. Next base: position 30,650 of record JASHOQ010000001.1, read on the forward strand.
GCCTGATTGTTCGCATCAAACGAGACCGCCGTGACCACTCTGCTCTCTGCGCCATCGTTGGCCACCGTGGTCTGGAGCTGATCCGGCGCGACGACTTCCAGCCGGTAATCGAAGCTCCCCGTTTGGGCGGTTTTGACATAAGAAATGCCGTAGCAATCCTCTAAAGGCTCGAAATCCAGGGAATCGATCACCACATCGGGAGCGACGATCGATTGCATGTCGGAGGAGAACTCGCCGTAGCCGTCGCCCTCGTAGTACATGGTGATCCCCGACTGGCCGGAGGGGAGTGCGAACACGGTGAGGCCCCACGCGCAATCAAATGCGACTCCCGGATAGCATGCCCAGTTCGAACCTATATCCAAAGGAGTGCCGAGCGCGTTATCTGCCCAAAAACCGCTCGACCCGAGAATATCGGTATGTTCGCCGCCGTCTTGAAAAAAGCCCGCCGCGGTTACCTGCTCAAAAAGGAGATAGCGAAGATCTCCGAGCGCCGGCGCTCGCGGTCCTGCGGTCAGCACGGCTGTCTGGCTCGTGGCGGAACTCGTGGCGTTGCTTACCGTCACCTGGAAGGTTTCACCGCTGTCACTGAGCGCGACGGCCGGCATTGCATAGGAGGCGCTCGTCGCTCCGTCGATGGCCGCGCCGTTTTCACTCCACTGGTATGTAAGCGGGGCGGTTCCACTGGCAGCCACGCTGAAAGTTGCGGTCCGGCCGATTGGAACTGATTGGCTCGATGGTTGCGTGGTGATGGTGACAGCCTGGGGCGGCGGTGTGGTTGTATTCGGACCACCGCCCGCGCCACCGGAGCAGCCGCTGAGAAGAACTGCTCCCATCCCGACAAGAAAAAGCCAGCAGAAGACCGCACGCTGAAACGGATAATTTGATTGAAGGCTCTTCATCTTCGGAAGCCTCCCTGGAGGGTCGGCACCGCGACGAGCAGTGGTTACCTTTAAAGAAACTCCTCCCAGTATACTGCGCCTGTCTTTTTCGTTGCCGACTCTGCCGGGCAAAGTTGCGGGACTCACTTGCCGGCCGTGCGCAGGTCCGCGTCGACAACGGCTTTCATCACGCCGCAATTCTGAATGAAGCGCACCAGGTCGGCTGAAAGCGGCCGGCCCGCGCCTTCTCCTGACCGCGGATGGGGCCGCGCTGCCCGCGCCATGCGCATCGCGCCTCCGCCCTGCGCGTCAAGAATGAGCGCGGTGAGCTTGCGCGCCAGCGGCAGGGGGAAGCTTTCGGAGACGAAAACCAGCTTGCCGCGCGTGGTGATGACCACCGGACCCTCGTTGGTGGAGTAAATCTGCTCCACGTCGCCGTTATCGTTGGGAGCGGCGTTATCGGCAGCGGAATCTTTGTGCACGCCGGAGTATTTGCGCGCCAGGTTATTAGCGTAGAGCTTGGCGAAAGCGTCGGCTGAGGCTTCGTTCCTCCACGCGGAGAGATAAAAGAGGGCCAGCGAGGCGGTCGAGTCCTGTTCGGCGGGCGTGGTGGCGCTGCGCAACTGGCCGGCCCAATAGAGTCCGCCGTTCCAGGCCGGCGTCAGATCGCTCGAGGCCGCGTCGCCGCCGAATAGTTCGGTGAGAATGTGCAGATCGAGTTCGCCTACCTGGCCGATGTCGTAAGGCCGGTAGAGCGGGTCCAGCAGCGGGTGAATGTCGGGCAAGAGCGGCACTGCGGGGATGCGGTGGCGCTCGTATTCGCGCGGATTGATGATCTCCCAGGTCGAGGTCGGCGGACGGTCGAGCGCGCCCGCAAACGCCGCGGTCTGCCCCTCGTCCATCCAGATATCCTGCTCGAAGCTCAAGCCCTCGCGATAGGGAAAGAGCATGGATTCAGAAAGAAGCAGAGGCGCGCGGGCCATGATGGGCGAATTGTCCGAGCCGGTCATCTGGTCCTTCAGAACGTCCAGCACCTCGGGATCCTTGATCAGGCTTTTGCCCATCGGCTTAAGCACGTAATCGAACATGACCGCGGTCGCCTGGCCCTCGGCCACGGCATCGCGCGCGGTATCCATTTCGTCCTTGGCCAGATGCTCGGTGTCGCCGGCCGCGTCCGTGGATACGTCGTCGGGGGTCTGGTCGTCCCACTTGTCCAGGTCGCTGTGCTGATCCTGGAGCGCGTGGGTGAGCTCATGCGCAAGCGCGGGTTTCTGCTCGTCGGCGTCCACCCAGTCGAGCAGATTCACGGTCTTGGTCTTCGAGTCGTAAAAGGCCTCAATCTGATCGGTGAGCAGCGTGAGCAGGAAGGGCTTGAGATTGAAGTCGTGATCGAGAAAGCCGAACTTCTTGAGCACGAGCTCATCGCGCTCGAGGCGCTTGGCGCCTTCGTCCTCATTGAACTTGTCCTCAAGATATTTCTCCACCGCCGCACGCGTAATGAGCTGGCGCTTCACGGTGCTCTTGATGGGCAGGCCGGTTTCGCCGGAAGCGAACTTCATCAGCTCGTCGACCAGCGCGAAGAGCTGCTTGGCCTGCTCCGGGGTGATGTGCGCGGCGCCGGAGACAGCGTCGCCCCTGGAATTGGACGGGGCGGCCTGCCCGGGTGAGGCCTGCCCGGGCGCAGACTGACCGGAAGCCGCGGGTGCCGATTGACCGGGTGCCGACTGACCGGGAGGCGATTTCGTGGATGGCGTGGATTGCCCGCCGGGCTGCACCGATTGCGCCGCCGCAGCCAGGGTGAGGCAGGCGGCCATGGCCGCCAGGACAGCCCCGCGGCGCCATCCCGGCCTTTGCCGCAGAATCCTGTGCGGCTCGCTCGTCGATTTCCCCAAGCGTGCTTTCACCCGCTCTCCCCCTCGGCCCAATTCCAAGTTCCTTGGTCCCTCAGTCCCTGCCGTTCCGCCCTCCACTCCCAAGGCTATAATCAGGATGCGGTCCCGCGCCAACTTAGGCCGCAAAGAATCCACTGTAACGGAATTATTTTCTCCCATGCCTGAAGCCGACCTTGCCGCAAACCTGCAGACCACCGCGTTGGCCGCAACGCTGGAGTCCGGGGGCACCCCCCGCGACCTGGTGGTGTACCGCGGCGCGCTCACCCCACAAGAATTGGACGCGCCAGAACTGGAAATAGCCGCTCTGGCCCGAGGCGCCGCCCTGCACGACCTGGGCTGGATGCGGCGGGTAGCCGTCCGCGGCCCCGACCGCTTTCGCTGGCTGAGCGGAATGGTCACCAATACCGTCAACGACCTGTTCCCCAATTCAGGGGCCTGGAACCTGGTGCTGAACGCGCAGGGACGCATCCAGGGCGACCTGACCGTGTGGCGCGGGGGCGAAGAGCAGTCGGCGCAGCGCCGCAACCCCTCGCCGCAGGAGAAGGGAGCCGGGGATCGCCTTGCGGGGACGCCGTTTGCGGGCGAATCCGAGCTGGAGCTGGAGATCGCGGCCGACCAGTACGACAAGCTGATGGCTCACCTCAATCACTACATCATCATGGACGACGTGGAGCTGATTCCGCTGGGCGAGGAGCAGGTGGGCGAAGCGGGATCAGTGACCGTGGTCGGGCTGACCGGTCCGCAAGCGGGCGAGGTGCTGGAACGGGTTGGGCTCCCGGTGCTGGTGCAACCCATGCGGGGAACGGCAGTGGAGTGGAATGGCATTGATCTGCGTCTGGTCCGCGGCTTCGGCACGCTTGCCCCCCATTACGAGTTCTGGCTGCCCTCAGCGGGATTGCCCAAGCTGTGGTCGTGCCTGCGCACCGCCGGCGCCGTGCCCACGGGCTCGGCGTCGCTCGAAAGGTTCCGCGTTGCCGAGGGGATCCCGGCTTACGGCATCGACATGCAGGAAAGGGATTTGCCGCAGGAGACCTCGCAGATGCGCGCCCTCCATTTCAGCAAGGGCTGCTACCTGGGCCAGGAAATTGTGGAGCGCATCCGCTCGCGCGGCAATGTGCACCGCCATTTGCGGCCGCTGGAGCTTTTCGGACCCCTGCCCCCTGCGGGCGCCGAGCTGCAACTCGAAGACGGCACGCCGGCGGGGCAGATTACCAGCGCCGCTCGACTGCCGTTGCCCAAGGGTGAGCGCATCTTTGCGCTGGGCATGATCCGTTCCGAGGCCCGCGCCGGGGCCGAAGAGGCCGACAAGCCGTTTACCTATGCTGAGGGGAAAAATGCGGGGACGGCCCGCATTCTGACCGCGCCGCCGGTGCTGGCCTGACGCTTCTCGATCGGCGCGCCCGGCGTTCAGGAGCCGGCAAACAAGTCTGGGACAGAAAGCCATGAGCGAACCACCGAAAATCGAGGCACCCAAAATCGAAGTCATTGACCGCCGCAAGCGTAAGGCGGAGGAAGAGCAGGAGACGCAGAAGCCTTCTGCTCCGCCGGCTCCACACGCTCCGCCCGAGCCGGCTGCGGGGCCGCGCCTGGTGACCAGCGAGCCCCGGCGCGAAACCGCGGCACAGGCGCCGCCGCCAGGCGCGAAAGCCCAGGCGCCGGCCGCAGAAACTGAAGCCGAGTTCCCCGCCGAATTTCCGCCCGCGCCCACGGCCGAAGAGAGCCGCGAGCAAAAGGACGCGTACGACGCCTCGGCGGAGCGCATCGAGGACCTGATCCGGGCGCAGAATCCCGCCGTGGGCAAGCAGCCGCCGTTAAGCTTTGAGCACCTGGTGCAGCAGCTCTACGTCTCCGCCATGATCCAGATGGGCGCGGGAACGCAGGAGGGTCAGCGCCCGCGCGTGGACATTCTCGGCGCGCGCAACACCATCGACCTTCTCGGCATCCTGGCGGAAAAAACCCGCGGCAATCTCACCGACGCCGAAGACCGCGCGCTGCAGGCAGTGCTGTTCGAGTGCCGCATGGCTTTCCTTGAGCTGAGCAGCATGATCAACATCCAGGGCGTTCCCAATCCGGCTCCGCCGCCGGGCAAGCGGTGAGGCAGGGGTCAGGGGTCAGGGGTCAGGGAACAGGGGTCAGGGATCAGGTTTCAGGGGTCAGGGAACAGGGAATAGGGACCAGGGAACAGAAAACGCTGATCGGCACTTGCCATCCTCGCGCCGGAGGCGCAGTGTTCGTTAGCCCCGCCCTTCAGGGTGGGGTGGGTGTACCGTACGCGTAGACGAGGAGTCCCGGAGGGACGATGCACGTAGGCACATAATTCAATGCTCTAGTAGGTCAGGGCTGTTCGTCAGGGCTGGTAGCTCAGGGCTTTAGCCCTGACAGCCAAAAGATGTCGCAAATTTGACCGGGGCTTTAGCCCCTGAGGGGCGCTTTTCACAATGCAGGATCGATGACCAGGCCGTTTTCGCGATCGCATTCCCGCGTCCCGAACTTGCTCCATCACAGGACCTAATGGAAGGCAGGCTGACATTCTTGGGAACGGGAACGTCGATGGGTGTGCCGTCGCTCGGCTGCGCCTGCAAGGTATGCACATCGCCTCATCCTCATGACCGCCGTATGCGCCCCTCAGTGCTGGTCACGTGGCCGGAGAACGCGCACAGTCCGCAGCGCGCCGTCGTCATCGACACCGGGCCCGATTTTCGCATGCAAGCTCTGCGCTCGGACCTCAAGCGCGTCGACGCGGTCTTTTACACCCACGGCCATGCCGACCACGTACTGGGCATGGACGACCTGCGTCCCTTGAGCTACGCCGCCAGCCGGGAGTCGGGGCCGATTCCCCTCTACGCGGCGCCGCAAACCGTCGCCATCCTGGAGAAAATCTTCGACTACACGCTATCGCCGGAAGCCACGTACATCAACCGCGCCCGGGTGCGGCTGGCACCGCTCGCCGACCGCAATCCCGTCCACGGCGTGGATTTTGTGCGCATTCCCGTCGAGCACGGCAAGGAGGCGATCGACGGATTCCGTTTTGGCAGCGCAGCGTACATGACCGATGTGAGCGCAATTCCCGACGCCAGCTTCCGATTGCTCGAAGACCTGGAGGTGCTGGTGCTCTCCGCGTTGCGTCACGCGCCGCACCCCAGCCACGCCACCGTGGAGCAGGCACTTCAATGGGCGCAGCGCATCGGCGCGCGGCAGACGTGGTTTACGCACATTGCCCATGACCTGGGCCACGAAGAAACCAACGCCAGGCTGCCGGCCAACGCGCAACTGGCTTACGACGGGCTGAGTGTGCCCGTGACCTTATGAGCGAGCAAGCGAGTGAGTGGGCGCGCGCGGTGCCGGTGTATCGCTCGCTGGGTGAGCTGCCGGCAGGCTTCGGTCCCGCGGTCGTGGCCGTGGGCAACTTTGACGGCGTGCATCTGGGCCACCGCGAGATTCTTTCCTCCGTGGCCGCCGATGCGCGCGCGATGCAGGGCCGCAGCGTGGCCGTCACCTTCGATCCGCATCCGGAACACGTCTTGCGGCCGGCGAAGGCGCCGAAACTGATCACGCCCACGCCCGAGCGCATTCGGCTGCTTGCCGGAACGGGCGTGGACGCGGTGCTGGTGCTGCCCTTCGACGCGGCCCTCGCGCATCTGACGCCGCGCGCATTTGTCGAGCAGATCCTGGTGGGCGCGCTGGGCGTGTGCAGCGTGCACGAAGGGGCCAATTTCCGCTTCGGGCACCGCGCGGCCGCGGGCGTCAATGAGCTGGCAGCCTTCGGCGCGGAGTTCGGCTTCAGCGTGCGCGTGCATGAAGCGGTTCACGTGCATGGCCTCGAAGTGTCGAGCTCGGCCGTGCGCGCCCTGGTTTGCGCCGGCGACGTGCGCCGCGCACGCTGGATGCTGGGCCGGCCGTTTGCCGTGCTCTCGACGCCGGCGACCGGGCGCGGAATCGGCTCGCGCCTGGTGGTGCCCACGGTCAACCTTGCGCCCTACGATGGCTTGCTGCCCGCAATCGGCGTTTACGTAACCCGGATCAAGATTGACGGCCGCGTCTTCGAGTCCGTCACCAACGCCGGCAACCGGCCCACCTTCGGCGCGCCGTCGTTCGCGGTCGAGACGCACATCCTGGATTTCGAGCCCATGGACCTCAAAGAAGACACGCCGCTCGAACTCGAGTTTCTGCTGCGCCTGCGCGGGGAGATCAAGTTTCCCACCCCCGATGCGCTGCGTGCGCAGATCACGACCGACGTGGCGCGCGCCCAGCGGTATTTCCGGCGTGTCGGCAGACAGTGAACAGTGGACAGTGGACAGTGGACAGTGGTCAGTGGACAGTGGACAGTGGACAGTGGACAGTGAACAGTGAACAGTGAACAGTGATCGGAGATCCCTGGTCGCACTGGGCGCGGCGGCCCTGATCCCTGACCCCCAATTTCCCTGTTCCTATTCCCTGTTCCCCGCTCCTTCAATCTTCGCCCACAGATCCTTCAGCCCGTACCCCGTCTTCGCTGAGACCCCCAGAATCTCCTCCACATCCAATCCCATTTTGAGCGCTGCCAGATTCCGCGTCCGCGCATTGCCGCTGAGCCGGTCCACCTTGGTCGCCGCAACCACAAAATCGCGCCCCTGCGCCCGCAGCCACTCGAGCAACTGCGCGTCCCGCGCCTGCACCGGCACGTTTGCATCCACCAGGCACACACACAGCCGCAACGCCCCGCGATGCTTGAGATACGGCTCAATAAACTTTGGCCATTCCGCAGAAATCCGCTTGGCAATCTTGGCGTAGCCGTAGCCGGGCAGGTCGGCAAAGACAAACCGCCCTCTCAAACTCTCATCCAAAACCCGGAAAAAATTGATGGCCTGGGTTTTTCCCGGCGTTTGCGAGACGCGCGCCGCCTTGGCGCCCACCAGCGCATTCAGCAGGCTCGATTTGCCCACGTTGGAGCGGCCCAGAAAGGCAATCTCCGGCGCAGCACTCCTGGGGAACTGCGCGGCGGAAACCGCAGAAAGCAAGAATTCGGCGGAAACGCGCATGGCTTTTCCCGGCGCTGCAGCGCGCCGGCTCATCTTTTGAAAATACAGGACATGGCGCCCGGTTGGCATCGCCAACGGCGGCGCGCACCGAACTCCCGGCTCCATGGCTGCGGCGCCTTCCTTTGCGTAGTGAAAACCCTTTTCGCGCCACCAAATTCTGATACTGCCGGCCGCGCACGAAAGTTGTACTCTTCGCGTCGGACTTCGACCTATACTAGGTTCACCCAAATATTTGTGGAGTTCCCGTGAACACCTTTCTTGCGCTTGCCTTGGCGGCCGCCGCAGCGGCCAACCTGCCTTCAACCCATGTCACCCAGCCCGTAAACGCGGCCACGCAACCCGTCTTTCTGCAGCTACCCAAGGGAGATGGAGGCCTGACCCTCTACGACAACCAGGGGAAAATCGTCGCCCGCTGCGACAAGAAAGACGATGCCTTTGCCAACTGCAAAATGGAGCCCGGCTTCACTTTCGACGACGTGATGAACGCCTGGGTCCGCGCCTACCAGGACCTGCAGAACTAGGCAGGGCAGTCGTTGGCTCCGCGGGCGCGGCCTGCGTCCGAAGGGGCTCCCCGCGCTCAACTCCTTGCACTTTCTTTGCGTAACAGGCGCCAGCGCGCAGCGCACGGCCCCGCCCGCCTCAGTTCATCTGCATCCCCGGCCCCTGCATTCCGGGCATCGCTTCGTGGTCCATGTTGTCATGTCCCCGGTCATCGTCGTCGATCGACCACATCTTCTTCGGATCGGTTTCATACGGGTACACATGCACCATCCATCCGAAGACGTGCGGGATAAAAACACCGCCCGCCGCCGCGCAGGCCTCGCGCGTCGAAATTGACCCCATCAGCCCGAACTTCGCATCCGGACCGAAATACTCCGCCCGATCGCCCGCCGGCGCCTTGCAGAAATTCACGTGCTGGTGCCAGCGCGCCACGCTCAGTGGAATCCGCTCATTCAGTTCGTCCTCGCTTGCGTCCACGCGATCGGTATACATGGCGCCTACCAGCGTGTACCCTCCGTCGGTGTTTTTCTTGTAGAGCAGCGAAGTGGGTTTGAGCGGGTCGAAGGCGTGCGCCGCTTCACGCGCGTTGGCGTAATTCGTAAAGTGATACTGCGGCTGCTGCACGTTGGGCAGAAAAATCCGATAGCCATCCGCGAGCGCCTTGCGGTAATCCTTGTAGGGCTCCATGGCCTCGCGCGCTGCGGCCACAACCGCGTCGGCCCGCTGCTGGTCGCCCGCCGCGGCGGGCCGCAAGGTCGTGAGAAACATGTGGCCCGCCATGCCGGCCATGCCCGCGCCCATCCCTGGCATGGCGCTGCCGCTCTCCTTCGCAGCGCATGCCTGCCGGTTCGTTTGCGAGGCTGCGCCGGCCGCGAACACAAGCGCCGCGCCGGCAAGCGCTGTCGCTCGCACGGCCGCCTTTAAGCTCAAGCCAAAAAGCCGCGCATCCATGGAAATTGACCTCCGGGGACGTACCCTTGCGCGCGAGACGCCGCGCGCTCTCTATCCTGAAGTACGCTCGCTCGCAACGCGGGGTTCCGCGCCCGCCACAATTCCGTTACCGGAGTAATCTGATTCTGAACGAGGAGATTCTCCATGCGCGCCGCTGTCTTCCGCTCCGGATCGCACTCACCGGGAAGATGGTTGTCCCTCGAAGAGATTGACCGGCCTGTCGTTGAGCCCGGCCATCTCCTTCTCAAGGTGCTCGCCTGCGGCGTCTGCCGCACCGATCTGCACATTGTGGAAGGCGACTTGCCCGCCCTGCAGCCGCGCATCGTTCCCGGCCACCAGATTGTGGGCGAAGTGGTCGAGGGCGCAACCGCAGAGCTGCCCGCCGGCTCGCGCGTCGGCGTCTCCTGGATTGGCGGCGTCGACGGCGACTGCTGGTACTGCCGTCGTCAAATGGAGAATCTTTGCGACCGCCCCGTCTTCACCGGTTACTCGGTCAACGGGGGCTACGCCGAGTACGTCTCCGTGCGCGCCGACTTCGCTTACCCTTTGCCCGCGGAAGCAAAACCCTCCAGCGTCGCCCCCTTGCTTTGCGCCGGCATCATCGGCTTTCGCAGCCTGCGCGTCGCCCAAGTTGAGCGCGGCGAGCGCGTGGGCCTCTATGGCTTCGGCAGCTCCGCTTCGCTCGCCATCCGCGTTCTTCAATCGTGGGATTGCGAGGTCTACGTAGTCACGCGCGGCGAATCGCATCGCAAGGCCGCGCAAGCGCAGGGCGCCGCGTGGGTGGGCGACGAAGACGCGCGTCCTCCCGTCGAACTCGATCGCGCCGTCACCTTCGCGCCCAGCGGCAAGGTGGTCATCAGCGCGCTCTCTGCCCTGCGCAAGGGCGGCGTGGCCGCCATCAACGCCATCCACCTCGACCAGATGCCCGCCTTCGATTACGACAAGCTGCTCTGGGGCGAGCGCCAGCTCCGCAGCGTGGCCAACATGACCCGCCAGGACGCGCGCGATTTTCTCGCCCTCGCGCTTGCGCTCAACATCGAACAGACGATCACCGAGTTCCCGCTCGCCGAGGCAAACCGGGCCCTCGCAGCCGTCAAGCATGAAACCGCCGACGGCTCCGCAGTCATTGTCCTCTGACCGCTAGCCCGAGCGCTCTGTCATCCTGAGCGACGTTTGGCCGGTCTCTGGCCAAGCGGAGTCGCTGCAGCGCTCAAGCAGTAACGGCGTTCAATCAAGACGCGCAATCGCGGCTATTCCGAAGTACCAACCCGACATTTGGAATAGCTGCGGATTCTCCCTCATTCCGGGAGTCTCGCCTTGTTCAACTTCCTCCATCGTTACCGGACGATCGTCGTTACCGAGCAACTCCCCATGATGCCCGACAACTCGAATGACTTCCGGGTCCTGGGCGCACTGGTTCGTCACGAAGAACGCGTCAAGTATCAAACCCTTCTTTTGATATACGTCCTTTGCGACCTGTAGCTCAGCAAGAAACAACCCCTTCTGATCGACTGCTACGCAGGTCGGCACGGGCAGTCCGCGGCTATTCACTGGAACCGCCCCCTCCACTTCAAGGGCGATTTTCGCGCCAACTGGCAGGTTCGATGCACCCCGGACGCTAATCACTCCCTCGTAATCCCTCGTCGCATAAACAGCTATGTAATAGCCGGGCGCATTTAGCTTCTTGGGCTGCCCCACGCCACCTGCTGCAGAACACGCTATCTCGCCAATGACGCACGCCGCTATCCAAACCGATTGCATCTTCATTGTCATAAGCGCCTCAGTGCATGCAGTTGACTATCTTTTGAAATCGAGCCGGGCGCCCCCGGTCTCGACCCTGAGACCGGCGAATATACGATCAATCGCCCATCCTTCGC
>JASHOQ010000017.1 GCA_030041045.1 Acidobacteriaceae bacterium
ATCTTCTCGATCTCCGGCCGCGGCACGGTGGTGACGGGCCGCATCGAGCGGGGCAAGGTGAAGGTGGGCGAGGAGACGGAGATTGTGGGCTTCCGCGAAACCAGGAAGACGGTGGTCACGGGCGTGGAGATGTTCAAGAAGCAGCTGGACGAGGGCCTGGCCGGGGACAATGCGGGACTCTTGCTGCGCGGCATTCCCAAAGAGGATGTGGAGCGGGGGATGGTGCTGGCCAAGCCGGCATCGATCACGCCGCACACGGTGTTCAAGGGCGAGGTGTACGTGTTGAGCAAGGAAGAAGGCGGGCGGCACACGCCGTTCTTCAAGGGCTACCGGCCGCAGTTTTACTTCCGCACCACGGACGTGACCGGAGTGGCGGAGCTGCCCGATGGGGTAGAGATGGTGATGCCGGGCGACAACGTGGCCCTGAAGGTGGAACTGATCACGCCGGTGGCTTTGGAAAAGGGCTTGCGCTTCGCCATCCGCGAGGGCGGACGCACGGTGGGTGCAGGCACGATTTCGGAGATTGTGAAGTAGCAGGGAATAGGGATCAGGGAACAGTGGTCAGTGGTCAGTTAGGGCATTGGCGCGGAAGTTGGATCGGCTTCCAGAGGCACGGAAAAACTGATCACTGATCACTGACAACTGATCACTGGAGTGAGCACATGGTAGGACAGAGAATTCGCATCCGGTTGAAGGCATACGACTATCGCGTGCTGGATACTTCGACCGGCGAGATTGTGGATACGGCCAAGCGCACCGGGGCAACGGTGGCCGGGCCGATCCCCTTGCCGACGATCAAGAACAAGTACTGCGTGCTGCGTTCGCCGCACGTGGACAAGAAATCGCGCGAGGAGTTCGAGATCCGTACGCACAAGCGTCTGATCGACATCCTGGAGCCCACGCAGCAGACGGTGGACGCGCTGATGAAGCTCGACCTGCCCGCGGGCGTGGACGTGGAGATTAAAGCGTTCGAAAAGTAACGAAGTTACTTTTCGAAAGCCGAGCTAACGAAGATTCCGGCAGTGCAGAACCCAAGCGCTCTGCATGATGAGGCGAGGACACGATGGCGGTTACGGGGATTTTGGGCAAGAAGATCGGGATGACGCAGGTTTTCGACGAGAAGGGCGACGTGCACCCGATTACGGTGCTGCAGGCGGGACCGTGCGTGGTGACGCAGCTCAAGACCGCGGCCAAGGACGGCTACGACGCGGCGCAGATCGGGCTGGTCGAGTTCGTGAAGGCTTCGCGCATCACCAAGGCGCAGGCGGGGCATCTGGCCAAGACCGAGGCGCCTCCGGTGAAGGCAATCCGCGAGGTAGATATCGAAGCCGCGGCCGAGGGCAAAGACGGCCTCAAGGCGGGCGACCGCGTGCTGGTCGACATCTTCGCGGATGCGAAGTTTGTGGATGTGGCCGGCACTTCGAAGGGGCGCGGGTTTGCCGGTGTTGTCCGGCGGCACAAGTTCGGCGGCGGACCCAAGTCGCACGGGCACATGTTTCAGGTGCAGGGTTCGATCGGCGCCTCGAGCTTTCCTTCGCGCGTCTTTCCCGGCCAGCGCATGCCCGGCCACTACGGGACCGACCAGGTGACGGTGCGCAATCTGCGCATTCGCGGCATCGATGTGGACGAGAATCTGCTGATGGTGGAAGGCGCTGTGCCCGGACCGCGGGACGGCTACGTGCTGATCTCGAAGGCCAAGGCGCCGCCGCGCGAGCGCCGCGGATTCGCCGGCGCAGGCACGGTCGATCCGCTGAAGGCTTCGAAGAAGGCGCAGGGCAAACGGAAGTAAGCCGCTAGCTGCCAGCTTCTAGCTCCTAGCTTGGTCGGGGCGGGGCGGACAGCAGAAGGCGGAGCGAAGTTTTCTATGTGGATTGAGTTGATGACTTGGTCCTGGCAGGTAAGAGCTAGTAGCTAGAAGCTAGCGGCTAGGAGCTGATGGGAAGAAGACGATGGCACACGTGGATGTATTGAATTTGAACGCGGACAAGGTGGGCACGCTCGATCTGGACGACGCCATCTTCGGCGCGGACCAGGTGAACGAGGCGCTGCTGTGGGAGGCGGTGAAGCACTATCGCGCTTCGCTGCGGCAGGGCACGCACGCCACCAAGAACCGCAAGCTGGTGGCCGGCTCCGGCAAGAAGCTGTGGAAGCAGAAGGGCACGGGCCGCGCGCGCGTCGGGTCCGTTCGTTCGCCGCTGTGGCGGCACGGCGGCACGGTGCACGGGCCGCAGCCGCGCAGCTACGAGTATCCTTTCCCGCGCAAGAAGCTCCTGGGGGCGCTGCGCTCGGCGCTGGCGGCCAAGTTGGCCGATGGCACGCTGATGGTGGTCGACTCGCTCGAGATCAAGGAAGCCAAGACCAAGCTCTACGCCGCCGCGCTCAAGAAGCTGGGCGTGACGCGGACGGCGCTGCTGGTGGAAAACGCGAAGACGCTTTCGCAGGGTCTGCTCCAGGGCACGCGCAACCTGGCCGGCGTGGAGTTGGTGCTGAACAACGAAGTGCATCCCTACGACCTGCTGCGCTACGAGCGCGCCATCTTTTCCGCGGCGGCCATTGAGCAGTTGACCAACGCGCTGGAAAAAGCGACTTCAAAGAGGAAGGCCGCCCATACCGGTATTGGCAAGGAGGCTGCGTAATGCCGACACTCTACCGCGTGATTCATCGCCCCGTGATTACGGAAAAGGGCTTGGGCGTGAAGGAGACCGAGGCGACGCTGGTCTTTGAGGTAGCGCCGCAGGCGACCAAGAACGAAGTGAAAGAGGCCGTGGAAGCGCTGTTCAAGGTGAAAGTGGCCGCGGTGCGCACGGCGAACTTTGCCGGCAAGGAGCGCCGGCGGGGCCGCTCGACGGGCTTCCGGCCGGATTGGAAGAAGGCGTACGTACGGCTGAAGGCAGGGCAGAAGATGCCGGAGTACGTGAGCAATTTGTAAGGCAGTGGGCAGTGAACAGTGGTCAGTGGTCAGCTGCGGGATGGGCAAGCAAAGCGATGAGGCCTCGACCAGCACAAACAAACTGATCACTGACAACTGATCACTGACAACTGTTTTTAGGAAACAACGATGGGAATCAAGACATACCGACCGATCACCTCGACACTGCGGTTTCAGACGTCGCTGACCAGCGACGACCTGACGACGTCGACGCCGCACAAACCGCTGCTGGTAACGCGCAAGCGCACCGGCGGGCGCCGCAACGCGGGCGATCTGACCATCCGCCACCACGGCGGCGGGCACAAGCAGAAGATCCGGCTGATCGACTTCAAGCGGGAGAAGTTCGGCGTGCCGGGCAAAGTGGCCACGATCGAGTACGATCCCAACCGCTCGGCGCGGATCGCCCTGGTGCACTACGCCGACGGCGAGAAGCGGTACATCCTGCAGCCGGTGGGACTCAAAGTGGGCGCGACCGTGACTTCGGGCCCCGAGGCCGACATCCTCGTCGGCAACGCGCTGCCGCTCAAGAGCATTCCCGCGGGCACCACGGTGCATGCCATTGAGCTCAGGCCGGGCAAGGGCGCGCAGATGGCGCGCTCGGCAGGCGCGCAGGCGCAGCTGGTGGCCAAAGAAGGCGAGTACGCGCTTCTCAAGCTGCCCTCCGGGGAGACGCGCAAGGTGCTGGCCGAGTGCATGGCCACGGTGGGCCAGGTGGGCAATACCGATCACGAGAACGTGTCCATCGGCAAGGCGGGACGCAAACGCTGGATGGGCATTCGTCCGACGAACCGCGGCGTAACCATGAACCCGGTCGATCACCCGCACGGCGGCGGCGAAGGCAAGACCTCCGGCGGGCGGCATCCGGTCACCCCCTGGGGCCAGCCGACGCGGGGCTACAAGACGCGCAACAACAAGCGCACGGATGCGTTCATCGTGAGCCGCAGGGCGAAGTGAAAAGCAGCTATTAGCTATCAGCTTTTAGCTCTTAGCTAATTCGCGGCGAAGAAGACGTTGAAGGAATGGCAGGCAGTTCGCTCTGGCGAGAGAAAGCTAAGAGCTAACAGCTAAAAGCTAGGAGCTGGTTTTTATGGCACGTTCGACGAAAAAAGGTCCGTTTGTGGATGCGCACTTGAGCACCAAGATTGAGGCGCTCAACCGGGCGAACGACAAGAAGGTTGTAAAGAGCTGGGCGCGGCGCTCGACCATCTTTCCCGAGTTTGTGGGGCACACCATCGCGGTGCACAACGGCAAGAAGTTCGTTCCCGTGTACGTGACCGAGAACATGGTGGGGCACAAGCTGGGCGAGTTTGCGCCCACGCGGACTTTCAAGGGCCACACCGGCGGGGTGAAGGCTCCGACGGAAGCCGCGGCCAAGCCGGCCCCGGCGCCGCCACCGGCGCGGTGAGCGCAGGGGTCAGGTTTCAGGGGTCAGGGGTCAGTTGTTCGTGCTGACTTGAAGGCTGCGGGCTGATACGGAGCGATTTGAGAGCTGTCGGCTGAAAGCTGACGGCTGAGAGCTAAGGAAGAAGAAGATGGCAGTGGAGACCAAAGAATACCGGGCCGAGGCGAGGTTCCAGCGCGTGAGCCCGCAAAAGGCACGGCTGGTGCTGGACCTGATTCGCGGGCGCGGCGTGGAAGAGGCGCTGAATACGGCGGCGTTCACCAAGAAGAGAATCGCGCCGGTGATTCACAAGCTGCTGACCTCGGCCGTGGACAACGCCAAGTACCTGGCCGGCGAGCAGGGCATCGATCTGGACGTGGACAACCTCTACGTGAAGCAGGCGCTGGCCAACGACGGTCCGCGGATGAAGCGCATCCGCCCGGCGCCGATGGGCCGCGCTTACCGCTATCAGCGGCGGCTGACCCACATCGTGGTTTCTGTGGCCGAGCGGCACACCAACGGAGCCGGCCTGGTGACGCGCGTGGAGGAGCCGGCGGCCGTCGAGCCGGTGGAGACCAAGGCGGCGAAGAAAGCTCCGGCCAAGAAGGCGGCTGCGAAGAAGGCGCCGGCCAGGCATGCAGAGGCTGGGAAGGCCGAGACCAGGAGCGCGGAGACGAAAAAGGCCCCGGCCGCGAAGACCCCGGCCAAGAAGAGCGCGGACAAGAAGTCGAAGAGCAAGAAGGCCGATTAAGCGGCCCAAAGAGTTTTTGGAGAGTTTGAGGAAAAACGCATGGGACAGAAGGTCCATCCTTACGGATTCCGGCTGGGCATCAACAAGCCGTGGCGCTCGCGCTGGTTTTCTGAGCGCGAGTACGACAAGCTGCTGGTCGAAGACGTGAAGCTGAAGGCCGAGCTGCGCGAGAAGCTCAAGGCCGCGGGCGTCTCCTCCGTGGAAATCGAGCGGCCGGGCAACAAGTTGCGCTTTTTGATCCGCACCGCGCGACCGGGCATCGTGATCGGGCGCAAGGGCGCGGAGATCGAGAAGCTCAAGACCGAGCTGGGCAAGCGCACCAACCGCGACGTGTTCATCGACATCATCGAGGTGAACAAGCCGGAGCTCGATGCGCAGCTGGTCTCGGAGAACATCGCGCTGCAGCTCGAAAAGCGCGTGAGCTTTCGCCGGGCCATGAGAAAAAGTGTTGACTCGGCGCTGCGCTTCGGCTGCAAGGGCATCAAGGTGCGCGTTTCCGGCCGGTTAAACGGCAATGAGATTGCGCGATCGGAATGGTATCTGCAGGGGCGCTTGCCCCTGCACACGCTGCGCGCCGATGTGGACTACGGGTTTACCGAGGCCAACACCACTTACGGCGTGATCGGCGTCAAAGTGTGGATCTACCGCGGCGACATCTACGAGCAGAAGCGGCGGCAGACACCGGCGGCGGTGGGTTCGGGCGTGTTTTGAAGGCAGGGAATAGGGAGTAGGGAACAGGGAGTAGGGAATAGAAAAGCCCTCTTCCGTTCTCAAGTCTCGGGCTGGGATTTGAAGTAGGTGGCGGGGAAGCGAATGGCGACGGGATGAAACTACTCCCTGCTCCCTATTCCCTAGTCCCTGCATTTCGAGGTTTTCGTTATGTTGATGCCGAAGAAAGTGAAATTCCGGAAGCAGCAGAAGGGCAAGCGGCGCGGCAAGGCGTGGCGCGGCTCGTCGCTGGCGTTCGGCGAGTACGGGCTCAAGGTGCTGGAGTGCGGCTACATTACGGACCGGCAGATCGAGGCCAGCCGCATCGCCATGACGCGTTTCGTCAAGCGCGGGGGCAAGATCTGGCTGCGGCTGTTCCCTGACAAGCCCATCACCAAGAAGCCGGCCGAGGTGCGCATGGGCTCGGGCAAGGGCGCGCTGGACCACTGGGTGGCCGTGGTGCGGCCGGGCAAGATTCTGTTTGAGATGGAAGGCGTGTCTCCGCAAATTGCCGAGGAGGCGATGCGGCTGGCTTCGAACAAGCTGCCGTTGAAGACAAAATTCGTCCAGCGGCCGGGCGCGGAGAAGACGGTGAACGCGCAGGCGGAAGCGGAAGAGTAGAAAGGCAGCCTCTAGCTGTCAGCTTCTGGCCTCTAGCTTTTCGTGCAGAGTCGAATGGCTGGGTTCAAGCAGGATGAGCTAGAAGCTGAGGGCTAGGAGCTAGGAGCTGGGGAAAATGGAACTCGAAAAAATTCGCAATTTGAGCGACGCCGAGCTCAGGCACCAGGAAAAGACGGCGGCCGAGCAGTTGTTCCGGCTGCGCTTTCAGGTGTCGCTGGGCCAGAACGACGGCATGAAGAAGATTCGCGAGCTGCGCAAGGAGATTGCGCGTATCAAGACCGTGGCCCGCGAGCGGGAGCTGGAAATTCACGGCGAGCGCAAAGAGGCCGCGCCCGCACCGGTGGCGACGGAGACCAAGACAGCGGAGACCGGGAAGGGAGCGCGCTAAATGACGGCGACCAAAGAACAGGCACAGGCGCCGGCGAGCCGGCGTAATGAGAAGGTGGGCCAGGTGGTCTCCACCAAGATGCAGAAGACCATCGTGGTTGCGGTGGAGATGCGCAAGGCGCACGCGAAGTACAAGCGCATTGTGCGCCAGACCAAAAAGTTCTATGCGCACGACGAGCAAAGTTCGGCGCGGCTGGGCGACATGGTGCGCATCCGCGAGACGCGCCCCACGAGCAAACTGAAGCGCTGGTCGCTTGAAGAGATTGTGCGGCGCTCAACGCTGACGCAGATTGAAGACACCGCGCACGAGCCCGTCAGCTAGCGGCTGCAGAAGGAGAGACAACCATGGCTGTGCAGATGAGAACCATGCTGGCGGTGGCCGATAACTCCGGTGCGCGCAAGCTGCAGGTGATTTTGCCCCTGGGCGGCGGACTGGGGCTGAAGGCGGGCTTGGGTGACGTGGTGACGGCGGCGGTGAAAGAGGCTTCGCCGGATGGAACGGTGAAGAAGGGCAAGGTGGTGAAGGCCGTCATCGTGCGCACGCGCAAGGAGCACCGGCGGCGCGACGGCACCTACATCCGCTTCGACGAGAACGCGGCCGTGGTGATCGGCGACGATCATGAGCCCGTAGGCACGCGCGTCTTTGGGCCCGTGGCCCGCGAGCTGCGCGAGAAGAAGTTTTTGAAGATTGTTTCCTTAGCCCCTGAGGTTGTTTAGGGCAGGTGCGAGTGATCAGTGGACAGTGGTCAGTGATCAGTTTGATTGTGCGGCAGCGGCGGATTGAGGCGAGAGCCTAGAGAAGTTCTGATCACTGTTCACTGACCACTGACCACTGTGGGAGAGAAGATGCAGAGTCTGGATATTCATCGCAACGATACGGTCAAGGTGCTCACGGGCTCTGACCGGGGCAAGACGCAGCGCGTGCTGCGCGTGTTTCCGGACAAGGGCAAGATCCTGGTGGAGCACGTACGCATGGTGAAAAAGACGGTTTCCGGCAAGACCGGGCAGCGGACCCGGGGCGGCATTGCCGAGCAGGAGTCGCCCATCAGCGTGTCGAACGTGGCGCTGGTATGCCCCAACTGCGGACCCACGCGCGTGGGCCACAAGATGGAAGGCGACATACGGGTGCGCATCTGCCGCAAGTGCGGACAGACGCTGCCGACGAAACGATAGTGGTCAATGGTCAGTGATCAGTGGTCAGTTGGTTCGTGCTGAGTTGAGGAACACTGTCAGAGCGAGATGAGCAGAAAGCTGACGGCTGAGAGCTGACAGCTGTGCGAACGGAGTGAGCAACATGGCGGCACGATTGAGGGAGAAGTACAACAAGGAGATCAAACCGGCTCTTAAAAAGGAGCTCGGGCTCGAGAATCCGATGGCGGTGCCGCGGCTGGAGAAGATCGTGATCAACATGGGCCTGGGCGAGGCCACGCAGAACTCCAAGCTGCTGGATCCGCTGGTTGCCGACCTGACGCAGATTGCCGGGCAGAAGCCGGTGACCACGCGGGCCAAGAAGTCCATCGCCGCCTTCAAGGTGCGCACGGGTATGCCCATCGGCGCCATGGTCACGCTGCGCGCGGATAGGGCGTATGAGTTTTTGGACCGGCTGATCTCCACGGCGCTGCCGCGCGTGCGCGATTTTCGCGGCGTGTCCACGAAAAGTTTCGACGGGCGCGGCAATTACACCCTGGGCCTGCGCGATCAACTGATCTTTCCCGAGATCGATTACGCCAAGGTGGAAAAGTTGAAAGGCATGAACATCACCATCGTGACCTCAGCCAAGGACGACAACCAGGCGCGGGCGCTGCTCAGGCACTTCGGCATGCCGTTCCGGCAGGGGGCATAAAAGCAGGGATCAGGGGACAGGGATCAGGGATCCGTTTGATCCGTGGAGATGCGAACGGGCGAGGACGAGCTGAGAGCTGAAGGCTGATAGCTGACGGCTCGGCAAAGAAGAGGAATATGGCAACGACTGCAAAGAGAGTGAAGGACGCGCGGAAACCGAAGTTTTCCAGCCGCAAGCACAACCGCTGCAAGCTGTGCGGGCGGCCGCGGGGTTTTCTGCGCAAGTTCGGCATCTGCCGCTTGTGCTTCCGGGGCCTCGCGCTCAAGGGCGAGATTCCGGGCGTGAACAAGTCGAGCTGGTAAAGCGGGGATCAGGTATCAGGTTTCAGGGGTCAGTTTTGACCGCGGTTGCGCGAAAGCTCTTCTGAACCCTGACACCTGAAACCTGAACCCTGGAGCAAACATTCTCGCTGGTTTCCGCCGCGGCGGACGAACGGGGAATGAAGGAGAAGGAATGAGTTTGACCGACCCAGTAGCGGATTTTCTGGCGCGCATCCGGAATGCCATCCGGGCGCGCCATCAGAAGCTGGACGTGCCGGCTTCGAAGCTCAAGACCGAGATTGCCCGCATCTTGAAAGAAGAGGGCTACATCTCGAACTACAAGACCCAGGAAGAAGAGGGCAAGCTGGTGCTGCGCGTGTATCTAAAGTACGGCGGCACGGAAGCGGCCATTCGCGATCTGGCGCGCATCTCGCGCCCGGGCTGCCGCGTGTACGTGGGCCGCGACGAGATCAAACGCGTGCAGGGCGGACTGGGCATCTCCATTCTCACCACGCCCAAGGGCGTGATGACGGGCCGGCAGGCGCGCCGCGAGGGCGTGGGCGGGGAATTGTTGTGTGAGGTTTGGTGAGAAAGACAGGGAACAGGGATCAGGGGTCAGGGATCAGTTGGCGCGTGGGCTATTGCACAGTTGAGGCAAGAACGAACTGACCCCGGAAACCTGACCCCTGAAACCTGTTTTGCCGGCTGCAGTGCAACGAGGGCGGTAAGGTTTTTGCTGAAAGGTGACGGCTGAAAGCTGAGAGCTGCTTCTCGGGACTCACAAGTCAAGAAGGATTCGAAACCATGTCGCGTATTGGAAAGAAGCCGATTCTGCTCCCCAGCGGAGTGAAGTACAAAGTCGAGGGCAACACGGTCCTGGTGGAGGGGCCCAAGGGCAAGGTTTCGGCGCTGATCGCCGAGGGGATTTCGCTGAAGACGGCCGACGGACACCTGGTAGTGGAGCGCGCGCGCGACGAACAGGCCCCGGTGCACGGGCTGACGCGGGCGCTGGTGCAGAACGCGGTGGAGGGCGTCACCAAGGGCTGGAAGAAGGAGCTCGATATTGTCGGCATCGGCTACCGCGCGGAGCTGAAAGGCAAGGGCATGGTGGTGTTTACGCTGGGCTACTCGCACCCCATCGAGTTTCCTCTGCCCTCGGGCATCGAATGCGCCATCGATCCCAAGCAGACCCATCTGACCGTCTCCGGCGTGGACCGGCAAAAAGTGGGCCAGGTGGCGGCCGACATGCGCGCGTTGCGCAAGCCGGACCCGTACAAGAACAAAGGTGTGCGCTACACGGACGAGCGGCTGAAGAAAAAAGCGGGCAAGACGGGAGCCAAATGAGGCAGGGGTCAGGGATCAGGTTTCAGGTGTCAGTTTGATCGTGCCGGGTTTGGGTTTGTTCTGATCACTGAACACTGTTCACTGACCACTGGAAAAAAATCCGAACGATGTGGCAGGGCCGCATCGCTGTTAGGTGAGAGACGACGATGATTACCCAGACCAAGAGGAATGAAATTCGCCAGCGCATTCATGCGCGCATCCGCGCAAAGATGGCGGGGACGGCCGAGCGGCCGCGGCTGAACGTGTACCGGTCACTGAATCATATTTATGCGCAGGTGATCGACGATCAGAAGGGCGAGACGCTGGTGTCGGCCTCGTCGCTGGGGCTGAAACTCAAGACCGGCGGCAATGTGGCTGCAGCCAAAGAGATCGGCAAGGCCGTGGCGGAGCAAGCCGTGGCCAAGGGGATCAAGCAGGTGGTCTTCGATCGCGGCGGGTATCTCTATCACGGACGCGTCAAAGCGCTGGCCGATGCGGCGCGGGAAGCGGGACTGGAATTTTAGAGGCAGGGATCAGGGAACAGGGATCAGGGATCAGTGGAATCGCTGAGACGCGCACCATCAACTGACCCCTGGCACCTGACACCTGAAACCTGGAGAGAAAAATGACGACAGCGAAGAAGAAACTCGATGCCAACCAATACAACCTGAAAGACCAGGTGGTGGCCATCAATCG
>JASHOQ010000018.1 GCA_030041045.1 Acidobacteriaceae bacterium
TGCCCCAGGTCCCGCCTTTGGGACCTGGGAAACCACAGTCCCTAACCCGGCATGAAATCGGTTGCCCCATCCTTTCCGCGCTTTTTGGGGAAAGTGTGGGAGTCCAGCGCTTCGGCGTTTGCCTGTCTGCGGGTGCCCCATCTGCGCGCCCTCTGGCCAGCGCGCCTTTGTTTCTGCGCCAGATCCCTGACCCCTGACCCCTGATCAGAAGATCGTATAGCTCAATCCCACGCTGCCGCCGTAGGGCCACAGCGTCGGCTTCACGCGCCACTGCTGGTATTCGAAGTCGACGGCTCGGATGGTAAGCCGGTGCTTCCACCGGTAATCCAAACCGCCGCCATAGGCAAAGTTGCCCGCGTGGCCTGTCAGCCAGTTGCCCGTCCCGCTGCCCCAGCCGAACAGGACCTTCCCATACGGCTCCAGTCCATGCCAGTCCACGATGGGCACGCGCGGGCCGATCATGTAGGTGTTCTCCCCGATTCCCTGGGTAGAGCCGGGTGGAACATACTCATTGAAGCGCAGCCAGTGTCCCTCGGCTTCAATCTGCACCCAGCGCGTGAACCGTGCGTCCACGTAGGTGCCCACGCCATAAAGCCGGTTGGGACTGGTCTCCGCAACGCCGGCGCCCGCGTAATCGGGCTGGAACATGGAGCCCTCCGCGCCGGCCGAGAGCGAGAATTGTCCCTGGTACGCCGTGGGAGCCACTTGTGCGTGGCTGGAAAGAGCCGGAAAGGAAAAGACAACAAGCAGGAAGGCCAGGGCAGGCCGTTTTGTTTCCATCGCACATCCAGTTCTGGGAGAAAAGTTTTGAGTTCCGTCGATCTGGTTCAGATCCCAAATTCAACCTCAAAAGCCGGTCGCACGCTTTCGGCAGATTCAGAGTTGCCGACGGCGGGTTTGATGCAGTTGTGTGGCTTTTCCCTCAAGGAAAAGCCACTCTGCACTACCCTTTCAGCGGCACGGGAAACTCTGAATCTGCCCCGATTGCGCGGGACCGGCTGACTGTTGGCTTCTCGGGCGAGCCTGGTTTTTTACTGCGGGTTCTGTGCCGTCGCAGGTTGCTGATCTTGCAGTTGTTGTGGCGCCGCAGTGGCGCCGTTGACCGGTTCTCCTGCCTGGGGCTGCGCTGCGGGCTGGTCGCCGGCTGCAGGCGTCGGGGTTGCGGGCGCTGCCGCCGGAGCCCCTGCCGGGGCTGTTGACCCGTCAGCCGGATTTGGTGCGGCCGCGGGCGCGCCGGCCGGAGCCGCTGCCGGCTCCGCGTTGGCCAGGTCATACCGCTGCAGCTTGTAGAAGACCGGCGTCACCTCGAACGGCATCTTGTCGCGCGCGTTCATGGGCGCATACCGTTTGGCGTTGAGCATGTGCACCCGGTCGTCCCACGGATCGGTCTTCAGCCAACTCCCCAGCGGAAGCGCCGCGGTCTGGTTGAGGTCGTCCCAGTCGATCTTGGGCGCCTGGTGCTCGAGATCGGTCATCCACGGCGTGCCATCCGGTTTCAGCAGGCTGTCGCCCAGTTTCGGCGTGTTCAGAGCCTTCAGTACAGTGCCCCGCTCCTGGAGCTCGGCGTAGAACAGCCCCGCCGTGGGCAGCTGGTCCTTGTACATCGAAGCGTTCAGGTATTCCATGGCCTTCTTGGCCGCCGTCCCGTTGTCCACGTCGGTGTGATACATGGCGATGCGCTGGAAGGTCGACTCATCGGGGAACAGCAGCCGGTCGTTGAAGGCGTAACGCGTGTCGATGTGATGGCCCAGGGCGATGTGCGCCAGCTCCATCGCCATCACCGAGGCGATCGCCGGTTCGTTGGGCAGCGAGTCGATCAGCCCCTTGCTGACCAGAATCGTATTGCCCACCGTCGTGGCTTCCACTGTGTCCGTGAGCAGAATGCGGCAGTGAATCTGGTCGGTGAAGGCCAGGTTGTTAGGCACGATCAGGTTGATCACGATCTGTCCCAGCACCTTTTCTTCATATCCGCCCGGCGAGAGCGGCGCCACCAGCCCGGCCTCCACCAGCCGGTCGATCACGTTGTTTTCCGCCTGCGTAATCCACATGCGCGAGGCCTGCAGCGGGCCCACATCGGAGGAGTCGTCGCTCTGATCCACCGCGTCGTCCACCTTCACGCTTACGTTCTCGCTGTCGCGCGTGGGCAGCTTCAGGCTGTAGCCCCAGAAGTGCGTCTGCGCCTTCAGGCCCTGCGGCTTCGAGCCCGAGCCGACGTTTGACTCTTCCACGTAAATCGCCACCGGCAGCCAGATGCCCGGCTGCACGTTCATGCGCCAGCTGTCGAAGTGGAAATAGTGTGCCGAGGAGTCCTCAGAGGTGGGGCCGGTATAGGTGCCGTTGAAGCGCACCACGTTGCCGTCCTGGTCCTCAATCCAGATGCGCCCGTAGAAGCGGCCCATGCCCGCAACCCGCGGGTGCACGTCGAAAACCCACGTGCGCACCGAGCCCAGGAACTCCCGCCGCACATAGCTGAACACGTAGTGCTGCTGGTCGAATCCCGAGGGATCGACGAACATCATCTCCATAAACCCGGTGGGATTGTAGGTGTAGTTCTTGTCCAGCCCCAGCGCCTTGGTCAGGCCGGTGATGGCCTCAAACGACCCCTTGAACCAGCCGTGTTTGACTTCGCCCCGCGGCTCGTAGGACTTGTCGAAGAACCCTTTGCCGAAGTCCACGCGGCTCAGCATGTATTGGTCGTCCACCGGGACTTCGTACAGTTTCACGTCCGGCCGTGTGTCCTGAATATAGGTCTCCACCAGCGGCGTGCGTTGCTGAATGGCTTTGATCAGAACCTTCTCGCGCGCAATGGCTCTTTCCACCAGGGCGGCCTGCTCGGGGGTAAGTTGGTGCGCCTGCTGGTATTTTGGCTCCTTCTTCGCGTATACGCAGGTTGCACCCAGAGTGAGGACAAGGAAGGTTAGGGGGATCTTCCGAAACGTCATGTCAAGCTCCTCGGTGGATTCTTGCTTTGCGGGTCTCGAGCTCTCTGCTCACATCGCAGCCAGGCAGCTCAAGGCGAGACCCTGTGTTGTTTGCTTCAGTTTGAAGTTTCCTATGCCAGTTGGAACGTGATGACGATGTTCGTCGTCAGGTCCACCGGCCGGCCGTCGCGCGTTGCCGGACGAAAGCGAATCTGCTGCGCCACTCTGCGGGCCTCTTCGTCCAGCCCGTGGCCCAGCCCATGAATTACGCCCTGCACAACCACCTGGCCCGTGGCCAGGAAGGTGACCCGTAAAACCACATCTCCTTGCACGCGCAGTTGCCGCGCTTCGCTCGTGTACTGTACCGGCGGCTTGGAGAGCACTTCAAGATTGGTCTCCGCCGGCGCTACCGTCTGCTTTACAACCGGCGTCTGCGCCACCTCAGTGGGAATGCCCGCGGAGGCCACTTTGCCGTAGCTGGCGTTGCTCGTGCCCGTGGCTCCGGGAATGTCGGCGGAGGCCACCTTGCCCACCACGCCCGCATTCGAGCCTGAGCGCGTTCCATTGCCGATTCCCGTTGAGCCCACCACTCCATGCGGCGCTACCGCCGGACCCTGCATGCCGCCATAGGGATTGCCGATGGCGGCCACCGTGGCCGGCTTGAACGCGTTGGGATTCGGCGTCACGCCAAAAGTTTCGCCCAGGTGCACGGGCGCCGTGGAAGGGTGAACCTGCGGCGTCTGCGCCGGCATGGCCGCCGTCAGCGCGGCCTTGGGCTGCGGCGCCAGAATCACGGCAGGCTTGGCTTCCTTCACCACCGGCATCGCCAGCTTGGCTTCCATCTGGATTGCCTTCGGCTCCGGCTTCGGCTTCGGCATCTGGATCTTCTGTTGGTCCAGCGTGATCTTCGGCGGCGTCGGCGGCGGAGGCAACTTGGGCAACTCCGGCGTCTTCATCCTCATCGGCGGCGGCGGATTGTGCGGCACAATCAATTCCGTCATCTCGTACTGGTGCTCCACCAGCACGTGCCGTGCAGTCATGCTCACCACCAGAACGATTGCCAGGATCATCCCATTAATGCAGGTGCTCGTAATAAATGAGGCCGTTCGTCCTTCTGGCTCCGGCAGCAACCCGAATGGAGTCCGTCCGGCGGAGTAAGTCATCGACATGATTTATTCCTCACTTCCGGCCGCACCTGCGGCACAGGATCGCTCAAAAAATATCATCGCAAGCAAGGTTATCGCCGGAAACCGAAGACCGCGGCTCTTCGCGGTTCTGGACTTCCATCCCATCAAGCCGGGCGGCCATGCGACTGAACTTGCCACTTCCGTTGCGCAAAACACCTGCTCGAATGGAAACGATAGGAGAAAACCTCATTCCTGTGTGGGGGATCGGTGCAATGGACAGTAAGCTGCCGTCCCGTTTTCCGGGATCTGCGTCTTGATAGGGAATCTCCCCTTGCCGCGCCTCGATCATTGCGTTCCTACTACCCTGTGACCAAGGCGTACGGCAAAATGAACTCAATCCCTTGATTCCGCGGGAAATCCTGCCAACTTGCGTCCGTAATCGGTGCCTCGGGTACACTCGATCAGCTGCGCCCCCTTGACATATCGTCATTTGGAGGTCCGCCGTGAGCCGCAAGCTCGGAGTCTGGTGGGGCGAACGACTCCTCCCGGTCTCAACACGCACTACTGTAATAGACTCAAGGTTACCGAAACTGTTCGCGAAAGGACAGTCTTTTTTGTGAAGATTCTGGTTACCGGAGGTGCCGGGTACATAGGTGGTACCGTCGCCGCCCTTCTTGCTGAAAAGGGACATCTTCCGGTAATTTTCGACAACTTCGGCCACGCCCGGCGCGATCTGCTCCCCGCGGGCATTCCCGTGGTCGAGGGGGAGCTGGCTGACGGCTCTCTCCTCCGCCGGATCTTTCTCGCCGCCCGCGATCAGAAACAGCCCTTTGACGCCGTGCTCCACTTCGCCGCCCTCATTGAAGCCGGCGAATCCATGCTCCATCCCGAGCTCTTCTTCCGCAACAACACCGCCGGCACGCTCACCCTGCTCGAGGCCATGCACGCCGCGGAGGTCCGCCGCCTGGTCTTTTCCTCGACCGCTGCCGTCTATGGTGAGCCGGATTCGGTGCCCATTGACGAAGACGCGCGGCTCAAGCCCACCAACGCCTACGGTGAATCCAAACTCCTCGTCGAACAGATGCTCGCCTGGTTCAACCGCATCCACGGCCTGCGCTACGCTTCTCTGCGCTACTTCAACGTCGCCGGAGCTGCCGAAGGGCCGGCCGGCATCGTCTCCAGCATCACTCGCGGCGAAGCGCATGACCCCGAAACCCATCTCATCCCGCTGGTGCTCGACGTAGCCCTCGGCCGCCGCCGCTCGATCCGCATCTATGGGCAGGACTATCCCACGCCCGACGGCACCTGCATCCGCGACTACATTCACGTATCCGACCTGGCCGAAGCCCATCTGCTCGCGCTCCAGGCTCTCGACGCGCATGCCGAAATCAGCCCACGCCTCGTCTTCAATCTGGGCAATGGCCACGGATTCAGCGTCCTCGAAGTCATCGCATCCGTCCGCCGGGTCACCGGCCATCCCATCCCCGTGGAAAACCACCCCCGCCGTCCCGGCGATCCCGCCGTTCTGGTAGCCAGTTCCGCCCGCGCCGCCAGGGAACTGGGCTGGAAACCCCGCTACACCCAACTCGACGACATTGTCCGCACCGCCTGGGCCTGGCACCAGAAACGATACGTCACGTGACCTTGGGAACCCCTTCGGAAACGGAAAGGTATGGCTGTGCGTGCTGATAAGAAATGGCTTATCCTGTTCCACGAGCCTCCGCCTTTCCCCGGACGGGAACAATGGGGCCGAGGATTTTCCTCCTCGGCCCTAAGTAATCCGCCCTGTATTCCTTACGTAAGATTGTGCAACCGGATGGCTTCGTTGCATCTCCAACAAACGTGGTAGTCGCTTTTGCACCTTGAGGGTACTTCCCACCATGACCAACCCGAATCAAAAGGAGTTGTTCCGCTCTTTTTCCCGAATCCGGGCTTTTTTTGACTTCCTTGTCCTCTTTAGTGGTATTTCCACCCGCTCCAACCTCAGCCGCACCCAGCGACGCCCGCTCGACGCCCGCGGCATCTTCCTCTTCCGCTCCAAATAGCGTCTGCCGCCTACTCCCTTCTCCCTCGTCTCCCGCCAACCCGCGAACGTCCGCCGCAGGCGAACGCGAACTTGCCAACTCGCCAACTCGCTGCCCTGACCCCTGACCCCTGAAACCTGAAACCTGATCCCTGACTGACCCCTGATCCCTGATCCCTGTTCCCTTACAATCGACTCATGGCCCTCACCCGCGCCGCGGCCCTCGACTATTTCCGCTCGCCTGACCTCATCGGCCTCGGCTTTGAGGCCGACGCCGTGCGCCGCCGTTTGCATCCGGAAGGGGTAGTCACTTACATCATCGACCGCAATATCAACTACACCAACTTCTGCACCGAGTACTGCACCTTCTGCGCCTTCTACCGCCCGCTGCCCAAGCCCGGATCGGCAAAACCGGACGCGCGCTCGCAGGAGGGCTACATCCTCGACTTTGAAACCATCTGCGCCAAAATTGCCGAGACCCTGGAGATGGGCGGCACCGGCGTGCTCATGCAGGGCGGCCTGCATCCCGACCTCAAGATCGACTGGTTCGAGAATCTCTTCCGCGGCATCAAGCAGCGCTTTCCTTCCATCTGGCTGCACTGCCTCTCGGCTTCGGAGATTCTCGCCATCGCCGAGTACTCAGAACTTGACCTGCGCACCACCATCGCCCGCCTGCGCGACGCCGGCCTCGACTCCATCCCCGGCGGCGGCGCGGAGATTCTCGACGACGAGGTGCGCTTCCGCATCGCCCGCCTCAAGTGCCGCACCGAAGAATGGGTGAGCGTGCACCGGACGGCACATGAATTAGGCATGCGCACCACCGCGACCATGATGTTCGGCGTGGGCGAGACCTTCGAGCAGCGCGTCAACCATTTTGAGGTAGTACGCCGCCTGCAGGACGAGACCGGCGGCTTCACCGCCTTCATCCCCTGGAGCTTTCAGCCCAAGCACACCGCGCTCGGCGGCCGCGGCTGGGACGAGGCCACCAGCGTCGAATATCTCAAGGTCCTCGCCATCGCCCGCCTCTATCTCGATAACATCGAAAACGTGCAGGCCAGTTGGGTCACGCAGGGCCTCAAGGTGCTCGAGCTCGGCCTCCACTTCGGCGGCAACGACGTCGGCTCCGTCATGCTCGAAGAGAATGTGGTGCGCGCCGCCGGCACCAGTAACTGCACCACCGAAGAAGAGCTGCGCCGCATCATCCGTGACGCCGGCTTCCGCCCCGTCCAGCGCGACACGCTCTACCGAACGATGTTTTTGAATTAGCCCTTAACTGCAGGCGCGCATGTCGGTCGTCGACCGGCCGGGTCGGGATCCAGAGCGAAGATATCCGCGGACTCGACGCTGGGAAACAAATTCCATTTGCCAGACCTCGGGGTTGGCAAAAGAGATACGGCCAAGACGCCGTCCCTGCAGAAATGGTGTTTAGACAGGCGAAACTATAAGCAGAGGCGAATAGGGGGCGAAAATGTCAGACAATTCTTCCATCGAATGGACCGATGCGACATGGAACCCAGTTCGAGGCTGCACGAAGATCAGCCCGGGATGCAAGCACTGCTATGCCAAGACATTTGCCGAGCGCTTCAGAGGGGTGCGTGGGCACCCATACGAAAGAGGCTTTGATCTAAGGCTGGTGCCGGAGAAGCTATCGGACCCTCTGAAGTGGAAACAGCCGCGCAAAATTTTCGTAAACTCGATGAGCGATCTCTTTCACCCCGAGGTGCCAGACGATTACATAGTTCAAGTCTGCAAGGTAATGCTTGATGCCCACTGGCACACGTTCCAGGTCCTCACGAAACGCGCTGACCGTATGGCGATGCTGCTCAACTCAAAGCTTGAGTTCGCTTCGAAATTCCCACACATTTGGTGGGGGACGAGCGTCGAGAACAGAACGCACGGCTTGCCCCGAATCGCTCACCTCCGGAGCGCCCGCGTCGCGGTAAGATTCTTGTCCGTCGAGCCTCTTTTGGAGGACTTGGGCAAGCTGAATCTGCGAAAGATCCATTGGATGATCGTTGGTGGTGAGAGCGGAGCCGGCGCCCGGCCGATGGACCCGAAGTGGGTTCGCTCTCTCGAACGCCAATGCCGACAGTCAAACGTCGCTTTCTTTTTTAAACAGTGGGGGGGAGTCCGGAAAGGCGAAGCCGGACGCCTCTTGGATGGACGTACTTATGATGAATTACCATCACTGATCCAAGTCACTCCATATTCCGGTGGCAGGCATGACGGAATCGGGTTATCAAGATCGTGAGCAATCAGAGCTCAAGCATTACGCTATTCGGCTTTATCTAGAGGCCGCGACTCGGATTCTCGGCTCGGCTTGGGATCTGAAGTACGTCGACTGCTGCGCTGGCCCATGGCTCTCTGCTACGGGTGACTACAGCGACACCTCATTCGGTATTGCCATTGAGGTTCTTCGGGATATGCGCCGAGAGCTTTCCACAAGAAATCGTGCACCCCGCGTGGAATGCCTTCTCATTGAAAAGGAGAAGGAACCGTTTCGCAAGTTGGAAGCATTCGCGAAATCGAAAGACTCCTCCGAGGTCGGAGTCCGCGCGGAGAACTGGGATTTCACCGGACACCTCGATGACATTGTCCGGTACTGTTCCACACCCCGAACGTTTCCGTTCATTCTTATCGATCCCAAGGGTTGGAAGCTGGCGGGGATATCCCAAATATCCCCCCTGCTGAAGCTGAAACCCGGTGAAGTGGTGGTCAATCTCATGTCTTCGTTCATCACGCGATTCGTCAACAACGAAGCCAGTGACTTCAGCGACTTGCTTGGAGAGGATTTTCCGGAGCTCCGCAGCCTGAGCGGGACCGAGCTCGAGTTTGCGGTGGTGAGGAAATACTGTGAATTGATAAAGCGGGAGGGAAACTATGCCTACGTTTGTGCGCTTCCCGTGATGAAACCAGATTCGGACGCGTTCAACTTCTATTTGATCTACGCAACCCGGCATCCAAAGGGTGTCGAGGTTTTTAAGAGCGCAGAGAAGAGAACCGAAAATCAGACCCACGTTGTGAGAGCCGATGTGCAGAAGCGCCAAAGGCAGGAGCGGAGCGGTAACTTCGAGCTATTCTCCGAGGACGTTCTATATCGAGAGCGCAAATACCAGCAACTTGCCCTGGAGAATCGAGAGAGGGCCAAGCGTGGCGTCATCCAGCTGTTGCGAGAGAGGGGCCAAGTGCCATACGACGAATGCTGGGCGGAGGCCCTGCAGTTTTCCGCGGTCTACCAAACAGATCTTCGAACCTGGACGGACGAATGGGAGCGGGAAGGAACGATCTCGATCATAGGGCGGAAGTTCCCATCGGAGCTGCTGCGGAGAGGCCACGGCCAAGTGCTCGAATTCCGCGGCATGTCCACGGTCTAGCCGAAATCACCGGTTCCGCTACCGGGTGCCCCAGGTCTCGCTTCTGAGACCTGGGAAACCACAACCCCCACCCAGCCCCTGTCATCCTGAGCAAGGTCGCCGCGGCGACCGCAGTCGAAGCCGAAGACCCGCCCTGTCGGGATCTGCGGTTCCGTCCTTAAAACCGTTTGTAGCTTTTATGCTACACTTACCCCGTGATCCAGGTAGTCCGCTATCAGCGCGAAGACGGACTCGAGCCATATACGGAATGGTTCCGCAAGCTGCGGGACGCGAAGGCCAAGGAAAGCATCGCTGTCAGGCTGCGGCGGCTGGAGGCGGGGAACTTCGGGGACTGCAAATCGGTAGGGGACGGCGTGAATGAGCTTCGCATCGACGTCGGCCCGGGCTATCGAGTCTACTGCGGAATTCACGGGAATCTGCTGGTGATTCTGCTTTGCGGCGGAGATAAGCGAACGCAATCGACGGATATCGCAAAGGCGAAGACACTTTGGACGGAGTGGAAGCGGAGGCAGAGATGAAGAAGTGGATCGGCGTAGTTTCCCACCACGAGCGGGAAGTGGAGGAACTCCGCGCAGACCCCGAGTTTGCTGTCGAGTACCTCAAAGGAGCACTTGAATCTCTTAACAACCCCGATGATCGCGGCGTCAGCCTCACCATGCTCCGCGCTCTGGCGGAAGCCTACGGCGGTCTTGGCGCGGTTGCCGCCAAGGCCGGCGTCAGCCGCGAGTCGCTTTACCGCTCGCTCTCGCCCAAGGGCAATCCCACGCTCAAGACGCTGGTCGCCATCCTCAACACGCTGGGCCTGCGCCTCTCCGTGGTTCCGGCGCCGGCCAAGGCGCGGCGCGCCAAGAAGAAGAAGAAGGCCAAGGCGTCCCGCAAACTCGCAGCCTGACGCTTACCTCGTCGTGAGCATTCCACGCAACAAAAAGCCCAGGGCTCGCGCCCTGGGCTGATCTTCGCTGCCCCAGGTTCCTCGTCCGCCGCGGCGGAGGGACCCGGGAGCGCTGCATTGCAAGCAAGCGAAACTTTACTCCTGGTTTGGATCCTCGGCCGGCACTGTCAGCTTTTGCCGCGGCGCGGGCTGGGGATTGCCCACGATTCCATCATCCGTGCCCTGCGCCCCACCCTGCGCACCGCTCGGTGCGCTGCCCGGCGTTGCATTGGTCGCATCGTTGTTGTCGGCCATCGCCGTCAGCTCCGTCTTCGAGTATTTGGGCGCGCTCACGTAGCCGTGAATGTGGTCCTTGGAGATGTCGTTGATCACCACTTCCACCGGCTGCGGGCTGTCGGGCTCGTAGAACATCACCGGCTGGTAGAGGTTCACATGCTTCTGCGTCAGGTCGCGGTCGTCCACCACCAGCAGCAGGTCGGCGTAGCCCTGTTTCACGTTGGCCTTTTTCAGGCGCACGCTCAGCGGACCTTCGTGCTTGAAATCCTTTGACTTCACGATGTCGAACTCGAAGTAATTGCGCTCGCCCTTTCGCTCCAGCACCACCAGCTCGCCATGTGTCCGGGCAATTGACCCGCTCAGCTCCGTGCGCGCGCTGGCCAGATCGCTGCGCGTCGAGTCAATCTCCTTGCCTTGCGCGTCCAGTTCTGACTCGATCTTCTTGAAGCGCTGATCCTGCGCGCTGGCGCGATGGATCGCCGCACGAGGCTTCGCCGTCCGCTGCGCTACGGGAGCTGCCGGCGCGGGCTTCGCCTCGCTCGTCACCAGATCGTTCACTTTGGCAGTGAGAGCATTGAGCTGGCTGCTGGTGGCATTAAGCTGGCTATTGGTGGCGCTCAGCTGCGCAGTCACCTGCGCATTCCGTGCCGCCAGGTTCGCCGCAGCATGGTGCTCATGCACGGCATAGCCGACACCTGCGCCGCCAATCAGTACCGAAACCACGAGGGGGGCAACACGCTTCGCAACCGGCCCGAGAACCGGGAACGCCGAATCTTCCGTCATCTGTCAACCTCCGGAGCCAAATCCTATTCTGTGGATAAGCACGTCCACTTCCAACCTAGCCCGCGAGTAACCGGCGCGAAATGTGCCATTTAGCCCGAGAGATCCCCTTCGGTAACATGGAAGAAAATTCCGCATTCGTGAAATTTTTTCCCGCTCGTGGGCGGGAGCCGATCTGCAGACCGGTTCACCTTTTTCGCGAGCGCAAGGCGTCAGGCCGCGCAGCACGGCTCGCACGCTGCCGGGCGCGGAGCCCGATCCAGTGCATACTTCGCCGGAGCACAGCAGGCCTTGGCCAGGCGTGCGCGGTCTGCCTGCATCGCCTTGCTGTCTTTCAGCCACGCAAGCGTCTGCCGCAGTATTTGAGCCGCCCCGGCGTGCGGAGGCATGGCAATGCGGTAGTGCATCCACTTGCCGTCGCGTCTGGCTGCCACAAGGCCGGCTCTTCGCAAATGACCAAGATGCCGGGAAATCCTCGGCTGCGGAGCGCCCAGAATCTCCACCAGGTAACAGACGCAGACTTCCTGCTCTCCCATGAGATTGAGCAGCCGCAGGCGGGTGTTATCGCCGAGCGCCTGAAAGAATCGCTGCCTGTCGAACTGGGCCTTGCGGGCCATGGCTTACATATACGCTTTGACAAATATGATTGCAAGCGTTATATTCACTTTGCCAAATATGTTGCGAGGTGAAACATGGCAGAGCTTCTTGATTCTGTCCGGTCGAAGTACGCCGCCGCGGCGGAGGCCGCCCTCTCCGGCAACCATGCAGGCGTAAAGGCAGTAGCGGAAGCCTTCGGCTATTCCGCGGAGGAACTGACTTCCATTCCGGCGGAAGCCAACATGGGCTTGTCCTGCGGCAATCCTACGGCGACCGCGCGCCTGCGTCCCGGTGAAGTTGTTGTCGACCTTGGCTCCGGTGGCGGTCTCGACGTGTTTCTGGCCGCGAAAAAGGTGGGGCCCGAGGGCCGCGCCATCGGCATCGACATGACTCCCGCCATGGTCGAGAGGGCGAAGGCAAGCGCGGCCGCCGGCGGGTACACCAACGTAGAGTTTTTGCAATCCACCATTGACAGCATTCCCCTGGCAGACGCTTCGGCCGATTGCGTCATCTCCAACTGCGTTCTGAACCTTGCTCCGGACAAGACTGCCGTCTTCCGCGAGATTGCCCGCATCCTCAAGCCGGGCGGCCGCCTCGCCATCAGCGACATTGCCTTGAAGGGCGAGCTGCCCGAAGCTCTCGCGCAGAGCACGGCCGCATATGTCGGCTGCATCGCCGGAGCGATTCGCATTGAAGACTATCGCGCCGGCCTGCTCGCTGCGGGGTTTGAGCACGTTGAGATCGTGGACAGCGGCGCGGACTTGAACGCCTATGCGAAGGTGGAGAATCAGGCCGGCTGCTGTTCGCCGGCGACGCCCGCCCACCCGTGCTGCACACCCGCATCGCACGCGGATTCACTCCCGCTGCACGCGGAGCTTTCAGAGCTGCTCAGCCAATTCGACGTGAACGCCGCAGCGGCAAGCGTGAAGATATACGCCGTCAAGCCCGGGGCCGCAGGCGCGGGCGCAACGGCGCGCCGTTAGCCGGCCTCCGGCTCATAGGAGTCACCATGCTGAAGGTGATCTTCGCCTGCGTTCATAACGCCGGGCGGTCGCAGATGGCCGCCGCATTCTTCAATCAACTTGCGGACCCGCGCAAGGCATTTGCGGTCTCGGCGGGAACCCAGCCGGACGAACGCGTCCACGCTGAAGTGCAGGCCGCTATGCAGGAGGTGGGCTTCGACCTCAGTGCGGCCAAGCCCCGGAAACTCACTGAGGAACTGGCAAAGAGCGCCCAGCTTCTTATCACCATGGGCTGCGGCGAACAGTGCGCCTCCATCCCAGGAGTGCGGCGGGACGATTGGTCAATCCGCGACCCGAAGGGGCTGCCTCGGGAGGAAGTCCATGCCATCCGCGATGAGGTCAGACGCCGGGTGAAAGAATTGGTTGAGCGTGAAGATGTGGGCTAGGGCCCGCGCTCTCCACCCGATCACCTGGCGTTCCACGTCCGGATAGGCCGTAGTCCGTGAGGCGGGGAATTGGAATGGACGCCCCACGCGCTGAAAGCCCGAGCCTTCGCAGCAGAAAAAATTCTCTCCATCCCATTCCAACGCCTCGCCGCGGTGATATTCTGGCGCGTCAATTCTCCTTGAACTGGGAGGACGATGTGAAAAAAGCCATCCTGCTGGCGATGGGCGCAGTCTTGTTCCTTACCGCGTGCGGCCCTTCGTCCAAAGAAGCTCCCGGCATTCCGGTGAATAAGTGGAAAGGCCCCGCTTACCGTCTTGCCTTCGACGCCAAAGCGCCCAAGCCGAATGCGTCGGGCGTCACGCTGCCGGGCATCAGCTTCACCGCCAACCCGGACGCGCTGGAAACCAGAGCCACGCTCGTCGTCCGCTACGACTCTTC
Organism: Acidobacteriaceae bacterium; assembly: GCA_030041045.1. GTDB lineage: Bacteria > Acidobacteriota > Terriglobia > Terriglobales > Acidobacteriaceae > Telmatobacter. The sequence goes on from JASHOQ010000018.1 coordinate 13,838, forward strand.
CGGCGTAAAGTCAGACAGCCTGGTCGTCAACCAGATCGTCCTGGCCCCGTTCGATATCTCCGGAGCGAACGGCGCCCTCTCCGCCGACACCATGGACATTGCCGACAAGGGTCTGGCGCACCTGTTCACCACCTACTGCGTCAAGGGCAAAGTGAACGTCACGGTTTTGCTGGCGCGCTCCTCGCTCAATCCCAACCCGACTGATAGTGATATCGATTACGCGCGCCTGTCAGACTGGTTGCCCACGGAGGTCGTGTTCAAGAACCCACACCCCGGCTGCAAGCCCTAAGCCGCGTGAGCCTGCAGCTCCCTGATCCCTGATCCCCGTTCCGCTACAATGGCCGCAAGCGCACACGAGGTCATTCCATGCGGCCCTCTTTCTCGCTCGGCATTGAAGAGGAGTACCAGACCGTCGACCCGGTCACGCGCGACCTGCGCTCGCACATCCAGACCGAGATGCTTGCCCAGGGCAAGCTGCGCCTGCAGGAGCGCGTCAAGGCAGAGATGCATACATCCGTGGTCGAAGTGGGCACCGGCATCTGCCGCAACATTGAAGAAGCGCGCGAAGACATCTATGACCTGCGCCGCGAAATGATCAAGCTGGCCCGCGAGCACGGCCTGGAGCTCGTCGCCGGCGCCACGCACCCTTTTGCCGACTGGCGCACGCAGGACATCTACCCCGACCCGCGCTATCACCAGGTGGTGAAGGATCTCCAGCTCGTGGCCCGCGCCAACCTCATCTTCGGCCTGCACGTGCACGTCGGCATCGAAGACCGCGAAGCCGCCATCCGCATCATGAACTCGATGCGCTATTTTCTGCCGCACATCATGGCGCTGGCCACCAATTCGCCTTTCTGGCTGGGCCTCAACACCGGCTACAAGGGTTATCGCGCCAAGGTCTTCGAGAATTTTCCCCGCACCGGCATCCCGGACGCGTTTTCAAGCTACTCGGAATTCGAGAACTACGTCAGCCTGCTGGTGCGCACTAACTGTATCGACAACGCGAAAAAAATCTGGTGGGACATTCGCCCCCACCCCTTCTTCAACACCGTCGAGGTCCGCGCCTGCGACATTCCCCTGCGCGCCGAAGAGACCGTCGCCATCGCCGCGCTCATCCAGGCCGTGGCCGCTTATCTTTACAAGCTGCACGCCGCCAACCAGGACTTCCGCCAGTACACGCGCTCCTTGATTGCCGAAAACAAATTCCGCGCCGTGCGCTACGGTCTCGACGGCAAGCTCATCGACTTCGGCAAGCAGGAAGAAATTCCCCTGCGCGATCTCATTGAAGAAATTCTCGTGCTCATCGATCCCGTAGTCGACGAGCTCGAGAGCCGCAAGGCCATTGACGGCATTCGCACCATTTTGAAAACCGGCACCGGCGCCGACCGCCAGCTCAAGGTCTTCGAAGAATCGAAAGGCGACCTCAAAGCCGTGGTCGATTACATGGCAAAGGAAACCGCTGAGGGATTGTGACGTGCGAAGGGAAGCGAGCGCCCGGCGCTATCCACTCTGCCATTTCGATCTGCGGTGACTTTCCTCTAACATGGAGAGATTGTTGTCAACGCCGATCTGCTCTCCGGAGTCCGAGCACAATCGATGAACGAAACCGCCGCGCATCTGTTGTCGATGGATTTCCCCGCTGAGTTCACGCAGGGCGCGCATTCGGCCGTCTTCACCTGCCTGCGCATCGACCCAAGGGAAAAAGTCACGCTCATCACCGATCGCGCCACGGAGCCGATCGCCGCCTCGCTGGCCGCGCAACTGGCCACGCGCGGCTGCGCCTGGAACGCATTTGTTCTGGAGGATCTCGCTCCGCGTCCGCTCACGGATATGCCTGCGGCGGTGCTCGCGGATATGGAATCCTCGCAGGTTTCCATTTTTGCCGTCCAGGTGCAGCCCAACGAGCTCGGCTCACGCATGCAGATGACGGACGTGGTCAATCGCCGGCGCATGCGCCACGCGCACATGGTCAACATCACGCCCCAGATCATGTGCCAGGGCATGCGCGCCGACTACGATCTTGTCGACCGGCTCTCGCAAAAGGTGCTTGAGCGCGTGCGCAAAGCCACGCGCATTCGGGCCACGACAGCCGCCGGCACCAGCATCGCCGCCGACATGAATCCCGCCTACAAATGGTTCAAGACTTCGGGCATCATCTCGCCGGAAAAATGGGGCAACTTGCCCGGCGGCGAATGCTTCACCGCGCCCGGCGAAGTGAACGGCACCTTCGTCGTCGATGGCGTCGTGGGCGACTGGCTCTGCGCGCGCTACAGCCTGCTCGAACGCACGCCACTCACCGTCGAAATCGCCGCCAACCGCATCACGCGCTGCGCAAGCGCCAACAAGCAGCTCGAAGCCGACTTCTGGGCCTATACCCACGGCGACGAAAACTCCGACCGCGTGGGCGAGTTCGCCATCGGCACCAATGTCGGCGTGGAGCGCGTTATCGGCAATATCCTGCAGGACGAGAAATTTCCCGGCATCCACATCGCCTTCGGCAACCCTTACGGCGAGCACACCGGCGCGCCCTGGCGTTCTTCCACGCATATCGACGTGGTCGGCCTCGGCTTCAACATCTGGCTCGAAACCGATGCGGGTGAAGAGCAGATCATGCGCGAAGGGCGCTTTTTGATCGAGGCGTAGTCAGATGCCTGCGTCGGCGTTGCTATCGCGCTCATCTATGCTGTTGTCATGAGCATTTCGGTCGTTTCTTCTCTCCGCACCCTCGGCAACTCCGACTTGCAACTCTCGCCCATCGGCTTCGGCGCGTGGGCCCTTGGCGGCGCCGGCTGGCAGTTCGCCTGGGGACCGCAGGACGACAACGACTCGATCGCGGCCATTCACCGCGCGCTCTCGCTCGGCGTCAACTGGATTGACACCGCCGCCATCTACGGCCTCGGCCACTCGGAAGAAGTCGTGGCGCGTGCGGTCAAGAGTTTCCCGGGGCCGCAGAAGCCCTACATCTTTACCAAATGCTCGCGCCGCTGGAACGCCGACGGCTCCATTTACAGCTCACTTGAGCCGGGCTCGCTCGCCGAAGAGCTCGAAGGCTCCTTGCGCCGGCTGGGCGTGGAGACAGTCGATCTCTACCAGATTCACTGGCCCAATCCCGACGAAGAGATCGAGCGTGCGTGGGAAGCACTCGCCACGCTGCGCCGGCAGGGCAAGATCCGCTGGATCGGCGTCTCCAACTTTTCTGCTGCGCAGATGCAGCGCATCCAGCGCATCGCGCCCATCACCAGCCTGCAGCCGCCGTATTCCATGCTGCGCCGCGCCGTGGAAGAAACCGTATTGCCTTTCGCGCAGGCCAACGGCATTGGCGTCATCAATTACTCGCCCATGCTCTCAGGCATGCTGACAGGCAAAATGACCGCCGAACGCGCTGCCTCGCTGCCGCAGAACGACTGGCGCCGCAACAATGTCGAATTCGCGGAACCGCGCCTCAGCCGCAATCTGCGCCTTGTCGATCTGCTGCGCGCAATCGGCAGTGCGCACGGGGTCGAGCCGGGCGTGGTCGCCGTGGCCTGGACCCTGCACAACCCCGCCATCACCGCGGCCATCGTCGGCGGCCGCAGCGCCGGCCAGGTGGAGGAACTCGCCCCCGCGCTCGAGTTCCGGCTCAGCCAAGACGAGTTCGCGCGCATCAACGCGTTTTTGAGCGCCAATCCGGCGTGAACCTGCGTCCGCGCGCCTCGCCGGCCGCAAGCCGGACTCTTTCGAGCGGTTTCAGAGTTAATGCAGCCATTTTGAGCACTGAGCAGGGTGGCTTTTAATTCCACCCCGGCAAGCAGGATTCGCTTGCCGGGGGCCCCGGTTTGGGGAAAAAGCCAATTCGCTTGGTCGACCTCTGGGGCACAGCAACGCTGCAACCGCTGTAGGGCAAACAAAAACCCCTGGCTATTGAGCCAGGGGTCTTGCCAACAAGCTGGGCAGCCTTACATCGCCGCCACAAAACTCGGTACCATCCCTGCCGCGTGATCCTGCATCAGCTGCGTCATGCGCGCGGCCATTCCGGTATACATGCTTGCCGCACGGAACGCGTTGATGCGAACACCTTCGCTCGCCTGCGTGAAGCCGTACTGGCACAGAGCCGTCAGCACGCATACGCGAATCTGCATGGCGTCACTGTGCAGCGTCTCGATCAGCAGTCGATCAACACCCTCACAGTGCTTGGCTGCGTAATCAGCCATCTGCAGCAGAACGCGCGCGTTCTGGTACATCACCCACAGGCCTTTCGGGCCCTCCATGCGCTTCCAAGCGTCCTCAGGGGTGGCGCTGAGGCCCTCTTTCCAAAGGAAGTGATCGCTGAGCTCACGCGCGCTCCAATCGGGACGCAAGCGAGACAGCAACGATTCCCAGGTTTCAGCATTGCGGCGGCGCATGTTCATCCGCCAGCGACCAAGGATAAGCGCAGTTGCTACGATTGCTGCAATTTGAATCAACGGCAGAATCATCGGTGCGATCCTTTTTTACCGTGTTCTGGTGACTAACAGTGCAGTCACCGGGGCCCGGTCAGCATTTCGGTTACGTATTACTATACCCGGAATCTTACTGATTTCTCTACAACATTCTTCGATTTCAAATCCACTTTTGTGTCAAAATCCGCCAATCGAGAGGACAATGGACTAAAGTAACCAATGCGCGCATTGGCGCGGGGTTTGCGCTCTTACGGCCGTTTGTTCTTCCGCCCCGAGGTCGCCGAGTCCGTGGCTGCAATGCGCATGGAGCGCGCCGCCCCGGCCACAGCCAGCAGAACGCTTTGCATCTGCGGGCTGAATTCGCGCCGCTCGGCTTCGTGCTGGGCGAAGCTGAAGATCCAGTAAAACAAGCTGCAGAGGTAGGTTGCCGCCACGAATTGATCGACTAACAAGTACTGCGGCCCGGCCGTCTGGTGGGAGTGGACCATGGTCGCGGTCAGGGAAGCCAGCGAATAAAATCCGAGACCGGTGGCGATCTGCAGCTCGCGGTCCTTCCATCCAATAGAGAGAAGCTGGCTGCATCCGGCCAGCGCCAGGAAGAAGAGAACGCGCAAAATCGAGTCGGTTTGCAGCAGCCGGCCCAGCAACTGCCACTGGTGCAGGTGAGCAAGGTGCGCGAACGCCGTCGCCTCGGTAAACGGCCAGATTGCCATGCCGGCAATGGCGATCAGGATCCCGAGCACAAACGCCGTTGCCGGGGGAAGCGTTTTGCGGTAGGGGCGGAAGATGGCCCAGGTGAGCTCAACCAGGACGCAGAACTGCAGCGCCCCGTCCAGAACGCTCTCGTAGAAATAAGTATGAAGAGCCTGGTGCGGCCAATCGCGCAGCACAAAGAAGTAGAGAACACTTCCCGCCAGGCACTCCAGGTTGTAGATGAGAAAAAATGGAAACGACCGCCATGCATGCCGGTAAATCAGGAGGATGATGAGAACCGCAAACGCCAGATTTCCGGCGACGAAAATCGCAGTTTCCAAGCTCACATCAGCCTCTCACCCGAGCACAGACACAATCATATCTTGATTATCGGCGAATCGGCTGGAAGCATCCTACAACAATCGGGGAACCCCGTTCAGGGCTTAACTTACCAAGCCGCCATTGAACGGGGGCAGCGGATCGATCGGCGAACTCAGCGCCAGGCCCCCATTGAACGGAGGCAGCGGATCGATCGGCGAACTCAGCGCCAGACCCCCATTGAAGGGAGGCAGCGGATCGATCGGCGAACTCAGCGCGAGACCCCCATTGAAGGGAGGCAGCGGATCGATTGGCGAAGTCAGCGCCAAACCGCCGTTGAACGGAGGCAACGGATCGATTGGCGAAGCCAGCGCCATACCACCGTTGAACGGAGGCAGCGGATCGATTGGAGATGCCTTTGCTTGTGAAAGACCCCAAATAGCCAAAGCTGAGATCAGTAAGAGGCTGCGTATTTTTGTTCTGGAATTCATGGTGTCCCCTCAGGAAAAAACGTGTTGCGCAAGCCAGACTACCCTAAACTGGGTATGCCTCTACCACGAAAGTACTATACATCCAAATTTTCATTTGAATAGCGCTTTTGTTGCCTCAAACGGAATTAATTTGCAGAAAAAACGGACAGGTTCTCCATTTCTTCGCCTTTTCGGCGCCAACCTCCCGCACCAGCCGACACTTTTTCCCCTTCGGAATATCATTGGTCAACAGGTTGCAGCCGTTCCGGCGCCACTTCCCTCCATCCGGATGCCCGCTGCGGGACGGATTCTTTGTGATTCCTGAGCTCCGCCAATCCTTCAATTCCCGCTTCCAGCCGGCGGACTACACCAGGCTGCTCGCGCGGCTCGAAGAGCTATGCGGCGTGAGGGTCGAGTTTCGCGTGGCCGAGACGCCCATTTTTATCCCGCAGGAGCGGCTCGAAGAGATGGCAGGCACAGGTGCCCAGCTCACCCAGTCGCTGCTTGGCGATGCCGCGTATCTGGCTGCGGCGCGCAACGCCATTCCGCCCGGATTCTGCGCCGCCCATCAGACCGCGCATCCGCATTTTCTTACCGCGGATTTTTCGCTCATTCGCAATTCCAGTGGCCAGCTCGAACCGCGTCTTGTGGAAATGCAGGCGTTTCCTTCGGTCTATGCGTACCAGGCGGTTCTATGCTCCGCCTACCGCAGCGTGTTTGCGCTCGACGGCTCGCTGCGCATCTTTCTTGCGGGATTGAGCGAAGAGGATTATTGGTCTCTTCTGAAGAAGACCATCGTGGGCAACTGCGACCCGGAAAACGTGATTCTCTCCGAGCTCGATCCACTGCATCAGAAGACACGGCCCGATTTCGAGGTCACTGCGCGGCGCCTCGGCATCGCCGTCGTCGATATCCGTTCTCTCGTAACCGAAGGCAACCGGCTGTTCTATCGCAACCTCTCCGGCCGGCTCACGCCCGTTCGCCGCATTTATAACCGCGCCATCGCCGACGAGCTGATCGCGCGCGCAGTGCGTTTGCCGTTCGACTGGACCCACCCCTGGGAAGTGGAGTGGGCCGGCCATCCCAATTGGTATTTCCTCATCAGCAAATTCTCAATTCCGTGGCTGTGCCGCGGGCCGAGCGGCTCCACGTACGTTCCCCCGGCCGTTTTCCTCGACGATTTTCTCCGCGGCCCGGGGCGCCAGGTGCTCGCGCAAGCCGGTGTCCCGCTGCCAGCCGGCCATCGTCCTGAAGCCGTGCTCGAGGGCCTCCTGCTCAAGCCGCTGTTCTCCTTTGCCGGGAAGGGAATTGTCTTCGATCCCACGCAGGCTGAGCTGGATGCCATCCCTGTGGCGCGTCGCAAAGACTTCCTGCTGCAGCAGCGGATGCACTTCGAGCCCACCATCGAGACGCCCTGCGGACCCACGCAGGCTGAGATCCGCATCCTCTATCTCTGGCCCGACGCCGGCCGTCTCACGCCGGCGCTTGCTCTGGTTCGCCTTGGCCGCGGAAAAATGATGGGCGTCGACCACAATCGTAACCAGACGTTTGTCGGCGCCTCGGCCGCGTTTTTTCCGGCCCCGTAAACACCCGAGTGCACAATCTTAGAGAAATCCAAAAATCCATCGAAACAAAAGGGATGAACCGCCATGCATAGTTACTCACCGGAAAACTTTGGTGCCGTTTTTCACAGAGATAAAATCCGCTAGAGTGGCGCAGATAACCGATACTGGAATTCGGGTGGGCTCCCATGAAGTTTTCGAATACCGCCTTTTCTGCTTCCGTTCAAGAGCCGGACTCTCAGACGGCGCGCCAGGAAGTTCGTTGTGCAGTGCGCTTCCCTCTTTCGCTGCCGGTGGTGGTGGAAACCCCCGGGGGCGGCGTGCCCGCGCTCACCAAGAATGTCTCTTCCAACGGCGTGCTTTTCGAGCTCGACCACGACCTATCTGTAGGCGTCGACATCCATTTCGACCTCAGGATGCCACGTACGGTTCTTGGCACTCCCCACGATGTGCTAGTTCATTGCACCGGTCGTGTGGTACGCTGCTCGTTAAGCCAAGACCTGCATCTCGCCGCCGCCACCATCGATGAATACCAATTTGCGGAGCGGTGAGACCGGAGTTCCTTTGGCGCCAGCCAACTATGGATTTTCTGGACGAAGCTCCTGAAGGCGAAGTACTTGACACGGTAAAACCGGGGACAATCCGCATCATCCTTGCGGATTCTCAGGCCATCTACCGCGTGGGCATTCGCAAGGTTTTTGCTCTGGAAGACGATCTTCGCGTGGTGGCCCAGGCCGACTCTCTTGACAGTCTGCGCGCGGCCATCGAGCGCTACCCCACTGACGTGGTCCTCCTCGAAGGCGGGCTTCTGGCCGGCACCACCAACGTAATCCCCGAGCTTCTGCGTCTGGCGCCCGATGTCAAGCTGATCGTGCAGGCGGTCGCGGCCGACGAGAACCACACCGTGGAACTCTACCGGCGCGGCGTGCGCGGCATCGTCAACCGGTCGATTTCTCCTGATTTGCTCGTCCGCTGCGTGCGCCGCATCGCCGCCGGCGAAACCTGGATCGACAACCAGTCGGTCAACTGGGTCATCGAGGCCTATCGCGCCCAGGCCGCCGCGCTGGTGAGCCCGCGCAGCCAGCCGCGCCTCTCGCCCAAGGAGCTGGCCATCATCACCTGCATCACCCAGGGCAAGCGCAACAAGGAGATCGCCTTCCAGCTCGGCACCACCGAGCAGGTGATCAAGAACTACCTGCGCAAGATCTATGACAAGCTCGGCGTCAGCGACCGCCTCGAGCTGGCCCTCTACTGCCTGCACAACAAGATCATCCAGACCGACGTGGATGAGGAGATCGTGGCGCAGAAGATCGTGACCAGCTAAAGCATTTTCTGGGTAGCTATATCCCGAAGACGGAAAGCAGAGTCGACGCGACCAACCCGGGGCCCCGGCAAGCGCTCCTCGCTTGCTGGGGTGGGACCAACAGGGAGCGGCGACCTTGCGAAGGAACGAAGAGGGCACAGTAACTCAGAAAATGCCGTAAGCCACCCCGCCTATCGTCTTATTCGGACTTCCTTCCGTCGCAGGCGAGCGGCTGCGCATCGCTGCGCCGCGCCTTCTCGAGCAGCCGGATCGTCTCCGCCAGCTCCGCCTTGCTCAGGTGCCCCAGCAGCTCCTTCGGCGCCTTCTCGATCTCCGCATCCATCTTGCGCAGCAGCTCCAGGCCGGCTTCGGCAATCTGCGTCCGCACCACGCGCCGGTCGCGCGGGTCGCGCCGCTGCCGGATCAGCTTGAGCGCCTTGAGCCGGCCCAGCAGGCGCGTAATGTCCGGCTCCTCCGTAATCATGCGCTCGCCGATGGCGTTGCAGGTGAGCCCCTCGCGCTCCGCGCCGCGCAGAATGCGCAGCACGTTGTACTGCGTGGCAGTAATGCCCCACGCCCGCGTTCTCTGCTGGATGGCCCGCTCCAAGAAGTCCGCGGTGCGCAGCAGGTTCAGAATCGCCTCCTCTTCGAGGCTCGAGAACGGCTTTTCCTGCGCGATCTCCCGTTTCAGGCTGGCCAAATCCGCACCCCGCCGCGCGCCGCGCGTTATGGCTGCAACGCGCATCGCCCTCTGTTTAAGATGGCGCAGGCCACTTCCTCGTTGCAACAGATAATTTCCCGCCTGGATCCGTTCCCGCTCTCCCCGCGCTCATTGACGCAAGGTGAAAACCGATTTCCGCCCGCCTTCCCAATCTGCGGGCATGGGGACTAATATAGTGCTCGAGATCGAGTATTCTCGCCGTCGTCCTCCGGAAATGCGCACCGCGGCGCGGCGATTCCATCCCCGGAAACACTCTCGCACCCGGAGCAGCCGTTATGGCGGACATGGAAGATCGGAACCAGTCCCGGCAACAGGCCGAAAGCCCTTCGAAAACCATTACCAGGCGCCGCTTCATTCTCGGCGTCATCGCCGGCGGAGCCGCGGTGGGTGCGGCGAGCTACCGCTTTCTCGCGCCGCCCGCGCACGGACGCAACGGCGGCGAAAGGCTCATCACTCTTCTGGTGAACGGCAAGCCGCGGCGCGTGGAGGTGATGAAGCAGGAGACGCTCGCCTTCACCCTGCGCTACAGGCTCGGCCTCACCGGCACCAAGCTCGGCTGCGACCGCGCCGAGTGCGGCGCCTGCACCGTGCTCCTCGATGACGTGCCCCACTACAGTTGTTCCGTGCTCACGCACACCGTCCGCGGCCGCAGCGTCACCACCGTCGAGGGCCTTGCCGCGCCTGACGGCACCCTGCATCCGGTGCAGCAGGCCGTGATCGATCAGCAGGGCTTCCAGTGCGCCTTCTGCATGTCCGGCTTCATCATGTCCGCCGTCGGCTTCCTCAAGACCAATCCCAACCCCACGCGCCAGGAGCTTGCCCACGGCATCAGCGGCAATCTCTGCCGCTGCCAGGACTACAGCAAGATCCTCGACGCGTTCATGCGCGGCGCCGAATACATGCGGAATGGAACCGGTGGCCGGCAAACGGCCTTGCTGCCCACCCTTTCACCCAAGAACGGCGAAAGGATGGGGCAACGAATCGTCGCGCTTTCGTCCGGCGGCGGCGAAAGCATGAGCCAACAGACAGGGGCGGCAAACACCGCGAGGAGGGCTTAGCCATGGCGGAAACGGCCCCGGTGGCATCCACGAAGGCGGAAAAAGAGCAGCCCAGGTCATTTGGAAGCGGCTTCAAGCTGATCGGCAGGGACTACGCGACCCCCGACATGATTGCCAAAGTGACGGGGGCGTCGAAGTATGCCGAAGATTTTCGCGCCGAGGGAATGCTGTTCTGCCGGCTTGCCCTGAGTCCCATGCCGCACGGCCGCATCAGGAGCATCGACGCGAGCGAAGCCCTCGCCCTGCCGGGCGTGAAGGCCGTGCTCACGGCGGACGACATCCCCGTGCAGGCAGATTACCTGGACGACAACGGCAGAACCATCAAAGCCAGCAAGTGGGGTGAGCGCGCGCTGACCAATGAGCCGGTTTACCAGGGTGAGCCGATTTTTGCCGTGGCTGCAGTGGACGAGCTGACCTGCGCGGAAGCCATCGAACGCGTGAAGGTGGACATGGAGCCTCTGCCCTTTGTCATCGATCCGTTGGACAGCTTGCGGCCGGACGGGCCGAATCCGCGCGCAGACGGGAATGTGTGGGTGCGGCCGGCGCCGCCCGCTCCTCCTGCGCCCGCGCTGACCTCGCTCAAGTGGACCAGCGCGGACTTTGCCGATTACGACAAGGGCGAATTGCCCATGGGGCCTGCGCCGGACACGTGGAAGTATGGCGACGTGGATGCGGGCTTCAAGGCTGCGGCGCTGATTCTCGATGAGTCCTTTGTCACCCCGGACGTGAGCCACCAGTGCCTTGAGCCGCGCACGGCCATGGCCTACTGGCAGAACGGCAAGCTCTACATGCACACGGGCACGCAGAGCACCTTTCAGACCGTGCCGGCGATCGCGCGCTGGATGAACCTGAAGACCGACGACATCGTCCTGATCAGCGAATACACCGGAGGCGGGTTCGGCAGCAAGATCACGGGCGGCGTGACCATGATCATTCCCGCGCTGCTCTCGCGCAAGCTGAATGCGCCGGTGATGATGCGCATCAGCCGCCAGGAAGAGCACTTCATCGGGCGCGCCCGGCCCAGCGTGATGGGACGCGTGAAGGTGGGTTTCGCCAAAGATGGGCGCATCACCGCCCTCGACATGTACACGGTAACCAACGCCGGTTCCTACGATATGTCGGGCGACGGCGAAACCGCGGGCCGCATTATTTCTCTGCTTTACCAGCCGCAGGCCATGCGCTGGCGCGGCCTCAGCGTGATGACTAACACGCCGCCGCGCAGCGCGCAGAGTGCGCCGGGCGGGATGCAGGGCATTGCCATCCTGGAGCCGGTGCTGTCGAAAGCCGCGCGCAGGCTGGGCGTGGACCAGGTGGCCCTGCGCGATGTGAATTGCCCTGAGGGCAAAGCGGAGTATGGCGCGCCGAACCAGGAAGGCAAGCGCCACTACACCACCAGTTGCTTCATGCGCATGGCGCTGGAGCATGGAGCGGAACAGTTCCGGTGGAAAGAGCGCTTGGCGCAGCCGAAGAAGAGCGGCGCCAAGGTGCGCGGCCTGGGCGTGTCGCTCAGCTGCTACGTGGGCGGGACCATCGGGTTCGATGGGCTGATCGTGGTCACTCCCGAAGGGCGCGTGCGTTTCCACTCGGGAATCGGCAACCTGGGAACCGAATCAGTGATCGACGTGCATCGTGCGGGCGCCGAGATGCTGGGCGTGCCCTGGGAAGTGTGCGATGTGGTGTGGGGCGATACCTCGCAGATTATGCCCTATACCTGCGTGAGCGGCGGCAGCCAGACCACGCATGCCATGACGCGTGCTGCCTATGCCGTGGCTACGGAGTGCAAGCAGAAGCTGAAGGAAGTTGCGGCCAAAACGCACGGTGGAACTCCTGACAACTACGACGTGGTGGATGGCCGCGTGGTGCGCAAGGGCGGCGGCACAGTGATGACGCTCTCGGAAGCCGCGCAGAAGGCGATCGAGCTGGGCGGGATCTACGACGGGCACCAGGCGCCGGACGACGTGCACAAGCAGACCAGGGCCGCGGTGGCCGCGCTGGCCGGCCGGGGACTGGTGGTCTCCGCCAAGGACAAGTACCCGCGCGACGGCGACACCTATTCCTTTGTGGCCTGCTTTGCGGAAGTGGAAGCCGATGTGGAGACGGGCAAATATTACATCACCGATTTTCTGGCGTACGGCGATGTGGGCACGGTGCTTCATCCCCACTCCCTCGGCGGGCAGATGCTGGGCCGCTCCACTCTGGGCATTGCCCACGCCATCGGGCAGAAGTGGGTGATCGATCCCCAATACGGCGTCACCGTTGCCGAGCGCTTCTACCAGAACAAGCCGCCCACCATCCTCGATGTGCCCGTCGACATGCAATGGAACGCGCTGAACATTCCCGACCCGGAGACGCCGGTGGGCTCGCGGGGCGTGGGTGAACCGCCTGTGGGCGGCGGCTGCGCGGCGATTTTGAACGCGCTGAGCGATGCCCTCGGCGACGAGATCTTTGAGCGCGCGCCGGTGAATGCGGATACGATTCTGGCCTCGCTGGAAGCGGGAAGACCGATGCAGCAGCCTTTGGTGGCCAGCATTTAGAAGCAGGGAACAGGGATCAGGGGTCAGGGATCAGAAAGACGCCGAGCGGCGCGAGACTGAACCCTGACACCTGACACCTGAAACCTGATGGAGTGAGTCATGGCAGTCTTTCGCGATGTGATGCCCGCCTTCGACCTGCTGCAGCCGGATTCGGTGGCTGAAGCAACCCGGCTGCTCGATGAAAACGGCAGCGGCGCCTGGATCATGGCCGGCGGCCTGGACAGCTTTGACTGGCTCAAGGACCGCATCAAGAAACCGGGCGTGCTGGTGGATCTGAGCGGCATCGACGAGCTCAAAGGAATTCGCGTCTCCGGCGACGGCGTCGAAATCGGCGCCATGACCACGCTCACTGAAATTGCCAACAACCCCGAAATCCGCAAAAACTATAGCGTCCTTTCCGACGCGGTCTCCGTCGTCGCCTCGCCGCAGATTCGCAACCAGGGCACGCTGGGCGGCAACGTCTCCCAGGACACCCGCTGCTGGTACTATCGCGGCGGCTGGCCCTGCTACCGCGCCGGCGGCAACATTTGCTACGCCGACACGCCCGTGGGCCGCAACCGCGAGCACGCCATCTTCGGCGCCGACCGCTGCGTGGCCGTCCATCCCTCGGATTCCGCGCCCGCCCTGATCGCCCTCGACGCCAGGTTCGTCATCCGCTCCGCCAAAGGCGAGCGCGTGGTCGACGCTGAAGACTACTTCATCGGCCCGGATGTCGACATCACCCGCCTCAACATCCTCGCGCCCGGCGACCTGCTCACCGCCATCCGCATCCCCGCAGCGTGGTCGGGCACAAAGTTTTACTTCGAAAAGGTGCGCGACCGCAATGTGTGGGATTTCCCCCTGATGAACGTCGCCTCTGCGATGGAAGTCAACGGCGGCAACATCAGCCGCATCCGCATCGCCGTGAGCGCGGTCGCCCCGCGGCCCATGCGCCTGCGCAACGTCGAATCCGCTGTTGTGGGCAAACCTGTCGACGCCTCCACCGGCGAAATGGCCGGCAAGCTCGCCGTCCAGGGCGCTGTGCCTTTGCAATTCAACGCCTACAAAATCCCCCTCATGCGCAACCTGGTCAAGCGCGCCATCTCTGGCGTTCCCATGCCCCAGCAAGCCAAGAGCGGGCTTGCCGGGGACCCCATTCCGGAGGCGTCATGGAGCTGATTCAGTGGGCCACCAATCCCTGGGGCCAGCACGTGCCCGCGCACATCGCCTGGGGACTCATCTGGGTCGCGGGCCTCTTCGGCCTGCTCTTCATGATCGTGCACGCACTCTACGTGGCCTTCGTCGCCGGCCCCAAGGCCTTCCAGAAAAACCCTGTACCCGTTGCCGAATCCGCCATTCCTGAGCGCGTTCCCCGCCACTCGCTAGCCGCGCGCCTCTTTCACTGGGTCATGGCCGCATCCATGCTCACGCTGCTGGTCACGGCCTTTCTGCCCAAGATGGGCGTTCAGTTCAACTGGGTCCTTTATCACTGGATCGCCGGCGTCGTCCTCACCGTTTCCATCCTCTTTCACGTTATCCACTCGTCCTTCTTTCTCGACTTCTGGTCCATCTGGCCTGACCGCATCGATATTCGCGACTCCATCAGCCGCTCTCTGCGCTTCTTCGGCAAGCCCGCGCCTGCGCCGCGCCGCTTCGCCAAGTACCCGCTCGAAAACAAGATCTACCATCTGGTCATCGTCATCGCCGGCCTGGCCGTCATCGCCACCGGCCTGTTCATGATGAAGCGTATTGAGACGCCCATCTTCTCGCGCAATCCTTACCTCTTCAGCGACATGACCTGGGGCCTGATGTATGTGCTCCACGGCCTGGCCGGCGTGGGCCTCATCGCCCTGGTCATGGTCCACGTCTACATGGGAGTCCGCCCGGAAAAACTGCCCATCACCAAGTCGATGATCTTCGGCTGGATGAGCCGCGATTATTACCTTGAGGAACACGATCCGGAGCGCTGGGCGGTCGACAAGCCTGCGAGCCCTGAAAAGAAACAAGGCTACGCCGCTAGCGATGCCGACTGAGCCGGATATGCCTGACGCGCGCAAAGAGGCCGGCATCGACCGGCTCTCAGACACCATTGAAGATTGCTACGAGTTCACGCTCTCCTACGCCGCGAAGGGCCTGGCCACCGACGAAGACAGCGACCTGGGCCGCCAGTTGCGCGAAAAGCTCTCCCATGCAGCGCAGGCCATGCGCGGCCTTCCCGACGCCTGCGCCGCAGCGGCTCGTGAGCTCGCGCTTGCGCCCGCGGCAACCTATGACCGATTCTTCGCCGTCCTCGCCCGCGATGCCGAAACCTCCATCGCCGCGCTCGAGCTGGTGCTCGCGCAGCCGGTCATCGGCTCGCAATTGATTGACAACCTCAACGCATCCATTCACCTGCGCGCGCTGCTCACGGATCTTTTTCTGGTCACGGAAATCTTCTCGCTCCGGCAGGCGCAGGCGAACCCCGCAGCAAAAGCGTAGAGTACGAAGGTGGGCGGCAAGATGTATTCGCCTCAAGTCCTCGATCACTTTGAGCATCCGCGCAACGCGGGGGTCCTCGAGCATCCTGACGCCGCTGCCCAGGTCGAAAATCCCGCCTGCGGCGACGTTCTCAAGCTCACGCTCAAGCTTTCCTTCGGGCAGATTGCCGAAATTCGCTTTCAGGCCAAAGGCTGCGTCGCTTCCATGGCCTGCGGTTCCGCGCTGACGGAGCTGGCGCTGGGCAAGTCCCCGGCCCAGGCCCGCACCCTGCGCAAGGAGGCTTTGCTCGCCGCCCTCGGCGGATTGCCTCCCGCCTCGCATCATGCCGTCCAGCTTGCGCTCGACACGCTCGATGCGGCTCTCGATCAGCTTCACGGGCGCGCCTGAGCCTTCGCCCCATAATCAGCCGGCGTGTTCATCCCCGAGCTATCCATGGCCTCCGGCACCGGAACAGACACAAAGCGCCCGGCGTGCGCGCGCTTCACCTCGCGCGCGTTGCTGCTGACGGGCGCGCGCAGGATAGCCTCGATCCACGCGCTCCCGGCCAGCAGCGGATGCCCGTGCCGTCCCTCGTGTTCCGGCGTCACCGCCCAAAATCCCCGCGTGACCGCCTGCGCAAACTCTGCGCAAAGCCGCTCAAGCGAGGCTGCGCTCAGCGGCGGGCAATCCACGGGCGTGATCATCGCCGCGTCGAACCCGCGCTCCAACACGGCGCGCAGACCCGTTTGCAGGGAGCTGAACTGTCCCCGCTCCGGCGCGGGATTCACCGCCATCTCCGCGCCGCACCGGGCAATCACCGGCTCCAGCCGCTCGGCATTGCGCCCCGTCACCACCACCACGGCCTGCGTATGCGGCCGCAGCGCTCTGATCTGCGCCGCGAGCAGCGTCGTCCCGTCTTCTGTGTTTGGGGGCCAGGGCAGCAGCGCCTTGTCGGTGCCCATGCGCGCGGAGGCGCCCGCGGCCAGAATCAATCCGCACAAAGCCGGCATGGCATTTTCACTTCTTGGCTGGCGCGGGCTCGCTCTCCGCGTTCTCATCTGCCGCGCCCGCCGCGCCGGAGCGGTTGCGGTGCGCCCAGCTCATGTGCGGCAGCGCGGCTTCCGCGTGCCGGCGGAACGCGATGAGTTCGGCCAGGATTGAAACCGCGATCTCCTCCGGCGTCACCGCGCCAATGTCCAGCCCCACCGGCGAGCGCAGCCGCTCGAACAGCTCCGGATCGAGCCCCTCCGCCACCAGCTCCCGCACCACCGTAATGGCCTTGCGCCGCGAGCCCACCATGCCGATATACCGCGCCTGCGTCTGCACCGCCCAGCGCAGGATGCGCATGTCGTCGCGGTGTCCGCGCGTAGCGATGACGATGTACGAGGACTCGTGCGGCGCCGGCTCCCTGAACACTTTATCGAAGGCTTCCTCGAAATCCAGCGCCACGAGGGCGCGCGCTCCCGGGAACCGCTCTGCGTTCGCATACGCCTCGCGGTCGTCGCACACGATCACTTCGAACCCGGCATTTTTGGCGGCCTTGAACAGCTCCAGCGCCACGTGCCCCGCGCCGAAGAGGTAGAGTAGAGGCGACGGCAGCACCGGCTCGATGAAGATCTCCAGCGTTCCCCCGCACACCAGCCCGGTGTCGTACTTCGGGTCCTGGTTCAGGTCGAAGCTCAGCGAGCACGGTTTCTCGTTGGCGATCACATCCCGCGCCGCGCGCCACACCTCGGCCTCGACGCAGCCTCCGCCGATGGTGCCCGCAATCGACCCATCGTCGCGCACCAGCATCTTCGCGCTCTTGAACGAGGGGATGGACCCGCGCGCGTTCACAATCGTGGCCACCGCTCCCCGGCGGCCCTCCCGCTGCAGCGCGACGATCTCCTCGTAGATATTCATCTCTCCCGATTATTGGATTTGCGGCAGGTCAAGTCAAACCGGGCCTATCCTGGCACGGATCGCCGCTTACCCCATTGCCCTCTTCGCTCTTTTCAATTAACTTCAAAGACTCATGGTTTTCCTTTTGCGAGGGGATCGCAATGTCGCATGTCGTTCGCTGTTCCATCATTCAGGCCTCCAACGCCATTCCGGCCACGGAGCCGCTCGCCCGCCAGAAAGAGGCCATGGTCGAAAAGCACGTGGGCCTGATCCGCCAGGCCGCCGCTGCCGGCGCGCAGATCGTCTGCCTGCAGGAGATCTTTAACGGCCCCTATTTCTGCGCCGAGCAATCCACTAAGTGGTACGAATCCACCGAGCCCGTTCCCTCGGGCCCCACCGTCGCCCTGATGCAGCAGCTCGCCCGGGAGCTGCGCATCGCCATGGTCGTCCCCGTCTACGAGGTCGAGCAGGAGGGCATCTTCTACAACACCGCCGCAGTCCTTCACAACAACGGCGCCTATCTGGGCAAATATCGCAAGACCCATATCCCCCACGTGGCCCCCGGCTTCTGGGAAAAGTTTTATTTTCGTCCCGGCAATCTCGGCTATCCCGTTTTCGATCTCGGCTTCGTCAAAATCGGTGTGTATATCTGCTACGACCGCCATTTTCCTGAGGGCGCGCGCTGCCTGGGCTTGAACGGCGCGGAGATCGTCTTCAACCCCTCGGCCACGGTCGCCGGTCTGAGCGAGTATCTGTGGCAGCTGGAGCAGCCCGCCCACGCGGCAGCCAACGGCTACTTCATCGCCGCCATTAATCGCGTGGGGACTGAAGCGCCGTGGAACATCGGCGAGTTTTACGGCTCCAGTTACTTTGCCAATCCGCGCGGCAAAATCGTCGCCCAGGCTTCGCGCGACAAAGATGAGGTGCTCACTGCAGACCTTAACCTTGACGAGATTGCCGAAGTGCGCCGCACCTGGCAGTTTTACCGCGACCGCCGGCCCGACCTCTACGGGCCGCTGGTCGCGTCTTAGTTCGCTTGGGAAGGGGTGCGACTTTAGAACTTGCTGTAAGGTTCGCCGGACGCGGCACGAAGTGTCAGGGCACGGCTTCAATCGTGCCATATTGATCTCGTTTTGAAAGGGCACGGCTTCAGCCGTGCCGAATTGAAGGCATGAAAGATCAGGGGCTTTAGCCCCTGCGGGAAATTTTTTTGAGGATCGCTGAGGGGACGCATGCAGCCACCTTCACCTCGGATTCGCGCATGAGCACGGCAACCATTCCCGCCATTCCCGTGGACCCGCAACTGCGCGAGCGCTTCAGCGAGCTTAAGCCGGCGCTCACCGCCCAGGCTGCGGTCATTGAGGCCGACCGCTGCCTCAACTGCTTTGACGCGCCCTGCACCGCCGCCTGCCCCACGCACATCGATGTACCCGGCTTCATTAAGCGCATCGCCACCGGCAACCTGCGAGGGTCGGCGATCCGCATTCTCGACGCCAACATTCTGGGCGCAAGCTGCGCCCGCGTCTGCCCGGTCGAAGTTCTCTGCGAGGGCGCTTGCGTCATGCATCGCCAGAATCGCAAGCCCATTCAGATCGCGCTCCTCCAGCGCCACGCCATGGACGCCTTCGATGCCTCCGGCGAGTTGCCGCCGGCCTTGAATCAGCCCAACGCGCCGGGTGCCCCAGGTCCCGCTTCTGGGACCTGGGAAGGCACGAAACTGCGCGTCGCCTGCATCGGAGCCGGTCCCGCGTCTCTGGCCTGCGCCGCCGAGCTCAAGCGCCGGGGCGCGCACGCCACCGTCCTCGAGCGCCGCGCGCTGCCCGGCGGCCTGAACACCTACGGCGTGGCCGAGTACAAGCTGCGCGCTGCTGAAAGCCTGCGCGAAGCAGACATGATCCGCCGTATGGGCGTCGAGTTCCGCTTCGGCGCGGACATCAACTCCGCCGCGGCTCTCTCGGAGCTCGAGTCCGAATTCGAATTCCTTTTTCTCGGCATCGGCCTCGGCGCCATGCAGCGGCTCGCCATTCCCGGCGAAGAAAACGCGGGCGTGATGAACGCGCTCGAACTCATCGCCGCTTACAAGACCGGCCACCTGCGCGAGCTGCACGGCACCGTGGTCGTTGTCGGCGCGGGCAACACCGCCATTGATGCGGCCAACGCCGCGCGCCGTTTGGGCGCGGAAACCGTCTATCTCCTCTATCGCCGCAGCGAAAGCGACATCGCCGCCTTCGACTTCGAGTACCAGCACTCCAAGCAGGAGGGCGTGCAATTCCTCTGGCGCCGCCAGCCGCTCGCCGTCCGCTCCGACGCGCACGGCCGCCTGCTCCTCGAAACCATCCAGGTCCGCCAGGTTGATCGCTCGCTCCTGCCCATCCCCGACTCGCATTACACCATCGCCTGCGATCTGCTCGTTCCTGCCATCGGCCAGTCGCCGCTGGCGCATCTTCTGGAGCAGGTGCGCGGCGTGGCTATCCGCGACGGCCGCATTGAGGCCGATCCGCTCACCGGCCGCACCGCCAATCCCCGCTATTTTGCGGCGGGCGACTGCGTCAACGGAGGCCGCGAGGTGGTGGATGCCGTGGCCGGCGGCAAGCGTGCCGCGCTGGCCATGCTCAACGCTGCGGAGGTTGCCGCTCATGCCTGATCTTCGCGTAAGCAATTTTGCCGGCGCCATCCGCTCGCCCAATCCCTTCTGGCTCGCCTCCGCGCCGCCCACCAACACCGGCGAAATGATCGCGCGCGCCTTCGACGCCGGCTGGGGCGGCGCCGTGTGGAAGACCATCGGCGAACCCGTGACCAATGTCAGCTCGCGCTACTCCTCGATCGATTGGCAGGGTGAGCGCATCATGGGCTTCAACAATATCGAGCTCATCAGCGACCGCACCGTCGAAGAGAATCTGCGCGAGATGGCCGAGGTGAAGAAGCGCTACCCGCGCCACGCCGTCATTGCCTCGCTCATGGTCGCATCCAACCGCGAAGCCTGGCATGAGATCGTGGCGCGAGCCGAGGACGCGGGCGCCGACGGCCTGGAGCTCAACTTCGGCTGCCCGCACGGCATGAGCGAGCGCGGCATGGGCTCGGCTGTGGGCCAGGTTCCGGAATATACCGAGCTCATCACTTCCTGGGTCAAGGAGAAAGCGCGCACGCCGGTGCTGGTGAAGCTCACGCCCAACATCTCCGATATTCGCACCGTGGCCCGCGCGGCCAAACGCGGCGGCGCCGATGGCCTCTCGGCCATCAACACCATCAACTCCATCACCGGCATTGATCTCGATACCTTTGTCCCGCGCCCCAACGTCGACGGCAAAAGCTCTCACGGCGGATATTGCGGCCCCGCGGTGAAGCCCATCGCGCTGAACATGGTGCAGCAGATCATGGCCGACCCCGAAGCCGCGCTTCCGCTCTCCGGCATCGGCGGCATCGCCGACTGGCGCGATGCGGCGGAGTTTTTCCTTCTCGGCTGCGGTACGGTGCAGGTCTGCACGGCCGTGATGCATTACGGTTACCGCATTATTGAAGATCTCGCCGAAGGCCTGGAAAACTGGATGCGCGCCAAGGGCTTCAACTCGCTCGACGACTTCCGCGGCCTCTCCGTTAGGTGCGTCACCGAGTGGAAGCACCTCAACCTCAACTACAAGATCGTTGCGCGCATCGACGAGCAGAAGTGCATCGGCTGCGATCTTTGCCACATCGCCTGCTGGGACGGCGCGCATCAGTGCATCCATCTCGACCGCGTCTCCGGCCCCGTGGATGGCCACGTCGAGCTGCACGCGATTCCTGCCGCGAAAGAATCCAAAAGCCGCGCGTCCCTTTCCTTTACTCCGGTCACGCGCCGCGAACGCGCCGTCGATCCCGCCGAGCACGGCCCTTATCCCACGCCGCTCGCCCGCATTCCGCGCGTGGATGAGACCGAGTGCGTGGGCTGCAACCTCTGTGCCTGCGTCTGCCCGGTGGATGGCTGCATCACCATGATCCGCGCGGATCAAGGCGTCGCGCCGGAAACCTGGGACGAGCGGACGAAGGGAGCAGCGTGCGAAGTTCCACGGTCTTAGATTTTGCGTAAGCCTCCCGTCTCGCTTTGTCATCCTGAGCGACCGAGCGCACGCTTGGGCGGGCGCGAGGGAGTCGAAGGATCTGCGGTTGCTTTTCAGGGAATTTTAGGCATACGCACTCCCTAAGTGGAAGGCCAATATGGTTGAGGAATCGGCCGCACAGTACTCTTTTAAGAACAGCTTCTTATCGCAATGGAGTTTGTCATGCGTACGCTGATTCAGCACGGCACCATCGTCAACGCCGACTCCACCGTCAAGGCCGATCTGCTCATCGACGGCGCCAAGATCAAGGAGATCCGCGCCAGCATTCCGGCCACCGTCGCCGAAACCGTCGTCGACGCCACCGGCCTTCTGCTGCTCCCCGGCGGCATCGACGCGCACACCCATCTCGACATGCCCTTCGGCGGGACGACCTCGGCCGACGATTTCCTCACCGGCACGCGGGCCGCGGCCATCGGCGGGACGACGACCATCGTCGACTTCGCCATCCAGGCCCGCGGAACCAAAATGCGCACCGCGCTCGACACCTGGTGGAAGAAGGCCGAGGGCAAGGCCTGCATCGACTACGGCCTGCACATGATTGTCACCGATTTGCCCGACGCCGGCCTCGAAGACATGGACGACCTGGTGTGCGAAGGCGTGGCGAGCTTCAAACTCTTCATGGCCTATCCCAACGTGCTCATGGTCGATGACGCGACGATTTTCAAAGCGCTCAAGCAGACGGCGAAAAACGGCGCTCTCATCTGCATGCACGCGGAGAACGGGTCTGTAATTGATGTAATAGTCCAACAGGCCTTGGCGGAAGGCAAAACCGCGCCCATCTACCACGCGCTTACGCGGCCCACCGTGGCCGAGGCCGAGGCCGTGCATCGCGCGATTGCCATGGCCGAGATGGCCGGCGTGCCGGTCTACATTGTGCACCTTTCGAGCGAGGACGCGCTCAACCAGGTGCGCGAAGCGCGCGACCGCGGCCTGCCCGCCTTTGCCGAAACCTGCCCGCAGTATCTCCTGCTCTCCATCGAAGACAACATGGAAGGCAGGGGCTGGGAGGGCGCCAAGTACGTCTTTACGCCGCCGCTGCGCGAGCGCATCAATCTGCCGAAGTTGTGGGACGGCCTGCGCAGCGACAACCTGCAGGTGGTCTCCACCGATCACTGCCCGTTTTGTTTTGAAGACCAGAAGGCGCTGGGCAAAAACGATTTCACCAAGATTCCCAACGGGGGCCCGGGAATTGAAAACCGCTTGCAACTTCTGCATCATCACGGCGTGGGGCAGGGGAATTTTTCTCTGAATCGATTTGTCGAGCTCGTGTCCACCGCGCCGGCGCGCATCTTCGGCATGTATCCGCAAAAAGGCGTGCTCGCGCCCGGTTCCGACGCCGACATCGTGCTCTGGGACGCGAACGCAGACCACACCATCAGCGCCAAGACGCACCACATGAAAGTGGACTACTCCATGTTCGAGGGCTTCCGCGTGCGCGGTAACGCGCGCGATGTCTACGCCCGCGGCGAGCTGATTGTCTCCAAGGGTGAGTTTGTCGGCAAGCCCGGCCGAGGGCAATATCTGCGTCGCGAGGCCCGCGGCGGGGCGTGGAAGTGAGGAGGCAGCGAGTCAGCAAGCCTGCGAGTTAGCAAGTTAGCGAGTTAGCCTGTTCATGCGGAAATGAGATTCAAAGCAATCCCAGGTTGCAAAAGCGAAACCTAAGGCACCCGGCGGATCATGGCACAATTCCAATCGCGGCCCGCATGGCCAAAGTCTGCCTGACAAGGTCTGCCTTGACCCACGAGTTGTACTTTTCGAGTGCTTCTTCCAGCTGGACCTCTGTGCAGAACCCGGCCGCTATAAGCTGCTGGGCCACGTGCTGAAGCGTACCGCTCCACAAATAGCTTTGCCGTGCAAACTCCGGTTCGTCGCGGTTGACCACCTCGTCCTGCGCCCGGCTGCTCACGTTAACGAGGCCTGCTGACTGCAACAACTCAGGAAAATGATCCGCCATTTCGTTATCCCAGCCGTTGGCGCGCCTCCATGCGAGGAATGCCTCGTAGCACACCTTGAACCCCGGCGGAGGTTCGGGTTCCCATTGGTTTTGATTGTGGTTGTAATCGAGAACCACGACCATGCCGCCGCGTTTGGCAGCTCGCTTCATGTTCTCGATCGCCAAGCCAGGCTCGGCAATCCATTGCAGCGCTCGAGCAGACGTTACAATGTCGAATTGCTCACGAAACGTCAAAGCGGTTGCATCTCCGCGCTCGAAGCGCAGGTTCTTAATCCCGGCGTGCTCCGTTCGCGCCATCTCGAGAAGTGCCTCGTCCCGATCAACGCCAACCGCATACCCCCCGGGCCTCACCGCTTCCGCAATGCCGGCGGTAATCGCGCCGGTGCCGCAGCCAACGTCAAGCACAGACAATCCCGCCCGCAAAAGCTCAGCGAGACAGCGGTGACTTTGTTCGAGAGTTCGCCACCCAAGGATGCGAGGATCGGAGCGGTGCAGCTGAGCGGGCATTTCCTTTCCACAATAGAACAGGAGAGCATGGTGTTTCACTGATTTTTCGGTTGAGCGCTTCGCGACCTCCATTCCATCTTCCCCGCGCTGTCATCCTGAGGAGCGCAGCGACGAAGGATCTGCGGTTGCGCTTAGGTTTCCGCGCGGTCGAGTGCCCTACGGTAGTCGGCGGGCTCGTACTCGTACCAGTCGCGGCTCAGATCGGCCCAAACTGGGTTCGCTGCCTCGATGAGCGCGATCTTCTTTGCGCGCCTCCAGCCCTTCAACTCCTTTTCCCGCGCAATCGCCTTGTTTACTTCCTGATATCGCTCAAACCAGACGAGGCGATCGCAGTTGTAGCGGGCCGTAAAGCCTTCGTGCTCTTTCCATTTGTGCTCAAAAACACGTTTGCGTAGATCGCCGGTCACCCCGATGTAGAGCGTGTGGCTGCGGCTGGCCACAATGTACGTAAAGTAAGAGCCCTCGTGCATGGGCCCCATCGTACACGATCGGGAATGTGATCGAAGAACAACCGCAGATCCTTCGGCTTCGCCTCAGGATGACAATCGCTTTTGCAGGGTTCGGCTGGCCGGTCGCTTATATTCTTCGCCGCGTTCCTATTGGTGTTCCTGTATAACGACTACACGGGACAGCCATGAGCACCGTCGACCCATCCTTGTCGAATCGCGACCTGCGCCCCACGCCGCCCGAGCGCCGCACCTGGGGCTTTTATAACTACACCGCGCTGTGGTTCTCCATGTGCATGGAGATCACCACCTACCAGCTCGCCTCCTCGCTCATCGCCAAGGGCATGGACTGGAAGCAGGCCATCGGCACGGTGCTTTTGGGCAATCTCATCGTGCTGGTGCCCATGCTGCTCAACGCGCATGCCGGCGCCAAGTACGGCATTCCGTTTCCGGTCTTCATCCGCGCGCCCTTCGGCGTGCGCGGCGCCAATCTCGCTGCCATTCTGCGCGCCATTGTGGCCTGCGGCTGGTTCGGCATTCAATCCTGGATTGGCGGCACGGCCATCGACGCCATGCTCCAAGTCATCTGGCCCAAGGCCGCGGGCAACGCGGCCGTCCTGTGGGCGTGCTTCCTCGGCTTCTGGCTTCTGAACATGGCTGTGGTCTGGCGCGGCGTTGACTCCATCCGCCGTCTGCAGGCCTTTGGCGCGCCCTTCATGTTTGTGATGGCCGCGGCGCTGCTCATCTGGGTGCGCATGAAGGCGGGCAGCTTCGGCACCATGCTATCGACGCCCAGCCAGTTCCACTCCACGCGCGCGTTCCTGCGCGTCTTCTTCCCCTCGCTCACGGCCATGGTGGGGTACTGGGCCACGCTCGCGCTCAACATTCCGGACTTCACACGCTACTCCAAATCGCAGAGCGCGCAATCCTGGGGACAAGCCTTCGGTCTTCCCGTGGCCATGGTGCTCTACACCTTCGTCGGCATCTCCGTCACGTCGGCGTCGGCGGTGCTCTTCGGCCACGCCATCTGGAACCCCATCGCGCTCATCGGCGCATTCCACGAGCCTGTCGTGGCCTTCATCGCGCTCGTCGCCATTCTGGTGGCCACGCTCAACGTGAACATCGGCGCCAACGTGGTCTCGCCCTCGAACGATTTTTCCAATCTCTATCCGCGCCTCATCAGCTTCCGCACCGGCGGCCTCATCACCGGCTTTCTCGGCCTGGCCATGTGCCCGTGGAAGCTGCTCGCCACGCCCGACGCCTACATCTTCGGCTGGCTGGTGGGTTACTCCGGGCTGCTCGGCCCCGTGGCCGGCATCATGGTGGCCGACTACTTCCTCATCCGCCACACGGAACTCGACGTGAATTCGCTCTATCACCGCGAGGGCGTCTATCACTACAGCAAGGGCGTCAATCCCCGCGCCATGGTCGCGCTCGTCCTCGGCGTGGGCATTGCGCTGATAGGCCTCGCCGTCAAGCCGCTGCATTTCTTGTATGACTACGCCTGGTTCGTGGGCTTTTTCTCGGCGGGCGCGATTTATATCGCCCTCATGCGCCTGGCCGCGCCGGCGCAGTTGCCCCAGAGCGCGGAAGAAGTGGCGTGAAGAGCACGAGCGTTTAAGCGGGGAACCTCTGCTGATTGACACCGTCTTTTCATGGTTCTAAGCTACACGCATGGAGATCGAATTCACCCCGGAGCAAAAGTCGTACATCGACCTCGCCATGGAACAGGGACGCATTCAGAGCCCTGAAGAAGCCGTCAAAGATGCGCTCTCTTTGTGGGAAGAGCGCGAGCGAGCGCGACTTGATTTGCTTGCTGAAATCGATGCAGGCGACAGCTCTTTCGAAGGCGGTGAGATAGTTTTCGAATCAGAAGAATCAATCGCGGCGTGGATCGAGGGAGTAAAGCAAAGGGGGCGCGCAAAACTCGCGCAAGGCTGATGCGCCTCTCTCTATCTCGGCGTGCTCAGCTGGATCTTGATCAAATCTGGACTTACATTGCCTCAGATCGGGACGCGACCGCGGCTGCTGATCGAGTGGTGGACTCAATTGCGACGGCTCTTTCTCTTCTGAGCCGCAATCCATACCTTGGCAGGCGCCGCGATTCGGATCTGCGGCCGGGACTACGCAGCCAACCGGTTGGCAATTACATCATCTTTTATCGAGTCAATTCGGGCACAATCAAGATCGTGCGGATTCCTCATGGCAGTCGTAACATTCGCCTGATTCTCGGCGATAGATAGCTATTCCGCCAGCGCATCCGCAATTCCCAAATGCTCATCCAGCGCCGCAATCCCCAGGTCCAACTCTTCCTTGGTCACGATCAGCGGCGGGGCGATGACGAAATGCGAGACCCACCCCTGGATCGAGACGCCTTGCGCCATCATCTTGGCCGCGACCTGGTCGACGACCAGCGGCTTGCCTTCCACCTTGTCGCGCATGGTGTTGAAGGGCTGCTTGGTCGCGCGGTTCTTCACCAGTTCCACGGCAAAGAAGAGTCCCAGACCGCGCACGTCGCCCACGGAAACATGCTTCGCCTTGAGCGCTTCCAGCTTCGCGCGCACATAGGGTTCGAGCTCTGCTGCGCGCTCCACCAGCTTGAGCCGCTGCATCTCTTCGATGGTGGCCACGGCCGGTCCCAGAGTGAGCGGATGCGCCTCGTAGGTGTGGCCGTGCGAGAAATAATGGTCTTCGAAATAATCGGCAATCTTCTTCGTCGTGGCGCACAGCCCCAGCGGCACGTACGCAGACGTGATGCCCTTGGCCGTCACCAGAATGTCCGGCTTCACGCCCCAGTTGTCCACGGCGAACCATTTGCCTGTGCGTCCCCAGCCGGCCATCACCTCGTCGGCAATCAGCAGCACGCCGTGGCGGTCGCATATCTCGCGCAGCCGAGGAAAGTATTCCGGCGGAGGAACGAGTACGCCGTTGGTGCCGACCACGGGCTCGACGATGATGGCCGCCACGTCGCTCTCGTTGCGGATCATGTGCTCGATGTAATCGGCGCAGGCAATGTTGCACGCCGGATAGGTGTGCTTGATGGGGCAGTCGTAGCAGTTCGTCTCCGGCGCGAACACCACATTGGCGATCTTTCCCGCCGGCTCCATGGCCCAGCGCCGCGGGTCGCCGGTGGCGGCAAGCGAGCCCGCCGTCGATCCGTGATAGGAGCGGTAGCGCGAAATGATCTTGTTCTTGCCTGTCACCATGCGGGCAATCTTGAACGCGGCTTCGTTGGCCTCAGTCCCGCTGGTGGCAAAGAAGAATTTTTCTATTCCCTTGGGAAGGACCTCGAGGAGCTTCTCGCTGAGGCGCGCACGAGACCTGGTGGCGTAGCCCGGCGCCGCATAGCAAAGCTCGCGCGCTTGCTCCGCAATGGCCTCTACCACGCGCGGATTCTTGTGTCCCAGGTTCACGCACATCAGCTGCGAGCTGAAGTCGAGATAGCGCTTGCCCGCGCCGTCGGTAAACCAGCAGCCCTCCGCATCGGCAACATACAGCGGCTTCCAGCTCTTCTGGAACCGCCAGGTGCCGTAGTTGGTTTCGCGTGTGATGCTCGCGATCTGTTCGCTGGTGAGAGAGTCCGTCGTGGATTCTGTGCCTGTAAGTTGTGTGCCCATGGAAGTGCGACCTCCGCACGCATCCATGCTATCAGTCGGGCATTCGGCCAGGCGGGCCAATTCGCCGCCGGTTCTCGATTCAGGATTGCGCGCTCCGGCCGTCTCGCAAAAGGAAATCGAAGTCGCAGCCTTGGTCGGCCTGGAGCACGCATTGCTCAAAGAGCTTCGCGTAGCCGCGCCGGACCGGTTCGCGCCGCGCCGGCTTTTGTTTCCACGCATCGAGCCGCCGCTTGATCTCCGTTTCATCTACCAGCAGATCGAGCGCGCGCGCCTCCACGTCGAGCCGGATACGGTCGCCCGTTTCCACAACGGCGAGCGGCCCGCCCACGGCGGCCTCGGGCGTAATGTGCAGGACGACGGTTCCGAAGGCGGTCCCGCTCATGCGCGCATCGGAAAGGCGCACCATGTCTTTGATGCCCGCGCGCGCCAGCTTCATGGGAATCGGCAGCGAACCCGCCTCCGGCATCCCCGGCTCGCCCCTGGGCCCGGCGTTGCGCAGCACCAGCACGTCTTCGGCGCGCACGTCGAAATCCGCTGCGTCGATCCGCGCCGCCATCTCCTCGATCGAATCGAAGACCACCGCGCGCCCCGTGTGGCGCTTCAGCTCCGGCGATGCCGCGGACTGCTTGATGACGGCGCCGCGCGGCGCCAGGTTTCCGCGCAACACCGCAATTGCGCCTTCTTTCTTAAGCGGCGCTGCGAGAATTCGAATCACATTCTGCCCCGGAACTTCTTCGGCTTGCGCAATCGTATCGTCAATCGTGCCTCTGGCGACGTTGCGCGCACTCAGCCGCAAAAAGGGCTTGAGTTGCTTGAGCAGCGCCGGTACTCCGCCCGCGTGATGCAAATGCTCCATGTAGTGCGCGCCTGAAGGCTTCACATCCACCAGCACCGGAACCTCGCGGCCCACGCGGTCGAGCGCATCCAGATCGAACTCCACGCCCGCGCGGCCGGCAATGGCGGCCAGATGAATCACCGCGTTGGTTGAGCCGCCGATCGCCTGCAGCACCACCATGGCGTTGTGCACGGAGTCAGCCGTGATCAGCTCATCCGGCCGTGGGCTCCCGCGCTTGGCCATCTCCGCCGCGCAGCGCCCGCTGGCCTCGGCAATGCGCTTGCGGTCGGCGTGCACTGCCGGCGCGGTCGCGCTCATGGGGAGGCCGAGCCCCATCGCCTCCAGCACGCACGCCATGGTGCTGGCCGTGCCCATCACCATGCACGTGCCCACGGAAGGCGCCAGCCGCCCGCTGATTCGTTCCATCTCCGCCGCATCGATTCTTCCGCCGCGAAATTCGCTCCACAGCCGCCGGCAATCCGTGCACGCGCCCAGCACTTCGCCGCGATAATGGCCCACCACCATCGGCCCCGTGGGCAGCAACACCGTGGGCAGATTTGCGCTGGCCGCGGCCATGGTCTGCGCCGGCAGCGTCTTGTCGCATCCGCCGATGGCCACCACCGCGTCCATCGGCTGCGCGCGCATCATCTCCTCGGTATCCATCGCCATCAGGTTGCGCAGAAACATCGAGGTGGGGTGCGCAAAGCTTTCGTGAATGGAGATGGTGGGAAACGCCATGGGCAATGCGCCCGCCAGCAGCACGCCGCGCTTCACGCATTCCATCAGCTCCGGAACGTTGCCGTGGCAGGGATTGTAATCGCTCGCCGTGTTGGCAATGCCCACAATCGGCCGCTCCAGCGCATCGTCGGAGTAGCCCATGGCCTTGATGAAAACCTTGCGCAGAAAAAGCGAGAACGCCACGTCGCCGTACCCGGGCAATCCCTTGCGCAAGCCGGAGCTCATCGCGCGTTCTCCCAACGGCGCCCGTGGCCGCGCATGCACTCGCCCGCCATCGGCGCGGGTCCTTCGTTGAATCCGCAATCCATAGGCCGTTTTCGCCAGAGCCATCATAGCAGCGCCCGCTCTCCGCTTTCCGCGCCCCCGCACCCGCGTCTGCGACGCTCTTCCATAACCGTCCGCGTGCCAAAATGTCTCTGCTTTCCTACAATGCCCTTGAGAATCGCTTCAGCAACGGAGGTTGCCGGATGCGGAAATGGGCACTCGCGGCCGCGCTCGTGGCAATCGCCGCCCCCGTCTCCGCCGGACGGCCGGCAGTCACCCACGCGGTCACTGTGAGCCAGCTCGCGCAGATGCTGGACCGCGTCCACCACCGCTGGGACGGCAGGCTTGCCAAACAGATCTCCGACATGAAGCTCACCGAGCGCCTGAGCGCGTCCCGTCTCGCGCGCCTTCAAACGCAACTGCCCGGTTCGCAATCCAGGGAAGCTCTGCTCGCCATCGCCGGCGAATCGGCCTTTCTCGATCTGCCCGCGGACGAGATCCCCTCGAATCCCGCACCCTCCACCGCCGCGCAGGCCGCGCTTCTTGCTGAGGCGAGCGCTTTCGTGAGCAAGACCATCGATCGATTGCCCAGCTTCACGGCCACGCGCGAGACCACGCGCTTTGAGGGAACGGCCACGGTGATCTCCGGCCGCCTGCAAACCGAATTCTTCACCCTCAATCTCTGGCGTGCGCCCTCCGCGGTCAACTGGGAGTGCCCGGGTGAGCCGAAGATCGGCTACCGGCGCCTCAGCATCATCGACCGCACGCGGGTCGCCGTGGTTTATCGCCACGGCCACGAACTGCATGCGCTCGGCGAAAAGGGAGGGGAATTCGAGTGCCCCGAAAACAGCGTGAGCACCACGGAAGAATTCGGCCAGGTGCTCGCGTGGATTCCTGGCGCTATTGCGCAGGGCAAAGTAACCTGGAGCCACTGGGAGCGCGGCGCCGCCGGCCTGGTTGCCGTCTTTCAATATTCCGCGCTGGTGCCGTTGAGGTCCGCCGAGCCGGTCGCGGGGCGCGGGGAAATCGCCCTCGACCCGGCCAACGGGACCATCCTCCGGCTTACGGAAGTACAGTCCTGGGGCGAGCATGAGGCGGGATACAACGGCAATCCGGGATACGATGCGACTGTGGAATGCGAACGCGAAGTTGATTTTGGCCCCGTCAACATAGGCGGCAGCGTCTTCTACGGCCCCGTTCACCGCGTGGCCATCTATCGCGCCCCCATTCTCTGGCCGCGCGGATCGGCCCCGGAGATCGATGCAATTTACCGCCAGAACGGCCTGGCCGAGTCACCGCTCCTCGAGTACCTGAACGACGTCACCTTTACGGGTTATCGCCTCTACAGCGCGCGGTAACCCGCTCTGAGCGCTGCCTCAAACCCCTCGCGGTACCCCTCCCGCGCTCCTCTGCGCGGCCCTTCACCCCGGCGCGAGTGCAACTAAAGAAGCATTTTGGCCGGAGTACACACGTCGGTAACATACAGGCGGGAGGTCGGTCAAGATCGCCCCGGTTTGGGCCGGCAGGCCGTCAGCAAGCGCAGCAAGGCGTGTGCCTGCCGCGCGAGCAACTTGACCATGCGCGATGACGTTTAGGGTGAAGGCTCTCGTGTGCTTGGTGGTGGCTGGCGCTGTGGCGAGCCTGAGCCTGACCTCCGGCCACGCCTCCGTCGAGTGGGTGCACTTTACGGTGTATCTGCTCGCCATCCTGCTCAGCTCGGGAATGAAGGTGGCGCTGCCCAAGACCGAAAGCACCGTCTCCGTCAATTTCCCCTTCATTCTTCTCGGCATTCTGCAGATGTCCCCGCTCCAGGCCGTCATCCTTGCGGTTTCGAGCGTGGTTGCGCAATGCCGTTTCCGCGTGGTCAAGCCGTTTACGCTGGTTCAGATTCTCTTCAATGTGGCCAGTGTCACCACCGCCACGGTGCTTGCCTGCCTCACCTACGCGGAGTGCCTCAGGCTTCTCAACGGCGAGGTCACGCCGGCGCTCGCTGTCGCCTCCACGGTTTTGTTCGTCGCCACTTCGGCTCCCGTCACCCTCATCCTCGCCTGGGATTCGCACACCTCTCCGCTGACCGAGTGGCGCCAGGAGTACCTCTGGTACACACCCTTTTATCTCGTCGGCGCCGTCATCGCCGCGTCCGCGAACTTCATCGGCGACCGCTACGGCTGGCTCACTTCGCTGCTTCTCATTCCCATGGTCTACATCGTCTACCGCGCTTACTGCGCGCAGATGGCCATTGTGCGCGACCGCGAGCGCCACGTTCTGGAAACCGAAGCCCTGCATCTGCGCACCATTGAAGCGCTGGCCATGGCCGTCGAAGCCAAGGACCAGAATACCCATCGCCATCTGATGCGCGTCCGCGTCTACGTCACGGAGCTGGGCAAGGTGATGGGCCTCGAAAAGCCCCTCATGCAGGCGCTCACCAGCGCGGCGTTCCTGCATGACATCGGCAAGCTCGCCGTTCCCGAGCACATCATCAACAAGCCCGGCAAGCTTACCCCGGAAGAGTTCGAGAAGATGAAGATTCATCCCGTCGTGGGCGCCGACATTCTCGAACGCATCAATTTCCCTTACCCCGTCGTTCCCATCGTGCGCGGTCACCACGAGGCGTGGGACGGCAGCGGCTATCCCGACGGACTCAAGGGCGAAGAGATCCCCATCGGCGCGCGCATCCTCACCGCCGTCGACTGCTTCGATGCGCTTGCCTCCGACCGGCCCTATCGCAAAGCCATGTCCATCGACGAAGCCATGGCGTTCGTCAAGAAGAGAGCCGGCATCCAGTTCGACCCCGCCATCGTCAAGCTGCTTGAAGAGCGTTATCCGCAGCTCGAGGAACTGGCGCGGCAGGAGATCGAGCGCGGCATGAAGCCGCTCAAGACCGATCTCTTCATTGAACGCGGCGCCGCGCCGGGCAACGGATTCGAGCCGGAGCCGGGAAAGATGCCCGCATCGGTGCCGGCAAACGCGCAGCCTGCCGGCGCGCACGAGCTCGTCGCCGCTGCCGGCCAGGAGGCCAAGCTGCTCTTCGAGTTAAGCCGGCTCATGGGAACCTCACTCGGCGCCGGCGATTTGAGCGCCATGCTCGCGCGCCTTCTGCACACGCTCATTCCGCACGATTGCCTCGCCGTCTACCGCAAGCGGGAAGATTCCATGGTCCTGCTCTTTTCCGAAGGCCGCCTTGCTGAAGCCTTCTCGGGCGACCCCATTCCCGTCGGCGAAGGTCTCTCCGGCTGGGTTGCCGAAACCAGCCGGCCCATCTTCAACGGCAATCCCACGGTCGAGCCCAATTTCCGCCGCGGCAGCGCGTTGTTCACGGAAAACAGCTCCGCGCTTTCGATCCCGCTCCTCGATCTTCGCGGCGCCGTGTTGGGCGCTCTCACCCTCTGCTCCAGCTCGAGCGCCGCATTCACGCGTGACCACCTTCGCGCGCTCGAGGCTGCCGGCGCCGGTTTTTCGCTCTCGCTTGAAAACGCGCTGCGCGTTTCCGCTCCCCGGACCGACGCTGCATTTGATCCCCTCACCGGGCTCATGAATGCGCGGCAATTTTACGCGCGCCTCGAAACGCAAATC
Source organism: Acidobacteriaceae bacterium (assembly GCA_030041045.1). GTDB lineage: Bacteria > Acidobacteriota > Terriglobia > Terriglobales > Acidobacteriaceae > Telmatobacter. The sequence goes on from JASHOQ010000018.1 coordinate 47,260, forward strand.
GGAGCCCAAATCGAAACCCACGTCGCAGCCCGCGCCGCCGTCGAGGGCGGAGCCGGCGTGGATACTAATAGCGGCGCGCCGGCGGCAAAAGCCAAGTCGTCCGCGCCGGCGTTCGCCGTCGCCGTCTGCGATCTCAATTCCTTCAAAAACGTAAACGACCGCTACGGCCAGTTCGCCGGCGACGCCCTGCTGCGTGTTCTTGCGCGTGAGTTTCGCCGCTCGGTGAGCGACACCGAAGCCCTGGCCCGCACCGGCGGCGACGATTTCGCTCTGCTTTATACGGACGTGGCTATCACTCCCGCGGAAATTCGCCTCCAGGCGCTCAAGCAGGCCGCGCACCGCGCGTGCATGGAGCTTGGAATCGAGCTCGACGTCTCGCTCTGCGCCGGCATCGCCGTCTGCCCGCGGGATGGCTCCACGGCCGAGGAGCTTCTCGGCGTAGCCCAGCGCCATCTCATCCAGCGCAAGCAGCTCTTCTACGAGGAACGCCGGAAAGCCGAAGCCTGTTCCGCCCTCGAGGGCTCCTTTTCGCTATGAGGCCGGCTCTCTCCGCGGCAAAATGGTTGGCGCGTACCCTGGCCATCGTGCTTTTCGTTCTGGTCGGTTCAACCCTTCTCGTCCGCTTCGCTCCCGGATACCTGAGCGATGCGCGCGAGATGGATGCGCGCTACGGCGACGCCGCCCGCGTTGAGCTCTCCGCGGAAGCGGCGCGCAGCCATTCGCTTCCGCACCTTCTCGCCGTTGAAGTGTACGGATGGGCGCACGGCGATGCCGGCTTGTCGCGGCAATACGGCGTTCCCGTCTCCGCTCTTCTCGCCCCGCGCCTGGCCGTGACCGGTGGCCTTCTGCTGCGCTCGCTCCCGCTTGCCTGGGCGCTTGCTTTGCTGGCTTCGCTCGCCTCCAGCGCCATCCGCAATCGCTCCCTGGCCCTGCTCTGGCAAGGGCCCGCGGCGCTGCTGCTCGCCGTGCCCACCGCCGCCATGGCCACCGTGTGCCTGCTCGCCGGCAGTGGGGGCCCGGTGCTGGTCATGGCGCTTCTGCTCGCGGCCCGCGACTTCAAATTCCTCCATCACGCGCTGCGCAAGGCCTGGCTCGATCCCCATCTGCTGCACGCCCGCGCGCAAGGCCTGCGCGCCCATCGCCTCATGGCCGCGCACATCCTCCCCTCCCTCGCGCCCCAGCTTGCCGCGCTGGCCTCGCTTTCGCTCGTCACCGCGCTCAGCGCGCTGGTTCCTGTCGAGGTGATCTTCAACGTGCCCGGCCTTGGCCAGCTCGCCTGGAACGCAGCGCTCAACCGCGATCTTCCCGTGCTTCTGGCCGTCACCATGATCATGGCCCTCGCCGTCACGCTCGCCGGCATGCTCTCAGGGCGACAGGACGCCCAAGGAGAAGCCCAGCAGGAAGTCTGGAGGAGCGCATGAGGCTCAAGCTCGTCGCCGCATTCCTGCTTGCCGCAGTCATCCTTGCCTCCGCGATCATCGTCGCCAGGCCCGGCGCAAGTTATTCCCGGCAGGATCGCTCGAGCCTGCTCGCCGGCGCCTCGCTCCGCCATCCCGCGGGCACTGACGCGCTCGGCCGCGACCGCCTGGTGCGCGTGGCCGCCGCGCTTCTGCTCAGCCTGGTCGGCGCGTTCCTCGCCTCGGCGCTTACCACTTCCATTGCCGCCGGCATGGGCACGCTCGCCGCCTTCGCTCCCCGTCCCATCGGCGCGCTCTGCCTGCTGGGCTGCGATGTTTTCCTGGCGCTTCCCTGGATGTTTCTGCTCATGATGGTGCGCTCGGCGCTTCCTCTTTCGGCTTCACCGTTGAGCTCGGCGGCCATCACCTTTCTCGTGCTCGCCGCGCTCGGCTGGCCGGCCTGTGCGCGCGCCGTCCATCGCGGCGCCCTCAACCTGCGCCGCGCCGATTGGATGCTGCACGCGCGCGCCTCCGGCCTGCGCGGCATCCAGCTTGTCCGCTGCGTCACGCCCAACCTCATCCCGCTCCTTCTTCCGCAATTCCTCGTCTCCATTCCCGCCTTCGTCATTGCTGAAGCCAATCTCGGCGCCATCGGCCTCGGCATCGGCGAGCCGCTGCCTTCCTGGGGCGGCATGCTGCTCGAGCTCGACAACTCCGCCATGCTCTTTGCCACGCGCTGGGTCTACTTTCCCGTAGCCTTGCTGGTGCTGGTTCTGCTTCTTCTTGAAGCCGTCGCCCCCAGCGACCTTGAGGCGTGAATGACGCGCCTCTCTCGCCGCCTCGTCCACTGCTGCGCCGCGGTCGCGCTCGCAGCTGCTTTTGCCCGTCCCTGCATCGCGCAGGCCGCGCCGCGTCTTCCCGGCGAACTGGTCTGGACCATCGGCTACGACCCCAAGACATTCGATCCCGCCAAGGTCGACGATCAGGAATCGGAGATGGTTCGCTATCTCACCGCCGGCGTGCTGCTGCGCTTCAACCGTCTCACGCAAAAGGTTGAGCCGGAGCTCGCGCAGAGCTGGAGCCTTTCTGAAGACGGCAAGATGGTCACCTTCAAGCTGCGCCCGAATCTGAAATTCTCTGACGGCTCCAGCCTCGCAGCGCAGGATGCCGCCTGGTCCATCCGCCGCGTGCTCGATCCCGCAACCGCCTCACCCGTTGCCGAGGAATTCCTCTCACCCGCGGGCGTGAGAGTGGAAACGCCCGGCGCATCCACCGTCATCGTGCATCTGCCGCAGCGCGTTATCGGCATCGGCAAAGTCTTCGACGAGATCGCCATCGAGCCCGCCAACCATCCCAGTGAAGCGCGCGTTACCTCCGGCCCCTTCGTGCTCGCCGACTATCGCCGCTCGCAGTACGTGCGCCTCCGCCGCAACCCATCTTTCTCGTCGGCAGCCGGCGCCGGTCCTGCGCTTGCCGCCGGTGTGCGCCTCGATATTCTCGAAAACCCCGAACAGGAAACCCGCCTCTTCGAGCGCGGCGAGTACGACCTGATCCAGAACCTCGCGCCCGACTACTTTGAGCTGCTCAAGAGCCGCGATCTTTCTTCTGTCCGCGATCTCGGACCCTCGCTGAACACCGAGCAGATGTGGTTCAACCAGTTTCCCTTGGCGCCCATTCCCGCGTGGGAAAAGGCGTGGTTCTCCAACCGCGCCTTTCGTGTCGCGGTCTCCCAGGCCATTCATCGTGACGATCTCGCCCGCATCGCCTATCTTGGCCACGCCACGCCCGCCTACGGCTTCATCTCGCCGGCCGACGCGGCGTGGCACGACGCCAGCCTCACCGCTCCGCGCACGGATGTGGCCGCGGCCAAAGCCGGTTTGGCGCGCGCCGGCTTCCACTGGCACGGTTCGCACCTCGAAGACGCGTCCGGTCACCCGGTGAGGTTTTCGATCCTGACGAATGAGGGCAACGCCGCGCGGCAGAAGATGGCCACGCTCATCCAGCAGGATCTGGCCGCGCTCGGCATCGACGTCACCGTGGTGGCTCTTGATTTTCCCGCGCTCATCGAGCGCCTGATGCACACGCAGGATTACGAAGCCTGCCTGCTGGGCCTGGAAAACGTCGATCCCGATCCCAACGCGATGATGAATCTCTGGCTCAGCTCCTCGCCCAATCACCAGTGGGATCCGTCGGAAAAAACGCCGGCCACGCTGTGGGAAGCCGAGATCGATCGCGAGATGAATTTGCAGGCGAGCACACGCGTTGATTCCGAGCGCAAGCGCGCCGTCGATCGCGTCCAGGAAATCGTCGCTGACGAGCAGCCGTTCATCTATCTCGTCTACCCCAACGTCCTGGTTGCGATTTCCCCGCGGCTGCAGGGCGTCCGCCCGGCCGTGCTCGCGCCCAGCCTGGTCTGGAACGTCCAGGACCTTCGCCTTGCGGAGGCGCGATGAACGCCGGCCCGCTTCTTCGCGTCGATCTCGAGGCCGGCTATGCCGGCAAGCCGGTGCTGCGGTCGATTCGTTTTGAACTTCAGCGCGGCGAGGTCCTCGGCCTGGTGGGTGCGAGCGGCGCCGGCAAGAGCACCCTGGCTTCCTCTCTGCTCGGCCTCTTGCCCTGGCGCGGCGGCAGTGTTCGCGGCGAAGTCGTGCTCGAAGGCGAAAACCTGCTCGCTCTTGCGCCGCGCAAACTGCGCACCATCCTGGGCCGCAGCGTGGCCCTCATTCCCCAGAGCCCCATGACCGCGCTCAACGCCGCCATCAGCCTCGAAAGCCACTTCCGTGAAGCCTGGAAAGCCCACCGGCGCACGGATCGCGGCGCTCTGAACGCCCGCGTGCTGGAGCTCCTGGCCGAAGTGCAGTTGCCGCCCGATCGCGACTTTCTCCGCCGGCGTCCATCCCAGATCAGCGTCGGCCAGGCGCAACGCGTGCTCATCGCTCTGGCTCTGCTGCACCGCCCTCCGCTTCTCATCGCCGACGAGCCGACCAGCGCACTCGATCCCGTCACGCAAGCGCAGATCGTCCAATTGCTGCGCACGCTGAGTCGCCGCCACCATGTCACGCTGCTATACATCTCCCACGATCTCGTCTCCGTGCTGCAGCTCGCCGACCGCGTCGCTGTTATCGACCGGGGAGCTCTCGTGGAGAGCCTGCCGGTTACGGAGCTGGCTCGCGCACAGCATCCCTCCACGCTCGCGCTTCTGCACGCGCTCCCGGTCCCGGTTGAGGTCCTTTTGAGCTTCCGCGAGCCCTCGTTGAGCGAGGAAAAATCCATTACTTTTAGCCAATCTTGATGGTTACCGACGTAAATGCGCAGAGCACGGCATCGGCACTGGCTAAAAGGTAATTCCACTTACTCGCCACGCGTCGATTGTCGAGTGGTCTGCTAATTGCCCCTTACACCGGCCTCTCCGCCAACTTATTCATCTTTCTAGTAATCCTGCACTTCGCCGCTCGTCCGCAAGCTGCCCGCAGAGGCATTTGCACACTATGCAATTCCTTGCATGTTATTCGAGTAACGTTACAAAAATGAGGTACAGAGCGGTGATCCACACTACAACCTGCTGGCAATTGATGACCAAAGTCCATAAAACTATAAATCGAGTTACAGGCGACAAGCATCCCGAACGAGGTTCGCCATCCAGGCAACGCAGTCTATTGGTCAACCTAAGAATTGCATTGAAATCATCTGCGAGATCGCGGAGGTATATATGTTACGGGCACGCTATCTAATGGTCGTCGGGTTATTGCTGGCACTTACCGGCACACTATCGGCAACGGCTCAGTCAACAAGCAGCAAGATCTCACCCGACCTCCAGGCGCTTATCGCTTCAGGTTCCCCGTCGCAAAACGTGCAGGTGATCATTCAGTACAGTAATCCGCCTTCAAGCTCTTCCACGTCTTCAGGGTCTTCATCATCTTCAGGGTCTTCAGGAGGGCTGCTGGGCGGCCTGCTGGGGGGCGTGGTGGGACTTGTGGGTGGACTGGTGGTTGGCCTGGTGACCATTGTCCTGGGCGTGATCAACGGAATCGTCGCCATCGTGCCTTTGGGGCAAATCAACAGCATTGCGGCAAACCCGAATGTGATTTATATCTCGCCCGACCGCACCGTGACCTCGCGCCAGGAAGTGACCATTACGGCGGCTGAGTATACAACCGAGCCCATCAATGCTCCCGCCGTCTGGCAACAGGGCTATATCGGCACCAATGTCGGCGTTGCCGTGATCGATAGCGGCATCACTCCGGTGCCCGACCTCAACAGCAACTTGCTCACGCTGCCTCTGAGCCTGCCCACACTAGCGCAGCTTCGCGCCTCGGAAAATGAGGATCCGCCCTTCAGCACCGGGCGCATCGTTTACAGCCAGAATTTCGTTTCCGGACAGGATGACGCCTACGATCATTACGGCCACGGCACGCTGGTCGCCGGGCTCATCGCCGGCAACGGCGCTGATTCCACCGGCCCCGAGTATTTCCGCACCTTCCGCGGCGCCGCGCCCAACGCCAACATTGTCAACCTGCGCGCTCTCGATGAGAACGGCGCCGGAACCGACTCTTCCGTCATCGCCGCCATCCAGCAGGCCATCTCTCTCAAGGACACCTTCAACATCCGCGTCATCAATCTTTCGCTCGGCCGGCCCATCTACGAGACCTACACCCTCGATCCGCTTTGCCAGGCCGTGGAGCAGGCGTGGAAAGCCGGCATCGTGGTCGTGGTGGCCGCCGGCAACGACGGCCGCGACCTGAATGAAAACCCTGAGGGCTACGGCACCATCAATTCGCCCGGCAACGATCCCTACGTTGTCACCGTGGGCGCCATGCGCACCATGGAGACCGCACCCATCAACGACGACCTCATTGCCAGCTACAGCTCCAAGGGGCCGTCGTTCATCGATCACTTTGTGAAGCCCGATATCGTCGCGCCCGGCAACATCGTCACCAGCCTTGAATTCGACGACGATCCGCTCGCCGACGAGAACCCTTCCTTCTACACCTGGTATTCCTTCTATCAAACCAACGGCAGCGAAACGCCCTCTTCGGAATACTTCCCCATGAGCGGCACCAGCATGTCCAGCGCCGTGGCCAGCGGAGCCGTAGCCGATCTGCTGCAGGCTGCGCCCAGCCTCACTCCCGATAAGGCGAAGGCTTTGCTCATGGTCAGCGGCGACCGCACCTACTTCCCGCTCACCAGCAGCGTGGTCGCGGACGGCGTGACCTACAACGCCAATTACGACGTCTTCACCGTCGGCGCCGGCTACCTCGACATTGCCGCCACCATCAACGCCGCGCAGACCATCGGCTCAACCGTTCCCTCCGGAACCGCCATGTCGCCCATCGCCGTCTACAACGCGGACAACGGCGAAACCACCGCGGTCACAGAATCCGGTTCGCTCTGGACCGCTGCCGGTCCCTGGTCGGCATCGGCCGTCTATGGCGGCCGCGCCTTCATCAGCGGCACCAACTCCGCCGCGCTGTGGGGCACAACCGGCCTCTACGGCGAAGCGGATCCCGACGGCTTTACCGTCCTCTGGGGCAAGACCGTCCTCTGGGGCAAGAGCACGCCGGAAGCCGAGACCGTCCTTTGGGGTAAATCCGGCGACGGCACTGCCTCGGTTCCCCTCGAATACTGATCCACGCCTACGATACTTTCCACGCTCACGACACACGGCCGCGCTCGTTTATCCCTCCTCGAGCGCAGTCGTGAGCGCGTTTGCAGCGTTCTAAGTAATTGTGCAGGGCGAGTCAACGCAGTCGAGCCGTCGCGAACCCAGGAAGCGACGGCCCTGCACATGAACTGCGCATCCCCACGGCATTTCCTGAGGTGCTCTTGCCGGTCTCAAACCACGCGCCGCACTCTCGCCAGCTGTTGCGCAATGTGCCACAGGAACGCGGGATTGTTGCGCAGGTAACGCCGGCCCAGCCGCCTGGGATCCTGCATCAGCCGGTGCACCCACTGCAATCCCGCGCGCTTCACCCAGCGCGGACAATCCCTGATCAGCCCGGCGTGATAATCGAACGCGGCGCCCACTCCTGCCAGCAGCGGCGCTCCCAGCCGCTCCGCGTACCGGGCCATGAATCGCTCCTGTTTCGGCGTGCTCAGCCCCACCCACACAATGTGCGGACGGGCCCGGCGCACGCGTGCGCAGATCTCTTCTGCCTGCGCCTCCGTAAGCGCGCCAAACGGCGGCGTCCAGGTTCCCACCACCTGCAGTCCCGGGAATCTGCGCTCCAGGGCCGCGCGCAGCATCTCCGCCACGCCCGGCTTCCCGCCGCAGAGGAAGTTCCGATATCCGCGCTCCACCGAACGCACGCACATCGCCGCCATGAACTCGGGCCCGAAGACCCTATCCATCTCCCGCAACCCCTGCATGCGTCCCACCCACGTCATGGGCATGCCATCCGGAGCATTGACCACGGCGCCGTTCAAAATGCCGCGAAACTCCGGGTCCCTCTTCGCCTCCATCACCCCGTGCACGCCGGTCAAGCAGATGTATCCCGCCTCGCCCGCCGCGATCCATCGCTCGGCCAGATCGACCGCCCGCGCTAAATCGATCGCCGACACCTGCACGCCCAGCACATCGGCATGCGCGTGCTGCAGCGGGCCATCGCTCCTTCCCGCACCGGCGCCGCCCGGGCCAGCCGCCGTCCCGCCGCTTCCTGCGTCGCCGTTTTCATCGCACACATCCATCGCCCGGCTCATTCACACTCCACGCATGGCAAAAAACAGCGTATGGATCAGAATCGCGGCATCCAGAAACAAGTTGCGGTTCTGAATGTAATAGAGGTCGTAGTGGACGTTCTCGTGAATCCGGAACTCCCGGTCCGCACTCAGTTGCCACAATCCGGTGATGCCGGGCGGAACCTGCAGCCGCCGTTGGTGCGCGTGCGCATGCCTCTCCACCAGGAACGGCATCTCCGGCCTCGGGCCCACCAGCGACATGCTGCCCAAAAGAACATTGAACAATTGCGGCAGCTCGTCCAGGCTCGTCCGCCTCAGGAACCTTCCCGCCCGCGTGATGCGCCGGTCGGCGGGGCTCACCGGAGACACGTCGTACTTGGCCGCGTGGCGGCCCATGGTGCGAAATTTGATGATCTCGAAGACGCGCCCCCCGCAACCCACCCGCTTCTGCATAAACAGCGCCGGTCCCGGCGAATCCATCCGCACCCACAGGGCAATCGCCAGCATCAGTGGGGCCAGAACAACCAGAAGGATCGAAGCCAGCATCAGGTCCAAGGCCCTTTTTGCCAGCGCCGAGCGTCCCGGAGCCGAATCGGCTCTCGCCGTCAGCAGAAGTCCGTCGGCCTGCAGCAGCTCCGGCTGTTGCCATGCCTCGGCGCCGGAATGGGCGAGATACAAAACGCGCATGCCCATTCGCTCCGCCATCTGCGCTGCCTCCGCCGATTGCGTTGGCGACGCGTTTTCGCTCGCCATCACCAGCACGTCGCAGGCGCAGGACTCGAGAAGCCGCTGCACCTGCCCGTGGCGTACGGGAACCGAGCCCCGCCCGCGATATCCCAGCGCAAACATCCATCCCGCCTGCGGCGAAACACCGTCCTCGATTACGGCAATCGGCCTCATTCCCAGTTGCGGCGAATCGAGCAGCGCTGAAACCACGCGCCTGGCCGCGCTGCCGGCGCCGTACACCACCACGCGCTCCACGCCGCGCCCCCGTCTGCGCAGCCGCCGCATGGCCCCCGCGAGCAAATGCTTTTCCAGGACCAGGAACAGCGGCGCCAGAAAAAGCGATGCCGCCCATGCGGCCAGAGAGAAATGCCCGTCGAGCAGGAAGCCGAGCGGCAGCAGCATCAGCAGTGCAACCGTCGAGCTCCTCAGCGCGCGCTCGGTTTCGCGAATCTGCAGCAGGCTTCCGCCGTCGGCATAGCTCCGGTCGCCGCGGTTCAGCAGCACCACCAGCACGCCGGCAAGCGCCGCAGGCGCCATCGCCGGCCGCATCGCCATGCCCAGCTGCGCACCGCTCCACGTCGCATGAAGATCAAGGGGGCGAAGAAAAATTTCGCCCAACAGCACGCCCGCGCCGGCCGCCAGAAAGTCTCCAAGCGCGGCGAATGCGCAAAACGCTCTCCTGAATTGCTCGGACGCAGAACGCCGCCGTGCCCCGCTCTCTTCGGTAAGTTCGAAGCGAGGCTCGGCCGCGCCAGGCGCGCTCGCCGCGTACTCGGCCATCTCCGCATCGAACACCAGTGGCTGGTCGGCTGAGCTCATAACGAGGTCCGCTCCCACGTCTCGGTGCGCAGGCGCGCGGCGCGCCGCGCGCCTCTCTTCGCTGCAAACTGCGCCATCAACCCGCCGTACAGGTCGATGTACTGCTCCGCCAGGGCTGTCTGGGAAAACTGCGGATTGACCACCGGTTCGCTCTTCGGCTGGCGCAGCGCCTCGGCGATTGCGTCGGCAAAGCGCGCCTCCGCGCCGGCGCCGAGGTTCACATATCGGCATTGTTCGCCGCCCACTTCGCGCAGCGGCGGAATGTCGGAGCAGATTACGCGTCCGCCTGCCATCAGCGCTTCCACCACCGGCAATCCGAATCCCTCCGTGATCGAAGGCGCCACCACCGCATCGCAGTGCGCGTAGCACCATTGCAGTTCCGGGTCGGAAAGCCCTTGGAGCAGTTGCACGCGCTGACTCAGGCCGCTGCGCGCAATCAGGTTCACAATTCGCGTCGTCTCCGGTCCCGTCATGCCCACCACCAGCAGCAGCGATCGCGGGTCGATTTGGCCGCCGCGCAAGAGTCGCGCAAACGAGCGCAGCAGGAAGGGAACGTTTTTGTTCCGCCGGTGCTGCGCCACGCACAACAGAAACGGTTGCCCCTGCCAGCGCGGTATCGGTGACGCGGCCGGGCCGCATTGCGCCGGCTCCACGCAGTTGTAAATGCGCGTGGCCTTGGCCCACACGGACGCGGGCATATAATCCCGCAGCCTGCGCCTGGTCGCGTCGGAGACGCAGGCAATGGCGTCGGCGTTGGTGAGGCATTGCCGCAGCGTGATGCGGTTGAACACGAATTTCGGAAATCCGAAGTTGCGCGGAATCTCGTAGGGATACATGTCGTGCAAGGTGACCACCGTAGGGCAGGGAAACGCCCGCGCATGCACCGGCATGGGAAATGTGAAATGCACCAGGTCCACGCCCAGCGCGCCGGCTAGCTGAGGCAGCTTGCGGTAGTGCCACCAGTTCCGGCTCAGCGACGAATGCCCCATTTCGGCGATGTGCGTAAGCAGGCGCCCGTCTGCAACCAATCCCACTTCCGGAAGCAGTTCCGCCTGCCACGGCGCCACCACCACATGCAAAGCGGTAATCTCCGGCCGCCGCAGCAGGCAGTGCGCGGCATTGAACGCGTGCCGCTGCAGTCCGGAAATCCCCGAAGAGAACGATGCGGCAGAGAGAAGGATCTTCATTGCGAACCCTCCTCGAGCGCGAACGGAAGGCGAGCGCTCGCGCCCACGCGGGCCGCGTCCTTGCCTCGGGCCAGGAGCCGCACCAGGGGCACGTAGACAAGCAGCGCCACCGGTCCCAGGCAGAGCCGCGAAACCGCCATTCCCTCCAGCCCTGCTCGATTGAGGAGAAGAAGCATCAGCGGCAGCATGGCCGCCCTGCCCGCAAGGTTGATGCAGGCAACGGTGCGGAATCGCCCCAGCGCCAGCAGCGCGTAGTTGCCCGTCACGCTCAGGCCGGTCAGCGCAGAGCCCAGCACGATGATGGGCAGAATCTTTTCCGCGCTCCGCGCCACCGCCGCGCCCGCCCAGATGCGCATCAGCCAGTCGCCCGCGGCCAGCAGCCCGCAGGCGCAGCAGCCCACGGCCGCCAGGTTGCACGCGAGCGCTTTCGCGAGCGTCCTGCGTAGCTCCTCGCGTGACATTGATGCCGCGCGTCCGGCCAGATAGGGGAACAGAAAATTGAGTCCTGAGCCCGGCAGCCCGGCGATGGGTTGCGAAAACTGCACGCACAGCGCGTACGGGGCCACGGGCAGCGCCCCCAGCGTCACGCCCAGCAGGATGCGGTCGAACTGCGCAAAGATCACGAAGCCCACTGCCTGCATCCAGGCGAAGGCTCCCATGTGCAGCAGCGAGCGCGTGGCCTGCGGTTCAAATGCCGGAACCAGCGCGGCGCGTCCCACGAGTTGCTGCACCCGGCGCAACTGCATGCATGTCCCCAGGAAAGCAAAAACCCCGGTTGCCGCCAGAATGCTGGGCGCGCGGTCTCCGTGCAGCGCAAGCACGGCTGCGGCGGCGAGCGTCAGCAGCCTGGTCGCGGTGCTGATGCGCACGGTTTCACGGTATTGCTCGAAGGCGCGCTGCGTGCTCACGGCCACGGTTTCCACGGCGCGCACCAGGATCAGCGCGCTGCCGATGCGCAGCGCGGTCAGGCTTTCGGCAAACGGCACCGCTGCAAAGGCGGCGATGTGGCGCGCCGCCAGCGGCGCCAAGGCCCATGCAAACACCGTGATCACGGTCCCCAGCACAAGGTTGATGCCCAGCGTGCCGCGCACCGCGTGCGCCATCGCCTGCTTGTCGCCCTCGCCGCGCAGCCGCGCCACGCGTTGAATATTGGCGTCGCCAAAGCCCGATGCGATAATGCCGCCGGCGCTCACCACCGCGGTGGCGATCATCCACAGCCCGTATTCCGGCCCGCCCAGCCGGTGCAGCACGATCGGCGCCGCCAGCAGCATGCCCGCCGGGAACGAAGCGTAGTCGAGAACGCCGTAAGCGGCATTGGTCAGGTGCCTCTTCATGCGGCGCCTCGCTTTGCGCGTTGACGGGGAAGAATCCCGCGTAACCCGCCGCGCAGAACCGGCAATACGTCGGCCGCCAGCGTCTTGCGCGGATCGTGGCTCTCGATCCTCGACCAGTGCTCGCGGAAAAGAATCAGCGCCGCCGCGCTTGCCACGGAGAGAAACGTAAGCAGCGCCGTGAGCAGCATGCGCGGCGGGAACGACTTCTTTTCGGGCACGCCGGGCGCATCGATCACGCTCACGGCGGGCACGTCCCGCGCTTCCTCGATGCGCGCCAGTTCATACTGCTGCGTGAGCAGCTCGAATGCGGCCTCTTCCGCCTTCACGCGGCGATAGAGGTCGGCGTAAGGAACCGCCAGCCGCGGAAGCTGGCGCAGCGGCGGATACAGTTCGCCGTCGTCTTCGCCGGCCCCCGCCGGATCGCCTCCGGCTTCGGCCTGCGCGGGCGCGCCGCTGCCCGTCATCTTTTCGAGCCCGCTCTCGAGCGTGGCAATGCGCGCTTCCGCCTCGCGCACGCGCACATTGTCGTCGCCGTACAACTGCCGCAACGATTCCAGATCGGACTGTTGAATCAGCAGCTCCGCCTGCACCCGTTCGCTGCCTTCCACCATCGCCCGCGTCTGGTCGCCCAGGTCGATGGTCCCGCTCTTGGTTGAAAATGCGCTCAGATCGAGCTGCGCCTGCTCCAGGTCCGCCTGCACCGCATGCAGTCTTTGCTCAATGAACACGCGCTCCTGGTGCGCGGCGGAAACGTTGGTCCGCGTAACCAGCTTGTTCAATTCGTCCAGGTACCCTTGCGCCAGGTCGCGCGCGCGCACCGGGTTTTCGTCCTCGACCTCAATCGTGATCACGCCGCTTTTTTTGTCGTCCGTGATTTTTGTGCAGCGCGCCAGGTGCTTGGCGGTGTCGATGCGGTAGCGCTTGTGGTAAACGCGCTGCAGATCGAAACGGTCGATCAGGTGCCCGCTCACCGTGCCGCTGCGCAGCAGGTTGATGAACAGGGCGGTCGAGGAATGCCCGCCGAGCAGCCCGCTGGCGAGGCTGCCGATCGATCCCAGGTTTCCAGCGTGCGCCGTGAGCGCGGCCAGCATCAATGCATTTGAATTCGGCTGGTCGGGAGGCATGATGCTTGCCCCCGATTTGTAGCGCTTGGGAATCAGGAAAGCGATGCTCAGGCTCGCCAGCAGTGAAATGATCGCTACCCGCGCCAGCGTGCCGCGACGAGCCCACAGCAGCCGCGCGCGCACCGCCCAGTGCTCCTGTGCGAACGGCTGCGCAGGGTCCACGGTCTTGAGCCGTTCGAGCGCCGCGTTCGCCATCATCGCCGCCTCCTTACAACGTCGCCGCCGCTACGCCCGCCGTCAGCGCCACTGAGGCGGCGAGCTGCCCGGTCGCGAGCAGGTTCCTCCACAGGACGGACGCGCCGATGATTTTCTGCGGCACCACCACCACGTCGCCGGGGTTGAGCCGCGTGGCCAGCACATCGCCTCCCAGCCACCCTCCCGACCGGCGCCCCACCACCGATCCGTTGGCGCGGATGATGAAAATCTCCTTGCGGTCCGCGCTGGCGCTGGCGCCGCCCGCGCGGCTCAGGTACCATCCCGCGGATTTGTCCGGCGAAAAGGTGAGCGCGGTGGCGTTGTACACCTGTCCCGTCACCAGCACAAATCCGGGCCGCTTGGGGATGGTCACCACGTCGCCGCGGCGCAGCTCGATGTCCGCCGCCGTTCCCGCCCATCGATCGATGTCCGCCGTTATCTGAATCACCATGCGGCCCGCGGGTGGATGGCTTTTGAGCTCCGCAATCACCTCGTCCTGCTGCGCCTTGATGGTCTCCAGCGCCGCGCCCGCGTTCGCACTGTTGACCGTGGGCGAGAGCCGCGCCGCCGCCGAACTGGTCTCGATCTGCCGGATCAATTCATCGCGGCTCTTCTGTTCCAGCTCCTTCACCTGCTCGCGTACCAGCACCGCGCCCATGGGATAGGCATCGGGCAGCATGCCTCCGGCCCGCCGCAACACCGAACTGAGCCGCTCACCGTCTTCGAATCCATAGTTGCCCGGATATTTCACCTGCCCCTCGATCGTCACCGTCTGCCCGATTTCGTTCCATCCCGTCATCTGGTGAATCATCAGCGTGTCGCCCGGCTTGAGGGCAACGTCGGCCCCCGCGTCCGCGCCGCTCACCGCGGCGCCAATCTGCACCGTCACCAGATTGTCGGCCACGCTCTTGCCGCTCACCACGTGGTAGCTCGTCAACTCCGCGCTCTCCAGCATGGCGTCGCGCTTGAATCCTCCCGCCATCCTCACCAGCTGCGCCGCCGTCATCCCCGCAGACATTGGATAAGTTCCCGGGCGCAGCACTTCGCCAAGCACGCTCACTTTGGGCGCATCGGCCTCGTAGCGGCCGTAGACGCGAATGGTGTCGAACGGCTCCAGGTTCACGTCGGCATTGCCGATCAGCAACTCGGGCACATTGAACGCGATCGTCTCCGCGTGCAGATCGGGGGCCACCAGGCGCACGATTTCCCCGTGCGCCGCCGGCTCCGGCAGCAGGTCGCGGTAGCTGTGCAGTGCGTCGCTCAAGCGCATTCCGTCGTGGAAGGCCAGCCGCCCGGGGCGCGCCACGTGCCCTTCGAGGTACACCACGCGCGCGCTGTAGGGCAGAATCGGTTCCACATAAATTCGGTCTCCATCCAGCACCTTGAAGTCTCCGGGTTCTTCGCCCGGCGGGTCCTCGGCCAGATCCACGCGCACCGTCTCCCGCTCATGGTCGGTACCGATGCGTTCGATGCGAACCTGGCCGGGAGACGCCGCCGCCGTGAGCCCGCCCGCATCCGCAATCACCGCATCCAGCGCCGCGTCGCCGGACTTCAGCTCATAAATCGCCGGCCGCTTCACCGCGCCCCAAATAGCCACCTGCGCGCCCGCGGGGGGCACCAGCAGCGTGTCTCCGCTTTCGAACCGCTCGCTGCCATTGTGGATTCCGTGCAGCAGAAAATCGTAAAGGTCCACGGTCTCCACCAGTTGCTTGTCGCGATAGTGGAGCAGCGTGCGCAGCGAACCCGCGGAGGTTGGCCCGCCGGCGGCATAAAGCGCGCTCAGCGGCGTGGCCAGCGCGCTGATGTCGTAACCGCCCGGCCGCTGCACGTCGCCCACCACGTACACGCGCACCGAGCGCACTCCCGTTGCCGTCACCGCGCACTGCGCATTCCTGTACTGCTGCTTCAGCGCCGCTTCAATCAGTCCTTGCGCGCGCTCGAGCGTAAGCCCGGCAACCTCCAGCGGCGCCGTGTCCGGCAAAAGGATCCGGCCCGCGCGATCCACCGTCCGCGTGATGCTCTGCGTCACTCCGCCCCACAGGTCGATGGTGAGTGCATCGCCCGGACCCAGCACATAGTCCGGTCCCAGCGGCACATCGAGCGGCGTATCGCGCCCCGCGAGCCCGCGCGCGGCCGCCAATGCGTCGCGCTCCAGGAAAACATCGGAGCCGAAGCGCTTCAACCGCTCCGTCGCTTCCGGAATCTGCGTGTACAGGTCGCGCATCGATTGCAGGTTGTAAGGTGCCGCCTCGCGCAGCACCTTCGGCACTTCGGTTGAGGAATTCGCCGGCTCGTTGCGCGGCCGCAGTTCTCCCGCCGTGGCCCGGTTCAATCCGTAACCGTCCATCGGATTCATCGGCAGCGCCGTCCCGCTCGCTTCTCCTTGAAGCCGGTCAATCGTCAACCCGTTCGCCTGCGTTGTGCCCGCCGTGCGCAGCGCATCGGCAAAGTTGCCGTCCGCGAGGCTCAGCGCCGGTCGCTCCGGCAGCGCTTCGCCGGCTTCGCCTTCCTCGGCCGCGCTCGCCTCGCCGTTCCCAGATTCGTCCTCTCCCAGGTAGCCCCGGGCGCGAAGATACGCGGCAATCCCTGCGCGCAGCGTGGCATTGGCTTCAATCTCGCTGTAGAACATGCCGTCGGAGATCTCATCCGCGCTCGTATCCACGCCCTGTTCCTTCAGCCGCTCGGCTAGGAGTGACTTGAGTTCGACCATCAGGTCCGGATTCTGCTCCAGGATCTCCACGATCCGGCTCGACGAAATCGTCATCGCCGCCGCCGCGCCCGCCGGCGATTGCGACGTTTCGCGCGTGGTCCCCTCCGCTCCCCCGTTCGCCGGCGAGGCAGGCCCGTAGCCGTTCGCCGGCGCGGTCTGGTCCGAACCCTGGCTCGCCGTGTTCTGATCGCCGAATCCGGCCGTCGCCTGGCCCCGCGCCGCCGCGCCCAACGCAAGCCATGCGCATAGGACCAGGGCCGCAATCCATCCCCGGCGCGCCAACCAACTGCGCGCCGCAATCTCCCGCCGGCAGATGCGCCGGGCCGGGCCATTCCTCGCTGGAGAAGTGGGGCTCAGCAACATGGTGTTTCCGTTCTTCGCTTTCGACACTAAGGAATCCATCCCTGTGGCGTGTCATATGCGCGTCAGGAAATTGTCATTCCTTTGTTTTGCCCGCGAATATCCTCAGGGAATTCATCGCATACGGGCGAAAAAAGAAGAGAAGCCTCAGGCTTGGCCCTTCCTTTGCTTCCGCCATCGCGCCGCAACCCAGGCGTAATGAATTCCCGCCGTCCAGTGAAACCGCAGCCGGAAGAAAAGAAAACCGAGCCGCCTCCGCAGGCGCCGCATGCGCGCCGGCAGGGATTCGTCTTCCGGCGCGTGTTCCCTGGCCGGCGGCAGTCTGAGCGGCAACAGTTGCTCCCGCAGCGTGCGCTTTGCCGGAATACCCGCGATGGCCAGCTCCCCTTGCAGAAGGAGGTAAAGCTTGTTGCCCGGAAAACCGGCCAGCACCGAGCGGTACGCATACGCTTCCACGCAGAGCCGCAAACTCCCGGGCAGCCGGTCCGCGTTCCAGGAGCGCAGGTCCTCGGGAGCGAACGGACCAAACGCCACTTCGATCAGCCGCGTGACCACACCCAGGCCCAGAACCATTCGCAGAGAATTTCCGGCCATCGCTTGCAATTGCCGCCAGAACCCCGCGTCGTCGCGCCGCGCCATCACGTGCCGGCGAAACTCCAGCAAATGCGAGGCGCGCGCCATGTCCTGGCTCAGGTGCTTGAACACGTGCATTCCCTGCCACAAAAACAGATCCGCGGCCGCCAACGCCGGCATCTGGATGCCGTGAAACGGCCGCATCTCCCTGCGCGCAAGCAGCGAGTGCGCGCCTTCTCCGCTCGCTTCAAGATGCAGCTCCACGCTCCGGTGCGCACGCGCCCGGTACAAGTCCTCGAGCGGCCGCGCCGGCAGGTCGTGAGTCTTGAACTCCCAGGTTCGCCCGCTGACGGCGTGCCGATAGTAGCCCTTCGCCTCGAGCACGCGCCGCGCCTGGTCCGCATCCCGCTCCGCAACCAGGTAATCCAGGTCGGCCTGCGCCCGCAGCTCGAGTTTCGGCACCGAGTGCGGCCACAGCGAAAACCCCTTCAGCACCGCATACGAGAGACGGCTCTGCTGAAACTCGGCTTCGATTCCATGCGCCTCCGCCACCAGCGCACGCGTGCGTTCGGCGTTGGCATCGGCATTCTGCTGGAGCTGTGCAAAAATCGTCGCTGGCAGCCAGCTCGTCGTCTCCAGCTCCTTCATCCGGTCGAAGAAATAAAGGGCAAGCCCGCTGAAATCCAGCCAGCGCAGCAGCCGCTTCCACTCGCGCACGGAGAGGCTCTCAAGCCACGCGCATTGCGCCGGCGCCGGATGGCAGAAACACTTCAGCACAGCCGCGCGCGCCGCCGTTTGCGCTTCCAGCCCTTCATGCGCCGGCGTCTCGCGTGCAGCGGCAAAGGAGGGAGTTCCTGCGAGTTGATCGTTTCCATACATGGGCATGCGCTCAGGGGAGGGCCGTCATGGGGATGATTCTTGCCCATCCCCTCCCGTGGGTTGTCACGCGCATGTCAGGCGATTGTCACGGCTTTGCGCGCCGTTCCTCTCCTCGTCCGTCCGCGCCGCATGGCTTTATGACAATCAACTGACAATGAGTTGACGATCCGGGGACACGCCCGCCCGCACAAATCGCTAACGTGCTTCCTATGATTGCTTCGCGTTCCAATCCGCTCGGGAAAAAGCTCATGGCCCTCGTCTTCGCGCTTTCGCTTTCACCGGCCCTGCGCCTGGCCGCGCAGGTTGCACCCGCGGAGAATACGCCCGCCGAGAATGTTCCCCTGATCTCCGGCGGCGCCGCCTTTCTTACCGCGACGCGCGGCGGAGACACCACCTATCTGCCCATCATCGAGCCCCTGCTGGCTGCGCCGCTGGGCCAGCATCTCCTCGTCGAGTCGCGCGCCGTGCTCCTCGAAGATTTTTATCCCAACAGCGGTGGCCAATCCGGCTACAGCCACCAGCATTTCATTGATCTCACCTATCTCCAGGGCGACATTCTCGCCTCGCCGCACGCCACCCTGGTTGTGGGCAGCTTTCTGCTTCCCTTCAACACTTACAACGAGCGGCTCTCGCCCGTGTGGATCGAGAATTTTCAGGATTCGCCGGAAATCGAAAACCTCGGCCAGCTCTCCACCTTCACCGGCGTCGGCGCTCAATTGCGCGGCTCCGCCGTCTCCACCGGCGATTTGTCCATCGATTACACCGCCTGGTTCTCCGCGCGCAGCTCCAATGAGCAGTTCAGCGCCGAGCGCTCCTCCGGCGGACGCATTTCTTTTTACCTGCCCGAGAGCCGCCTCGAAACCGGTTTTTCTTACGATCGCTCGCTTCAGGACACGCAGGAGAATTTCTTCGGCGCGCATCTCTGGTGGGCCAGCAAAGGCGCAGCCCTTCGTCTTCGCTCGGAAATGGGGATAGACCACAACGACGCGGGGTACTGGGCCGAGGCCGATCTGCGCACCCTGAAATACGGCGACAACTGGCGCGGACGCTTCGAGCCGGTCTTTCGCATGAGCCAGACCCTCCGCCGGGCCTCGATTGCCGGCGACGCCGACCTCCCGCAAGTCAACACCGAGCGCGCCGACTTCGCCCTAGATTACAACCTTCCCCACAACATGCGCATTCTCACCAGCTACTCGCGCTCCTTCGCCTCCACCGGCAACGAAAACATCTGGGAAACCGGCATCGTCTATCGCCTCCTCTTCCCCGCCTGGAAGGGCAAATCCCAATAATCGGCCGGCGCAAAACTCCGTGCCCTTCAGGCGGCATATTCGTCTTTTCCTCGGAGGACGGAATCGACGCGGGAGCAGGACGGAATCGTGTTAAGAGCAGCGGCCTTCAGGCCGCTGAATCAGCCGCTTTTCTTTTCATGGGGCATTAGAGCGGTTCCACAGTACATGTAGCCATATTTCACAGTTGCAGAAGGTGGCTTTTTCTTAGTGAAAAAGCCACTTAGCATCTGCGGCTTCGGGATACAGCAACTGTGAAACCGCTGTAGCGTCTGCGTGAGAACTCGATCCAGCGCGCTTTCTGCCCGCAGATCGGAGGAAGCAGCGGCCTTCAGGCCGCTGAATCAGCCGCTTCCTTGTTCACGGGCTTTAGCCCC
This sequence comes from Acidobacteriaceae bacterium, assembly GCA_030041045.1. Classification (GTDB taxonomy): domain Bacteria; phylum Acidobacteriota; class Terriglobia; order Terriglobales; family Acidobacteriaceae; genus Telmatobacter. The sequence continues at coordinate 66,902 of JASHOQ010000018.1, forward strand.
GGCGCTCCGCCACCTCGTCGCCGGCGTCATCAACCGGAACATCAGGGTCACCGCCGCGGCCATCCCCGCCAGCCCCAGCAGCACCGGCGGATACCCAAACCGCGTGAACAGCGCGCCGGCCAGAGCCGTCGCTGCGGCCCCGCTCAACGCATTCGTAAACATCGTCATCGCTGCCGCCGTGCTGCGCTCGGCATCCGGCAGTGAATCCATGAGCAGGTTGTAGAGGCCCGGCGTGCTCGCCCACTGCGCGGCAGAAAACGTCATGTAGAGCGCCACTGCCAGCCCCTGGTGGTGCGCCCCGGCGAGCGAGGCCAGCACCAGCGCGGCCGCCATCTGCGTGAGCACGATTCCATTCATCAACCCCGTCTTGCGAAACAGATACGGCACCAGCAGGCCCATCGTGAACTGCAGCAGTTGCACCACGGTGAAAATCAATCCGATGTTCGTCATCGACACGCGCAGATCGTGCTCCAGGTAAACCACCGCGAAAGGCGTAAATGCGGCCACCACGCCGGCCCAGAGGGCCATGGGCGGGAGAAAGCGCTTGAGAAAAGGATCGAGCTTCCATTGCCGCCAGCCTGTCACAACTTCCTGCGCGCCCTCCCCGCCCGCCGCCGGCTCCGGCACGCGCAGCCGCAGCACGGGCACAATCCCCGCGAACGCGATCGCGGAGCTCAGCAGCAGGATCAGCCGCTTCACCTCCGCCGGCTGCATCGCAATCCCCACTCCGGCCAGCCACTGCCGCAGGTAGCCGCAGACCAGCCCGCCCAACATGCTGGTGCCGATGCTCACGGAATAAATCAGGCTGAAACCCGCGGTGCGATTCTCTTCGCTCGTCAGCCGCGCCACCGCGGGAAGGTAGCACACGCCCCACCCGCTCATGGCCAGGCCGGCCAAAAATGCCAGCCCGATCTGCGCCGGCTCCCACATCCACGCGGCCCGCGCTGCGCTCAGCGCCGGCGCGCTCACAAACAGCGCCAGCAGCAGCGGCCGAACGCCGAACCTGCGCGCAATTGCTCCGGAGGGCAAAGTGCCCGCCACCGAGCCCAGCGTGAAAGCGCCGCCGATCCAGCCCATCGCGCGTTCGTTGAAACCCAGGTCCAGCAGATAAAGATTGAAAAGGAAAAAATAAACGCAATATCCGGCGTCGTAAAAAAACGCGGCCGAGAAGAACAGCCAATAGCCGCGGCTCAGGCTCCTCTCCCTGAGGTTTTTTCCCTTCACCCACGGCAGCACATCGCGCCACGACGAAACTGTTTTCTCGTGCTCGAGCGCGGCGCCAGCCAACATCGTTTCGCTCACCGGCCCGCTCACCGTCTCGATGGTGGGCTCGATCACCGGCCTTCCTCCACCAGCCTCTGCAGCCTTTCCACCGCCCATTCCAGGCTGGTATATCGCAGCTCCAGCACTCCCAGCATCAGCAGCTGCTCGATGGCTGCATACTGCCGGGCGCGCGAAGCGGCCGAGCCAAAAAGCACCTGGTGCATGAAGAGTCTGGCCACGTCTTTGCGATAGGGAACCAGCTCCTGCGTCCCGCCCGCTCTGCGATTCAGAAACACCACGAAGTCTGCCCGCACCGTTTGCGTGCGCGCAATGGGTTGCCCATTCAGCGGGAACACAATCGTCGGTTTGCCCGCCGCCCGTGGCGTAATCTCCAGCCCCTCGAGTTCGGGAAACACCTGCGCTGCCGCCGGCCGGAAGCGCAACTTGTAACAGTCGCCGGTCACCATCCGCTCCGCTCCGCCATTGAGCAGGAAGCTCGCGTCGTCGCTCACATAGGTCCAGCCGCTGCGCGCGCACGCGTAGGAGAGCGTTGACTTGCCCGCCCCCGAATCGCCGCACAGCAGCACGCCGCGCCCCTTGAGCGCCACGCATCCGGCGTGCACGCAGGTCGCGTAGTTCGCTGAAATGCAGAATCCCGGGAATCCCAACAGGTAATACTGCAAGTAAAGCGGGTGCGCCATGGCGGCCTGCGAGATCTTGATGGCCGCGGTGCACCGGTCCAGGTCCACAACGCTGAAGTTGTCTTTGTCCGCAACCTCCATCAGCAGCGGCAGCATCAGCTCGTAGCCGGGCTCCGGCGGGCACTCGCTCTTCTCGCTGGGCGTCAGGTGCACGTCCACGGCAATCGGGTCCGTGTCGCGCAACGCGGCAAACTCGCCCCACATTTTTCGGTAGAGTTCCAGCACCGCGCCGGAGTTGGATCGCACCGTGAACGGAAATCCATAAGGATAAAACGTCTCTTCGAAGGGAAAATCCGGCAGATCCAGGATGTGCGGAGGAAGCTTCACCGGCCGCGTTGATGCGCTGCACGCGGTTTCAATCTCTTCAATGGTCCACATCTTCTGCCTCCGCGGGCGCGTTCGCCTGCCCGCCTCTGCGCCTCGTGCGTTTAGAAAACGTATTTCGCCGCGAACTGAACAATGCGCGGGTTCGCCACTGTGTTCGTGATTAACCCGAACGAGGGGCTCGCCGTGGGATTCACCAGCGTCGGATCCGTGTAGCCGAGGTACGGATCGGGGCTGCCGAACTGCGGCGTGTTGGTCAGGTTGAAGAACTCGGTGCGGAACCTGAAGCTGCCCGCCTCGCGCACGGGGAAGGCCCGTTCCACCGCCACATCGAAGTTGTGCTGGCCCGGTCCGCGCGTAAACCCCACGCCGCTGTCGCCGAAATCCTGGTCGGCCAGGCCGGTCCCGTAAGGCGCCTCCGGCGCGCGCGTAAACGCATTGGGATCGAGGTATCCATTCAGCACCCGCGAATACATTGACCCATGCGTGTGCGGATTGCTCCCCGTCGCTTCCGCGCGCACCTCTCCGGGAATCAGCCCGTACACTGAGCCCGCGTTGTAGTCGAAGATGCTCAGGGGAACGCCCGCCTGCACCACGGCCACTCCGGAAACCATCCAGTCGGCGAGAATCGACCGCGGCACGGCCGGAAGCGCGCCCAGCCTTGGCGAAGCCCAGGTGAAATTCCCCACGACACGCTGGTCGCGATCCGTGCCTGAAGGTCCGTATGACGATTGCCGCAGTTCGAGCTGATTGTTGGTGGGCAGTTGCAACTCGTAGATGTCGGTTCCTGCTTCGCCGTTCACTTCGTCCAGGTTTTTCGACCAGGTATAGCTCGCCTGCAGTTCGAAGTTGTGCTGCATGCGCCGCGTCACGCTTGCCTCGAGCGCGTTGTAGTTGGCCACAAACACGGAATCCGTCAGCAGCGACCCTTCGCTGATGCCCTGGACCGGCATGCGCGCGGTCACATTGTCGATGGAGTTCGACGTCTGTCCGAAGACCGGGCTCTGCGGGCTTCCCAGCAGGGCCTGGTCGAACTCGACCTGCCCTGAGCGGTTGGCCGATTGCGTGCCCACGTATCCCACGCTCAGCAGGTAGCCGCGCCCCAGCCCGTACTCTATGTTCAGGTTGTATTCCTGCGTGCGGCCGTCCTGCATGGCCGGATTGGTTGCCTCAATGAACGGCGACGAACTGGCCGTGCGCGGCATGTAAACGGGAAAGCTCGACTGCGCCGGGATCAGCGGCACAAACGGGCTCTGGAGCGTGGCCGTTGCATTCGGCGAACCGGAATTGAATTGCAGCACGGCAAAAGGAGGCTGCGCCAGCGTCTGCTCCGCCAGGTTGCCGGAGTGCCGGTCGTAGTAGAGGCCGTAGCCGCCGCGCACCACCAGCGTTGGCTGCTGCTTCACCTGCCACACAAATCCAAGCCGCGGGCTCACGTCGCCCAGCGGCGTGGTGTACAGGCCGGGAAACCCGCGTTGCAGAACGCCGGTGGGAATGGCGCCCGCATAATTTGAAGGCATGGTGAAACCGCTGTAGGTTCCATCCGCCGGCGGCGGTCCGGTGCTCGCCAGGCTCGGATCGAAGCTCGAAAACCGTCCCATGGTCTCGCTGGCCGCGCCGAAGATCTCGTAGCGCAATCCGGCATTCAGCGTCAGCCGCGGGTTCAGTTTCACGTCGTCCTGGGCAAAACCCGCAAAATCGTTATAGCGCTCGTTGCGCCGGAAGATGCCGCCCCCGGCATTGCTCAAGGTAATATTGCTCAATCCCAGCGGGCTGTTGTTCTGGGCCGCACTCTCGCCCAATAGAAAATCGTCGAAGGTGGCGATTTCGACCAGGCCGTCCGTCTCCTGCGGCTGGTTCTCGTCCACTTGGTGCCGCTTCAATTCAGCTCCGAAACGCAGGTTGTGCCGGCCGTGCGTCAGCGCCAGCGTGTCCTGCCAGATGAACGAATTTGTCACCTGCCACAGATACGGTGTCCCCGCGTCGCCGATCGTGAATCCGCCCAGCGATCCGCCCAGCGGTCCTCCCACGGACAGACCCGGCGCGTTCAGGCTCGCTCCCACGGCTCCAGTCGGCGTCCCTTCGCCCAGATCCGCAGCCGAAAGTGGATTGGCGACCACCGCGTCGCCATCGAAGCGCATGTAGCCGAAGCGCGCAATGTTCACCAGGTCGGGGTTGAGAACGTGGGTATCCGACAGCACAAACATCGTGTTGCGGATCATCTGGTTGGTGCCCCACCCGGGCACGTTGGCCGCGTTGGGGCTGAACGGCTCCATCGTGGGCGCGCGCGAATAAAAGAACCGCTCCGACAGCGTGTTCTTTTCCGTTAGCAGCTGGTCCAGGTTCACGCTGAATTGATCCTCGTCGTAGCGCGCGGGAATGGCATACGTCGATTCGCCCAGCGGCAGTTGATCCGACGCATCCGCTCCCGTGACCGGCAGCGCCGCCTGCGGGCTCGGCACCGCGAACTGCCCGTTGGGCAGCTTCGCGTTCAGAATCGCCAGCGCTACCGGGTTGATGTTCGATCCATCGCATGCCACCTGCGTTCCGCCTGCCTGCGTCAGGTAGCCCGTCGCCGGCTGGCCCTGGCTGTCCAGGTGTCCCGCCGGGCAGAACTCGGCTCCCAGCGTCGCCGCCGAACGGTCCGAAGTGAGCAGCGGCAGAATCGGGTTCTGCTCGTCGCCCAATCCGTTCACTGAACGCAGCCCCTGGTAGGAGGCAAAAAAGAAGTCCCGGTTGTGCACCAGCGGTCCGCCCAGCGCGCCGCCGAACTGGTTCTGCTTCAAGTCCGGCTTCGGTTGCCCATCGAGATTGGAAAAGAAATCGCTCGCATTCAGCACCGTGTTGCGCACAAACTCCCACGCGCTGCCGTGAAAGCCGTTGGTTCCCGCCTTGCTCACCAGGTCCACGTTCGCGCCCGATCCGCGTCCGTACGCGGCGTCGTAATTCGCCGTCTGCACGCGGAACTCCTCGATCGTATCCGGCGCGGGAATCGCCGTGCCCGGTTCCGATTCTGCGTTCGCGGCCGAGTTCTCCGCCAGGTTGTTCGCATCCACACCGTTGAACTGGATGTTGTTCGCCAGCGGCGTGGCGCCGTCCGATGCCACGTTTTCCGTCCCGTTGCCCAGCGCCGTCGCATTGGGCAAATCCACCACCACTCCCGGTGACAGTCCCAGGATCTGCGTGTAGTTCCGGTTCGAAAGCGGCAGCATCTCGATCCCGGTCTCATCCACCAGCCCGCCCAGCGTCGAGGTCTCGAGCGACGCCTCTTCCGCGCTCGCTTTCACCTGCACGCTCTGCGCCACGGAGGCAACCGCCAGCCGCACATTCACTGAAGTGGTTTCGCTCGCCGTCACCTGCATCGCGTTGGATTCGCTTTCGGCAAAGCCCTCGGCCTTCACCTTCACCACGTAGCTTCCCGGCGGCAGCAGCGGAATCTCAAACCCACCCTCCGCATTCGAGCGCGCAGCGCGCTCCTCGTGCGTGGCTTGGCTCACCGCCTCAATCTCGGCGCCGGATACAACTTTGGCTTGCGGGTCGTACACGTTGCCTGCAATCGCGCCCGTGCCCGGAGTTTGCCCTTGCGTTGCCAATGAAAGCAGCAGCGCCGCTGCCGGCAGCAGGCCGCGAAATCGAATCGATGCAGTCCTCATAGCTCTCTCCTGCTCACGCGAGTTTCCTCGTGCGTTTGAGAGGCAGTATGGAGACCCGCCGCAGGCGAGTTGTTACCGATTTGTCATTCCATTGTCGCGATCTTCGCGCCCGCCAACCCGCTCGCCGGCGCTTGCTTCATGCCGGAGAACCGAGACAATCATGTGACAAACATCAGACGCTTCCGTGACACTTCGCCCCACGCCTGCGCATTAGCCTTTTCCCATTGCGGCGCTTCTGCATTTTCCGGGTGCGCTGCATTCGTCTACGCGAAAGGAATTCCATGAAGCGGTTCAATGCATTGGCGGCAATCATGGTTTCGGCCATCACGGTGCTTCCTCTGCTCGCGCAAGCCGGTCACACCCCGCAGACGCAGAGCGGCGAAGACACGCAGAAGTCGTCTCCGGCAGCGCCTCCCGATCGCGGACAACAGGTCTTCGAGCAGAATTGCTCCCGTTGCCACAACCCCCCGGAGGGTTTTTCGCCGCGCATCTCCGGCACCATCGCGATGCATATGCGCGTGCGCGCCAATCTCAGTGACAAGGACTACAAGGCCCTGCTCCATTTTCTGAATCCCTGAGTTTTTTGAATCCCTGAGTTTTTTGAATCCCTGAGCTTTTTGAATCCTTGAGCTTTCCGAATTTTTGACCGGCTCGCCCTCGCCGGGCTCCCAACCTCGGCAACTCTGCCCACGGAGAATGCATGCCCAACCGATCGCTGTTCAAGTTTTTATTCGTTTTTGTTTTCGTCGCACCCGCGTTTTCCGCCCGGCCCGCGCGCGCCGCCGATGCGCCCCGCCGCATCGAAATCACCGCTCACCGCTTCGCCTACGATCCCGGCGAAATCACCTTGAAGAAAGGCGAGCCCGTCGTTCTCGTGCTCAAGAGCGCTGACGTCGCCCACGGCCTCCGCTTCCGCGATCTCAGCGTCGAAGTGAAGGTAAGCGCCGGCGGCACCGCGGAAGTCTCTTTCACCCCGCAGAAAGCCGGCGACTTCGTCGGCCACTGCTCCGTTTTCTGCGGCTCCGGCCACGGATCCATGGCGCTGAAACTGCACGTGGTGGATTAGCCACGCACGGGCTCGCCGTCGCTTCCGTGTTTGTCTGTTTGCCGGGCTCGCGGGATGTAAAGCCACGCCTCGGGAAAGACCGTGATCGCAGCCGCGTCACGCCAGAGGGAAAATGAACCCGGTGACTGCCACATGGGACGCAGGAAGATTGGAGCTCACCGAACCCGCCGGCCTGGACTTCGCCGTTGGTTTCTTCTTCGCCCTGCGCACGGCCGTGGTCTTTCTCTGCGTTCGTCTCCTCGGTCTCGATCCCAGCACCGGCAGCGCGGCCAATCTCGCGCTCGGCTTTTTGCTCTTGCTTCTGGTCTGCTTTCTCTCTCTCGGCCGCGCCCGTCGCACCTTTGGCTCCATCGCGCGTCTGCCCGCCGTCGCCTGGGTTCTCGCCTTCCTTTTCTTCTCCCTCGCGAGCCTCGCCTGGAGCCAGACCGTCTCGCTTCCCTCCTCGTTCGCCTACTGGTGCGGGCTGGCCTCGGACGTGGCTACCGTCGTCCTCCTCTTGCGCGCCGGATCGGCGTCTGCCGTCTCCGGCGCTATCCTTAAGGGCTTCATCGCCGGCGCCTGCTGTCTGGCCATCCTTGCGTGGATGCTTCCCGCCGATCCCGTCGACCTCCGCCTCGGCGACGCGGATTTTTTCAATACCAACCAGATCGGCAATCTCTGCGCCGTCGCCATTCTCTTTGTCCAATGCCTCCCGCGCCTGAAGCAAACCCGATGGAAACTCGCCGTCGTTCTTCTCGCGCTCACCCTTCTGCGCAGCCTCAGCAAGGCCACGCTCGTCGCCTTTCTCGCCGCTGAGGCTTTTCTGCTTTTCCGCGACAGGTCGATCGCCCGCAAGACCAAACTGCTCCTGGTCGCGGGCTCATTGATCGTCGCGTTCGCCTTCTGGGGCTTGTTCCAGGCTTACTTTGACATCTACACCACCGCCGGCAACCAGGCTGAAACCCTCACCGGCCGCACTGCCATCTGGGCCACGGTGCTGGATGCGGCGCTCGACCGCCCCATCCTCGGCCACGGCTTCGACTCCATGTGGAAAGTGATTCCGCCCTTCGGCGCCGAGGCCTTCGAGGCGCGCCACGCGGAGAACGAGTTGCTGCAGCAGTTCTACGCCTACGGCGCCGCCGGCGTCCTTCTGCTTGCGGGAATCTACGTGAGCCTCTGGCGGCAAGGGCGCCGCCTTCCACGCAGCCCGTTGCGGCTCGCGCTTGCGAGCATCCTGATCTATGTTCTTGTCCGCGGCATCGCTGAGGCCGAACCCTTCGATCTCCTGCTCCCGCTCTGGTCCATCGTTGTTCTCAGCCTGCTTATCCAGCACGCCGCCGCGCCCCAATCTGCGTCCCCGCTCGCCGGCTTCGCCCCGGAAAACGGCGTCTCCGTGACTGCCGCCGGCGAGGCCCCGGCACAAACGCCGATTCAGGCCTAAAATTGTCATACCATTGTAATTTCAACGCCGCCAATCGCTCCTAGCCGGGCCGCTGCCTGCAAAATAAGAGGAAGAGGCCTTCAATCATGATGCAAGTGATGGAACCGGTTCCTGAAGCTCGACCCGTTGCTCAGCCGGTAGTCAATGCCGGCACCATCCTCATTGTCGAAGACGACCCGCGCATGCAGAAGGTTCTGCGCCGCATCTTCTCCGCCGAGCATTACTCCGCCGTCGTCGCCGGCGACGGCCAGACCGGCATCGAGCTCTTTCAGAGCGAGCGTCCCCTCGCCGTGGTTCTCGATCTCATTCTTCCCCGCATCTCCGGCCGCGAGCTCTGCCAGAAGTTCAAGGGCCTCGCTCCCGAGGTTCCCGTCATCGTGCTTAGCGCCATCACGGAAGTTGCCGACAAAGTTCTCCTGCTCGAGCTGGGCGCGGACGACTACGTGACCAAGCCCTTCAGCCCGCGCGAGCTCACCGCCCGCGTGCAGGCAGCCATCCGCCGGCTGCGCAAGCCGGCCGCGCAAACCGTCTATCGCTTTGCCGACTGCGAAGTCGATTTCCGCAAGATGACCGTCCGCCGCAGCGGCGTTCCCGTTGTGCTCACGGCCCACGAATTCAAGCTCCTTAAATTCTTCACCGATAACGCCGAGCGGGTGCTCACCCGCGACGTGCTGCTCAATGAGGTTTGGGGTTATAACTTTTATCCCACCACGCGGACGGTAGATAATCAGATTCTCAAGCTACGCCAGAAGCTGGAGCCCGATCCGGCGAATCCGAAGCACCTGCTCACCATCTACGGCGCAGGATATAAATTCGTTCCGTGATCCCGTCGCGGTTCTCCCCCCTCGCGGCAGGGCAATGCAGCGGCGCCTGGCTGGCTTGCCGTCCGTGAGGCTTGACGTGGTAATGGAACCGGAAGACCGCCGTAGCGCCGGGCCAACCGAAGCCGGGCATCTCGAGAACGCGCCTGCCCCGCCGGCCCAGCGCGCGCCGCGCCGCCAGGGCATTCGCACCTACGCCCTTCTCATCCTCGCCACGGCCGCGGTCACGGTCATCGTCACCAGCCTGTGCCTGCTGCTCATCCGTCACCGTTTGCGCGAACAGGTGGAAGCCGACGTATCCCAGGACCTCGAGCGCTCCGTCGTCAGCTTTCAAGACCTTCAGGCCGAGCGGCTGCGCTCTCTCGATCGCGAAAACGCGCTCCTCGCCGAGCTGCCTACGCTCAAGGCGCTCATGACCAGCGGCGACGACCGCACCATCCAGGACGGCGCCCAGGAGTTCTGGCAGATCAGCAGCACCGACCTGTTCGCGCTCGCCAACGCCAGCGGCCGCATCGTCGCCATTTATACCCGCAACGCCTCACCCGGCGGCACGCTGCGGCAGGGCCTCTCCAACCTGCTTGCCTCTCCCGGCAAGCACTATCTCATCGCCGGCGGCTCGCTCTACTCCTGTTCCGTGCGTCCGCTCTTCTTCGGCAGCGCGGAAACCGGCACCCTCCTCGGCTATGTGGTCAGCGGCGTCTCTCTCGAGCGCACGGTGCGCGAGATCAGCCAGCCCACCGGCGTTGACGCCGCCTTCCTCAGCGCGGGTGAGGCCGTCGCCGGCACGCTCGCTCCCGCCATGCAGGCCAGCCTGGCCCGCCAGCCGCTGCTGCTCGCCGCCACTCCCCGCGCGCCCTCCACGGTGAAAATCGGCGACTCCAGTTTTCTCGCCGCCGCTGAAGATCTTTCCGCCTCTTCCACCGCTCCGCTCGAGCTCGTCGTTCTCAAGTCTCTTGAGCCCGCGGCCCAATCCATCAACCGCATCGATCGCATGGTGCTCTCGGCCGGCCTGTTCGCTCTGCTTTGCGGCGCCGCTCTGGTCACCATCCTTTCTCGCTTGGTCACGCGCCCCCTGGAAGAGCTCTCGCGCAGCGTCCGCGCCTTCGGCCGCGGCGACAGCAAGTATCGCGTGCCCCGCCACGGCACCCAGGAGGTGCGCCAGCTCAGCCAGGCTTTTGCCGCCATGCGGCGCCAGATTCAGGAAGCCAATCGCGCCCTGCTCGAGTCGGAGCGCCTGGCCACCATCGGCAGCATGGCCAGTTCCGTCTCTCACGATCTGCGCCATTATCTCGCCGCCATCTACGCCAACTCTGAGTTTCTTGCCTCTGACCGTCTTTCTTCCAAGGAGCGCGCCGAAATCTTCACCGACATTCGCGCCGCGGTGCTCGGCACCACGGACATGATCGAGTCGCTGCTCATTTTCAGCCGCACCGGCACCAATCCGCGCCGCTCGCCTGAGCTCATGGCCACGCTGCTTGAGCGCGCCCTGGCCCTGGTCCGCGCGCATCCTGATGCTGAAGGCGTCATCCTCGCTGCCCATTACGGCGATCCGGTGGAGACCTCCGTCATCGTCGACGGCAAGCAGGTCGAGCGCGCCATTTTCAACCTGCTGCTCAACGCATGCCAGGCGGCCCGTTGCGGCCCTGAGGCGCACCAGGTCACGGCCACGCTCGAAGTGCAGGAACAATGTGTGCTCGTCAACGTAGTCGACAACGGCGCCGGCGTGCCCGAGAGAATCCGCGGCAGCCTTTTTGAGCCGTTTGTCAGTGAAGGAAAACAGAAGGGAACCGGCCTTGGCCTCACGCTGGCTCACTGCATCGCCCTGGAGCACGGAGGAGAAGTCGCTCTCCTGAGCAGCCGTTCAGGGGAAACCATCTTCCAGATGAAGATTGCGCGCGCTCCTGAGGTCCAGGATTCCGCGCCGGCGCCGGAGACCGATGGCCGCAATGGGGTGATCGAACATGAGAATGCACGGATACGGAAATAGAACGCTTCCAGGTCCTGATCGTGTCTTTCGCGTTTTGCCGCTCATGCTGGCAATCTCCGTGAACGCGGCGCAACGGCTCGGCGCCCAGTCCGCTGCGCCCTCCGTCGCGCAGCAGATCCAGAAGCTCACCGACTCGATCGCGCGCACGCAATCTCTGCTTGATGAATCGCAGCGCCAGTTGGACGAGATGCGCCGCCAGCTGTCTGCCCTCGAAGAACAGGTTTCGCCGGGCCAGGTCTCACCGAGCCCGGTCACGCAGGGCGCTCCGGGACAAGCTGCCGCGCCGGCGCCGCCTGCGGCTGAATCCGCTCCCTCGTCTTCTGCGCCGGAAGCCGCTCCGCCCTCCGCTGAGTCATCTTCCGCGTCCCTCGACGATCTCCGCGAGCGTCAGTCCTTCAATGAGTCGCAAATCTCCACGCTCGATCAGGAAAAGGTCGAGAGCGAGTCGAAGTATCCCGTGCGTCTCACCGGCCTGCTGCTCTTCAATGGCTTTGCCAACACCGCCGCGGTCGACGAAGCGGCCACGCCCGCCGTAGCCGTATCCGGTCCGGGAAGCACCGGCGCCTCCGTGCGCCAAACCGTGCTCGGCCTCGATGCGCGCGGCCCGCACCTGCTCGGCGCGCGCAGCTTCGCTGATCTGCGTGTCGACTTCAATGGCATTCCCGCATCGGGCGGCGGCGACCCCGGATACTACAACGCCGACTCCACCCTCCTGCGCCTGCGCACTGCCCACGCCGCCTTGCTCTGGAACCGCACCGAGGCCTACTTTGCCCTCGACCGGCCCATTTTCAGCGCCGATGCGCCCAGCTCGCTCACCGCCGTCGCCGAGCCTCCGCTGGCTTGGTCCGGCAATCTCTGGACCTGGAACCCGCAGTTCGGCGCGCGGCAGGACCTCGCCCTCGGCGCGGCGCGCGATCTGCGTCTTGAAGCGGCGTTGCTCGACGTCGGTGACGCTCCGCTCACCGCCCTGGCTTACGCTTCAACCTCCACCCCGCCCGCTCCGGCCAGCAGCGCGGAACAGAGCCGGTGGCCCGGTGCGGAAGCGCGCATCGCTCTCCTCGGCTCGGAATCCGACGAGACCTCCAGCCATCTCGGCGTCGGCGGTTACTTCGCCCCGCATCGCACTGCCTTCGGCAACACCTTTGACGCCTGGGCGGCTACGCTCGACGCCGGCCTGCATCTGCCCGCGCGCCTCGAAGCGAGCGCAAGCTCCTACCGCGGCCTCGCTCTCGGCGGCCTGGGCGGCGGCGCCTACAAGGATTTCGTCTATTACCAGGACCCGCTCTCCCGCGAAGTGTATATGCGCGCGCTCGACGATGTGGGCGGCTGGGCGCAGCTCAAGGAGAAAATCAACGAGCGTGTCGAGCTCAACGGCGCCTTCGGCATCGACAATGCCTTCGCCGGCGAGGTGCGCCGCTACGCCACGCCCGACAGCTTCTATCAGAACCTCGCACGCAATCGCACCTATACTGGGAATGTCATTTTCAGCCCCAGTGCGTATCTGCTGTTTTCGCTCGAATACCGGCACATCGCCAGCTCGCCGGTCTCGGCCTCGGAGGCCGAATCCAACGTCATCGGTATCGCCGCAGGATACAAGTTCTGATGAGAAGCAAGCGCATCTCTGCCGGGCTGCTTCTGGCCGTCGCCCTCGCCGCGCTCCTCGGGCGCGCCCGCCAGCCCGTCCCCTCTGACGCGACCGCCGAGCTGCGCCTGCGCCTCGCCGCCCCTCAACCTGCGAAATCCCGCGCCGTCCCCGCGGTTATCTGGCTCGAGCCGCTCCCGGGAACGCCGGCTCTGCCTTTTGCCCCGCAGGGCGCGTACACGCTGCTGCAGAAGAACCGCACCTTCGTTCCTCATCTGCAGGTGGTTCCCGTCGGCAGTGTGGTCGCCTTTCCCAACGCCGATCCCTTCTTCCACAATGTCTTCTCGCTGTTTGACGGCAAGCGCTTCGACCTCGGCCTCTATGAAGCCGGCTCCAGCAAATCCGTCACCTTCTCGCGCGAGGGGGTTTCGTATATCTTCTGCAACATTCATCCGGAGATGAGCGCCGTCATTCTCACCCTCTCCACGCCCCTCTACACCATCGCCGATCGATCCAACGCCTTCGACCTCCACGGCATTCCCCCCGGCGACTACCGCCTTCACTTCTGGATCGAAGGCGTCCCGCAGCCCGTTCTCTCCGGCCTCGACCGCCGCATCCATCTCCCGCCGCACGCTGTCGATCTCGGCAGCATCGAAGCGCCCATCGCCGGTGCCGCGAACACGGCCGCGCACAAGAACAAATACGGCCAGCCCTACCCCGCCCAGGCCGATTCTCCCTACTGACACCTTTGCCCCGCCGGGCAGAATTCCGGCTTTTCCATCGGATTTGCCCGCGCTCGTACCGTGCGCGGCCGGGGCCCCGGCATCGCCGGCCGGCCGGCCCCGCTCAATCTGCTGGACTTGCGGGTTACCGAAAGGCGCTCTTACGCGCGGATGCACCCGGGTAATGGTACTAACCTAAGTGGACTGCTGCCACGCAAATGCATCGATCTAATACGTTTGTGCTATTTTGACTTTCGCGTTCAACGGTAACCTTATAGGTGAAATGATTTATTAGATTTGTCAGCATCTTTCTTGCCCGGCGCGTTTTTTCAGCCGATAAATTAAGAAGGCGCCGGGGGGCCGGAAGGATGATGGGAAGGTAAACCAATGAGCTCGCAAACCATAGTTCGGATCAGCTCGCACTTGCGTTTCGGCAGAACCTTCGCGTCCAGATTCATGCGCGGCGAAAGCGGACAGGCGGTCGTTTTCTCGGCGATGTGCCTCACCACCCTCATGGGGGCGATGGCGCTGGCGGTTGACGTGGGCAGCATCCACTATCAGCAGGTCCAATTGCAGACCGCGGCTGATTCCGCGGCCATCGCCGCCGGCCTGGAGCTGGGCAACTGCAGCGACGCGGTTTGCAGCAACATGCAAACGGCGGCGGAGAAGGCTCTGGTTGAAGACGGCATTACCAGTTCCACGGTTACCCCGCAGGTGAATGTGTGCACCCTCTCCGCCACCTCGGGGTTGGGCATGATTATTAATGTTGGCCCGTGCATGCTGGGATCGAGCGACCCCAACAAAGGCAACGCGCACATGGCTGAGGTGGTGCTCACCGAGCCGCAAAGCACGATCTTCGGCGCCCTCTTCGGGATTCGTACCTTCAACCTGATGGCGCGCGCGGAAGCCGGCGATGCCTACGTCAATTCGAGCGGCGGCGGCAACTGCATCTGGACCAATGGCCTCTATTTCAACAGTTCCAACGGCGCCTTTAATTTGACCGGTTGCGGCATCTACGACAACGGCACCCTGCAAACCAACAGCGGCGACAGCGTCACTTCCAACTCCACTTTCCTTTATTACGGATCGTGGAGCCCCAACAACTGCAACAGCAGCTGCACATGGACCCTGGGAGACTCGGAAACGCAGCCGACCCACACCACAACTCAGCAGGCTGACCCGCTGGCCAGCCTGGCGGCGCCCAGCCAGCCGGCGGCATCTTCAACCGCCAGCGACACCACGCCGAATAGCGGCACCACTTTGCAACCCGGTTATTACGCCAACGGCATCAATCTCAATTCGAACGTCAGCGTCAATCTCGCTCCCGGCCTCTACTACATGAACGGCTCCATCAACGTCGACAGCGGTGCGACTCTAACGTGCACCGGATGCACCGGGGGGCAGGGCGTGACGCTCTACTTTGTCAACGGAAGCTTTCAGCCAAACAGCAGCGCCACGGTCACGCTTTCGGCGCCTACTACCGATGCGACCAATAACGCCGTAGAGAATATGTTGATCTGGCAGAGCTCTTCCAATAGCTCGGGAATGGATATGGACGCCAGCACCACAGTGACCCTGAACGGCATCATTTATCTTCCCGATGCGACACTGACCTTCAACAGCGGCTCGGGCACCACCGTCAACGCTGGAGCTACCTCCACCGCCATCGATGCGGAAGACATCTGGATTGACTCCGGCATAACCGTCAATGTCAACGGCTCCGCCGGACTCCTCGGCGGCGGCAGCGGTCAGACGCTGGGATCGTTTGCTCTTGCGGAGTAGTTTATGCAATTGATCAAAAGACTTCGGTTTTTCCGAGACGAGCGCGGGGCCAGCCTGGTGGAATTGGCGGCCCTGCTGCCTTTGTTTTTGCTGCTGTTGTTCGGCGCCATCGATTTCGCGCGGGCCTACTATCTGACCACAGAAATCGCGGCTGCAGCGCATGCCGCGGCGGCCTACGGCGCGCAGAATCCGACTGACATCACCGGCATGAAGAACGCGGCCAACGACAATGCCGGGCCGGGCCTGACGCTCTCCTTTGCCAACAGCACCCCCACCTATGGATGCGAGTGTTCAGACGGCACTGACTACAGCGCAAGTTGCACCACCACTCCCACGTGTACCAGCACCACTGAGGTATACCGCGTGAACGTGACGGTTACCGCAACTTATTCGCCGCTGTTCCCTTGGCCCAAGATCCCTTCCTCCATGACGTTTACCAGCACGGCCTCGATGCGCAGCGCGGGCAGTTAATCTCTTGAGGATTTCGCTTGACGACTCGTGCGATCCTCCTCGTCGCCGGTTGGATGGCTGGAATGCCAAAAGGGATCGGGTAGCGGAGCGAACGGGCAAGAGAAAAGGCGATCGATGAAAAAAGCAATCGATATGCGGAAGCTGTTCCGCCTGGCGCGCGACGAGCGTGGTTCTACGCTGGTGGAATTCGCCATGACCGCGTTGCTCCTCATCCTCCTTGTGTCGGGCGTTCTTCAGTGGATCCTGGCGATGTATGCCTACCACTTTACGAGCTACGCCGCGGAGGAGGGCGCGCGCTTTGCCGCGGTGCGCGGCTACACCTGGAGCAAGAGCAAAACCACAAGCTGCTCTACATCGGCGCCCCCCAGCTTCACCATGCCCTATGAGTGCACGGCCTCCGCCGCCGATATTCAGAACTATGTAGAGAGCCTGGCGACCGGAGGGATCAACGCCAGCAACGTCACCATTGACGAGACCAGCTCGTATGTTTGGCCCGGTGAGACGCCGGATAACACCACCACCGGTTGCACCACCAACACCAATAGTCAGGGGTGTCTGGTAAAGGTGACGGTTAGCTATAGCTTTAGTCTGTTGCCTTTCATGAAGAATCCCTCCTTGTCCTTCAGCGCCACGTCGGAAAACGTGATTCTGCAGTAAGAGTCGGCGCCCGCCGTAACACACGTCTGTGCCGCCCGGCGCATGATGAACAGAACCGACGCGGATACGCAGACTGAGGCGGGGTCAGCGCTGCCGATCTGAAACCGAAGCGCGCTTGCCCGGTGAGCGCACGCAAAAGCCGCCGGCTCAATGGTCGGGGCGGAGGGATTCGAACCCGCTCGCCCTTTTCCAACAAGAGATTTCAAATCAGCAAATTGGACTGAGTTTCCGAAGGGTGATACCTGGGGTGATACCGCTTTGGCCAGGAGATCGCCATGGAAGTCAACGTCACCAAACGCATCGAAACTCTATCCGGTAGCCGCTACTGCCCCGTGGTTTTGAACAGCAGCGGCCGGATAAAGTCCGACTGGGTCATTGTAAACGGTAGCCAGGAAAAGCACCCCGAAGGCTCCTACTACCTCGAATGGCGCGAGAAGGGACGACGCAAGCGCCTCTCCGTAGGCAAGGACGCCGTCGTCGCATTCAACAGTCAGGTAAGAAAGATCAAAGAGCTGGAGGCCCGGGCCGAGGGGCTCGAAGTACAGCTCCCAAAAGACGACCCCAACCGCGCTCAGTTGTGTTCCGCCATGGCCGAATTCCTCAAGGAGATTAAACTCTCACGCAAAGATAAGACATGGCGAGGTTACAAGGTAGCCTTCGCGTACTTCCAGCAATCCTGCAGCAAGAAATGCGCAGACGAACTTGAACGCATCGACCTTCTCGAATTCGTGGCGTTTCTTCGTGAGAAGAAGAAGCTTGCTCCCAGAACCGTCTTCAACAAGTTCACGTGCGTGATGACCTTTCTCGAATCGCAGGGAATACCCAAGCTGTTGGGGAAGAACGACAAGCCACGCTTCGTCGAAACCGAAGTTGCGATCTTCGAAGACAACCAACTGACGGATCTGTATCCCGTCTGCACGCTGTACCACAGGACGCTTTACGACTTCCTATTGATGACAGGCTTTCGGGAACAAGAAGCGATGCACATCACCTGGCAGAACATCCGGTTCAAGGCAAATATCGTCGAGATGCGCTGGAAGCCACAGTTCGGCTGGTCGCCAAAGGCCTACAAAGAACGCGAGGTGCCTGTTCCGGACGAACTGCTCGAATCTCTCGAAGTCTACCGCAAGACACTTTCGGAGAAGCGCGCTGCTTCAGGAGCACTCGTATTCAGCACTAGGAGTGGGAAATGCGACACGCACATGATCCGGGCGCTCAAGAGGAATGCAACGAAAGCTCGTCTGAATCCGAATGACTTTTGGCTGCACAAATTTCGGTCGACCTTTGCAACAGCCCACCTTCGCGCCGGCGTAGATCTGAAGACGGTAATGGCCTGGATGGGGCAAACCACGATGGATAGCATCATCCGCTATCTAAAGCCCGCCCGGAAAGACGAAGTGATCAGCAAGGTGAACCTGAGTTTCACGGGTCCGACCTTCGCCGACCGAAAGAAGTTGAACTGCTGGCCTCTGAAACAGACGGCCTAGCCTTTCTGATTGCAATCCGATCGCAACCTATTTGACTGGCGCCGAAGAGTGAATCTTCTGCGTTTTTCTTATGCTTTGCGCTGACGTGTTACTTGAAATTGACCGAAAACTTATTTCGACGGATCGTAATCTTGGCGTTCTTGGATTTCCGGCATAGCGAACAGGAGGAATGAATGCTTATCGAACAGATCCTTGAGCAGAAGCGAGGGGCCCTGAGGGCGAACGATATTGCCGAGATGCTCGACCTCTCGGAAAAACAAATCTACAAGATGGCTGCGACAGGCGAGATCCCGTCGCTCAGGATTGCCAACTCGGTCCGCTTCGACCCCCAGGATTTCGCCGCCTGGTTGAAAGCCAGATCAAGCGCTCCGGATATGGAACCCCGATCGGCCACGTCAGTGCTCAGATCCCGTTCACGAGCCATTCAACGAGGGAAGCAAAGCCGAGAGATTTGACCGAGTTCCCAGCCTGCATGATGATGTCTTCCTCGTATGGCAAGTGAGGGGCAAACAAATGCGAATCTCGAAGGGAGAAATTGTCGCAGGTTGTCCTGCACTACAGGTGCGTAGGTTTCTGAGGAGGTTTAATCGAAAGTTTTTCATGCGTTGCGCGGTTGAAAGAGTGATGCAACTCAAACCGGAGCAGGCTGAAGAGTTTATCCACGAAATGGTCGCGCTCAAACTCATAGAGCCTACAGAGCCCTTCGGTAACGGAGCTGCTTTCGAAGTTGCAGATAGAGGCTTAGCGTTTGCGAATGCAACGGCTGCAAGACCAATTCATCGAGGAACGGCAGAACGTGTCCTAAGAGAATTCTTGGATCGCGTGAACGCCATAAATGCCTCAAAAGAATATGCATTTAGCATCCGAGGTGCAATTTTGTTTGGAAGTATGCTGTCAAATGCCGAGAGATTAGGTGACGTTGATGTTGCTATTGATTTGCAGCCTCGCATCTCGGATCCCATCCATCGTCACATGCTGTGTGAGCGACGCCGGCGTTTGGCAGAAAAACAGGGAAGAACATTTTCTAGTATGGTGCGCAGGGCCTTGTGGCCTAGAGATGAGGTCTTGTTACAACTGAAGGCGCGCTCTCGAAGCCTAAGCTTGCACGGATTCGATCAATTTCAGGGAATGGGGGACTTTTGCTATCGTGTGCTCATTGGTGACTCGAACTTCTTAGCAGCCCAGATCCCCACTGGGACGCCCGTGGGACAACCCTGTGGGAGCAAGCATTCGGCTGTTAACCGAAGGGTTGTAGGTTCGAGTCCTACCTGAGGAGCAAGCGTGTTTTACAATCAATAATTTAGGGACGACAAGATCGGAACAGCATCACAGATACTATCAACATTCAAATGTGGCTGGCCTCGTCTGTGCAGGACATTGCACGCACGCCGGGAATGCTGCGACGCACTCTACTCAGTCCCGCTACCCGATCAATTCAGGATGTAATCGGCAGTTCTTAATTATGTCGGAGGCGCTGCACCGTTCCGGGTTTGACTCTCGCTGATTTATCGCTCACCTATGTGCGCGTTGAATCGTCTCTGACCGGTACAATATACATTGGCGACTATATAGCCAAGTGGAACGCAAGAATTCACAACGGTGCCTTTGTGGGTTAGACATCAAGTTCGATGAGCGGATTTGCTGTATTATCTTCGCCAACGCCCTCCCGACAATGCACTCTGTAAGAAATCAACTTTCAGTGAGCAAGCCACGCTGAAGATGCAGCAACATTTGGCGAGACGTTCCTATGCACTTCAGGATTAGAATTTTTGAATATGCAACGTCGCCGGCACCTACTGTCGCTTCTCATTGCGGTAATGGCTTCAACTGTACTGGCCACCACGCCGGCAGCAGGACCGGTTGAAGCTATCGACAATAACGCCGCTTTAGCAAGGGTTGCATCGATTCACGGGGCTGCGGGTCCATTTGCTGTGATCGGCTATCGAATCGGCGTAAGAGCGCTTGCGATGCTAGACGCACCCTACGGCAGTTTCGACCTCGACGTAATTCATCGAACACCGCTCGAAGTGCAATATAGCTGTGTTGCCGATGGGGTCCAAGCTGCAACCGGGGTGAGCGTGGGAAAACTGAATCTTCGCCTCGAAAAGTCAACGTTGGCTCAAATGGAGACCGTTGTGCGGGATAAGGCAACCGGCAAAGAAGTGGTGTTTCACCTCAAGCCTGAAGTCATATCGAGGTTCCTCAATTTGCCTCACGACCAACTGGAACGAGCTGGAAGAGAAGTAATGGACCTGCCAGACGATCAGCTTTTTTGGGTTGCAATGCATGAGTAAACTCAAGAGCGTCAGTCGAACATCTTACGCGCGACGCCATAATGGTAGGCCGAGATCACACGATTAGCCAGAGCATCACCACTCGGATCTGCGATTGGGTTTACAGCGGCGAAGGCTGTGTTGCCTTCTCGGCGCGCGAGCACATTGCAAGCCATCAATGCCCGCATCATGCCTATCGCAGACTTGGCATTCTGAAACTCAAGACCCTGCCAATCGCTCTTGCCTCGAATCGAACACCGGAGCGCTGTCGCTTCGCAGATCTTCGCTCTAACCTGGCTCAAAAAGATCTCATCGGTAACGGCATTTGTGCTTGGGCGAGGAAAGATTGGCCGGATAAGCGGTGAGCGCGTCTCTAGCTCATCCAGTAACTTTGAAATGGCCCGCCTTTGTTCGAGCGATGTGTGTCCAAACCAGTAGTGGCAGGTTTTTGCCATCGCGGTAACGACGTTCTTGATTTCCTTCTCAAGCCGATAATGGGGACCAGCGGGCAGATACAACACCATCCCTTCAAAACCGACGGAAACATTTTCCATCGTGATGGCTCGGGCCAGCCAGCCCGACTGGCCGGAGCTTGTGCAATCAATCCCTATCCACCCTGGATATTGAGAGGGTTGAGCGAAAAGCCCCGTCACCAAACCAATTCCGCGGCAGATTTCTCCAGTAACGGTTTCATAGCGTTCTGGCAATTCACTTACATCCGAGACCGAGCCCGGCTCAAGAAGCGAACCCCTATGCGGTGGACCGCCGGCCATCGCCAGATCGCAGAAAGACCCCCAAATCTCATCCCATGCAACGTTGCCATCGCCGCCAAATTTGAGCGGCGCCGACCTCATCGGCACAGGCTCTACGTCGTTGTATGAGTCCTGGTACTGATCCGGGAGCAGCATCCGAATTCTCGCGTCGAAGTCCTCAAGCGTTTCAACTCCTTTGCCGCTTGTCGTCATCTCCGCTCCTGTTCTTATTCTATCGGGTGTCGGATTCGCACAAACATCGTTAGGGGTGCGGTCAAAACAGGCTGCGGCGCTTTTGAACCGTGGTTGAGGGCCTGGCCGGCTTTAGTTGCGATTGACCCGGCGATGGCCAAGGCGATATCGTTCAATTTATCTGGTGTTCGGGAAGGCGGTGCGATTCCGCCACTACCCCGTAACTGTGAACGCTGAGAGACAGGCATTTTTTCATAGCCACTGGGACATGCGGTCCTGGGAAGGCTGCCCGTTCTCGATGAAGCGTAAGTCAGGAGACCGGCCAGGTGCCAATCTGGGCTTATTCAACTTCGATGGGAGAGTTGAAGAGCATGAACACAAGATTCACTTCTCGGATCGCGTGGCTGCTGCCTGAGGACAGATCCCGCTTTGTCTTTGCGCGTTCAGTTTCCTGAATGCAAGGAGCAATGCATGCGTGCTGATTTGGCTCCGGATGTGACGCTGGTGCTCGGCGGAGTCCGCAGCGGCAAGAGCCGTTATGCTCTTAGTCTCGCCGCGCATGCCGAACGCGTAACCTTCCTGGCGACCGCCGAGCGGCGCGAAGACGAAGAAATGCACCGCAAAATCGAGCGTCATCGGGCAGAACGGCCACAGCACTGGACCACGATCGAGGAGTCGCTCGCCCTTGCTTCTGCAATCAAGTCTGCGAACAGTTGCGACTTGCTTCTGATTGACTGCCTTACCCTTTTTGCGGGGAAGCTGCTCGAAGTCCACAATGAAGATTCGGCGGCGATTGCCGAAAATATCAATGCACTGTGCGCAGCGCTTGAGCGCCCACCGTGTGCCATCATTCTAGTTTCGAACGAGGTCGGAAGCGGAGTCGTTCCTGCGCACACATTGGGAAGGCGTTATCGGGATTTGCTCGGCGAAATCAACCAACGCGTCGCCGCGATCGCGAGTCACGTTGTGCTGATGGTTGCCGGACTGCCGCTGGCGCTTAAAGGCTCGCTCAAAACCGATGTCCGAACGTGATCAAGTTTTCTGTACTGGCCGAGTCAGCAAAGCTCGGTTCCACAAACCATCAACCACTTAACCACAACCAATAACCAGCAGGGTGTCGGGAAGCGCGGTGCAATTCCGCCACTACCCCGTAACTGTAAGCGAAGAGAGACGTGCACGGAAGATCAACGCCACTGGAGCAACTCTCCGGGAAGGCAGCACGGACTCGATGACGCGCAAGTCAGAAGACCGGCCCGGCTGCAGGCTTGAACC
>JASHOQ010000002.1 GCA_030041045.1 Acidobacteriaceae bacterium
TGCATCACGTCCTTGTTGGCGTCGATGATGTTGCGCGCCGACTGATAGGCCTCGTCGATGAGGCGCCGCACCTCCAAATCGATCTGCCGCGCGGTCTCTTCCGAGAAGTCGCGGTGCTGGGCAATCTCGCGGCCAAGGAAGATCTGCTCTTCCTTTTTGCCAAAGGTGAGCGGACCGAGGCGGCTCATGCCGTACTCGCAGACCATGCGGCGGGCGAGATCGGTGGCGCTTTCGATGTCGGAGCCGGCGCCGGTGGACATCTGGTTGAGGAAGATCTCCTCGGCCACGCGGCCGCCGTAGGCCGTGGCCAGCCGGGTTTCAAGATACTCCCGCGTGTAGTTGTGGCGGTCGTCGGGCAGGTAGACGGTGACGCCCAGGGCCATGCCGCGCGGAATGATGGTGACCTTGTGGATGGGGTCGGAATGCTCGCGCATGATGGAGACCAGCGCGTGGCCGGCCTCGTGATAGGCGGTGACGCGCTTCTCCTCATCGGTCAGGAGCATGGACTTGCGCTCGGCGCCCATGAGGACCTTGTCCTTGGCCAGCTCAAAGTCGTACATGGTGACCTGCTTGCGATTGGCGCGCGCGGCGTTGAGCGCGGCCTCATTCACCATGTTGGCCAGATCGGCGCCGCTGAAGCCTGGTGTTCCGCGGGCGAGCACATTGAGATTGGTGTCGTCACTGACGGGCACCTTTTTGACGTGGACGCGGAGGACTTCTTCGCGGCCGCGCACGTCAGGCAGGCCAACGACTACGCGACGGTCGAAGCGGCCGGGGCGCAGCAGAGCGGGATCGAGCACGTCCGGCCGGTTGGTGGCCGCGACCAGGATCACGCCGTCGTTCGACTCAAAGCCATCCATTTCCACGAGCAATTGGTTGAGGGTCTGCTCGCGCTCATCGTGGCCGCCGCCCAGGCCGGCGCCGCGATGCCGGCCGACGGCGTCGATCTCATCGATGAAAATGATGCAGGGCGCGTTCTTCTTGCCCTGCTCGAAGAGATCGCGGACGCGGCTGGCGCCCACGCCGACGAACATCTCCACAAAGTCAGAGCCGGAGATGGAGAAGAAGGGTACGTTGGCTTCGCCGGCCACGGCACGGGCAAGCAGCGTCTTGCCGGTTCCCGGAGGGCCGACGAGCAGCACGCCCTTGGGAATGCGCCCGCCGAGCTTCTGGAACTTCTGCGGCTCGCGCAGGTACTCGATGATCTCCTTGAGCTCTTCCTTGGCCTCATCCACGCCGGCCACATCCTTGAAGGTGACCTTCTTCTGCTGCATGGAGAGCAGGCGCGCGCGGCTCTTGCCGAAGCTGAGCGCCTTGTTGCCGCCGGACTGCATCTGGCGCAGCATGAAAAACCAGATGGCGCCCAGCAGCACGAACGGACCGACGTTGAAGAGCAGCGGGAGCAGGATGTTGCTCTGGGGCTCTTTGATCTGGAAGTTCACATGCTGGGAGCGCATGGCCTTATCGAGATCGTCCCAGTTGGTGGGCAACGTGGTGTGGAATTCGTCTTTGGAGCCTTTGAGGTGCCCGCGCAGCTCATCCCCCTGGACGACTGCGTCGGATACCTGACCCGCCTGCACCTTATCGAAGAGATCGGAGTAGCCGTACTCCTGCTCTTTGTTCATGTTTGTGCCCTTCGACACCACACCCCAGAGCAGCATGAGGCAGATGAGGATAAAGACCCAGAACATGATTGTCTTGACGCTCGAGTTCACCAGGACTCCTCTTTCCCGGCGAGGGGGATACAACCGTCAAACTTGCCCTTCACCGACTCAACCATCCGTTAGACGCGCTTGCTACCAGTGCAGTGGCACAAAGTGTACAAGCCTCCGGCAATCAACACGACCACTGCCCGCCCGGACGGGCAGTAAGGAAATTGTACTCCCAGGGCAAATCAATCCGGAGGGAATCCGGGGGGAAACGGCACTTTCGAGGGTCAATCGGGGCTTACGGAAGTGACTTGTCCGGCGCCGGGAGCGGGTCTTCGGCGGCAAGCGGGCTGGCCGTAATGGCGAGGCCGGGAAGCGGCTCAAGCTCCACGCCCTGCATCCAGGCGATGGCGCCGGCGAGTTCGAGGACCGGCCAAACGGCCCGGTCTGTTCCTGTAACTCGCAGAAGTTCAAGGACTTCCTTTACTTTGCGCGGGCCGGCAGAGTAGCGCAGGCGCACCCGGTCGCCGGGCTTCCAGCTGCGCAGCGTGGCCGCATTGGTGTTGAGGCGCGGGGCGGCGGAAGCGTCCGATAATTCGACACTTAAGCGGATTCCGAAGGCGCGCGCGGCAATTTCCCCGGGGACGGAAAAGTTGTACGCAGGGGCCGCTTCTGTGGGAGTACGGCGGCCGTGCGCCACTTGGCCTGCGGCGAGGCGCAGCTCCCGGGGGGTGCGCTCGGCGTGAAGGCCGGCAAGCGAAAGCTGCCGGCCGGCGCGGCCGGTGAGCGCGAGCGCCCGCAGGGCCTCAGTGGCCGGGAAATCGAGCTCGGCGCCGAGTTGGCTTGCGGCGTGGCGCAGGACTCTTCGCTCGAGAGCGGGCTCGAGTGCGGCCAGGCGCGCGCAGTCAAGGGCGCAGCCGGGGGCGAGGCCTGCACCGGCGGCGCGGCCTCCGCCGCGGACAGGCTTGCCCGGCAGGATCAACTGCGGGGCGATGCGGGCGAGCTCGGATTGCCAGAAGGCCTCTTCATCGCCGGCGAGCGCGGCCATGTGCGCGAGGTGGGCGCGCAGTTGCGGGTTCCAGGTTTCGAGCAGCGGGAGCAGCTCATGGCGGATGCGGTTGCGGGTGAAGGAGAGATGGCGGTTGGAGGAATCTTCGCGCCAGGGCTGGCTGAGAGATTTGAGATAGGTTTCGACTTCGGCGCGGGTAACGGACAGCAGGGGGCGAAGGACCTTCCCCTCCGGAAATTCGAGGACCGGCGCGATGCCGGCCAGACCTTCAGTCCACGCGCCGCGGAGAAACTTGGCCAGAACGGTTTCAGCCTGGTCGTCGAGGGTGTGCGCGGTTGCCACTGCGTGGAGCGGGGTTTTGGACAAGAGTGTGCTGAACCAGGAATAGCGCAGGCGCCGCGCGGCTTCTTCAGTGGATTCGGCGCGCTTGCCGGTTTCCGGGTTGGCGCAGGCTTCCGCCGCCGTGTCCACGCGGGCTTCGTGGAACGGGAGCCCGAGCTGGGCGGCGAGCGCGCGGCAGAACTCAAGGTCGGCATCGGCTTCAGCGCCGCGCAGGCCGTGGTGCAGATGGGCCACGTGGAGAACGAGGCCCAGTTCCCTGCCCTTTTGCGCGTTTTGTGCGACCAGCGCGCGCAGCAGGGCCACCGAGTCCGCGCCGCCGGAGACGGCGACGCCGAGGCGCATGCCGGGTTTGAGCAGCGAAGTGTCGAGCGGCAATTCTGAGTTTCGTGCGGTTTTGTCCTCTGGCCTGGCCACGCATTGATGATAGTTCGCGGGGTCCGCAGACCCTTCCGCCTGCATTCCTCGCTTCGAAACTAAGAGCCGCGAGGCAAAGGGCCGCGGGCGCTTGCGCTCAGACGCCGAGAAACTCTTCCGTCAGCCTGAAGAGTTCGTCGGGATGCGACCAGAGGAGGGAGTGGTCGGCGCCGTCGACAACCACGAGCTTGGAGCCGGCGATGCCGTTGTGGAGCGTTATTGCGTGGCGAAGCGGCACTGCTTCGTCTTTCGAGCCCGCGATGACCAGCGTCCGACAATGGATCTCGGCCAGGCGAGGCCTGCTATCGAACGCCATGGCCGCGTTCCACGCGGGGAGCATCAATTTGAGGTCCTGATCCGCGATCAGCCCGGTGGCCCGTTCGGCGCGCTCCCTGGGCACTTGCTTCAGGCCGAGAGAAAGGACGAGTTTGGCAAATCGCCTCATGCCCAGGAAGCGGAGGAAAAGCGGGACGAGATGCCCTTCGACTCTTTCCCGAAAACTGGCCATGTTAAAGGCGTAAGTGCACGCGAGGACGAGGCGATTGCACAGGCTGGGGTGGTCCAGAGCGAGCTGTTGCGCGACGGCGCCCCCCTGCGAGTAGCCGAGAATTGCGGCCGCTCCGACACCCAGATTATCGAGAAGTCTCGCCAGGTCGAGGGCGAGCTGCTCGACGGTGTACGGCGGCGGAAGCCCGCGGCTCTGTCCGTGGCCGCGCAGGTCGGGGACGATGACGCGATGACACGCAGCGAAGCTGTCCAGGACCGGCTCGAACATTTCGCCGGTGATCATCAGGCCGTGGACAAGCAGAAGCGGCGGTCCTGACCCTCTTTCTGTGAAGTGGAGGACGTTCGGAGATGAGGCGCTGCCGTGGTTGGTTGGCGTAGCCATGCTTACAGTTTGGCATCTCCGGTCAACCTTTAGACGGGGTGACCCTGAGCCTTGAGCACAAAGCTAAAGAGCCGGACCGGAGGTGTGCGTCGCCGCTGTTGTTTTTATACTCAATCTCATGCTTACGACGCGCGAAGCTACTCCAGCCGACGCCGCACTGATCACGGCGCATCGCCACGCCATGTTTGCCGAGATGGGCAAGTATGCGCCTGAGTCTCTCAAGCGGATGGACCCGCACGTCACGCCGTGGCTGGAGCGGATGATGACCGCCGGCCGCTACGTGGGCTGGGTTGTCGAGGAGGACGGTAAGCCCGCGGCTTCGGCAGGTTTTTTTGAGCTGGACTGGCCGCCGCACCCACTCGATCCTGCAGGGACGGCGCGCGGCTACCTGCTCAATTTCTGGGTCGAGCCGGCATACCGCAGGCGGGGAGTGGCCCGTGCGCTGGTGCGGGAGGCGGTTGCGGAGAGCCGCCGGCGCGGGCTCCGGGTCAGCGTTTTGCACGCTTCCGACGCCGGCCGGCCGCTGTATGAGAGGGAAGGCTTCCGCGCATCGAGCGAGATGTTTTTCGTGGATCCGGGCGCGTTCTGAGCGAGCCGCGAAGTTGTATACTCCACCCGGTATGCAGGTATTCGTCCTATTGCCGGCGGCGGGATTGGGAACGCGGATGGCCGGGGCGCAGACGAAAACTCCCGCCGATCAGGGCTCGTCCGGTTCGCCGGGCTCGACCAACTCGACGGCGGGGACGCCTCCGAAGCAGTTTCTGGCGCTGGGCGGCGTGCCCATTCTGATTCACTCGCTGCGCGCCTTTGCGGCGGTCAAGCGGGTAACGGCGATTTTTGTAGCCGTGCGCAAGCCGGAGATGGAGCGGGTGCAGGCGCAAATTACCGAGTATGGCGCCGAGCACGGCTTTGAAGGGCGCGTGCGCATGGTGGAGGGCGGCGAAAAACGCCAGGAGTCGGTGGCCAACGCGCTGGCGGCACTCGACGCCGACGCCGAGGATATTGTGCTGGTGCACGACGCGGTGCGGCCGCTCATCGATGCGGCGACCATCGAGCGCACCATCGATGCCGTGGCCGAGCACGGCGCGGCGATTGTGGGGCTGCCCGCGGTGGATACCATCAAGCAGGTGGAGCGCACCGCGCATGGGGCCCTGATTACGGCGACCATACCGCGCGAGGTGGTGGTGCTGGCGCAGACGCCGCAGGGCTTCCGCTACGGGCTGCTCCAAAAGGCCTTTGCCGAGGCCACGGCGGATGGCTTTGTAGGTACCGACGAGGCCAGCGTGGTGGAGCGCGCGGGGTTGCCCGTGGCCGTGGTTCCCGGTTCTCAGGTTAATCTGAAGATTACGCAGCCGGGGGATCTGGAGCTGGCGGAGTTCTACCTGAGGCAGCGGAGTCTGCGGAGCTAGCGGGGCCAGCGGGGTGATCGGAATCTCGGCCTCCCACCCTAAGCGCAAAAAACGCGCTTAGGATGGGGCACCCGGCGTTAGCGGAGTGAGCGGAGCTGGCGCTTCCCAACCCAGGCGCAAGAACAAAGACGCGCTGCCCAGAGGGCGCCCAGATGGGGCACCCACTATCCGGAGGGCGAAGTTCTGCGGTCGTAATTCCCGGATCCTGATAAGAATAAGTAAGGGTTTCGGCGAAGAAAGTGTAAGACGGGCGCGATACTCGATGGAAACACGGATCGGCATTGGCTGGGACTCGCACGCGTTCAAAGCGGGCATACCGCTGCGCCTGGGAGGAATGACGCTCGAGCATCCGGAGGGGCTGGCCGGCCACTCCGACGGCGACGTGTTGCTGCACGCCATCACGGATGCGCTGCTGGGCGCGGTGGCCGCGGGCGACGTGGGCAGTTTTTTTCCCCCGGGCGACCCGCGCTGGAAGGATGCCGACTCGGCGATTTTCCTCAACCTGGCGCTTGAAGAGCTGCAGCACGCGGGATTCCGCCTGGTCAACGTGGATACCACGCTGGTGCTCTGCGCACCCAAGATTGCGCCCATCGCGAGCGAGATGCGCGCCCATCTGGCCGATTTGCTGGGCGTGAGCATCGACCAGGTGAGCATCAAGGCGAAGACGCCGGAGGGGCTGGGCCTGGATCACGTGGCGCAATGTCACGCCGTGGCCCTGGTGGAGCGGGTGCAGGAGCCGGAAGAGCTGAAGAGCATGACGGAAGTGATCGAGAGCCAGAAGCAACTGGAGGATGTGGTGGACGATCTGCTCGCTTCAGTCCACGGCGTGCCCAAGAAGCGCACGGTCGAGCCCGTCTACGACACGGAAGACATCACGTAAGACAGGGGTCAGGGGTCAGGGATCGGGGGTCAGGAGTGCAGCACGCGCTCGCTGGCTAAAGATTCGGCCCGCGGCGCGGCCACGACATGCTCGATTTGTTCATAAGCCCTTTGCACGACTGCTCGCCAGGTCATGCGGCGGGCCATGGCCAGGGCCTTCTCCGCCAGCTCCGCGCGCAGGTGAGGATCGGAGTGGATGCGAAGCATGGCGCGGGCGAGATCTTCCCTGACCTGGGCCGGCTTTCGGCCCGCTACTGGAACTGGAATTCCACCGCCGCCGGCGCGCACGAATTTTCCCGGACCTCCCGCATCCAGGCAGATCACCGGAAGCCCCTGGGACATCGACTCGAGCACCACGGTGCCTCCCGACTCGTGCAGGCTTGGAAACAGGAACGCGGTGTGGCGATGATACTGGAGCCAGATCTCATTCTGCGGCATCCAGCCCTTCCAGATCACGGCGCCTTTGAGTCCCAGCCTGGCCGCCATGCGCTTGAGGCGAGGCAGCTCGGAGCCACGCCCGATCACGGTCAAAGTGGCCTCGGGCAACTCGCTCTGCAGGCGCGCCATCGATTCCAGGGCCAGGTGGAGTCCCTTGCGGTAGGTGGTTCGGCCAACGTATAGGAACGACGCGCCGGGCGGCGGGGCAGTGGGCGCGGGGGGAAGCCGCTCCGCGTCGACCCCGATCTCCGATTGGAGCCTTGCCTTGTTACGGGCAAATTTCGGAAACGCCTCCAGGGTTTCGTCGGTTTTATAAAACACGATATCGGCATTCCGGAACATCTTTCTCACCGAAGGGCGCAGCTTGGAGAGCCGCGTCAGGACGAGGCGGATGCTTTCGTGGAGGCGGGGAGTCACGGTTGGAAACGTGGCAAAAAGTTTGGGAGGAACCATCTCTCCCCCGCCCACAGGGCCAAGCACAAAGGGCAAGCCGATTCGCCACAGGTGGCAGGGCTGCCGGAACTCGGTGAAGGTGATGTAGTGGATCACGTCGTAGGTGTTTTGTTTTACCAGCCGGCGGGCCAGCCGGTAGGCTCCGCGCTGCCACAGTTCGTAATAGAGATGGATGCCTCGCTGCCCGCGCTTCCACCACATCGCCCATTGCGGCAGATCGTAATAGTGGAACTTGAGACCGGGAACCGGCGCCGCTTGAAGGGCTGCCTCGATGACGGAGCGGTTGTTGGCCCGGGTGATTACGTCCACGCGATGGCCCATGGCGGCCAGCTCCATGGCCCAGTGCCAGCCGACTCCAGGCTCCGATCCCTTGTTAGGCTCACAGGCGTAAGCCGATAACAGGATTCTCATCGATACGTCACCATGACTCTACGCCCGACTCTGTGCCCGTCAGGTCTCGCATAAGCGGCTCGCGTTCTTCCTGGCGCAGATCGGGCGGTGCAGGGTCTCTGAAGCATTCTACAGGCGCCGTGGTCGAAGCTTTCGATCGCTGCGCCTGGGGAGTGGAGCGATTCAATTCGCAACAATCTCCGCGCTCGGCACCGGCGCAGCCATGGAGCCCGCATGCCGGCGGTCAAACAATTCGCCGAATGTGGCGAAGCGGCCGTGCAGCAGAGCCGATTCCAGTTTGCGGCCGCAACTGCGGGCATGGAAATAATTTTTGAACCGGCGGCCCACCGGCATGGGGAGACGCGGATGGTTGGGATCGATTTCGCGCGGGTGCATGTACCAGAAAACTCCGAACCCGCGCGCCCGCGCACGCCTGGCCAGTGCCGCAATCCACCATTGCGGAAACAAGCGGAAATACCCTCCACCAAAGGGGCATTGGACGCCGAAGGGCGTGGCGACAACGGTGGCGGGGAACTCGGTGAGAGGACCGGAAGGGGTGTCTATGGTGTAAGGCTGACGGGGTGCATTCGGGATTCCGCTTCCGCCGTGCGCGCAGGGAAAAACCGAACTGTCGTAGAGATATCCCGCTTCAACAATTTCCTCAAAGGCCCACGGCGACTCACCGGTGATGGAAAAACCCGGCGCGCGGTATCCGCGTACGCCGCCTCCGAGAGCGTCTTCAATGGCGGCTTTGGCGGCGCGGATGTCCTGGCGAAACTGAGTGCGCGTCAGCTTTCTCACATTGCGATGGCCGTACCCATGACTTGCAACCTCGTGCCCCAGGTCTGCCGTTTCCCGCACCAGTCCCGGGTAGCGGCCGGCGATCCATCCCAGAAAGAAGCAGGTAGCTTTCACGTTGTAACGGGCAAGAAGCTCGAAGGTCTTGCGCATGTCGGCTTCCACGCGCGGCGTGAAGCGGTTCCACGACTCCAAATCCTCAGGGACTTTTGCCGAGACGCCGGCATGAAACCATTCCTCCACGTCGATGGTGAAGACGTCCGGCGCAGACGGCCCTCGCGGTGACGACAGGCGATTCAAAACGTAGTTCCTCGCTGGCCGGTTTTTCTATACTTTGGCTCCATTGCAGCATCCCTCGAATATCGAGTTTCGACTCAAGCGGATACACTGCCGGCTCTTTAGTTTAGCACTACAACGGCGCAGAGTAGCCGCATCCCGAAGCCGTGCCCAGGACTTACGCCGATGGCCGGGGTGCGCTGTTTTTCGATTGCGCATTGGCGTGATTCGAATTACCTTGGCCGCAAGCTACGAATTCCTGTGTAGGGGTGTTCTCATGCATCTGCTCACTTTGCTCGCGCAGAATCAGCTCGACCCGGCCATGATCCGGCACATGATCATGGCCATGATTGCCATCCTTCCCGTCATCATCGCGGTGTCGATTGCCATCGTCATGCTGCCCTGCTGGCTGATTCTCAAAAAGGCCGGCTTCTCGCCGTGGCTTTCGCTGCTGTGTATCTTCCCTTCGCTGGGCACGCTGATTGTGCTCTATGTGCTGGCATTCGCCGAGTGGAGGGCGAAGCCGGCGCAGATGGTGTATCCGCCGGTTGCGCCCACGGCCTGAGCGGCGCACCGGTTTAGACGGGCAGCCGGTTACGATAGCATCGAAAACGAATGCCGATTGCAACGATGCCTGATGCGGCTCGCGCCCCCGTGAACTCTCCTCGTGTTCGTTTTGCCCCTTCGCCCACCGGTTTTCTGCACGTGGGCAGCGCGCGCACGTTCATCTTCAACTGGCTTTTTGCCCGGCGCAACCGCGGAACCACGGTGCTGCGCATCGACGATACCGATGTGGAGCGCAACACCGAGGCCAGCGTGCAGTCGATCTTCGAGGGGCTGCGCTGGCTGGGGCTGGAGTGGGACGAGGAGTACAGGCAGTCGGAGCGGCTGGAGCTGCACAAGAAGGCCGCGGAGGCGATCTTTGCGCGCGGCCTGGCCTACCGCGACTTTACGCCGGCGCATACCGGCCCCGCATCTACGGAATTTGACACGCAATCGGGTGCGCAGGGAGCGTGGCTTTGCAACCCCGGCATGCGCGAGATGAGCCGCGAGGAGAGCGACCGGCGCGCCGCAGCGGGCGAGCCGTTTGCCCTGCGCTATCGCGTGCCGCGGGGCGGGGATTCTTCAATTGCCCGCGTGCTGCGCTTTGTGGATGGCGTCTACGGGGAGCAGACCAAGCCGGCCGACGAGGTTGAGGATTTCGCGCTGCTGCGGTCGGCCGGGGTCCCCAAGGACGGGTCTTCGTCCTTGGGGTTATGGGACGGCATGCCCACTTATCACTTGGCTTCATGCGTGGACGACGCCGACTTGCGCATCAGCCACATCATCCGCGGGCAGGATCACCTGACAAATACCTTCAAGCACCTGCTGATTTTTGAGGCGCTGGCAGCGGAGTTTCCGAATTTTGCGTCGCCGCAGTTTGCGCATCTGCCGCTGCTGGTGGCGCCGGACGGGAGCAAGCTTTCGAAGCGCAAGCACGGGCCGGTGGTGAGCGTGACCACGTATCGCGATGCCGGGTTTCTTCCCGCAGCGTTTGTGAATTTTCTTTGCCTGCTGGGGTGGTCGCCCAAGAACGACCGCGAGTATCTGACGATTGAGGAACTGGTTCAGCTCTTCTCGCTCGAAGGGGTGAACCGGGCCAACGCGGTGATCAATTTCACAGAAGAATCGCCGTTCGACGACAAGGCGGTGTGGCTCAATGCCGAGCATATCCGCGCGTTGCCGGTGGAGGAGCTGGCGCGGGACCTGGAGCCATTTTTCGCTGAGGCGGGATTTCATCCAAAACCAGGAAGAATTCTTGCGGTCACGCCGCTGATCCGCGAGCGCATCAAGCTGCTGGGCGATGCCGTGGGCGCGGCGGATTTTTTCTTTGTCGACGAGCTCGCGCCCTACGATCCGGCGGAGCTGATTCCCCCAAAAAAAGGAGAATCGACGGGCGATGCGGCCATGGCGCGGCGCGTGCTGGAAACGGCCAGCGAAGTACTGGCGGTCACAAACTTCGATCACGATTCGCTGGACAAGGCATTGCGCGAGGCCGCGGCTCAACTGGGCCTGAAGGCCGGGCCCATGTTCCAGCCCATTCGCGTGGCGGTGTGCGGACGCAAGAATGCGCCGCCGCTGTTTGAGACGCTGGTGGTGCTGGGGCGGGACGTGTGCCTGAAACGGATCGGCCAGGCCATAGCCGCGCTTGCAGCGCAAGGATGAACGCGGCTCTTCCGTGGAAGAATAAGGGATGCAGCTATGACCAACGCAAACACAGAGAGCCCGGAAGTAAGCGCCCCCTCCAATTTTTTGCGCGAGCAGATCGCCGAGGATGTGCGCACCAGGAAGTTCGGCGATGCCGTCATCCAGACCCGTTTCCCGCCGGAGCCGAACGGCTATCTGCACATTGGCCACGCCAAGGCCATTTTTCTTGATTTCGGTCTGGCCGACGAGTTCGGCGGCAAGACCAACCTGCGCTTCGACGATACGAATCCCGAGAAGGAAGAGACGGAATACGTCGAATCGATCATGAAGGACGTGCGCTGGCTGGGCTTCGAATGGGAGAAGCTCCGCTATGCGTCGGATTATTTCGCGCAGCTCTACGAGTGGGCGTTGCAGCTCATCAAGGCAGGCAAGGCGTACGTGGACGATCTCTCGGCGGAGGAGATTCGCCGGTACCGCGGCACGCTGACCGAACCGGGACGGGACAGCCCCTATCGCAACCGGGCGGTCGAAGAAAACCTGGACCTTTTCGAGCGCATGAAGGCGGGCGAGTTTCCCGACGGCTCGCGCGTGCTGCGCGCCAAGATCGACATGGCCTCGCCCAACCTGAACCTGCGCGATCCGGTGATGTACCGCATCCTGCACGCCACGCATCACCGCACCGGCGACGCGTGGTGCATCTACCCCATGTACGACTTCGCGCACGGGCAGTCGGATTCGATCGAGAAGGTGACGCACTCGATGTGCACGCTCGAGTTTGCGGACCACCAGCCGCTCTACAAGTGGTATATCGCCCAGCTGGGCATCTTTCCCTCGCAACAGATTGAGTTCGACCGGCTCAACCTGACGTACACGCTGCTCTCGAAGCGCCGGCTGCTGCAGCTGGTGGAGGAGGGCCACGTGCGCGGGTGGGACGATCCGCGCATGCCCACGCTGAGCGGCATCCGCCGGCGCGGGTTCACGCCGGAGGCCATTCGCGCCTTTGTGGCCAGCGTGGGCGCCACGCGGACCAACGGGATTGTGGACATCGAGATGCTGGAGCATTTCCAGCGCGACGATCTGAACCGGCGTGCGGCGCGCGCCATGGCGGTGCTGCGGCCGTTGAAGCTGGTGATCGACAACTATCCGGAGGGACAGGAAGAACTGGTGGAGGTCGCGAACAATCCCGAGGACGCGTCGGCGGGGACCCGCGGGGTCCCTTTCTCCAGAGAGCTCTTTATCGAACAAGAGGATTTTCGCGAGACGCCGCCGCCCAAGTATTACCGGCTCTCGCCGGGCAAGGAAGTGCGGCTGCGCAACGCGTATTTTATTACCGCGACTTCCGTGCAAAGGTCTGCCGACGGCAGTCTCGAGGTGCACTGCACGTACGATCCCAAGAGCCGAGGCGGCAACTCACCGGATGGGCGCAAGGTGAAGTCAACGATGCACTGGGTCTCGGCACGGCACGCCATCACGGCCGAAATCCGGCTCTATGACAAACTCTTCCTGAAGCCCGATCCCGGCGACGTGGCCGAGGGAGGAAGCTTTCTCGACAATCTGAATCCCAGCTCGCTGGAGATTGTGAGCGATGCGAAACTCGAGCCTTCGCTCGGGAGCGCGAAGCCGGGCGACCGCTTTCAGTTTGAGCGCGTGGGCTATTTCTGCGTGGATCCGGACTCGTCCGAAACGAGAAAAATATTCAACCGCACGCTGGCGCTCAAGGACTCGTGGGCGAAGATTGAGAAGAAGGCAGAGAGTTAGCAAGTCAGCAGGCCAGCAAGTCGGCGAGTCAGCGCGTTGGCAAACCAGCGGTACCGGCGTCCTGAGCCGGAGTCCGGATGCGCCGGGGCCGCAATTTTGCGACCTTCGAACGCACAATCTCTTGCCAGCTAAACCCGGACCAGTTGCGCCAGCGCGTCGAAGTGCGCGTCGCGGGCGCAGAGCACGAGAGAGTGCTGCAACACCAACGCCGCG
>JASHOQ010000019.1 GCA_030041045.1 Acidobacteriaceae bacterium
GGTATTTGGGAATGAAGATCACGTGATACTTGCAATCCCACTTCGTGTGGCTTAGGCTTTCGTACTCGTCCATCCGGATTCTCCTTCGCGTGATGCTTTGGTCGGCTCACGCTTGGAGTTTTCTGGGTGGACTCCCTCAAATGTCAAACTCCGACTGTCGCCCCGGCAGAGCCGGGGGGCTTCCTCACTTTGCTAACGCCTCAACATGCTGCGGCTGATCTAAGATCCCTGTGCGCGCTTACTCTTAAACAACCGCTGCCGGCTCAAGTGCTGCGATTTCCCCAAAGCGCACAAAATCACGGGTATTGAACGTCGAGATTTCGCGCACTCCATGGACGACCATGGCCGCGACCAGCCGCGCGTCGTGAGCGTTCTTGCCGGTTATGCATGACGTTGGGCATTCTTTGGAGGAAGAGCGTTGGATCGCTCTGGGGAACTCGGTTCGGCAGCTGCTCCTGGTTGTAGTGCATACTGAAAGTGAACGGACAATTCGAATCATAAGCGCCCGAAAGGCGGAACCCAGTGAAAGGAGGCGATATGAGCAGCAACCGTAAGCAGGCGGCGAAAGAGAGCGATATGCGGAAGGAATATGATTTCACGCACTCAGTTCGCGGCAAATACGCTGATCGTTTCTCGAAAGACGTGGTCATGGTAACGCTCGCTCCCGACGTGGCTGCCGCCTTCCCCGATGCGGATGCCGTAAACGAAGCATTGCGTATCCTGCTTAAAGCCGCAAAGAAGGCGGCACCGGCTGCGTAACTAAGGAACTGAGAAGCATGCTTCTGCCTTTTCGCGGCCTCTCGGCCCCCGATCCGCGACCGCCCTACCTTGCTCCGCTACAATAGAACGAACCGCCAAGGACCCGGTTTCCAATCCCGCGCTCCGCGGTGGCCTACAACCTCATGCTGGCCGAAAATCTCCTGGAAGCTCTCACCTTCGACGACGTGTTGCTGGTGCCCTCGTACAGTGACGTGGTGCCGGTGCAGGTGAGCACGCAGACGCAGCTCACGCGCTCCATCACCCTCAACACGCCTCTCGTCTCCTCGGCCATGGACACGGTGACCGAGTCGCGCATGGCCATCGCCATGGCGCAGCAGGGCGGCATCGGCATCGTGCACCGCAATCTTTCCATCGCCGAGCAGGCAGGCGAGATCGACAAGGTCAAGCGCTCGGAGAGCGGCATGATCGTCGATCCGGTTACCATCGGTCCCGACCAGCTCATCGCCGACGCGCTCGAAGTAATGCGCCGCTACAAAATCTCCGGCGTGCCGGTTACGCAGGGCAAGCGCCTGGTGGGCATCCTCACCAACCGCGATCTGCGCTTTGAGACCCGCGCCGATATTCCCGTGGGCCAGGTGATGACCAAGGAAGACCTGATCACGGTCCCTGTGGGAACCACGCTGGAAGAGGCCGAGGCCATCCTGCACAAGCATCGCGTGGAGAAGCTGCTGGTGGTCAACGACCAGTACGAGCTCAAAGGGCTCATCACCGTCAAAGACATCCAGAAAAAACTGAAATACCCCAACGCCAGCAAGGACGAGCAGGGCCGCCTGCGCGTGGGCGGAGCCATCGGCGCCACAGGAGATTTTCTGGAGCGCGCCGCCGAGCTGGTGCGCGCCCGCGCTGACGTGCTCGCGGTCGACTCGGCTCACGGCCACTCCTCGCGCGTGCTCGAGGCGGTGCGCGAGGTGAAGAAGCGCTTCCCTTCCGTTGCATTGCTCGCCGGCAACGTGGCCACTTACGACGGCGCGCTCGCGCTCATCGATGCGGGCGCCGATGCGGTCAAGGTGGGCATCGGTCCCGGCTCCATCTGCACCACGCGCATGGTGACCGGCGCCGGCATGCCGCAGATTACCGCCATCGCCGAGGCGTTCCGCGCCGCGCGCCAGCACGGCGTGCCCGTCATCGCCGACGGCGGCATCAAGTACTCGGGCGAAATCACCAAGGCCATCGCCGCAGGCGCCAGCTCCGTGATGATCGGCTCGCTTTTTGCCGGCGTGGATGAGAGCCCCGGCGAGACCATTCTTTACCAGGGGCGCAGCTTCAAGACCTATCGCGGCATGGGCAGCTTGAGCGCCATGAGCCAGGGCTCGGGCGAGCGCTACTTCCAGGCCAGCGCCGACCTTGCCGATGCCGAAACCTCCACCGAAGGCGTGGTGCAGCGCGAGCGCGCCGCGCAGAACCGGCTGGCGAAATACGTTCCTGAAGGCATTGAAGGCCGCGTGCCCTACCGCGGCCCGCTTGAGTCCATGGTCTATCAGCTGGTCGGCGGCCTGCGCTCGGGTATGGGTTATCTGGGCTGCGGCACCATCAAGGAATTGCAGGAAAGGGCCCGGTTCGTGCGCATCTCCAACGCCGGCCTGCGCGAGAGTCACGTCCACGACGTGATCATCACCCGCGAAGCGCCCAACTATCATGTCGAGTAGCGCGCGCGGCCTGAAGTTCTGGCTCAGCGCCTGGCTGCCGGTTCTCACCGGCATCGGCGTCATCGTGGTCGAGTCTACCAAGTGGTTCGGCTCGGACCACACCTCGCGCCCCCTGCGCCTGATCTTTGAAGCCCTTTTCGGCCGCGTCTCTAATGCGCGCTGGGATGTGATCCATCACTACATCCGCAAGTCCGGCCACTTTATCGGCTACGGTCTTATCGGCCTCACCTGGCTGCGCGCCTGGTGGATGACGCTGCCCCGCTCGCATTTCCTTCCCGATGCCCTGCTCGCGCTCCTTGGAACCGCGCTCATCGCCAGTTTCGACGAGTGGCACCAGACTTTTCTACCCAATCGCACGGGCACGCCGTGGGATGTTCTGCTCGACTGCTGCGGCGCCATCACGCTGTTGTTGCTGACGTACCTGTTTGTGCGCCTGCTCAGCCCCACGCGGCTGGCGCATGGAGCATGATTCTTGGAGCAAAAACAAAACGGGCATCCGCCGCAGCGAATGCCCGTGATCTTGCGCGAAAGCGGATTGAGCTCGCCTGGGAAGGCGCACTCTAAGCCGCCTCTTCGCCGCCTTCACCCTCGGCCGGCTCTTCTTCCTTCTTCGCGGCTTCGAGCTGCTCCTCCAGTTCTTTCCGCTTCTTGGCCTTGAGGTCGGCGCGTTTCTGGCGCTTGACTTCGAGTTGCTTCTCCGCGCCCAGCAGCTCGATGAACGCCTTGTCCGCGCCATCCCCCTGCTGGAAGCCGGTGCGGATGATGCGCAGATAGCCGCCGTTGCGGTCGTGGTAGCGCTTGGCCACTTCGTCGAAAAGACGGGTCACGGCTCTGTCGGTCTGGAGGAAGCTGAGCGCCTGGCGGCGCGCGTGCAGATCGCCCCGCTTGCCCAGCGTGATCATCTTCTCGATATGCGGGCGCACAGCCTTGGCCTTGGCCACGGTGGTCTCCACGCGGTCTTCCTGAATGACGGACGTAACCAGGTTGCGCAAGAGCGCGCGGCGATGGCTGGTGTTGCGTCCGAGCTTGAATCCTGCATTGCGATGGCGCATGTTACTACTCTCTTTCAAGTTGTCAGGTTTCAGGTGTCAGGTATCAGTCGACAGTTGCGCGGCCTCTCCCTGATCCCTGAAACCTGATCCCTGTTCCCTGCCTTTAAAAATTCTCCGTCTCCGTCGGCAACTGCAGATCCACCGAGTCGAGCGGCTCGTCTTCCTCGTCGTAGCGTCCGTAGCTTGCCGCCAGTGCTGTCGCCGGCGGAATGCTCGTCGGACCCGGAACCGCGTTGCCCTGCTCGTCGATCTTCATCCCCAGCGAAAGGCCCATCTGCGCCAGGATTTCCTTGATCTCGTTCAGGCTCTTGCGGCCGAAGTTTTTCGTCTTCAGCATCTCCGCTTCGGTCTTCTGCACCAGCTCGCCGATGGTCTGAATGTTGGCGTTTTTGAGGCAGTTGTAGCTGCGCACGGAGAGCTCGAGCTCCTCCACGCTGCGGTTGAGATTGTCGTTGCGCAGCAGGATGCGGCCTTCTTCGCCGCGCGCTTCGGCTTCAATCTCTTCCTCGAAGTTGATGAAGATGTTCATGTGGTCCTTGAGCAGCTTGGCTGCCAGGCCCACGGCATCGGCCGGAAGCACGGCTCCATTGGTCCACACTTCGAGCGTCAGCTTGTCGTAGTCGGTGATCTGGCCAAGGCGCGCCGCGTCCACCGCGTAATTCACGCGCCGCACGGGCGAGTGCACGGAGTCGACGGGAATGAAGCCCAGGCCCAGGTCGGCGTCAAAATTCTTGTCGGCGCCCACGTAGCCGCGCCCGCGCTTGAGGCGCATCTCCATGTCCAGCTTGCCGCCTTCGGAGAGCGTGGCCAGGTAAACAGCCTTGTCCAGGATCTCCACGTCGCCGTCGGCTTCAATCATGCCGCTGGTCACCACGCCGGGCTGGTCAGAGCGCAGGTAGAGCGCCTTGGGCCCTTCGCCCTGCAGCTTGAAGGGAACCTGTTTCAGGTTGAGGATGATGTCGGTTGCGTCCTCGACCACGCCGGTGATCGACTGGAACTCGTGCAGCACGCCTTCGATGCGGATGGCGGTCACCGCCGCGCCCTCGATGGAGCTGAGCAGCGTGCGCCGCAGGGCGTTGCCGATGGTGGTGCCGAAGCCTCGCTCAAAGGGTTGGGCGCTGAACCTGCCGTAAACGTCAGTAAGCGTCTCGGCGTCGACCGCCAGGCGCTTCGGTTTCTGAAATCCTCTCCACAACATATTCGTCTCTCGTTTCCCGCGCGGCATGTACGTCGCGATGCATTTTGCGGCGGCCGCGCAAGTTCTCCTTTTTTGAGTGGTCAGTGATCAGTTCTCAGTGGTCAGTATCTATGTGCTCGTTAAAGCAGCAGAGGCTGACCCCATTCTTCCCGGTCACTCCGGATTTTTGTCCGTGACCCATGCCCAGCTTACAATTGATTCCGCTCGTGCGAGCAAGACTCAACTGATCACTGACCACTGATCACTGACAACTTACTTCGAGTACAACTCCACAATCAACTGCTCATTGATGGGCAGGTTGACGTCCTTGCGCTTGGGCAGCGACAGCACGCGGCCCGAAAGATTCTCGAAATTCGCTTCCAGCCACGCCGGAACCGGGTTTTGCGCGGCGTACTGCGCGGCCTGCTCGACGATCACCAGCTTCTTGGCGCTGGGGCGGATGGCAATCTCGTCGCCCGCGTTCACCTGGTACGAGGGGATGTTCACCTTGCGCCCGTTCACCGAGACGTGCCCGTGCCGCACCACCTGCCGCGCCTGGCGCCGCGAAATGGCAAAGCCGAGCCGGTAAGCGACGTTGTCGAGCCGACGCTCCAGCTGCTGGATCAGCAGCTCGCCTGTAACCCCGGTTGACCGGCTGGCCTTCTCGTAGTATTCGCGGAACTGGCCCTCAAGCGTGAAGTACATGCGCTTGGCCTTCTGCTTCTCGTGCAGCTGCAGGCCGTAGCCCACGATCTTGGCTTTGCGGTCCTTGCCGTGCTGCCCGGGGGGAAAGTTGCGCTTCTCGAGCGGGCACCGGTCCGACGTGCATTTGGTGCCCTTCAAAAAGAGCTTGGTGCCTTCGCGGCGGCAAAGGCGGCAAACTGCTCCGGTATAACGTGCCATTGCTTCTCCTGACTTCGGATGTCGGCCGGTTTACGCTCGCCGCGGCGAGTGTCTTCCCGGCCCGGTTTTTCCAAGGGATCAGGGATCAGGGGTCAGGGATCAGCTTCACGTTACAGTCTGAAGCTGCTGTGAATGATCCTCGCCCTTACTCCAAGTCCCGACGTCAGGATCAGGATCTTGGAATCAGATGAATCAGCCGGCCGATTGATGCGCCAACTGATCCCTGACCCCTGATCCCTGATCCCTGTTCTTACACGCGCCGCCTCTTCGGCGGACGGCAGCCGTTGTGCGGCACCGGGGTCACGTCGCGAATCGACTTGACCTCGATACCTGCGGCGGCCAACGCGCGGATCGCCGACTCACGTCCCGATCCCGGCCCGGCCACGCGTACTTCCACGGCGCGCAATCCGTGATCGCGGGCCATGGCAGCAGCGTTCGAGGCCGCCTGCTGCGCCGCGAACGGCGTGCCTTTGCGCGAGCCGCGGAAACCGAGCGAACCCGAGCTCTTCCAGCTCAGCGTGTTGCCCATCGGATCAGTGATGGTGACGATGGTGTTGTTGAACGAGGCCTGGATGTAGGCAATGCCGAAGGGCACGTTCTTGCGCTCGCGCTTCTTGAACTTTTTGGTCTTGCCCTTTTTGCCGGTCTCGGCTTTCTGTTCCGGTTTCGCCATTAAGTCTTCGCCGTCGCTTTCTTCTTGCCGGCAATCGTGCCCTTGCGCGGACCCTTCCGGGTGCGGGCGTTGGTGTGGGTGCGCTGGCCGCGCACCGGCAGCGACCGCCGGTGACGGTTGCCGCGGTAACTCTGGATATCGATGAGGCGCTTGATGTGCATGGCGACGTCCTTGCGCAGGTCGCCCTCCACTTCGCCCTCGTCCTCAATCACCTGGCGGATGTGGTTTACCTCTTCCTCGCTCAGGTCCTGGACCTTCTTGAAGGCATCCACGTTCGCCTTGTCCAGAATCTTGAGCGCGCGCGGCTGCCCGATCCCGAAGATGTATGTCAACGCGATCCGCGCCTGCTTCTGTCGGGGCAGATCGACGCCTGCAATACGTGCCATTCGAATCCCTTCGTGATTCAGGGGTCAGGGGTCAGAGATCAGGGGTCAGTTGGATCATGCTCCGGATTACTGCTTCAACTTGTCCCTAGTCCCTTAGTCCCTCAGTCCCTTCACTGGTTGTGTGCCTCCGGCCTCAATCCGGTTGGCACGGGTTCAAAAGCAGGGAATAGGGTGTAGCCAGTAGGGAGTAGCCGATCATCCCAACGCGAACAGTTTGCCTTCTACTCCCTACTCCCTATTCCCTACTCACGGTCTCGCTTATCCCTGCCGCTGCTTGTGCTTGGGATTCTCGCAGATCACGCGTACCACGCCTCCGCGCGTAATCACCTTGCACTTGACGCAAATCTTCTTCACCGATGCCCGAACCTTCATGTTTCCGCTGCCCTTCTCTGAGAAACAGTTCTCAGCGATCAGTTTTCTGTTGTCAGCGCATCGTGCCCGCCGACACTGCTGGTCTCACAAGGAACAAACTGATCACTGTTCACTGACCACTGTTCACTTGTACCGGTACACAATCCGTCCGCGGTTCAGGTCGTAGGGGCTCAACTCCACCGCTACGCGATCGCCGGGAAGTATCTTGATGAAGTTCTTGCGCATCCTTCCGGAAATATGCGCCAGCACCTCGTGATTGTTCTCCAGCTTGACCTTGAACATGGCATTGGGTAACAGATCCATCACCGTCGCCATGACCTCAATCGCATCTTCCTTCGACAAACTGTGTCCAGTTCCGCCGGGTCCCTCGCTTTCCCGGCCTGCTGTGCCGGGCTCTCACCCGGCTTGAACCTCATCTCTCTCAATCCGGCGGCAACTCTCGCCGAAGAGATCGAGTTTCGCACCCTGCACGCCAAGCTATTAGCTGAAAGCCAATAGCTGTCTTCTTACTCCGTCAGAATCTGCGCGCCGCTGGCCGTCACCGCCACGGTGTGCTCGAAGTGGGCGCTCATGCTGCCGTCCTTCGCCACCGCCGTCCAGCCGTCGTCCAGTACGCGCACATCCGGCCCACCTGCGTTCACCATCGGCTCAATCGCCAGCACCATGCCCGGCTTGAGCCTCATGCCCCGGCCCGCTTCGCCAAAATTCGGCACCTGCGGGTCCTCATGCATCTGCGCGCCGATCCCGTGTCCTACAAAATCGCGGACCACGGAGAAGCCGCCGCCCTCCACCACGCCCTGCACCGCCGCGCCCACATCGCCCAGCGTGGCGCCCGGCTTGACCGCGGCAATCCCCGCCTTCAACGATGCTTCGGTCGTCTTCAGCAGCCGCTCGGCTTTCTCGTCGATCCTGCCCACCGGCACCGTAATCGCCGCATCGCCGTAGTAGCCGTCCACCACCACGCCGAAATCCACCGAAACAATATCGCCTTCCTTCAGCACCCGCTTCGGCGAAGGAATTCCGTGCACCACTTCGCTGTTCACGGAGGTGCACAGCATGCAGGGAAAACCGTGATAGCCCTTGAACGCGGCCTTCACGCCCAGCTCGTTCACCCGCGCCTCGGCCGCCCTTTCGAGATCGTATGTGGTGGCGCCCGGCCTCACCTTGCTGCGCACCAGCTCCAGCACCTCGCGAACCACCTGACCCGCTCGCCGCATCTTCTCGATCTCTTTTGACGACTTCAGAACAACGGCCACGCTTCCAGCTTTCAGGTTTCAGGTTTCAGGGATCAGGGATCAGTTTCATTGTGCTGCCATCGGCAGCGTCGACTCATCC
Organism: Acidobacteriaceae bacterium; assembly: GCA_030041045.1. Lineage (GTDB taxonomy): Bacteria > Acidobacteriota > Terriglobia > Terriglobales > Acidobacteriaceae > Telmatobacter. The sequence goes on from JASHOQ010000019.1 coordinate 8,325, forward strand.
ACCACTTCTGATCGTTCCAGCTGTCATCTCACTGGTGTCTATTCCAGCCGATGCCGGTCGTTCCAGCAGCATCCAACTGATCCCTGACCCCTGATCCCTGACAACTGCCTTGCCCCGGTGCGACCGCCGCAGGTCAGATCTCGTAACTGCCTGCGCCCGGCTGCATGCGCAACCGTTCCACGGCGGCAACGATTTCGGCCGCAATCTCTGCGATCGGCCGGTCACCATCCACTTCCGCAAATCTTCCCTGAGCCCGGTAGTGCTCCACCACAGGCGCAGTGAGCGCCGCGTAAGCGCGCATGCGCTCCTTGAAGACCTCTTCCGTATCGTCGTCTCGCTGAATGAGCTCTGCCCCATCCAAATCGCAGAATCCATCCTTCTTGGGAGGATTCACGTAGATGTTGTAGATGCTCTGGTCGAGGGGACAAATCCGGCGCCCCGTAATGCGGCGCAATAATTGATTATAGTTGACTTGGACGCTGACGGCAACCACCGGCAGCGCCTCCGGCTGCCCCTCCAGCCGCGCGTCCAGCCAGTTGGCCTGCCCCAGGGTGCGCGGAAACCCGTCCAGAATGTAGCCCCGAACCGTATCCGGCTCGAGCAGCCGCACCGCCACCATCTCGTTGACCAGGGTGTCGGGAACCAGCTCGCCGCGGCCCATGATTTCCCTGGCCGCTTTGCCCAAGGCAGTCTCCAGGGCCACGTTGGCGCGCAACAGGTCGCCGGTAGAGATCTGCGGAATCCCCCACAGCTTCACCAGTTCCTTGGCCTGCGTTCCCTTGCCCGCGCCCGGCGCCCCCAGCAAAAGCATCGGGCCGGGAAGCGTCTTCGAATCCGTTTCCCGGTCCCGGTCGATCTCAATCATAAGTGCAGACATTTACCATGTTTTCCTTCCGCGAATGCGACCGGAGCGCGGGGAAAAGCCGTCATAATGGCGCATGATCAGCTGCGATTCGACCTGGTTGATGGTATCCATGGCCACACCCACCACGATAAGCAGCGAGGTGCCGCCAAAGTAGAAATTCACGTTCATGCCGTGAATCGCCCAGTTGGGCAGGTTTTCGAGGAACCTCCCGATAAGCCAGATCTTGTCGAAACGGATGCCGGAGATGAGGAAGGTGGGCACCATTTGCACCAGGACCAGGTAGAGCGCCCCCACCAGCGTAATGCGGGTGAGAATGTCGTTGATAAAGTTCGAGGTGCGCTTGCCCGGCCGGATGCCGGGTATGAACGATCCCGATTTGCGGAAGTTATCCGCGATATCGTCCGGCTTCATGATGATCGACACGTAAAAATAGGCGAAGAAGATGATGCCGAGGATGTTCAGGAACTCGTACCACGGGTAGCCGGGCGTCAACGCCAGCATGATGGGCTGCAGCATCTTGTTGTTCTGCACCCATTCCACCTGGCCGAAGAGCAGGGGTGCGGAGAGAATGGAGCTGGCAAAGATGATCGGCATCACGCCGCCGGAATTCACTTTGAGCGGCAAGTGGCTCGACGATCCGCCCATCATGCGCCGGCCCACGATGCGCCGCGCGCTCTGGATGGGAATGCGGCGCTCCGAGCGCTCTACAAACACGATGAAGGCCACCACCAGCACCATGCCGGCTAGCAGCGCCAGGGCCACCAGGAACGACATGGAGCCCCAGGAGTCGGTCTGCACTTTCTGCACCATGTCGGCCGCACCGCGCGGCAGGCCTGCCACGATGCCGGCGAAGATGAGCAGGCTCATGCCGTTGCCGATGCCGCGATCGGTGATCTGCTCGCCCAGCCACATGATGAACGTGGTGCCCGCGGTCAGCGTCAGCACCGTCATCAGCATGAAGCCCGCGCCCGGATTCAGCACCAGTCCCTGCTTGGTGAGAATGGCGGCAATGCCGATCGACTGCAGCGCGCCCAGCACCACGGTCATGTACCGCGTCCACTGGGTGATCTTCCGCCGCCCCAGTTCGCCTTCCTTCTCGATCCGCCGCAGCGGCTCATACACCACGGTCAGAAGCTGGAAGATGATGGAAGCGGTGATGTAGGGCATGATGCCCAGGGCGAAGATGGTCATGCGCCGCAGCGTGCCGCCGCTGAACAGGTCCATCAGCCCGAGTGCCGACCCTGCCGCGCCTTGGAACATCAACTGCAGCTTGTTGGTGTCCACGCCCGGCGTGGGTATCCAGGCGCCCAGCCGGTAAACGGCCAGAATGCCGAAGGTGAACAGCACCCGCTTGCGCAGGTCGGGAATCCGGAAGATATTCAGAAACTTCTCAAGCATAAAGACTTATCCACTGCATGCGCCCCCGGGCGCAGCGCCAATCCTTCCCCGGCATGAACCATCTTAGACTAATTCAGCCCGCCGGATTTGTGCGTTTCGTCACCTTCAGAATCGGGCGCCACGTCCTGCCCGTGAAGGCGCTGGTCAGAATATCAGTTCAGCCATTCCCAGCGCTAACCAGCCGCCAACCGGATGGCCAATGCCTGCCCCGTTCCCAGGATGATCGGGGTTTCCGGTTTACCCTCAAAATACTCGTCCACGGCCTTGCGTGCGCCGGGGCAGCTGGGGAAGCCGTAATCGTCAAAAACAATCACCCCGCCCAACTGCAGACGGGGGTAAATAAACTGGCAGCAATCCCAAACCGAGCGGTAAATGTCCACATCCACGTGCGCCAGCGCGATCGGCCGATCCGGCACGTCGCGGAAGCTTTCCGGGATCCATCCCGGATGAAATTCCACGCGCGCACCGTTGGCGACAATCTGCTTCACCGCCGCCAGGCTGGTATCTGAGAAATCCCCCTTCTTGTGAACATCCACTTCTTGCTCCGTTTCGGGCATTCCCGAAAAAGTATCGAACAAATGCAGCTTCACTCCCGGCCGTGCATTCCTGCCGAGAAACTCGGCAAGCATGCGCGCCGTTCCGCCTTTATAAACGCCACACTCCCAAAAATCCCCCTGCAACTGAACCGCGTGCCGGGCCAGGCCCAACAAAACGTAGAGCCGGTCAGGGGAAACCAGCGTGTACGGCTGGGCCAGCTTCCGATACTCCGCAAACTCGCCGTAACCCTTCCATGGGCTGAAGAGCGGCGCATAAAACTCGGCATCCGGAATTGAGAGCTTGCCGGCCTCGGGGGCTTTCCTCACCTCCAGACCGAACCAGGAGAGCGTGCGCGCAATTGCTGAGGTCAGAGATACGCTCATCCGGTCTCACTTGCTCCCGGCATTTTCCGGCCGGCCCACCCGGGCGCCGCGCTTTTGTTTTTGTGGCCGGGTGCTTGCGGTCTCGCTTTTGCGACCGGGGAAGGCAAGTTCTCAGGCCGCAGCCGGCGCGCCCGCCACCACCGCCTTGCCACCGGCCTTCTGGATTTTTTCCGCTGCGGATTTGGAAAACTTGTGCGCGTGAATGGTGATCGCGCTCTTCAGTTCCCCCGAGCCGAGAATCTTGATCAGCGCCTTCTTGCTCGAGGCCAGGCCCAGCTTGCGGTAGTCGTCCAAGCCGATCTCCTTGACCTTCAGCCCGGCAATCCGGTCCAGATTCACAATCGTGTACTCGGTGCGGAAGATATTGGTAAAGCCGCGCTTGGGCAGCCGCCGGTGCAGCGGCATCTGGCCGCCTTCAAAGCCGCGCATCAGGCTTGAGCCCGAGCGCGATCCCTGGCCTTTGTGTCCGCGGGTCGAGGTCTTGCCCATGCCGGAGCCCATCCCCCGGCCGATACGCTTGCGCCCGGTGTTGGCCTTCCTGGGCGCGCGTAAATTCGATAGATTCCTTGCCATGTTCTCCCCTCGCTCAAGCGCCGGCACAATTGTTTTGCGCCGACTCGCGTTGTAAAAGCAGCTTCTAGCTCTTAGCTCCTAGCTTTTAGCTCATCGTGCTTTGCCTGCATCTTCAACTCGGCACGAAAGGCTAGAAGCTAGAGGCTAGTAGCTAGGGGATGCGAATCCTTGAGCCTACGGCTCAAGGATTCGCACCAGGTGCGGCACCGTCTTCACCATGCCCCGGATCGACTCATTGTCCACCCTCTCCACGATCTGGTTGAGACGCGTAAAGCCCAGGCCCCTGATCACCAGCTTGTGCTTCACCGGCGTGGCAATGACCGAGCGGTAATACTGAATGCGAATTTTTCCCGCCTTGCCCGCAGCGTGCTTGGCGCCTGCCGGGGCTTTCTTCGTCTGCGCCGCCATCAGAGCTCCTCCACCTGCTTGCCGCGCATGGTTGCCACTTCCGCCTTGTCGCGCAACTGCACCAGAGCGTCGAAGGTGGCCTTCACCACGTTGTGCGGGTTAGGCGAGCCCAGGCTCTTGGTGAGCACGTTCTGCACCCCGGCCGAGGTCATCACCGCGCGCACCGCACCGCCGGCAATCACGCCTGTGCCTTCCGGCGCCGGCTTCAGCAGCACCTGGCCGGAGCCATAGCGGCCCAGCACCTGGTGCGGAATCGTAGTCTCGGTCAGGTTCACGCGGACCAGGTTCTTCTTGGCGCTTTCGATTCCCTTGCGGATCGCCTGGGGAACCTCCTTCGCCTTGCCCGACCCGTAGCCCACCACGCCGGAAGCCGCATCGCCCACCACCACCAGCGCGGCAAACGACATGTTCTTGCCGCCCTTGACCACCTTGGTCACGCGATTGATGGCCACCACCTGGTCTTTCAGGTTGTATTGGTTGGCATCGAGTTTCTTCTTCGCTGTCGTCATTTTTCTCTCCAGGTTTCAGGTGTCAGGTGCCAGGGGTCAGTTGATGGTGCGCGTCTCAGCGATTCCACTGATCCCTGATCCCTGTTCCCTGATCCCTGCCTCTAAAATTCCAGTCCCGCTTCCCGC
>JASHOQ010000020.1 GCA_030041045.1 Acidobacteriaceae bacterium
TGGTTGGAAATGGTATAGGGAGCTGAGCTGCCCGATACATTGGTCGTGAGCCAGCCGCTTCCGCTGCTGTAATTGATCGACGTCGTCGGAGACGCCAGCGTGCCGCCCCCGGAGTTGCTCACGGTCACGTTCTGCGAAGATGGATTCGATCCTCCCGCCGTAGCACTGAAGCTGAGGCTGGTTGGAGATAGCGAGATGGCCGGTGAGCTCGGCGTCCCAACGTTCAGCGTGACAGGAAGGTTCACCGGGGAGTTGCTCGCTCCCGAACTGGAGACCGCAATCGTGGCGTTGTAGGTCCCGAGAGACAGGCCGCAGGTGTTTTGGAAGACGACTGCCAACGTATAGGAATTGCCGCTGCCGGAAATTGACGGATTCAGCCAGCCATTTCCCTCGCTGTAGGTGACTTGGAACGTCGGCGTCGACAGGGTCCCGGTCCCGGAGTTGCCGATGGTGACGTCCTGGGTAGCTGGATTGCCAGCGCACACCCCTGACATGTTAGCGGTGACGCTTGTTGGTGAAAGCGTGATGGTCGGCGAACCAAAAGCGCACGAGGTTGACGCCAGAAGCGACAACGGGAGCAGGATCGAGACAATACGTGAACTCCTCACAACAAACCTCCTAACGGCTTCGAAGTTTCAAAATGAAGCTCTCGAAAGACAGAGTTTCAAGTCTTAGAGCTCGAATCGATACTGACATATCATTTACAAACTTACGCTGTCAATCATTTTATATGCTCTGTATATTGTATATAGTCAATTAGATAGAGAACTAATTCCTAAACGTCTCGATGTTAAACACAGATATGTCACTTACCAAACGATCTCTTTGACTTGGCTCAGCTTCGACAATCACCCGCGGTATTGAGTTCGTTGCTTAACGGGCATGACCTCCGTGCCGAGACAGCGAGAGCATCGGGAGTGGCTTGATTTTTCTTCCTGTCTTTGGGCTCAGAGCCCCCGCATTGATAGATGGGCGTTACAAGGGACACTCTTGAGCAAGGTCTGTTGTATCGAATTCGGAGCTTCCTTCAAGATCAGCGCGGCAGAAGCCGTGCTTAGAATCGCTAAGCAAAACGCATGGCTAGGAGTTGCGCAAGCCTTTGATCAACGGCGCGCCGCACATGATATGTCAGAATTCGGATTGAGTGATGGAATATCAGGGCTTGGTGTTTTCATTTGAGGAATTTGAGTTGGAATGTCTTTTTTATCATCCGATTCATAGAGGTGCGGAACGGTGCACGTGAGCACCAGATCTGAGTTGTGCAAAGGCGGGCGCACCTCAAGCCGGCTAAATGGGAACGGGCAGTCGCTCTCCAGTCGCGACTACCAGCAGATTCGCGATGAAATCCTCAGCGGCGATCTTTCCATAGGCGACGTGCTCTCTCGGTCGAACCAGTTAAACATTGAAACACGGTCGGCCGTTTACCATCTCTGCATTGTAGATTCGATTCTCTCTTCGAAGTCAGTAGTGCTCTTGAAGCTATACAGCCGAATATGAGGTTATAGGCGCCGCCGCTTCCAATTAAACAGGGGAAGAGATTCAGGACCACCCCTTCCCCCGAAAGCCTCCAAGATGAACCAAAGTCAGATCAGCTTGTCAAAATCGCAGGGAGAGCGGAGAAGCAGCGATTCACTTCTTCGCCCTCCTAAGGTCAATTATTGGTAACAGACCAACTGTTAACCGAAAAGTCCTCGTTCACTCCGTTCGTGGCACAAAGTTCAAAGCCATAGCTGATCACGGTTATCGTGGAACCCGCCGGCAGGTAGGTAGAGCCGGTATTCGGGTCTACGTTGTTTTCCAGCCACTTGTTCATAGCAAGAATGTCCACGCTCCCCGAGGTAAATCCGAAAACTCCCGGATTGCCGCTCGGTTGCTGGATCTGCCAGATGAGTTCCGAGCCATATTGGCACAGAACCCATGTGTTTACCGGGACACCGTTCGTGCCGCCGAAGGTTTGGGTTGTCAGCACCGGGCCGCACTGCCCGTCGCGATTCACCATGTAGTTCTGGATCATCACCTCGTTGCCCCAGTTGTTAAACCAGTTGTCGAAGCCGATATCGGTGGCGGTACCGGAGTTCGTGGGGACGGTTATTGAAAATGAGGAGTAAAGCGCGGAGAAGCTGTCCAGCGTCTCTGAGTTGTAGAGCTGTTCGGAGTTGGGGAAAGTCAACACGGACTCACCGTCTGCGGGTGCGTTGAACGTCACGTACCAGTTCCCCGGGTTGGTTACGTATTGCTCCTGGTTGTCTCCGGACTGTGGATTCCAGTAGTCCATCCCTACGTAGGTGTTGCTGCCGTTGCTTTCGGTGTTCAGCGAGTAGGTGTACGGTCCGCAGCTATCAGTATCCTGTGAAGGAGAGGTAAGCTCGCATACCGTACCCGACGCAGCCACTGTGAACGTGACCGTATAGCTCGCAGGCGTGTTGCTCGCCCCCGAACTGGCGACACTCACCGTGGCGGTGTACGTCCCGGCAGCGAGGCTTCCAGTCGTCACCTGGTTGGACAACGTATAGGGACCGGGGCTGCTGCCTGACTCTGTCACTGCGAGCCAGCCACTTCCGCTGCCGTAATTGATCGAGGTTGTCGGGGACGCCAGCGTGCCGCCGTCGCCGTTGCTCACGGTGACGGTTTGAGCAGCGGGATTCGAGCCGCCTGTTGTTGCGTTAAAGCTGAGGCTGGAGGGAGAGAGCGAGATGACAGGTGAACTCGACGTCCCAATGGTCAGCGTGACGGGAACAGTCACCGGAGAGTTGCTTGCGCCCGAGCTGGCAATTTGAACCGTGGCGGTGTAGGTCCCGGCAGCCATTCCATAGGTGTTTTGGAATTCGTAGGTCTCTGTATAGGGGGCCGAGCTCCCTGTAATCGGCGCATTCAGCCAGCCGGTTCCCTGGTTGTAGGTGATGGTGGGATATTCTCCCGGGTACGCCAGCGTGCCGCCGCCGGAGTTGCTGATGGTGACAATCTGGTTAGCCGGATCGTTGCCGTTCACTGCCATGCTGGCGCTCACACTGCTTTGTGAAAGCGAGATGGTGGGCGTGCTCGACGAAGCCACAGTGAATGTGACCGGATAGCTCACAGGCGTGTTGCTCGCCCCCGAACTGGCGACACTCACCGTGGCGGTGTATGTCCCGGCAGCGAGGCTTCCGGTAGTCACGTTATTGGAAATGGAAAAGGGGGCCGAACTGCCCGTTACAGTCGTTGACAGCCACCCGCTTCCGCTGCCGTAAGTGATCGTGGTTGTCGGGGACGCCATAGTGCCGCCGCCACCGTTGCTCACGGTGACGCTTTGAGCAGCCGGATTCGAGCCTCCTGCTGTTGCGTTAAAGCTGAGGCTGGAAGGAGAAAGCGAGATGGACGGCGCGCTGGGCGTCCCAACGATCAGCGTGACAGGAATGCTCACCGGAGTGTTGGTCGCGCCCGAACTGGAGATTGAAATCGTGGCGGTGTAAGTCCCGTCAGAGATGCCGGTGCAGAGATTTTGGAATATAACGGTCGCCGTATAGCTGTTACCGCTGCCGCTGATCGGCACATCCAGCCAGCCGCTTCCCTCGTTGAGGGTCACCGTCGCATAGGATCCAGGAGACGACAGCGTGCCCGTCCCGGAGTTGGTGATGGTGATTGTCTGGTTGGCTGGATTGCCGCTGCACGGCCCTCCAGGCATGCTAGCTTCGATACTGGTTGGTGAAACCGAGATGGTTGGCGTCGCAAAAGCGCACGAACTCGTCGCCAGCAATAACGGGAACAGGAGCCACGGAATGCGTCTACTTCTTCTCAACTTGAGCCTCCTTGGGCGTATTTAGAAAAAATCAATACTGAAATATCACTATATGGTTTTGATGTCAATTGCAAAAGCGATCATCGCTTTAATCCATTTATAATCTGCAGTTTATAAATTACATCGAAATAATTGTAGACACATTCTGAGATATTTCAGATATTCTTGGGCATCCGCGAACTCTACGCAAGTCCCCGTCATCCGGATTAATCAGATCGCAACTATGATGTGGCTCGCAAGAATTCGGATCTTCTTTGAGGCCGGTAAGATATTCCGCGGGCGCCCTCCGCAAGAATTGGATCTGCAACTATGCGGCGCTTCGTTCGAGTGTGTATTGGTGATGAAGTCTGCCCAAGACGGGCGTTGAAACCACTCGCCCCCATTTTCAAAGCAACGGCGACGAGTCCTGTGCGGACGTTCCGATCTCGAATGTGAAATTCCCGGCCCCAACCGGGAGTGCGAGTCACGGCGGTTGCAATGCGAGACCCTTTTGCGAAGAATCCTGCGCAGGTGAAGTTCGCAGAGGGGAATCATAAAATCCACGCATTCCCCTCGCATCGTACCGACCAAGCGCTCGCAGTTTGCATTCTCCTGCGGTGCTCGAATCAGCGTCTTCAACACCTGGACTCCAAGGGCAGTAACTCGACGTAAATCTCGCGGACAGCATCGCTCTATTTCTTGTCGAAACGACAAGGAAGTAACGCCAAGTACGCAAGCGTCTACAAAATCGGCTAGAGTGGGATTTTGGGTTAATTCAAAGAGGTCGTATCTTGTTGATTTTAATGGTCGGGGAGAGAGGATTTGAACCTCCGACCCCCTGGTCCCGAACCAGGTGCTCTACCAGGCTGAGCCACTCCCCGACGCGCTGGTCTTTTCATTCTACTGCGCTCTCGCCGAGGCCGGCAAACCGGAAATGGGAATCCCGGAAGATGCGCCCGGGGCGGTAAGGCCAGATTCGTTGCGCGCTGTACGCGACAAGTAGCCGCAACCTCGAACTTTTCGCGGGGAATCTTTGAGGGATTCTCAAGATTCACAGGAATGGTTCGGACCGGATGAGGCTCTGTTCGAGTGAATCCGGCGCGAAGGCAAAGGATGGCCCGGGCTACGGCAAAACCAGGTTTAATATATGCTGATGTGTCCGTGAAAGTTCTTTTCTTGGTCGCCGCTCCTTGAGGTCGCGTCGACTTGAGGGTTACGGCTTCGGGACACGGCATCCCTGGTTTTGCTTTATGCGACGAGCTTCAGGCGCACGGCGATTCTGTAGCTGTCGGAGACGGGAATGTCTTCGTAGACGTAAAGAACTTCAGTGACCTCGCCGATGCCCGAGCGATAAAGCACGCGCTCGCCGACCCTCGGTATCGGCGGGCACTCGGATGCCTCACCGATGAAGAAATCGTAGGGCTTGTCCGATTCGTCCAACAACCGCGCGATCACTCTGGGCTTCACGGCGATCCTCTAAATATTCTTATCGTCCAAGATAGGCCATATCAAGGCGCGCATTGAATGGCACTTTTGTGCGAAACTGCGCATACGTCCCGGCTACTCTCCGGTGACGGTACGAATGTAATGACACCAACCCGCCATCGCAGCCCTCTGCAACCGCTCCTTGTGACAATCCCTGCACATTTGTGGGATTACGGGCTTGTCCCCGGCTCGATGCGCAAAAGCTTCATGAACTGATCGAAGTCGGCGCGCACCTTGAGCAATTCGGACTCGAGCGTGGTGAGCGTGGCGATGCCGATCCAGTTTCCGCTGCGGATATAGTGCTGCACCTGAAATACCGTGACCTGGTGCATGGATTTGTGCTTGAGCATGAGCAGGGCAGCTTCCGCCGCACCGGGAAAGGTCAGCGGCGCGGGGCCGGCGATCACCGGATCGAGAAAGGTTCTCTTCATGATGGTGATCTGCGCCTGGATGTAGAGCTCCAGTTGATTGCCTGCCAGCAATTGGTCCTCGCGCAGATAAACGTTGCTCGGAACAACGCCCTCCTCCCGCTTCTGAATGCCGAAATCCGGAATCCACGTCCAGCCGAAGGGAATTGCGGGAATAATCCAACGGCCGATGCGGGCTGCCGAAGATGGGCCTGCGAATTGTCCGGGGTTGGCGCTCATATGCGATGCGACGCAACCATCCTTTCCGAGCTCCGGGGCAATACTCATCTCAACAGGTTGGAGGGGCGCCGGCGGCATTTGGCTGCCTGTCCGCGACGGCGTTCCCTGAAGTTCACGGAATTCCCGCGGCCGCACAAAGTTGATAAGCGGCCACTGCAATGGCTGTCTCCAGTTGATTGAGCTTCCGGGCGCAGTCCGCGCCGGCAAAATTCAGGTCGAATCCGTCCAGCTTTCTTCCCAGCGCGCGGTTTTCCGCCGCCAGTTTGACAATCGTGTTCGTCTCTCCCACAAGAAACAGGGCCATCGCATTTTGAATCGACGCATTTTCCTTTTCGAGCAGCGGAAGCGCCCTGGTTTGCCAGGCCAGAAAAGCAGGCGTGTTGGCCAGCGCCGGATCCAGCACATTGGTGGTGATTGCCTCCCGCACCGCCTCAACAAACGCGCCAAAGGACTTGGCGAAACGCTCAGCAAGAAACTGCGGGACGGCCGGTAGTGAGCTGGTTGCGGTCATAATCCCTTCGGCAGGCCCTGCGTTGCCTGCTTCCCTTGCTGCTGGGCCTGCTGGCCGGCCTGTTGCGCCGACTGTTCTGCCTGCTGCGCAGACTGTTGCGCCTGCTGCGCTGCCTGCTGGGCTTGCGTCGCCGCTTGTTGCGCCTGTTGAGCCGCTTGTTGTGCCTGCTGTTGCGCCTGCTGGGCGGTTTGCTGTGCCTGTGCGCCGGCCTGTTGCGCCTGCTGGGCTGCCTGTTGCGCCTGTTGCTGCGCTTGTTGCGCGGCCTGTTGCGCCTGGCCGGCAGCCTGCTGGGCCTGTTGCGCGGCTTGTTGCGCCGCTTGCTGCGCTCCCTGCGCGGCGTCCTGCGCAGCCTGTTGCGCCTGCTGCTCGGCCTGCGCAGCGGCCTGCTGCGCCTGGTTGGCAGCCTGCTGGGCTCCCTGCATGGCCTGTTGCGCGGCCTGCTGCGCCTGCTGGGCCGGCCCGCTCCAGGGTGACTGCGCAATCATTCCCGGCTGCAGCGTTCCCGGTGGTACCCACAGCTGCGTACCTCCGCCGGGCAGGCTGCCCTGCGGCGACGCTGCACCCATCCACGCCTTCAATCCCTGCTGCCCCACCTGCGCAATCGCCATCAAACCATCGCTGTTCCAGCTGCCCACCGCGCAGCTCTGGCGCCACGCGTCTTCGCTCGCAGGAGGGTCAGGGGTCCAATAGCCGCCGGCGGCATTCGCCGGATCGCTGATTACGCGGTAAAGCGTAGTGCCCGGCGGCACGTTCACCGGCTGCGCCGACTGAAAGCTCGGCGTCTCCGTCGCGGGCAGCGTGGGAAAACCCGGCGAAGAAAGCGGAATGGGAGGCAGACCGCTGCCGGCAGGCGCGGAGGTTTTGATGGTGCCGTCCTGCTGCAACTCCGCTGTGGCCTGCGGCGAAGTGGAAGTGGCCGGCGGCTGCGTGGGTACGGAAGCGCCCATGGCCGAGATGCCGGTCACGGCGCCGCCCGCGCCACCCCCGCCGGCCATCCCCACCAGAACCGTCTCCGCGCCCATCACGCAAGTGTCCGGAGGGCCCACGCAGACGAGCATGTCGGTCACGCGCGACTGCGGCATCATGCCCACGATCACCGTCGTCGAACCCAGAATGAAAGGGCCGCCGACATGGGGCACAACGCCGGTCACCATGGGACATACATGCATGTCGCCGATGCGCGAGGCAGGCATGAAATTGATGAGCACCTGCGGGAAACCGACCATGACCACGCCTCCGTGCGCGGTCATGCTGGTGATGGTGGCTGCGGGCATTCCCATAGTTCGCTCTTTCCTCTTAACTTCCCGACGGCTTCGAATACGGCGTATCGCCGGGGAATGTGGGCGCGGTGGGCGCCGTCGGACTGGCCGGCGAATCGGGGGTTTGGGTTTGGGCAGGATTGGCAGGCGTGGGAGCGCCGCCACTGTTGATCATGACCATGGTGCCCATGATGGCAATGCCTGCGTCGGTGATGGAGATGAAGCCGCCGGGACCGACAATGCTGACCCCTGTCGATCCGCCGGTAATGTTTACGCTCATCCCGCCCATCAGGTTGATCGTTTGTCCTGCAGTGATGTTCGAGTTCTGCCCCGCCTCAACATTCTGATTCTGCCCCGCCATGAGGGAATGGTTCGAGCCGATCTGTTGCACCAGATTCCCGCTCACGTTCATGCCGTAGTTTCCGCCCACGCTTTCCTTGATGTTGCCGCTGACGGCGTGGCTGCGATCGCCGCCGATCTGGACAATCTGATTGCCCTGCACGTTGAGGTCTTCTTCGCCGTTGATCTGTTCCAGATGCTTGCCCGTGATTTGAAGATGAGAGTCCCCGCCCACCTGGTCGAATCGATTGGACGTGATGGTGATGTGCTGTTCGTTGCCCACCATCGTGTGCCAGTCGTGCTCCACGTGCAGGTCGTAGTCCTTCTCTGCGTTCATGAAGATCTGTTCGCTGCCGGCCAGATCTTCGAAGCGAAGCTCGTTGGCGTTGGCCGCGCCGCCGCCCTTGGAGCTGCGCGTGAGGATTCCGGAGAGCGTGTACTGCCCGGCGGGATCGTACTTGGGCATGTTAACGCCGTTGTAAACCGAGCCCACCACGATGGGCTGATCGGGGTCGCCCTCGATGAAGCCGATGAGAACCTCATCGCCGATGCGGGGCCAGCAATATGTGCCCCAACCCTTACCCGCCCACGATTGCGCCACGCGCAACAGCGTGTTGTCCGGCGTATTCGGTTTGCGCAGACGGTCCCACCAGAACTGCACGTTCACCCGCCCGTACTTATCCATGTATGAATCTTCGCCTTGCTGCACCACCACGAACCCGGTGTGCATGCCGCTCACCACCGGCTTCACGGTCTTGATGGGAGAGCGATAAGTGATCGAGCTGGGAACGGCGCGGAATCGATTGGAATACGGTTGCGGCGCCTCCGTGGTCCGCGAGCGGTAGGAGGGCAATTGCTGCACATCATGCTCGATATGCGTGAGCAGGTACTTGGTATTCACCGCATCCTGCGGATGTTCCTTGAGAGTGAAGGTGTAACCCGTCTGCATCGAGATCGCGTTCGATGCGCCCTCCACCACCAGCGTCTCGGCATCGCCGCAGTCGCGCCGGATGGTGGCGAAGAACTCCGTCAGATCGTTGATCTTCGAATCGGAGTCTTCCTTCTTGAGATACGCGGCCGCGCTATCGGCATAGTCGTATCGCTCGTTGCTGTTCGACCCCAGCGGCCCTTTCGTGACCTCTGAGGGCGACGTCAGCACCGCTTTGTCGCGAATGAAGCTGTAGTCCCAGGCCGTGTACTTGCCCGTTACCAGGGTCGAGCGCGAGATAAAGTCGCGGATCACAAAATCGTAGAAGCCTTCCCGTGTGCTTTGCTCAGGCGCATAGCGAAATGCGCTCTGGATGGCGCAATCGCTCAGCTTGCTGGAAACGTCCTGCAGGGTGAAGGTGTGGTCGTCCTGCGTGTGGCTGAAAAAGTAGATGATTCCGTGCTGCTCCATCAGCCGCGAGATGAAGGCAAAATCGGTCTCGCGGTACTGCGTGCAGTACTCCATGGGCGTGTAGGTGGCGCTGGTCTGGTCCGAGGGGCTGATTTGGTACGGGCTCAGTACGGCTTTGATCACATCTACAACCGTCTTGTCCTGAAACACGCGCGTGTTCTCGTTGAGCGTCAGCGTCCACAGGTTGGGGACGACGCGTGCGCGGTAAGTGTTGAATTCCGGGTCGCCCCCGGTCATCTCGAAGCTGGCCACGATGCCGTTGATATAGCGCATCGTATTCTTGTCGTCCGCCGAAATGCTCACGCACACTTTTTGCCCGACAATCTTGGTTGGATCGATGGCCGTGTCGATTTCCGCAAGCAGTTCCAGATGATAATCGAACAGTTCCGAGACGCCTTCGACGCCGGAGAGGCTCTCTGGAAGCAGCACGTCCGATCCCAGCGGACTGGTGAAGTTCAAAAGCCGGTTGGTTTGTGAAAACGCGCCCATATCGTTGTGCTTTCCGTTTCCGGGCATCCCGCCGCGCGCTACCGCGCAGCGGGAAACTCATCGAACTGTTCTGGTTCCACTACCACTGGTAAGTAAAATTGTTTTCCCCTCCCACGCCTATCTGCACGCGCTCCATGGGCGCCTCCTCGGCCATGCGTGAAAGCACCTGGCGCGAGATCTCGGGAAGCATGGTGTTGGAAAGAATATTGTCCACGTTGCGCGCGCCGCTCTCCACTTCCGTGCAGCGCTTGGCCACCTCTTCGATCACCGCGTCGTCCAAAACCATGGCGATCCTGTGATTCTCCTGGATGCGGCGCTGAATTTTTCCGATTTTCAGTTGAATGATCTTTTTGAGAGCCTCGTCGCGCACCGGGAAGTAGGGAATGATCATCATGCGCCCTAAAAATGCAGGCTTGAAGATCTTGTTCAGCTCCGGCTTGATTGCCGTCACCAGGCCTTCGGCGTTGGGCATGGTCTCTTTGTCCGCGGTCAGCTTGGCTACGGTGTCAGTGGCGGCGTTGGTGGTGAGAATGATGATGGTGTTTTTGAAGTCGATCGAGCGGCCTTCGCCATCTTCGAGGTTGCCCTTGTCAAAGACCTGGTAGAAGAGTTCGAGGACATCGGGGTGCGCCTTTTCCACTTCATCGAGCAGCACCACCGAGTACGGCCGGCGCCGCACCGCTTCCGTCAGCACGCCACCTTCGCCATAGCCCACATATCCCGGGGGCGAGCCCTTGAGCGTGGATACGGTGTGTGCCTCCTGAAACTCCGACATGTTGATGGTGATCAGGTTTCTCTCGCCGCCGTAAAGCAGGTCGGCAAGCGCCAGCGCCGTCTCGGTTTTTCCCACGCCGCTGGGGCCGACGAGCATGAAGACGCCGACCGGCTTGCCGGGATCGTCGAGCCGCGCGCGCGACGTGATGATGCGTTGCGCAATGGCGGCCAGCGCGTGGTCCTGCCCGATGACGCGCTTGCGCAGGTGGCCGTCGAGATCGAGCACCGCGGCAATTTCGTCCTTCACCATCTTGCCCAGCGGAATGCCCGTCCAGGCCGAGATTACTTCACCTACGATGCGCTCGTCCACGCACACGTGAATGAGAGGATTTTCGCCCTGAACCTGCGTGAGCCGCTCCTCCAGCGCCTTCAGTCCGCCCAGCGTGGCCTTCAGCTCCGGCTTGCTCTCGTCCTCCTGCTTCACGGTTTCCGTCCCGCTCTCGAGCGCCTCGCGCATGGCGCGAATCTGCTTGACCAGATCCACCTCCTGCTCCCATTGCGTCCTCAGCTTTTGGAGCGACGCTTCTTCCGCGGCAAGGCTCGACTCGATGGCGGCCAGGCGCTCGGCGTGATCCTCGCCCACGGTCGTCTCGCGCTCGAGAATCTGCTTCTGCACCTTCAGGTCGTCGATGCGCCGGGTGGCGTCCTCGATGGGTGGAGGAATGGTGTTCTGTCCCAGCGAGAGCCGCGCGCAGGCGGTATCGAGCACACTCACTGCCTTGTCCGGCAACTGTCGGCCGGCAAGATAACGATGCGAGAGCCGCACCGTGGAGGTAACCGCCTGGTCGAGGACGCGCAGGTTGTGGTGTTTCTCGAGCGCAGCCACGATGCCGCGCAGCATGGTGTCGCACTGCACTTCCGAGGGTTCCTCCACCTTTACCACCTGGAAGCGCCGCGCCAGCGCCGCGTCTTTCTCGAAATACTTTTTGTACTCGGACCACGTGGTGGCGGCGATGGTGCGCAGTTCGCCGCGCGCCAGCGCCGGCTTGAGCAGGTTGGCGGCGTCGTTCTGTCCCGCTTGCCCGCCCGCGCCGATCATGGTGTGCGCTTCATCGATGAAAAGAATGATGGGATGCGGGGAAGACTTGACCTCTTCGATCAATCCCTTGAGCCGGTTTTCGAACTCGCCTTTCACGCCCGCGCCGGCCTGGAGCAGCGCCAGATCGAGGCTGTGCAGTTGCACCGGCCGGAGCGCAGGCGGCACGTCGCCGCTCGCCAGACGCAGCGCAAACCCCTCCACGACGGCCGTCTTGCCCACGCCCGCTTCGCCGGTGAGGATGGGATTGTTCTGCCGGCGGCGCATGAGGATGTCGACCACCTGGCGAATTTCCTGGTCGCGGCCGAGCACGGGATCGATCTTCCCTGCCTTGGCCTTGGCCGTCAGGTTCTCTGTGTACTGGTCAAGGTGCGGCGTCTTGCCGCCGGGCGCCCGGCCCGGAGCTCCCGCCTCGGCGGGCGCACCGGGTCCTCCAGTCGAAAGCGCCGATGCGGTCTCGCGCGACTTTTCCGTGACCGCGTAGAAATCCTTGCGCAGCGCCTCGGGCGGAATGAGCTGAATTTCCTTGCTCACGTCGCGGATCAACCGCGCCAGTTCGTTGTCTGAAATCAGCGCCAGCAGCGCAAAGCCGGTGCGAATCTGCCCCGCGTCATATTCGATGGTGGCGATCGTCCAGGCTTCCGTCAGCATCTTTACCAGTTGCGGGCTGAATGCGGGACTGCGCGCGTTGCCGGTCTTCAGCCGGTCCAGGCTGCGCTGCAGCTCGGTGGTCAGCCGCGAGCGGTCGACGCCGTACTGGCGCAGGATGAAGGCAACGTCGTTATCGGAACTGTCGATGGCTTTGAGAAGGAAGTGCTCCACTTCAATGTCGTAATGGGTGCGCGACACACACAAGCCGGCCGCAGCTTCCAGCGCGCTGCGCGTGGCATCGTTCAATTTGCCGATCAGCGATTTCAGATTCAGGCTCATTCTTCTTCTTCTCCAGGGTCAATCATTGGCTCAACAAATATCGTCCAGTTCAGGTTAAACGGTAGGTTGCTTCATCGGGATCGCGCGCGAGCGGCCGATTCTTGACCCAGCTCACCAGTCCCAGGCGCGACGCCGCGATTCCCTCCGCGCCCAGGTTCATGCGCGGCACCTCCTCGCGCTCCAGCACCAGCTGGATCACGTAGTCAAATTCACGGTTGGTGTAGAGCCGCAGCCAGGCGCGCAGCTCCATGTTGGCGCGCTCGCCGGGCAGGAACTCCCGGTAGCGCTCAAAGCTCAATGGTCCGATGCGCAAGGTGACGGCTCCGTGATAGTCGAAGGCTTCGTCGCCCACGATCGTGCCCATGCCGAGCTGCTCGCAAAAAGCCCCGGTATCGCGCAGGAAGGTGCGATTCTGCGGCGGCAGACGGCGCCACGTCCCGGTAAACTGTTCCAGGGAAACCGGCACTTCGAAGTAATCTTCGATCAGTTGCTTCAGTCCCTGCGCGGTGGGACGCCGCGCCGAGAGCAGACCTGCATAGTAAAGGCAGGCCTCGTCATCGATTTCCATGCGCCGCGTAAGCGCGTTGGTGCCCAGGCCGACAAAATCGAGCAACCGATTGCTGATCAGGTCGTCGCTCGCGCCGCTCCGCTCGAAAGCCACATAGAACCGGTATTTCTGCCAGCCGCGGTAAAAAAGAGAAATGATGCGATGGTTGAATATGTCGAAGAAATCGCCGGGGCCGCGGTCTTTGGCCTTGGCCCGCTCCAGCAGAAATTCGGTGTAGGCGTGCGGAAGCACGCCCACGGCGGCGCTCAAGCCCATGAAATTGACAAACAGCTTGGCGGGGGAGCTCTTGCCCGGCTGCAGATCCTGAATTTCGCTTGCGGGAAACGCAAGCGTGGGCACGGAGGAAAATTGCACCACCTCGGTTTGCGGCGACACGAAAAGCCCCACCGGATTCCGCTCCGGATAAAGGCGCTCGAGCAGGCGCACGGCCTGGAAGAACTGAAAGCAGTAGGGCTCCTGCTCCAGCAGCGCACGCACCGGCTCGAACCGCGGATCGATTTTCTGACCGGGCTTCTGATCGGACTTTTGATCGGACTTCAGATCCGGTTTCAGATCAGGGGCTTGTATCCCGCCTTCGGTGGCCATTCGCCCAGCGGCTCCTTTCTCTGGCTGGTGCGCGCCGCCAGTTGGCAAAAGCTGTTGATCGAGGTGTAGCAGCCCAGAAAGCGGTCAAGCACATTGGCAAACAGGTACACGCCTCCGCCCACGAACTGCCGCTCGTCCAGTTCCATTTCCACGCGCGTGCCCCGCGCCGGCAGATTGCCATACACCGACTGCATGATGGCAAAGTGCGGGCTCGAGCTCATTCTCACGATTCCGCCGATCTGGTTTTCGAGATACGACGAATCGGTGAAATTGTGCAGGCGAAGAATCTCCTGCAGTGAGGCGACCCCTTCCTCCGAAATGGAAAGATAATTCAGCGAAAGCTGCGAGACCAGCCTCCACAACTGGCTCTTCACCCGCGGGGGATCGTAGCTGGGCGTGGGCCTGCGCAGCGCCGTGATCAGTTTAATCGCGGGAAAGTCCTCGGCCGCGAAGTCCCCGTCTTCCAGGCCGAAGGGCAGGCGCGAGGGAAGATCGAAATCCGAGCAGGAGCAACGCACCGTCAGCACCTCGGCGTTGGGTTCGGCCAGCACGCCGTCGACATCTGCCAGCGAAAGATGCATGGTAGAAGGCTCGCGCTCGCCCAACTCGTTTCTGCGCCGGACCGCGTTCCAGAAAACGCGCGTGTTCTCCTTTCTGGCCTGAAAGCGATAGGAGTAGAGCGGCTCGAGTTTAACGCTCTCGCGCCGGCTCGTGCTCGACGCCATCACCTCGTCAATGGAGTGAATCTCCTGCGTCTCCTGCCGCCGCACCGACGCAATTACCGGATATTCATGCTTGGTGTGCGTCACCAGGATGGGCTCCGCGACCTGGGAGTAAAGATTCACGATCGGGGTGCAGCCCAGCCGCAGTGTGCGCGCCGAAACTCCGGTTTCCAAGTCCTGGCTGCGCTCCGGCCGCTCGAAGCGCGAAAAACCAAAGAGGATCTCCGCCTGCTCCGCGCATCCGGCTTCGGCAATCGCTTCCAATCCGCTCAGCTCGAAGAAGAGGAATTTTTCCGCGAAAGTGAAGTACTCCTGCAGCAGCCGGTAGCCGTCGAATGACCGCTTGGGGTAAGGCAGCAGCGACTCGTTTTCCTCAAAGCCCATGGCGCGCAGCCGCGCCGTGGAAATGCTCACCGTCTTACTGCCGCGCTGCTGGGGGTTGCGCACCAGGATGGACACGCAGTTGCGGCAAAGCAACTCGTAGAGGGTGTGCACCACGTTGACTTCGCCGGTAAGATGCATCACAAGCCGGCGCGGGCTGATCTGGTTGAAGTCCACATCCCGCGAGCATTTGAGCCGCATCCGCAGTACGCCGGTGGCGCCGGGAATGCGCACCGGGTCGGCGAGCCGCTCCGGCTGCCTCCACTCGCACTCGCTCACTGTAAACGGCCACAGCTCCACCGCGTAAGCGGTGCAAAAGCGGCAAGGCTGCCCGTCGACCAGCCGCTTGGTTGCCAGCGAGGTTCCTGCCGGCATCACCTGTCCCGCGGTCTGCTTTCCCTGTTCGGGATCCACTTGGCACTCCACTACCGTCATCGAGGGAATGGGCCGCAGATAATGCGGCGCAACGATGCCCAGCAAGGCGGATGTAACCTCGGGAAAATCGTCGTCCACGCGCAGGTGAATGCGCGCCGCCATGAAGGCAAAGCCCTCGAGCAGCCGCTCCACATGCGGGTCGTCGCAGCGGTCAGGCTCCAGCAACAGACGGCTGGCCACGCGCGGATATTTTTCCGCGAACTTGCCCCCCAGCTGGCGAAGGTAACCCAGTTCGCGCTCGTAATATTCCAGCAGTTCTTCGCGCATCGATCACTTCACTTTATATTCGCCGCTGGTGAGCTCGAGCACCGTGTCGAAAGCTATTTCCTCCGGCGCCGGGTCGAGCTTCATGTTCCCTTCGATATGAAAACGCAGGCGCCGGTCCGTGGTGTCAGAGCTCTCCAGGGTTACGCGTATATCCATCAGCCGGGGTTCGAAATTGCGCAAGCAGGTTTCAATGGCAATGCGCAGCGCCCGCTGGTCAGAGGAGCTGTTCAATCCCAGCGCGCTGATATCCGGCAATCCGTAGTTGATGACCGAGGCCTTGGCCGCTGGCTTTGCAGCGATCTCTTCCAGAGGCGGCTGGCGCGTATTCAAAAGCCATTCCAGGTCACGCTTGAGCCCGTCGCGGAAAAACCGCGTCGACTGGGAGCGGGTCGCGGGCCAATCCTCCACCTCCGTCAGGCGGTCGAGAATCGATTGGGTCACCAGCATTTCTGTGGTCGAGCGCGCCAATCCTCAACAGCTCCTTTCATCTCACCGCGTAGCATCCATGGCGGCAATGGGATCGATGCGGCACAAGCGCGCAAACACCGTCTCCCGCAGGTTGCCATTCTCCGCTCCATCCAGACACTTGAGCAGCAGCGCGAGCGGGGGCGCGATCATATCCGTGGCCTCCCATTCTTCAAGCTGCCTTTGGTCGATCTCCTTCACCAGTTCCTCGAGCACGGGATACGCCACCTTGCCCTGCCCGGCGCCCACGCAAAGCTGCGCCATCTGCAGCCGGCGCAGGAAGCGCGCGCGTCCGCTGGGTTGCTGGGCCGCATCGCGCATCAGCAATTGCAGCGCCTGCGGCAGGTGCCCGCGCGCCATCAGCTCCCGCGCCGTGTCCAGAACGTCGGGCGGAGCGGTTTCGCCTTCGCTCGGCGGCGCGGCAAAGGCCACCGGCTCCGGCTCAGGCTGCGCCTCCACCAACACCGGCTCCGGCGGCTTGGGAATCACCATCTCCTCAAGCCACTTCTGCGTCTCCGGATTCGCCGTGGGCGTATCGTCGCTCATCGTCCAGGAAGGGATCTCCGGTACTTCCTTGAGCAATGCCCGCACCATAGCGATCACGGCAGCCGTAATCGCCGTATAGCTGTTCTCGTAACTCGCCCTCCATATATAACGCTGCACGTCGAGCCAGCCGCGGCCGCAGGGCTCGCCGGCGGCGGCGATGGCTTCGGCAAGCAACTCCGACCAATTCGACTCAGCCGCCAGCCGTTTCAGGTTCTGCCGCTTTTCCGTGGGCGGCGGAGCGAGAAAATCCCATGCCGGCGAGTTGCCCGTCTCCAGCGTCTCCGCAAAACGCAGAGCGGCCAGCAGCATGTAAGCGATGGGGCTCGCGGGGCTGTCGCTCTGCAGGAATTTCGCGCAAGCCTGGATGCGCGCAAAGGCATCGTCCTTGTCCACCGGCTCGAGGGTTTGCGTCTTGCCCCCTCGCGTCCTTGCTGCGCCAGAGCCGGCTTCCGCAGCGGCTTCGCCTTCCGCGGCCGCTTCCTCGGCGGGCTCCGTTGCCTCGGCTTCTTCCTCCGCAGAAGCTGCATCAGGCTCGGTCTTGCGTTTTTCATTGAGCAGGTTGGTGACTACGTTCCCCACCTCTTCAAGCGCGGTGTGCAGTCTTCCAAATGCCGGGCCGTCGTCACCGTATTTGCCTTCGCAGAAAACCTGAAGCTCATCCAGGGTTTCCAATGAGCTTCGCAAGGCTGCTTCCATCTGCACGTACCAGGACTTGGGCGTGGCGGTGAATGACTTATCAAAATCCTCTCCCGTAACCTTGCCGTCGGCGATGGCCTGTGCCCGCGCTTCACGCTTGGCGTCATTGGACTCGGCGTCGGCCTCGAAGCCGATGGCCCGCGAATCCTTGTACTGGTAGTAGTTCAGTCCATCGCGGGTAATGGGTGCTTCACGCAGGATGGCGGCAAGCCGGTTCGCCGACCACTCGACAGGAGCGGCGCGCATGCCGGCATCGCCATCCTCGATCTCGGGATAGACCGTGTCCCAGAACTGTTCCTGCAGATCGTAGAGCAGCTTCAGGCAGGGCTGGATCAGCCCGTTTCCCTCTTTTTTTGCGTGGGCTTCGGTGAGCCATGCGGCCAGTTGCAGGTCTTTGCTCTTGTTGGCGAGCGCTTCGCCGGCGAGCTTTATGACCAGCGGATAATCAGCGCGCTTGGGCGCAGAGAGAGTCCCCAGAATCGATTCTTCACCCTCGCTGCGCGCTTCCTTGATCTGGTCGTAGACCTTCTCGTAGCGCAGGTTTATCCCTGAAGGATTGTCGCCGGGAATCGGATTGAGCAGATCATCACGCAGTGGCACTTTCAGCCCTCTCGCCGGCGTGATCGAAAGTCAGCTTCCGAATCTCCAGAAACGGCTGCTCCTGGTCTCCGAACAGCAGCAGTTTCTGGCCTGAGGGAAGCTGTCCGTACTCGGGATCGTCGTTCCAGACCGTGGTCCTGCCCAGCCGCACCGCGTCGTCGGAGCTCTTTGAGGAGAGCGGCGCGATCACCGGCAAAAGAACCTCGCCGAGATCCTGCAGCCGGAAATCCGCGGTGGTGTGCAGCACCGCCGGCAGCCAGAGCAGGTCGCGGAGGCGCTTGGGCGGTTCGGTTTCGATGGCTTCGATATAGGCAAAGGGTATCCATGTATAGCTGCCGGCAATAAATACTTCAAGGTGCGCGCCGATGCGCGGATCGGCGTCAGAAAGCCCGGAAAACCTTGCCCCGTTCAATTCGCCTGCCGGCGAGGGATGAGCCGACCCCTGCGGCAGCGCGCCGCGCGTAAACATATCCTGCCGCTCGCGCTCGGCGTGCAGCGCAGAGCGGTAGAGCATGGCCCCGGCCGAGGCTTGCGGGCTCGAGTCGGAGACCACACTCAATTGCTTTTCTGCGCGGTCGAATTCTCCCGCAAAACACAAAAGCTCAAACAGAAAAATACGGCGCTTGGCATCGAGCGGCTGCTTCTTCAACTCGTCGCCAAGCGCTTCAATGGCCGCCTGCAGCTGGCCGGCCCGGTAGAGTGACAGCGCGTCCATACGCGGCCGCCTTACGACAACTTATTCTGCTTTGTGTTGAAGGTGATCGGTCCGGTGCTCGCCAGGTTGCCCTTCTCGTCCTGCGCCGAATAATCCATCTTGATTTCGTTGTACGTGAACGAGATGCTCACGGCCGGAATTTCCCCCGCCGCCGACATCTGCAGCCCGGTGACAAAGATCTCCTTGAAATCGACCTTGAGATATGGCTTATCAGCTCCCGCCTTATGCGCTGAGAGCGTCCCTGTAGGAATGTGCTCGCCCTTGCAAATCGACTTGAAGAACTTGGGCGTCGATTTGTCAAAATTGAGCATCATCGAGACATCCGAACAATCGACCTTTCCCGCGCCCGATCCGCCTGTGCCCGCTACCGAGGAAACGTTGGCGGCGCCCCAACTCCAGCTCATGATCTGAATTTCGTTCTTGTGCTTTTCGTCCTCGGATTCT
Organism: Acidobacteriaceae bacterium; assembly: GCA_030041045.1. GTDB lineage: Bacteria > Acidobacteriota > Terriglobia > Terriglobales > Acidobacteriaceae > Telmatobacter. Next base: position 19,048 of record JASHOQ010000020.1, read on the forward strand.
CCCTGAATCCCATCGAGTTTCAGAAAATAATCAACAGCCATTGCTATTCCCTCCCCATGGGCAGACGCAATGCTTGTCAGTCTGCCGTGATTGATATGGCCGGCAAGATAGTCGTTCCGTTATTTCCGCGCCGATGCAGGCAGGTCGGCCACCAGACGAAGCGATACGGAAAGCTCGTCGAGTTGGAAATGCGGCTTCAGAAATGCAACTGCGCGGTATGCGCCGGGTTTCCCTGGAATCTCGCTGACCTGGATCGCCGCCTCCCGAAGGGGCAGTTTCGCCTTAGCCGCCTGCGAGGCATTGTCGTCCAGGCAAACATAGTTCATGATCCACTGGTTCAGGAACTTCTCGCAGTCCTGACGGGTCATGAAGCTCCCGATCTTGTCGCGCATCATGGCCTTCAAATAATGCGCAAATCGAGACATAGCCAGGATGTAAGGCAGTTGCGCCGAGAGCCGGGCATTGGCATTGGCTGCGTCCTTGTCGTACAGCTTCGGCTTGTTTGCCGTCTGCACGCTGAAGAAGGCCGCGTAGTCGGTTCCCTTGCAGTGCACCAGCGGCACCAGACCCTGATCGGCCAGCTCTTTTTCGCGCCGGTCGGTGATGGCCACCTCGGTGGGACACTTCAGGGCGATATCACCCTCGTCGGTGCGGAAGGTATGCGCCGGCAGACCCTCCACCAGGCCGCCGCCCTCCACGCCGCGGATCGAGGCGCACCACCCGTACTTGGCGAACGAATTGGTGAGCCGCGCCGCCAGGCCGAAGGCCGCATTGCCCCACAGATACTTGGAGTGATCGCTGCCGTCGACCGCTTCTTCATAATCGAAGTCCTCAATCTGCTTGGTGTCCTTCCCATAAGGGAGACGCATGAGAATGTGGGGAAGAGTCAGCGCCACATAGCGCGAGTCGTCGGACTGCCGGAAGCTCTTCCACTTCGCATACTCGGTCGAGTCGAAGATCTTGCCGATGTCGCGCGGCGCGCCCAGCTGCGTGTAGCTCGAAAGGTTGAGCAACTCGGAGCCGGCCGCCGAAAGAAACGGCGCATGCGCCGCCGAAGCCACCTGAGAGATGCGCTCCAGGCACTCAATGTCCTCCGGCCCGCGGCCGAATTCGTAGTCGCCCACCAGCGCGGCAAACGGCGCTCCGCCGAAGATGCCGAACTCCTCTTCGTATACCTTTTTAAACAGCGCGCTCTGGTCGAACTCCGGAGCCCGCTGCAGGTCCCGGAGCACTTCGCGCTTGCTGGCATTCAGCACCTTGATCTTGAGCATGTCGCTGGTTTCCGACTGGTCGATCAGGTACTTGATCCCGCGCCAGGTCCCTTCCAGCTTCTGGAAGGCCGGATAGTGCAGCACTTCATTCAACTGCAGTGAGATCAGCCGGTCGATCTGCGCGATGCGCGCCTGGATAGAGGCTTCCGCGTCGCGCGTGAGGGTCATGTGACCCTCGAGCACCTGGTTGACGAACTCCTTCACCATGTCGCGGCCGCGCTCGAGCGATGCCGCATCGCGGTTGAAGCGCCCCTGCGCCACGATTTGTTCGAGAAGTCCCGCTTCTTCCTGCGTGGTTGTTGCTGCGCTTGCCGCCGCAGCTGCTTCCTTCGGGCTCATTCCGCACCTCCGCCTTTAGCCAGCTCCGCCTTCAGCTTCTCGCGGGTCTCCGTATTGGAGACCGCTTCGAACAGCGCCTCGTCCAGCTTGTCGTTGCCCTGCAGGCTCCCGCGCAGGTCGCTGAGCCGTGTGCGCAGATCGAGCAATTCCTTGAGCGGCCCCACCTGCTTGGCCACGTTTTCCGGCGAGAAATCGTCGAGGCTTTCGAACTTCAGGTTGACGCTGATCTGTCCGGCATTCGGATCGTCGCTCAGCTTGTTGGCAACGGAGTAAGCCAGATGGGGCTGCATGCCCTTGAGCACGGTGTCGAAGTTGTCGGGGTTGATCTCTACGAATTTGCGATCCTTAAGGGCCGCGAGCGGCTGCTCCGGCTGTCCCGTCAGATCTCCAAGAACGCCCATGACGAAGGGCAGTTCCTTCATCTCGATAGCGTCGCCGATCTCGACGTCATAGGTAATGTGCACGCGCGGTGAACGGACGCGATCGAGTTTGTGCTGAGTACTTTCCTTGGCCATATCTAATCCCCTCGGGGCCCCATACGCGCAGGTGCTGCGCGGTGCTCTCCTACTTCAGTTGCCTGATCGTCCCAAAGCAAATCCCGCCCCTGGGCCTGTTCCGACAGATTCCTTTGTTCGCAATGAACGCAAGAACGCATGGGAATGTCAGGGAGGTCCGTGCGTCCGAATCGGGAGCGAGTTGATTATTGAATGAGACCGTACCCGTGTCAAGTCAAAAAGCTGCCCGCAAGCTTAGTGTTCATTACCCGCGAATCGTTTCATCGCGGTTTCAAAGACGCGGGAGTGTATACTCGTTTCCCGGGCGGGAGATGCGGAAATGAGGCAGTTGCAGCCGGTGGTTTGGTCGAAGGGCGTGTTCCTGTCGCCCCAGCATCTGCAGGCCCAGGACCGCTTTTTTGAGGATACCCTCCGGTTCCTCTCCGGCGCCCTTTCCTATCGCAATTGGGGCTTTGCCTCGCTTGAGATCGACGCGGCCGGCCTGAGCCAGGGACGGCTCAACCTGACGCAAGCTTCCGGCATTTTCCCTGACGGTCTCATGGTGGATGTTCCCGCTTCCGATACGCCGCCGGCCCTGCGCACGCTCGACGAGTGCTTCTCCGACAACCGGCAATCGTGCACCTTCTATCTCTCCGTGCCCCAGGACCGGCCGGGCGGCATCAACGTCGCCCTGCAGCGCGGGGGGGCGAGCACGCGCTTTTACTCCGAGTTGCAGATGCTGCGCGACGAAAACAGCTCCGGGGTGGAGAAACCGGTCTCGCTGGCGCGCAAGAACCTGCAGATTCTGGCGGAAAACGAAAACCTTGAAGGCGCGGTCCTTCTGCCTCTGGCGCAGATTGAGAAGACCGAGGCCGGCGGCTACCGGTTCGATCCCAAATTCGCCCCTCCGCTGCTCAACGTCAAGGGCAACGAGCTGCTCACCGGCATTCTTCGCGGTCAGATTGAAACCCTGGTTTCCCGCAGCAGCCAGCTCGCAGGCACGCGCCGCCAGCGCAACCAGTCCCTGGCCGACTTCAGCGCCTCCGATATCGCCAATTTCTGGCTGCTTTACACCATCAACGTCCACCTGCCGGTGGCGCGCCACATGTTCGACGCCCCGCACGTGCACCCCGAGGCGCTGTTTCTGCACATGCTTTCGCTGGCCGGCGCGCTCACCACTTTTTCTCCAAAGTTCGAGTCGCGCGACCTTCCCAAGTACGATCACGAGAAACCGGGCCCCTGCTTCCTGGCCCTCGACGCCGCCATCGCCGAGCTGCTTGAAACCGTGGTTCCCAGCAACTTTGTCGCCCTGCCGCTCAAACCCTTGCGCGACTCCATTTACGCCACGGCCATTGATAAAGACAGCTACTTCGAAAACTCGCGCCCGTATCTCGCTATCTCTTCCGACCTCAAGGAAGCCGACCTCATCGCACGCACGCCGAATCTTACGAAGGTTTGCTCGGCCACGCATATTGAGCAGCTCATCCGCCAGGCGCTGCCCGGGGTGAAACTAACGCACGTCCCCGTTCCGCCGCGCGCCATTCCCGTGAAATTGCGCTACCAGTACTTCAGCCTCGATAAGACCGGCCCGGTCTGGGAATCGGTCGTGCGTTCGCGCAACTTCGCCGTCTACGCGCCCAGGGAAATCCCCAATCCCGAAATGGAGCTCATCTTCCTGTTCGCAAATCCGGACTGATCGCTCAGCCGTTGGGGCTTATCCCAGAGCCGTTGACGGATTGAAGGCGATCGCGTTACCTGTGGCGCACCAGCACGAAGATCAGGATGATGAGCAGTGCGATTACCAGGAAGCCCATGATCCCGAGCATGGCGATCATGTACTTGGGCATGCCGGCGGGCGCGGGCGCGGCCGGAGGAGGCGGCGCGGCCGGAGGCTGGAACTGGAATGCCGGCGCCTGAAATTGCGGCATGGGCGCCGCGGCGGGCGGAGCAGCCGCGGCGGGAGGCCGCGGCATCTGCGGCATTTGCGGCATGGGGGGTGGCTGCATCGCCGGGGGTTGCATCGGCGGAGGCGTCCATGCCGGCCGGGCCGCGGGTGCGGCCGGTGGCGCAGCCGTAGCCTGCGCAGCTTCAAGGTCGCGCAAGGCTGAACCTGAAATCACGCGCGTGAATTCTCCCGGCCCAGCCGCAGGCGGCGGCGCGGGTGCAGGCGGAAGCACCGCAGGCGCAGCGGCCACCGGGGGTTGGAACGCCGGGGAAAAGGACGGAGGCGCCGGCGCGGGCGCAACCTGGGGCATCATGGGCGGCGGAGCGGCCGGAGCGGCCGGCTGTTCTGACAGCGTGCGCAGAAGCTGCGTAAACCCTCCCGGCGCGGGAGCCTGCGCTGCGGGAGGAGGAGGTGCAAGAATCGGCTCCGGCGCTTTGGCCGGCTCCTGATTCAAGGCCTGCAGCAATTGCGTGAATCCGCCCTGGGCCGGTGGCGAAGAACTTGCTGGAGGAGCCGGGAACGGAAAACTGCTCGACGGCGGTTCCGGCACCAGCGGCTTCAGCGGCTCAAACGGCGGCGGTGCAGCCGGAGCGCCCGGTGTAGAAAACATCTGCGTGAACGCGCCCGGACTTGCGCTACGGGCTGGTTCGAGAGGCGCAGAAGACGGAACCGGAGCCGGAGCCGGGGTTGCCGGTGCGCTCCCGCTGTTGAGACCCTGGAACATCTTCGTGAACTCGCCCGGCCCTGATGCTGCGGGCGGAGGGGGCGCTGGGGGCGCCGCTGGAGCCTGATTCCACGCCGGCTCGGACGCGGCAGGCTTTGAATCCGCTGAGCTGAAGATGCGCGTGAACTCGCCCGGCCCGGAACTTCGGCCCGAGCTCGCTCCCGAACCGGGCGCGGGTGCCGCAGGCGCGCTCGGCGAATGTATGCCGGCCGCGGGCGGAACACTCCCCGCAAGCGGCGCGTTCCCCGCCAGCGGCTGATTCCCCGCCAAGGGCGCGTTCATTGACCGGAACATTGCCGTAAAGCTGCCCGGCTCGCTCCCTCCTGCGCCCGCGGCCGGCGCCGCGGTTGGCGCAATCGGAACCGGCTCGGGATGCTTTTCCGGCGCGACCGCGGGGAAGGCCGGCGGTGTATGTCCGGAGGCCGCGATCTTTTCCATCGGCACCGCGCTGAAGACCTTGGCCAGCTCTTCCGATGGCCGCGGCGATGTGCTCGCCGGTTCCGGCGTCTTGAGCGCCTGCAGCATGCGCGTAAACTCACCCGGCCCCGAGCCCGACGCGGGTCCAGCCGGCGGCAAGGCGGGTGACGGCGCAGGGGCCGGAGGAGTTGCCTGCGGAAACGGAACCGGATCTGCCGAGAACAGCGAAGACGGTGGTGGCGCCGCGGGAGGAGCAGCGAGAGGAGCGGCTAAAACGGGAGCAGGAGGAGGAGGTGCGGACGGCGGCTCAGGCTTCTTGCCCAGCGACGCGAGCAGATCTTCCTCGTCGCGCGATGAAGAGCTGGGAACGGCGCCGAAAATTCCGGTCGCGCTCGAGATTGGGCCTGGGGTTGCGCCTGGGGGCGACCCTCCGCCGGGCGAGTCCGATTGGGGGGCTTGCGGCTTGCCGAAACGGTCCCAGAACGCCTTCATGCGTGTCCACCATCTGCGCCAAAATATTGCCTTGTTCCGGAATCCAAGACTACATCGCTTTGGCTTGACAGTAAAGGGCCGGCAGCCTACGATGCAAGCACACTCGAGGTCAGCGAGGTCAGGGCTCATTGGACGCGCAGCACTGAAACCCTTCGCGTGTCCGGCTGGTTCAACACCGCTCAACCGCTCCGTTCACCAAACGATTTGGTTGCTATGAAATCGCTATGAAATTCCTCTCACGGGTGGTTTGGTCAGAGGGAATGTATCTGAGCCCTCACCACTTCCAAACGCAAAGCCGTTACTTCGAAGATTCCATGGCGTTCCTCGCCGCCAGCCTGTGGCGGGAGCCCTGGGGACTGCTGCACGCCGAGCTCGATCGGAAAGCGATGCGTAACGGTACTGCGGTACTGCTTCACGCTTCAGGAATCTTCCCTGACGGTCTCGCCTTCGAAGTGCCCAACTCCGATCCCTCCCCGCAGCCGCGCAATTTGCTCGAGGTTTTCCCTTCCACCGACGCCGTCCTTCCCCTCTATCTCGCCGTTCCCGCACGGCGCGATAACGGCTTCGACTGCGACCTGTCTGCCTCGCCCAACGGCAGCCGCTTCTCGCGCATGCAGCGCATGTTGCGCGACGAGACCAACGGCATGGACGAGCGCGAGATCGACCTCGGACAGAAAAACATCCGCCTTGCCACCGAGGCCGAGCTTACACCGGAGATGCTCTCGATTCCCATTGCCCGTGTCCTCCGCGACGGGCGCGGCCACCTGATTTGCGAAGAGGATTTCATCCCTCCCTGCCTGCGCCTGAGCGCCAGCGAGCCGCTCATGCTGCTGGTGCGCCGCCTGCTCGATGCACTGGGTGAAAAGAGCACCACCGTTTCGCGCGGCGCGCGCCGCCATGGGCGCTTCGAGGCCGGAACGGGCGCGCTCGACGTGGCCAACTACTGGTTCCTGCACGCGCTGCAAAGCGCCATTCCGCCGCTCGCGCATCTCATTTCCACGCGCCACGCGCATCCCGAGGATGTCTTCGTCGAGCTGGCACGCCTCGCCGGCGCGCTGTGCACCTTTGCCGTGGATTCCGACCCGCGCAACCTTCCCGCCTACGACCATCGCGATCCCGGGCCGGCCTTTCGCGCACTCGACGCGCACATCCGCAAGCATCTCGAAATCATTGTTCCGTCCAACACCGTCACTCTCGAGTTTCATGCCACCGAACCCTACATGCATGCGGCCGAAGTGCGCGACGAGCGCTGTTTGCGCCGCGCCCGCTGGGTACTGGGCATGCGCTCCTCGATGGGCGAGTCCGACCTGCTTCGCCAGGCGCCGCGGCTGGTCAAAGTCTGCTCCTCGAAGTTCGTGCCCGAGCTGGTCAAGCGCGCCCTGCCCGGCATGACGCTTACGCATCTGCCCGTTCCGCCCACCGCAATTCGCGCCGAGGCCGACATGCAGTACTTCGCCATCGACACCTCCGGACCCTGCTGGGAACACATCTTGCAGACGCGCAATGTAGGGGTCTATGTTCCCGGCGAAATCGCGCAGCCCGAATTTGAAATCACCGTCATCGTGGAGACCAATTGATGAGCACAGCCCGCGTGAACAGTCTGGCTCTCTGTTTCCAGGAGTCGCTCACGGCCATCGTGCGCGTCCGCTTCCAGCGCCAGCAGGTGCAGGACTCGGAGGGCTTCCGCGCGCAGATGCGGCGCTCGCTGCAATCGGCCATGCAGGAGGGCCGCACGCTCGGCTACTCGAATGAAACCGTGCAGATGGGCGTCTTCGCGGCGGTCGCCTTCCTCGATGAGAGCGTGCTCAACTTGCAAAGCCAGGTCTTCGCCGATTGGGCCCGGCGTCCCTTGCAGGAAGAGCTCTTCGGCGGCCATCTTGCCGGTGAGGCTTTTTTCACCAATTTGCGTGCGTTGCTCGGCCAGCAGGACTCGGCCGAAGCGGCCGATGCGCTGGAGCTGCATTGTCTTTGTCTTGAGATGGGCTATCGCGGCCGCTACGCACTGGGCGACAGCGGCGAGCTGCACCAGCTTTTGCGCCAGGCGCTGGCCAAGATTGAGCGCGTCCGCGGACCTGCCCGCCTGACGCCGCCCATCGAAGCTCCGGCCGTTCCGCCCCCGCGCCGGCAGGATCCCTGGACGCGCGCCCTCATCATTACCACCTGCGCCCTTGCCGGCCTCATCATCGTCGCCTTCGGCGGATACGAAGTTCTGCTCGGTTCCGGCGTCACGCAGATTGAAAACGCCGGAATCTCTTCGCGATAGGAGCCTGCCGTGCTGCCGATTCTGGTTTCGGTTGTCATCCTGATTCTGTCCATCCTGCTCGCCTGGCTGGTGGGACCGCTGCTCGGCCTCGCCGGGACCTCTCTGCTGGTTCTGCGCATTCTGCTCATCGCATTGGGCGCCATCGCGGCCGGTATCGTTCTCTTCTTCCATTTCCGCGAGAAGCATCGCGACGCGGCCACCAAAAACATGCCCGGCGGCGCCGACCTCGATCTGCTGCTGCGCGAAGCCGCCCACCGCCTCGCGAGCGCGCAGCGCACCGGCCCCAAATCCCTCGATTCCCTGCCCCTGCTCTACATTCTCGGCGACACCAACTCCGCCAAAACCACCTCGGTCATCAAATCCGGCTTCGATCCCGAATTGCTCGCCGGCCAGGTCTATCGCGAGCAGGACATCGTGCAGACGCCCGTGGCCAACTTCTGGTTCGCGCAGTCTTCTGCCTTTGTGGAGACGGGCGACGCCGTGCGCAAGGCGCTGCCCTTGTGGACCAAGCTGGTGCGCAAGACTCGGCCCCGCGCCATGCGCTCCGCCATGGGCAAGGAGATGCCCGTCCGCGCCGCGGTAGTCTGCGTCAGCAGCGAGCTGTTTCTGGGTACCGCGGCCGCCGACGCCGCATTGGCTTCCGCGCGCTCCACCAACCAGATGCTGCGCGCTCTCGCCCAGCAGCTCGGCACTGAAGTGCCGGTCTACGTGATCCTCACCAAGCTCGATCGCATTCCCTACTTCACGGAATACGTGCGCAATCTGGGCAACGATGAAGCCTCGCGGCCGCTCGGCGTCGCCTTCCCGCGCCAGACGGTTTCAAGCGGCCTTTATGCCGAAAAAGCGACGGCTGAAGTGGTGGCCTCGCTCGACCGCGTCTTCTTTTCTCTGGCCGAATTCCGCTCCAGCCTGCTCACGCGCGAAACCGACGCGCGCAACATCGATCCGGTATACGAGTTTCCGCGCGAGTTGCGTAAGCTGCGCAACAACCTTGCCTCCTATTTGGTTGAAGTCGCCCGCCCCAGCCATCTGAACGCCAATCCCTACCTGCGCGGCTTCTATGGCGTCGGTGTGCGCGCCACCATTGTGGAAACCATGGTGGCCGCGGCGGCCGCGCAGCCGCAGGCGCAGCAGGCCGGCTCCGGCGCCACGCGCATGTTCACGGTGCAGGATATGCAGGCTGCGCAGCCGATGCAGACGCCGCAGACGGTGCAGCGCAAGCAGGCGCAGTGGTGCTTCCTGGCGCGTCTGTTTCCTGACCAGATTCTCGGCGATCGCAGCGCCCTCGCCGGCACCAGCAACAGCCGCCGCACCCATCTTTTCCGTCGCGCGGTTTTCGCCACCGCCTCGGTTCTGCTGTTCTTCTACCTTCTCGGGCTCACCGCTTCGTGGATCCACAACGCGCATCTCGAAAACGAAATTGTGTCCGCGGCTGGCGCGCTGCCGCCTCTAAGCTCGGCGCTCACCTCGCTGGCATCGACTGACCAGCTCACGCAGCTCGACAAGCTGCGCGCGGCCATCGCCCAGCTCGAGGATTTCGAGCAGAATGGAATTCCTCTCTTCTACCGCTTCGGCCTTTACCACGGCAACAGCGTGCTCGAAGCCGCGCGCCGCATCTACTTCGACCGCTTCGACAGCCTGATGCTCCACGAAACCCAGGCCAATCTCGTGGCCAGCTTCAACGCGCTGCCGCAAACGCCCGCGCAGGGCGCCGACTACCTGGGCACCTACAATCCCCTCAAGGCCTATCTCATCACCACTTCCAATCCCGAGAAGAGCACCGTCGATTTCCTTCCGCCGGTCTTGCTCCAGTACTGGGAGAACGGCCGCGTTCCCGATACCGGGCAGCAGAAAGACCTGGCCGCGCTTCAGTTCGAGTTCTACGCCGGCGAGCTGCCGAAAGCCGACCCGCTGCAACTTTCTCCAGACACGCTGGCCGTCAATCGCGCGCGCACTTATCTTGCCGGCTTCGGCGGCTATCAGCGCATTTACCAGGCCATGCTGGCCGCGGCCAGCAAGCAGTCGCCGTCGATGAATTTCAATCAGAACTATCCCGGCTCATCGGCGACGGTGGTCGACTCGCACATCGTCCAGGGCGCATTTACCAAGACCGGCTATGTCTTCATGCAAGACGCGATTGCCCATCCCGACCGCTACTTCAGCGGCGAAATCTGGGTGCTGGGCAATCAGGCGCCGGCGTCATCGCTCGATCGCGCCGCGCTCACGCAGCAGCTCGCCACCTCGTACAGCACGGACTTCGCGAGCGAGTGGCGCACCTTCCTGCACTCCGCGCAGGTGGTCAGGTATTCGAGCCTGAACGACGCTTCCGCCAAGCTTCAACTGCTTTCGAATCCCAATTCGCCTCTGCTGGCGCTCTTCTTCACCGTCTCCGACAACACCGCATCCGCCAGTTCTGACATCGCCAAGGAGTTTCAGCCCGCGCAGGCGCTGGTCGCACCCGGCAATCCCGACAAATTCGTCGGCCAGGGCAATCAGACCTACATGAACGGGCTCATCGGCCTGCAGGCTGCCGTGGCGCAGGTGGCGCAGGCGCCGCCATCGCCCAATCCCACTGACCCGAGCGTGGTCGCGCCCATCGTTCAGGCCTCCACGCAGGCGCACACTGCGGCCACGCAAACCGCCCAGGCCTTCACTCTCGATCCGCAGGCGCACGTGGATCAGACAGTTCTCGAGCTTTTGCAGGACCCCATCAACTCCGTCGACGCCGTGGTCCGCGGGCGCGGAGCATCCGTGGCCAACGGCGGCGGCGCGGGTTTCTGCTCGGCCTTCAACCAGCTCACCGGCAAGTTCCCGTTCAACCCCAACGCAACCCTCGAGGCCAACCCCTCCGATCTCACCACGCTGCTCCAGCCCGGTTCCGGCGCCCTCTGGCAGTTCTATGACGCTTCGCTCAAGCAGCTGATCATCCAGCAGGGCACGACCTACGTAGCCGCGCCCAACGCGCCGGTCAAGGTGAATCCCGACTTCCTGCGCTTCTTCAATCGCGTGGCCCAACTTTCCAATGGGCTTTACGGCCCCGGCTCTCAGGGATTGCCTTTCACCGTGCACATCATCCACTCCACGGGCATTCAGAGCGTGACCTTCCAGGTGGATTCTCAGAGTTTGTCAGGCTCCGACGTTTCGCGCCAGTTCACCTGGTCGCCCTCCACCAGCCACAGCGCGCAGCTGACCTTCAACTATGGCTCCAACAGCCTGCCCCTTCCGTTCTCCGGCTCGTGGGCGGTCTTCCATCTGCTTGCCAAAGGTAAGATCGTGCAGAGCGGGACAACCCAGCGGCTCGACTATCCGCTGGAGATTTCCAACACGCCCATCATGGTGGGAACTACTCCGCTGGTTGCGCACATCGAGCTCTCCGGTCCCAATGCAAGCCTCATGGTGCCCGGCGGTTTGAGCGGCTTGCGCTGCGTGTCGACAGTCGCCCACTGAAGGGTTCGCGCCCTCAGGAAGGCGCTGCTCTGATTTCGTTTTCCGGCACGGCTTCTACCCAAACCACATGTAGAGCGAGATGCCGGACATCATGAAATAACCCACAATCAGGACGACCCAGAACTCCGACGCGCGTCTGCGTCGCGTTTCTTCGCTCGCGTCCTCGGCTCGCCCTCCCGCCCATCCGCCGGCGAAGAAGCGCCACAGCAGGGCGCCGACCGGTGGAGCGATCAGGTCCACCAGGATTTGCTGTTGAATGGACAAAGCTCCGGACCGCATCGAAGTCCTTAATCCGCAGACTGTGACTCACGCACAAAGATTTGAGCGGCGTCCGCATGCGTTCATTAGATTCGCCGCAGGTTCTTGATATTGAGAATGGGGGATCCCGCAGACATTCGAGAGAAGAGCGCGCACGCAGCTCGGGCGTCACTCTTCCTGCGACGCTTCATCCTGCTCTGCCGTTCTCGCGCCTGCCTCTTCCGCCAGCATTTCCGCAAAGGCCTTTTCGACGGCTGCCATCGCCGGCGCCGTCAGTTCTTCGGCTGCGCTCTCCCTGGCCTGCGGTTCTTCTGCGAGCGCCGGTTCTACCGGAGCTAAAGCGGCCTCGGAGGCCGCGGCCATCGCTTCTTCTGCGGGCGCCGCAGTCAGCGGAGCATTCTGCGCGGGCGCTTCCTCGGCCCGGCTTTCTTCAACGGGCAGAAACTGCAGCAAAAGGCAGGTGACGTTATCCACCGCGCCCAGGCTCTTCGCCCTGTCGATCAGCGCCTGGCATGCGCCTGCCAGGCTGCTTGAAGAAAAAATCAGCATCGCGATCGTCTTCGCGTCCGCGTAGCGCGTAAGCCCGTCGCTGGTGAGCAGGACAATATCGCCGGTTTCCAGATCGCCGGTAAAGATGTCCGGCTCGACCGTCTCGGTGGTACCGATGGCGCGCGTGATCACCGACTGCAGCGGCGAGGCTTTCGCCTCTTCGATATTCATCGCCCCCTTGCGCACCTGCTCAGCCAGGAAGGAGTGGTCGTTGGTGATCTGGGCGCATACCCCGCCGCGCAGAAAGTAGGCGCGGCTGTCGCCCACATTGCCGATCAGCAGCCGCCGGCCGTCGATGCAAGCCGCCACCAGTGTGGTGCCCATGCCGCGCAACTCTTCCTTGCTCTGCGCCAGCTCAAATACCTGCTGGTTGGCGGAGAGAATGGCCCGGTAAAGCCGGTCCTCCGTGGTCGCTTCGGCCCCCGCATCCCGCGAGAAATTCTCCACCAGCTCCTTGATCGCCGTCGCGCTGGCTACTTCGCCCGCGGCCATCCCGCCCATGCCGTCGCAGACCACAAATATCCGGGACGCAAGATCGTAGCCGAAGCCGTCTTCGTTGTTCGTCCGCACGCATCCCACATCGGTCAGTGCGGCTACGTCGATCTTGAGTTCGCTTCCGCTATCCATGCTGAAATCTACTTTCGCCGGCGCTGTGTGCCGGTTTCCCTTCCCCGAAGGTTGAACTTCAAAAGGCAAAGCGCGCTGCTGTCGGCAATGTTGCAGATACTATACGTGGAAAACAATGCCTCCCAAAGGCTTTTTCTTTCGAGGGAAGACCGCGCGTGCTGCGCTCAAAAAGCATCGAACCGAAAGGAAACCGCTCTAAGGTTGCCAGAATTCCCGCCAGCCTGTAAAGACGGCCCCGCCCGCCTTCGCGGGAACAGACCGTCAGCTTTCCATGTCCTTCGCCAGCTCGGCTGCTTGGTTCAGGAACCGTTGCAAAAGCTCTTCGCCCGTTCCCGTAACGTGGTCGCCCGGCTTCGCGTTCCCCTTGGCCCACGCCATCAGAAATACCAGCGGAATCCATCCCCGCGGATCCTGGGTGACTGTCTGCCCGAAATGGTGCAGCGCCCTCGAAAGTTTTACCGGAAGCGCCACGCCGCACACGTCGTTCACTGAAGGGTCCTGGCACAGCTCCGGCGGTGAGGTTACAAGATACTCGCGGCAGGCAAGCGGACGGATGGGATGAATGCTGCATCTCTCGTTTTCAAGGAAGGGGCAGGGCACGCGGGCGTGAAAGTAGTCCACAGCCAACTGAGTCCCGGTCTCCTCTTCCGGCACCCAGTCCTCGCGGACAAGCTTGTCGATCATGCCCGCATCGCGCAGCGCGCACAGCGCGCGGTGAAAACGCTCCGCCAACTCGGCCTGGCGCTCGGCCGGCAGCGATTGCAGCCATTGGGTCAGGGCTTCGGCCTCAAAGACATTCAGGGGCACCATCTGCCGGCAACACGCTCCGCATCCGGCCCTGCAGCTGACCTCTCTGCCCACGGACTTTGCCTGATTCGACACCGTGCCGACAATGACGTTTTCGATCTCCTGGATGATGGGCAGGAGCTGGGTCAGCGTGGTCTTGCCGGCCGGCACCTGCACCGTGCCCCGCAGCACCGCGCCCTGCACAGGAAGAGAAAAACCGGCATTCACCATCGCGGCGGATGCGTCCGCCGAAGCATCGGGCATAACCCTCCCACCCACAGGGCGCGGATGGGAAAAACCCAACCGCGGTTTCCCGATTGTACCGCGTCGTCGCCCTTTCCATACGCGCGGAAAGCGCAAAGCAAAGCAGGGCTTATCTGTCTCTTGTGCAGACATTTCGGCGCTCTCGTCGAGGCGCGCGCTGCGCCCGCAGTGTACCCCAAAGTGTATTGGCGGCAGACCGCAAACATGCTACCGTGATTTTGCAGGCAATCGCGAATCCAGTTTATTTTGCTGAGCCCATCAACCGGCTGCAAGGGCGCTTGACTGCCGGCGTCGGTTTGTTTGTGTCTTCCCTCGCGCCTTTGGTAAAAACGTGGAAACGATAGAGAAAAAGAGGATCGGCAAATACGAGATCACGGGCATCCTCGGCCGCGGTGGAATGGGAGTCGTTTATCGCGCGGAAGACAAGCGCATCGGCCGCCAGGTGGCCATTAAAACCCTGACGGAAAACTTCTCTGGCCAGCCGGAAATGCTCGAGCGCTTCTACCGCGAAGCCCAGGCCGGCATCCTTCAGCACCCCAACATCGTCATCGTCTACGACCTCGGCGATGAGGATGGCGTGCCCTTTATCGTGATGGAGTACGTCAGCGGCGAACCGCTGGACAAGCTCATTGCCTCCGGGCGCCACATCTCCATCATCGAAAAATTGAGCATCATCGAGCAGGTCTGCGCCGCTCTCGGCTACGCCCATCACCGCGGCGTCGTCCACCGTGATATCAAACCCGCCAACGTCATCGTGCAGCAGGACGGCGTGGCCAAGCTGGTCGACTTCGGCATCGCCCGCGTGCAGGGTTCGAGCAGCGAAGGCGGATTGACGCGCACCGGCAACGTCATCGGCACCATTCACTACATTGCGCCCGAACGCCTGCGCGGCAAGCCCTTCGATGGCCGCTCCGACATCTTTTCCACCGGCATCATGCTTTATTACCTGCTCGCCGGCCAGCTCCCCTTCACGGGTGAGGACATGACCGTGCTGCAGAAGCTGGTGAACGAGCCGCACCCGCCGCTGGGCACATTCCTGGCCAACTATCCGCCGCAACTGGACGCCGTCCTCGACCGCGCCCTGGCCAAGGATCCCGAGCAGCGTTACGCCACGGCGGAAGAGTTCGCCGCCGACCTGCATGGGCTGGGCGAGCAGCTAAAAAAGGGTCAGATCGACGAGCTCTTCAACGACGCCGAGCGGCTTACTTCCGAGCAGCAATTCGGCCGCGCGCGCGAGGTTTTGCTGCAGCTCGTCCGCATCGATCCGCAGCATACCGGCGCCCGCCAGTTGTTCGGCATCGTGCAGCAGAACCTGGCCCGGCTGCAACGCGCCGAGCAAGTGCGCCAACTGGTTGCCGAGGCCGACGAAGCCATCGCCTCCGAGCGCTACGCCGAGGCCGTCGGCTCGCTCGATCACGCCGTCCAGCTCGACCCGGAGAACGCCGAGCTCAAGAAAAAGCTTGAAGAGGTGCGTGAGCAGAAGCGCCGCTACGACGAGATGGGCACGCTGTTGACGCAGGCAGACTCGCTGCGCGAGCGCGGGGACTGGACCGGCGCGCTCAAAGTGGCCGAGAAGGCGCTCAACCTCAACCAGCAGGACACAAAGGCGCGCGCACTCTACAACGAAATCTCCCGCCAGGCCAAGCTCGCGGCGCAGAAGGAACAGATCAAGGAGATGCTGGGCCGCGCCCGGCAGGAAATCGGCTCCCGCCGCTATACCGGCGCCATCGAGATACTGCGCGAGGTGGGCAAACTCGATCCCTCCCTGCCGGAGATGGAAAGCCTGCTCCAGACCGCGGTCAGCGCCCAGGAGCAGGAGCGGCGCCGCAAGCTCATCGAGCAGATTCAGGCGGAAATCGAAAACTGCCTTGCCGCGGAAAACTACGAACGCGCCACGGAGCTGGTGGAACGCGCCGTGGAGCAGTTGCCCACGGAGTCCTCTCTGCTGCAGCTCAAAACGCGCGTGGCCCTGCAGACGAGGGCCTGGCGCACGCGCCAATTGATCGATACCACCTCAGCCCGGGCGCAGGAGGTGTTTCTCACCGCGCCCGGCGAAGCCCTGCTGATCGTCCAGAAGGCGCTTGAGGAGCTGCCTGGCGAAGAGCGGCTGCTGGCTCTCGAAGAATCGTTGCGCCAGCGGCTCAAGGCGCAGGAGATCGAGGAAGTGCGCGGGCGTTACCTGCGCGAGGCCCAGGCAGCCATCGACCGCACCCAGTTCGATAAGGCCATCCAGATACTCGAGAGTTACCAGCTCGAATTTGCCGATGCCGCCGGCGTTGGCGAGCTGCTCGAATTCGCCCGCCGCGAGCTCGAGCAGCAGCGGCGCCGCGCACGGATCGCTTCCACCGTCACCAAAGCGCGCGAGCTCTTGCTCACCGAGCAGTTCGAGCAGGCCATCCAGCTCATCGAGCCGGTCGTCTCCGGGACCGCAGACCCAACGCTCGCGCGCTTACTCGACGAGGCCCGTGCGCAGCGCGAGGCTCTGCTGCGCAAATCGGAAGCGCTGATAAGCCAGATAGCCCGCCATCGCGAGCGCGGACAGTATGACGAAGCCATCAGCCTGTTGCAGTCGCTGCCTGCTTCGAGCATCGCCGGCTCGCCGCAGAATGCGCTGCTGGGGGAGATTCGCGGCGAGAAGGCGCGCAAAGAAGCAACGGCCGCCGCCTTGGCCGCAGCCGCGCAGGCTGCCGACCTCGCCGGATTCAATGCCGCGATTGAATCGCTGCAGAAAGTTCAGCGCGCCTGGGGCGACACGCCCGATCTTGCCAAGGCCGTCTCCGGCATCGAGTCCCGCCGCGCGCAGCTCGCCAACCAGGCTGTGGCCAGGTCCGTTGAAGCCGCGCGCGCGGCGCTGCTTGAAAACAACGCCGCGGCCGCGGTGGAAGCGCTCAAATCTTCAGCCGAATGGTTCGAATTTGCGGGAGCCTCGCAACAGGCCGACTGGAAGCGCCTGAACTCGGAGGCCGCCAAGCCCACCGCCAAGCGCGCCACCGGTTTTGTGCCCCAGGTAAGCGCTCCGGGCGCCACCACGGAGGTGGCTCCGCAGCGCAATAAGCTGCTCCTTCCCCTCGTCGGCGTC
This sequence comes from Acidobacteriaceae bacterium, assembly GCA_030041045.1. Taxonomy (GTDB): domain Bacteria; phylum Acidobacteriota; class Terriglobia; order Terriglobales; family Acidobacteriaceae; genus Telmatobacter. Next base: position 36,003 of record JASHOQ010000020.1, read on the forward strand.
GGCGTTCTGGCCGTCATCGGCGTCATCGTTGCCGTGGTCATGCATAACAACAGCTCCAGGAGCGCGCCCCCGCAAGTGGTGTACAAGACCATTCCGGGTGAGCATCCTCCTCCGCCGCCTACGGGCACGCTGCTCATCAAGGGAAGTGTGAATGCCGGCAGCCCGGCCAACGTGAATGTCGTCGTCGACGGCGTTATTAAGGGCTTCACACAAAACGACGGAACCTTGACCCTGCAACTCGATCCCGGCCAGCACTCGGTGCGGTTCATCAAGGCCGGCTATACTGATTCGCCGTCTTCTTCCGTTACCATTGCTGCCAACAGCCAGCAAACCGTCCCCTTCGCGCTGACGCAGATGGTGGGCGCGCCTCCACCGCCGCCCGCGGCGTATATCACCGTGCTTTCGCTGCCCGGCGCTCAAGTCAGCATCGACGGCGCGGCAGGGCAAAACACCGATGCGCATGGCGTTTTCAACACAGAAGTCAAACCCGGCCCGCATGCAGTGAGCGTGAGCCTGAGCGGATACCAATCGTTCAACCAGACATTCAGCCTTAAAAACGGCGACCACCAGAACGTGCCCGCGTCGCTGAATCCGATTCCCAAGGTGGTCGTGCAAAATGCGCAGATCGGGGCATTCTACGCAACCTCGCAGACCATCCAGCAGGGCCAGTCCACGACGCTCAAGTGGCAGACCAGCAACGCCAACGACGTTGCCATCGACAATGGCATTGGCAGTGTAAGCGCATCGGGCCAGAGGGACGTGAGCCCATCCACCACCACTACCTATACGCTTATCGCCAGAGGCAACGGCAATCCGCAGCAGGAGCCCCTGACGATCACCGTTACACCAAAATCCGTGGCTTCCACGCCAACGCCTGCCCCGGTGGTGAACACTGCGCCTCAAACTGTGGATCAGTCTGCGCTCCTTCAACAGGTCATCGGCAGCTTCGACGCCGCGTACAACGCCCACGACGTCGGCCGCATGCAGGCCATCTGGACGAGCTTGAAGTCGGCACAGGCGAAGACGTTCGCGGGCTTCTTCAAGGACAACCCTGCCACCACCGTGACCGATTCGTGCCCCCCAGCGAACCTCAGCATCTCCGGTGATTCCGCCACTTGGACCTGCAGCGAGACCAATACCTTCAAGGTCAACGGCAAGATGACGCCGAATAGCACCACGATCCACTTCACGTTCGCACGTCACAACGGTAACTGGACCATCGTCGGCAGGTAATCGGCGTTTGAGGTCTACGGTTTAATATTCGACAACCCGCCTCGACCGCGTTTTTTCTCTGCGATTTAGGCCGCGAAAACCGCGCATTTCCGCGCGTCCAGCGCGTTTCTAACCCCGCGAGCTAACTGCGCTTGAGGCCGCTTTTCGGCCCAAAATCAATCTTGACGTTTCCCTTCTATCGCCCTAAGATGATTCAGGTTTCGCTCATTACAACTTTGAGCCCGATGCGATCTGCGAGGCAGAATTTGGGGCACCCTTGCGGATTTCGATGGTTCGGCGTCGTCAGGGCGTATTTCTCTCTGCCTGGCGGATCGCATTGGCAACGCTCATTGCGGGATCCTGCTACATACTTGTCTTCTTTTGATCGCGGTGCGCCAATGCCCACCGGTTTGTAACGGCCCATCGGTCGAAGTCACTAATCCGATTGGGTCAGTTCGAACAAGACGAATTTTTCCCTCCCTATCGAGGCGTTAAAAAAATCTTGCTGTCCCGGAGAACTCACATGCTGCGGCGAGTGAATCCCCTTCCGTCGAGTCGGTCCGTTTTCACCACGTTCCTCGCGGTGTTTGCAAGCGAGTCTGTTGCCCCGCTCACGAATTTCCGGCGTAACCAGGGCGCGGTTTGCCTCACCCGCCTGGCTGCCGTGGCGGCTGCACTCTGCCTGTGTGCGGCGGGAGCGCACGCGAGCACCTGGACGGTGGATACGCTGAACGACGACTCCACGACGACGTCGGCCGCTGCCCAAACAAACTGCCAGGCCGGTAACTCGAACACTTGCGCTCTGCGCGACGCGATCCTGGCTGCCAGCGCAGACGACACCATCGACTTCAGCGTGACGGGCACGATCACGCTCACAAGCACACTGCCCGCTATCAACATCGCCCTGACCATTACTGGCCCGGGCGCCAATCAGCTCACCATCTCCGGCGCGGGAACCTATCAGGCGATGACCATCGGAAATTCCGCCGCGCCCACCGTGTCCATCTCCGGGGTGACGATCGCCAACGGCAAGTCCACCACCAGCGGGGGTGGAGGCATTCAGCTCGGCCAGGGAACATTGACAATCGCCAATTGCGCATTTGCGGGGAATTCCAGCTCGCATGGCGGAGGCGCCATTTCCAGCTCAGGCTCGCTTTCGGTCATCTCCAGCACCTTCTCCAACAACTCAGCTACGAGCAGTACGGGCGGCGGCGCCATCGCTTCAGTGGGACCGGCAACGGTGACTGACAGCACCTTCTCCTCCAACTCGGCCGGAGGCGGCGGCGCCATTAGCAACGTCAACAGCGGCGCGCTGACGGCGGTCAACAACACCTTCGCGGGCAATTCGGCTCAGGACGGCGGGGCCATCTTAAATGAAACCCCCACTGCAACTCTAACGGCCAGCAACAGCATCTTTTCGGGCAACACCTCAACATCCGGCGGTGCGGGCATTGATAACACCAGCAACGCTACGGCTAACGCCAGCTACAACGTCTACTACAACAACCTGACCGGCGGCAGCGAAGACGACTGCGACGGCTGCAATACCAACACCAATGCCACATCGGCCACAGCCAATCCGTTGGCGCTGCCTTTGGGTTGGTATGGCGGCACCACCGAGACCTTCCTGCTCCAACCGGGCAGCCAGGCCATCTGCACGGGTTCCGCGAGCCTGGCCTCGGCGGCCGGATTGAGCGGCGCGAACGCCCTCGACCAGCGCGGCTTTGCCCTGAACCCCGGTAGCAATAACTCCTGCGCCTCGGGGTCGGTGGATGCCGGCTCCGTGCAGACCAACTACATCCAGGTGACGAACAACGCCGACGCGGGCGCGGGCGCGGGCGACTGCCCAGGCACAGGCACGAGCTGCACCCTGCGCGACGCCGTCGGCATTGCCAACTCGAGTGCTCCACCCGAGGTTTTCGGCGACATCGACTTCGGCTCCGCGGTGAGCCCCATTACGCTAGCCAGTACGCTCTCCCTGACCGCGACCACTGGAATCAACATCGTCGGCCCGGGCGCCAGCAAGTTGACCGTCAATGGCGGCGGCTCGACCAGCAACTTCAGCGTGGTCACCTTGGACACCGGGGTCCCGGCGCTGCTCTATGGGCTGACGATTTCGAATGGAAACACATCCACTAATGGCGGCGGCATCGATAACTCCGGTGAGCTGACCCTCCTCGACGACGCCGTTTCCGGCAATACCGCCGGAAATGGGGGCGGCATCGCCAACGGCGTTGGGAGCCTGACGATCGAAGACAGCACCATCTCCGGCAACACCGCTTCCTTGGCCGGCGGGGGCATCCTCAATGAAGCTCCTGCCACCCTGGTGGAGAGCACCGTTTCCGGCAACTCCACCAGCGCGGCCGCCGGCTCGGAAGGCGGCGGTATCTTCAGCACCAGCTCGCTGAATATCGTCGGCAGCACCATTGCCGGCAATGCGCAGAAAGACGGCGCCGGCGTAAGCGCCGGCGGGATCGGTATGGACGGGGGAAGCCTCACGCTGGCCAACGCCATCGTGGCCGGAAATACGGACGCGACCACCAACGCCGCCAACATCGAGGGGACCTTCACCAATAACGGCGGCAACGTCATCGGCGGCGCATCCAACAGCACTACGAGCGAAGTGAACGGCACCGGTGCCGCCATAACACTCAGCACGTTGCAACTGGTTGGTGCTGGCGACACCGTTCCGGTTCAAATTCCGCTGCCGCCCAGCGCGGCCATCTGCGCCGGCACAACCGGAAACGTTCCCTCCGGCATCACCCTCGATCAGCGCGGCGAGCCCAACAGCAACACGACCTATCCCGGCTTCAGCACTACGCCCTGCGTCGACGCGGGCTCGGTGCAGACCAATTACTCCATGAGCTTCGCCACGACCAATCCGGTCACTCCGCCGGCGGACGTGACCATTGACGAGGGCTTTGGCGCAACCGTCGACCTGGACGAGAGCGGCAACCTCTTCTCGGCAGGCACCGCGACCATTCCACTTACGGTAAGCAGCGGCACTCTGAGCGGCGCCACGCCGCCTGTAGGCACCAGCGCAGGTGTGGCCGCGTACTCCGGGCTTTCCGCCACCCTCGGCTCGGATCTCACATTGTCCGCAACCCTCTCGCTCAATGCCGCTCTCACCACGCCTCTGTCGCTCTCGGCGACCAGTACGCCTTTCGACGTCAACCAGGCTCCGACCACGGCCACCATCACTGTCCCATCTGTCGCCACAACCTCCACGGTCGACCAGCCGGTGACCATCACCGCTTCGATTTCGCCCAATGTCACCAACCCCGTCAACGCCGCGGACATTGTCGCGATGACCGGGTCTGTGACCTTTGCCAATAACGGGACAGCTCTCACCTGCGGCAGCTCAACCTTTACTTACGCCAATGGCACGGCCACGGCCACCTGCATCATATCGTCGCTCCAGGCCGGCACGTACTCGAATATCACCGCCACGTATTCAGGCGATACCAACTATCGGCCCAGCCCGGCGAGCGGCGCCGCACCCGCGATCACGGTCAATCCGGCCAACACCACGGTCACCATGGGCACCACGGTCACGCCCAGCTCTCCCACCGCTGACCAGACCATCGCTGTTTCTGCCACGGTGTCCCCGGCCTCCGGCTCGGCTGTGGTTCAGTTTTCCAAGAGCAGCATGAAGTTCCTCAATAACGGCGTCGCCATCACCAGCTGCTCAAGCCAACCGGTGAATGCCGCAACGGGAGCGGCGAGCTGCACCATCTCGTCGGGATTGCCTGCAAGCACCACCGCCTACAACATCACCGCGGAGTACAACTCGGGCGATCCCAACTATAATCCCAGCGCCGCAAGCACGCCGGCGTTACCGGTCTCCGTGGGCAAGGCTGCCACCGCGATCTCGGTATCCCCCGCAATGCAGACATCCTCAGTCGATGGCTCGGTCAGCTTTACTGCCACGGTTTCGCCGAACGTGACCACCGATTTTGTGGGAACTGCCAATGTGGACTCGATGGCCGGGAGCGTGACCTTCCTCGATGGAGGTTCGGCCATCAGCGGCACAGGCTGCACCGGCCAGACTGTCACCTTCAATCCGGCCTCTGGAACAGCCACCGCAATTTGCACCACGACCGCGCTTACGGCCTCAGCCAGCGCGCAGTCCATCACTGCCACTTACTCGGGCACGAGCGATCCCAATTACTCCACCAGTCCGGCAAGCACAGCCGTTACCGCAACGGTCTCCCAGGCGAACATTACCGTCTCCGTGAACTCCAATCCTGCTCCGCCCCTTACTGTCGGTCAGTCGGTTACGTTCACCGCGACCCTCACCTTCCCACTGCCCTTCACGGTGGCGCGCGCAACCGCGGGCGCAGTCGACTTCAGCGGAGACGGGATCACCACCTGCGCCAGCCAACCCCTCACCGCGGGGGGCAGCAGCAACGTCTTCACCGCATCCTGCTCCATCAGTTCGCTCACCGGCGGCAGTCAGGCCATCGTTGCCACCTACATCGACGATCCCAACTACGCGGGCACCGGAAGCACAAGCGATAACGTCGGTCTGGCGTCGACCACGACGACGGTCAGTTCGGCACCGAACCCCTCGACCACCAATGCATCCGTAACCTTTACTGCCAGCGTGCAAGGGGAAACGCAAGAGCCGGTCACCGGAAGCGTCGCCATCTCGGCCGGTTCCACCTCGCTTGGAAATTGCAGCTTGGGACCCCCGAACAGCTCCGGACTCGCCATGTGCACGCTCTCCAATGCCACCACAGCGTCGTTGAGCGTGGGCAGCTACGCCGTCACCGCGACCTACGGCGGGAATACAAACTACAGCGGGAGCTCAGGCACCGGACCGCAACAGGTGGTGAGCAAGGCCCAGCCCACCATCTCCGTGGCATCGACCACCAGCAGTAGTTCGATGGTCAATGCGGCGGTCACGTTCCAGGCAACCATGACCTTCCCCAGCGGCACCACGACCCCGACCGGCACCGTACAGTTCACTGACCTGGCTCCGGGCGCGGCCACGGCCACGTTGATTACCGCGTGCACCAACCCCGCCGGTTTGACCTTAATGGGAACAGCGGGCCAGACGTCCACTTATACGGCCAGCTGCGCTACGTCGTCGCTCATCCTGGGCTCCCACACCATCACGGCAACGTTCAGCGGCGACAGCGGATTCCTGGGCGCAACCGCCGCCGCCACCCAGACGGTGACCACGGCCGGCACAACGACCGCGCTCACGGCCCTAACTCCGACTTCAACTGTGGACTCATCCGTGAGCTTCCAGGCAAGCCTGTCCGCAGCATCCGGAACCGCCGCTCCCTCCGGAAAGGTGCAGTTCACCGATTTGGCTCCAGGCGCGACAACGGCCACCCAGATTTGCACGTCCGGTTTCTCCTTGACCGGGACGTCGGGCCTGAACTCCATTTACACGGCCAACTGCTCCACATCGTCGCTGGTTCTGGGCACGCACACCATCTCTGCCATCTACCCGGGCGATAGCAATTTCCAATCCAGCACCGGCTCGGCGATGCAGGTGATCAAGCAGTCCGCCACCATGCTGTCGCTTCAAACTTCGAGCTCGACCATCTATGCCAGCGGGATGGTGACGTTCACCGCGACGGTGACGCCGAATTCGCCCATCCTCCCCTCGGGATCGGTCGTATTCACTGACACCACCACCAACACCGCTCTTGCCTGTCCCGCGCCTGCAACCATTTCCGCAGGCGGCGCGGCCACTTGCGGTCCGCTCGCCCTGCCATCCGGAACAGACACCATCCAGGCATCCTACGCCGGCGACAGCAACTTTATCGCCCCCGCCTCTGTGGACACATCGGTTGCGGTTCAGGATTTTGGATTGAGCTTGAGCGGCCTCACGGCGGTGAACGGGGTTTATCCCGTCTACATTACGCAGGGGTTGACCAACACCACCGACCTGTTCACCCCGGCTACCATCACGATCGTGCCCGTGCCCATCGCTTTGTATAGCGGCTCGCTCGCTATCAGTTGCTCGAGCACGGCGGCAGCAGGGGCTCCTGTCTGCACCACCAGCAACCTGAAAGTCGTGTCGTCCGGGACGCAGCAGTCGGCGGGCGTCACCATTGATGCCACCAGCGCCACTCCGGGAGCGTACACCTTTACACTCACCGCCACTGACGCAACCAACAACCTCACGCACAGTCTGACCCTTGAAGTCTTTGTGCGGGCCATTGACTCGACTCCCCTGGCCGTTCCCTCCGGAGGCGTTTCCAGCGGCACCGGCAACGTCACCTTTGCGGTGCCCACTGGCGTGACTCTCTCAAACTTCACCTGCCCATTTGTTGCCGGTGCCGGAATTGCCGCGATCGGCGGCGTGAACCCGTCGACCGTGGGCATGTCCTGCGGCTTCGGCACACCTTCCGTCTCCGGAAACACGATGACGCTGGCGGTGGCTGTTTGCGCCAACGACAGTTCGACGTGCTCGGCCACGACGGCGGCGAATGCCGGATTTGCGCAGCCTACGGGCAAGAGATCGGCAGTGCTGATTGCCGGAGTATTCGGGCTGCCGTTCTTCGGCCTGGTTGGCCTGCTCACCCGCAAGCGCGGCCGGATGGCGTTGTACCAGTTGCTGGCTCTGATCGCCGTCGGAGTAGCCGTATTGCAAACCATGGGTTGCGGAGGATCATTCCATGAGGTTACGAAGACGGTGAGTGGCACCCTCCCTGCGGGCACCTACTACATCCTTGTGGACGGCACGGGAAGCGACGGCAACACCTATGAGGCGGTGCTTACCGTTGACGTAACGATCCTGTAATCACAAAGGGAGTCGTTGCGGAGTTTGTGAGCGGGCTCTCAGATGACTCGGAACCTGGATAACTTTGTCGAGGGAAAACGATGAAACGACACATTCCGCACTTGCTTCTGCTCGCAGTCATTTGCTCTTCGACCGCGGTCGGACAGATCAGCTGCACTTCCGGACCCGCCGCGTCAAAACTGGTCTGCGAATTTCCGGTCTCGGTAGGCCTGTTGACGAACGATTCCTCGCTCGGCTCCGGCGGAAGCACTCCAAGCGCGGCTCGGGCGGCTACGGTCTTCAATAGCGCCATCGCCACGCAACTGAGCCAGTTGCCGCTGGCCAGCGCTTCGGCCGGGACCGTCGAAGTTTACAAGGCCGGGGTGCCGGAAACGTTCAACAATCTCGGTCCCATCCTGGTCGATCGCGCGCAGGTCATCGGCAAAGGCAAGATCTTTCTCGGAGGCACCGCAAGCCAGTACGTGTTTACGGATATCGACGGAATCCCCCTCAGCAAGCTTGCATTTGGATTTACTTCCTATGCCTGCAGCACATCGGTCAGTACCGGTACGCAATGTCCGTCTTCGTCAGGCGGGAATGGGAACCTGGTAAGCACCACCTATACCGGAGAAATCACCAACCTTTCCTTCCGCATGGATCAGGTCGTCGGCGTTGCCACCATCGGCTTGAGCAGCCGTGTTGACATGTCCGTGATCGTGCCCGTCGAGCGCGTATCGCTCGGCGCGGCGACCATCAGCTCGGTATCCTACACCCAAAACGTGGGCGACCAGTTTGCAATTGGTCCCACAAATAATCCCAACACCTACAGCGTAGGAACTGCGAGTGGAGTGGGGGATATCAGCTTCAATGCAAAGGGCGTGCTCTGGAGCGGAGAACGGGCAATCTACTCTGCAGGATTGACGGTGCGGACACCCACCGGCGACGACCTGAACTTGCTGGGATCGGGGGCGTGGGGATTCAATCTGTATTCCGTCTACTCCTATCTGGCCAAGGTTTCTCCGCATGCGAAGATTGGCTACCAATGGAATACCACGACGGAGCTGAATAACCCCTCTCAGAGCACTGGAGGAAATCAATCGTTGCCCGGCGGCCTGCAATACGATTTCGGGGCCGATTGGGCCGCGGTAAAACACCTGACCGTGGCCGTCGATGCGCTTGGCAGCCAGTATCTGAATGCACCCACGACCGCACTTCAGCCCATCAGCGTACCGACGTCCGCAAACTCGGCCAATAACCCCACATTGAATACAACCGTTACCCAGAACTCCAGCTACATGCTCAGCGATCTCAGCACTGGCATCAAATGGAACCCCGGCAGAAACCTGGTGCTTTCCGCAAACCTGCTCACCCAGCTCATCAATAACGGCCTGCGGGCCCGGCCGACGCCTCTGTTAGGCATTTCTTATAAGTTTTAAGCTGCGCCCCGGCTTTTTCCTCTGGTGCGTCCCGCTTCCGGCGCTCCAAGGCATCGGATCGCGTTTCGGCATGGCGCGGCATTGATGAATGTTACACGCGTGTTAAAATCAGAAATTCAGGCGTCGACCGATTCCACGCACTTCGTCTCGCCGCAACCGACTGTATGATCCTCTATCTTATGCGCCACGCCAGCGCGGGAGCGTTCCGTGGCAACCCCGTTCTCGACGCCAAGCGCGGCCTGGTGAAGGAAGGAAAAGAACAGTGCGTGCTCATGGCCCGCGTGCTGAGCGCACTCAAAGTGCAAATTGACGTTATCGTCTCCAGCCCTTTGAAGCGCTGCCTGCAGACGGCACAGTTTGTCGGCACAGAGCTGGGTTACGACGCCAAGGTCGAAGCCAGCGCGGCGCTGGCTCCCAACGGCAGCTTTGACGACTTTCAATCGCTCTTGGCCGCGTACGCTGACCGCGAGGGCGTGCTGGCCGTAGGCCACAATCCCAATGTATTTCAATTCCTCGGCAGGCTCATCACCGGCAACGGCGGCGCCTCCATCCGCATGCGCAAGGGCTCGATTGCGCGCGTCGACATGCACCGCCATCCCCCCCGCCTGCAATGGCTCATCGATCCGCGCTCCTCGCGCCAGATTTACTTGAGCGTGACAAAGAGCTCGCGCCCGAAGACCTCGCGGAAGTAGCCGCACTCGCGGCGCAGCGACCACAGCTCCAGCTCCGCGCCGGTCCGCCCCGGCTGCAGCTCGAGATATACCCGCTTGGGATAAAGCTTGACCGCCACGCGCAGCACGTCTGAGGCGCGGTCCTGGTTGAGAGCCTCGGCCAGCCGCAGCAGCACCACTGCGCAGTGCACGTTCTTGTGCTCCTCGGTGGGAATGTTTCTGAGCGCGCGGTCGCCCGGCTGCGGACGGCTCTTGCCCAGGTAGCGCGCAATGGCTGAAACCACTGTCCGCTGCAATTGCGTGTATCCGTAGATCTCCGAGCTGGACACGATGTACTGCGTGTGCCGGTGGTGTCCCTGGTGGTTGATGAACTTTCCCGTGTCGCGCAGGACGGCCGCCGCGGCCAGCCACGCTTCATACTCCGGCGGCAGCTGATGCAGCGGCTTCAGCTCGCGGTAAAGTTGCAGCGCGTGTGCGCGCACCGGCTCGGCCTGGCGCGGATCCACGCCATACCGCCGCGCCGTAGCCAGCACGCTCACCCATCGCTCGTGCTCGAACTCGCGATGCACCTGGGCGCGCAGGTCCTGGGCCGCGAGCATCTGCGCCAGGATCCCGTCGCGCAGCCCGAGCGGCGAATAGCGGAACCCGCGAAGCCCGAAGCTCTCCATCAGCTCCGCGAACACCTGCGCGCCGGCCACGATGATCTCCGCGCGCCGCGGGCCGATGCCGGGAACCGCCTCGCGCTCGGGCAGGGTCATTTTGGCCAGCTTGCCCGCCAGCTTGCGCACGGCCTTCGCCGGCACTTGATCGCCCGCCAGCGCTTTGGCTTGCTTGCCCGACCGTTGGCTTGCGGGCTTGCTGGCGCAGGCCTCTGAGAGCGCCGCCGCCGTGCCCGATGTGGCAATCACCAGCGGCACGCGCCCCGGCTGAATCCTGCGGTGCGCGCGCCTGAGCTCGCGCGCAATCAACTGCCGCATCTGCGCCAGACCGTCGGCCGGCGCGGGGTCGGTGGAAAGGAACTGTTCCGTGAGCCGCACCGCGCCCAAGGGCAGGCTGACGGTCTCCTTGATGCGCTTGTGTTCAGAGAGCGTGATCTCGCAACTGCCGCCGCCCAGGTCGAGCAGCAGTACGCGGCCGCCAGCGCCGGGCTCGCCGCTGGTCACGCCCAGGTGAATCAGCCGTCCTTCCTCGAGCCCCGAGATCACTTCCATGTTCCAGCCCGTCTCCGCCTTCACCCATGCCTTGAAGGCATCGCCGTTGCGCGCGTCGCGCATCGCCGACGTGGCTACTACGCGAATCTGGTCCACGCCATGCGCCTGCACAGCGCGCTGGAAGCGCTTGAGGGCGCGCAGCGTAGACGCCATGGCCTCCGGCGAGATCAGTCCCGCGTCGAACACGCTCGCGCCCAACCGCGTCACCTCGCGGTCTTCCGCCAGCGTCTTCAGTTGGTGCGTCACCACCTTGGCGATCTTCAATCTGCAGGAGTTCGAACCGATATCGATGGCGGCAATCGTGGGCATGGGGGTGCTGTCTCGCGCTCCCGGAAGAAGAATCTCCCTCGGTCAAGATACACGACAGCGCTGGAGCTAGCGAAGGCGCTTCGACTTAATGCAGCGCTCGCGCGATGAGACGCCTGCACCAACCCGGCTGCTATTCTGAAGATGAATGGCCGATTCCGCGACGCATGCCGAAACCAGTGCAGTCCATCGTCCGCAACCGGCATTCTCCGTGCGTACGGTATGGGCACTTTTGCTTGCAGTGTTTGCGGCAGTTTATTTTTCGTCTTTATTCACGCCGCCGCTCCTCGACGATGTCGACGCTGCCCACGCCCAGGCCGCGCAGTACATCGCCCGCACCGGCGACTGGGTTTCTCCCCGCATCGACGACATCCGCTACATTGAAAAACCCCCGCTGCCCTACTGGGCTGCCGCCTTTCTCTATCGCCTGACCGGGGCCGAGAATGCTTTTACTTCACACTTGCCCAACGCCCTGGCCATGCTTGGCCTTGCCTGGCTCTCCTGGCTGTGGGCGCGCCGCGCCTGGGGCGACCGCGCCGGCCTCTACGCCGGCCTCGGCGTGCTCACATCGGTCGGTCCGTTTCTCTTCACCCGCTTCATCATTCCCGAGTCCATTCTCGCGCTCTTCCTTCTCCTCGCGCTTTACTGCCTGCTCACCGGCCTGGAGTGGAACCGGCCTGCGCGCATCTACTGGTCATGGGCCTCGGTGGCGCTGGCGCTGCTCACCAAGGGCCTCATTGCGCCCGTCTTCTTCGCCGGAGCCGCTACTCCTTATCTGCTGCTCACCGGTCAATGGCGGCGCTGGCGCGCGCTTAAGCCGCTCAGCGGATTTCTGCTCTTCCTCGCCATTGCCGCGCCCTGGCACATTCTCTGCGGTTTGCACAATCCTGACCAGGGCCATCCTGTCGGCAACCACCCCACCATCGGCAACGTGCACGGCTTCTTTTACTTCTATTTCATCAACGAGCATGTGCTGCGCTTTTTTGGGCGACGCTACCCGCACGACTACAACAAGCTCCCCGCGCTCTGGTACTGGGTGCTGCATCTGGTGTGGATTTTCCCCTGGAGCCTGTTCCTGCCCGCGCTCGTCTTCGCCGCCTGGAAGACACGCCGCCGCTGGCTGCAGCACCTGCGCCCCGATGCCGGCCAGACCGTCGACTTCTATCTCGACAACGCCCTGCGCGAAGATGTGGCGACGCATGTACTGCGGCTCAAATTCCGCGTGCGCACCATCTGGCTGCTCACCTTGTTCACCGCCTTCACGCTGCTCTTTTTCTCCATCTCCACCAATCAGGAGTACTACACCTTTCCGGTGTGGCCGCCTCTGCTCATCCTTATCGCCGGCGTCGTGGCCAGCATCGAGGAAAACCGCGGCCTCAACAATGGACACGGCAGCCGCCCCACGCTCTCAACTGCCTGGCTCACCGGCGCGCAATCCGCCTTTGCCCTGATTGGCGTGCTCGCGGCTGCTGCGCTTGGCTGGGGCCTGTGGCAGGCGCGCCATCTTCCCTACGTTCCCGACATCGGCACCCTGCTCGCCCATCGCGGCGTGGGCGATTACACGCTCTCCATGTCGCACCTCTTCGATCTCACCGGGCCCTCGTTTGCCGCGTTGCGCTTGCCGGCAATCCTCGCTGCCCTTGCGATGCTCATCGGCCCGCTGGTGGGGCTGGCGCTGCGTCTCAAGGCCCGCCATGTCGCGGCCACCGTCAGCATCGCGCTCACGCTGACGATCTTCTTTATCGCTGCTCATATTGCTTTTGTCCGCTTCGAGCCCATGCTCAGCTCCGAACCCATGGCCGAGACCATCATGCAGAAGGGCTCTCCCGCCGACCGCGTCATCATCTGGGGCGAGCAGTCCGAGGCTTCGTCCATCATTTTTTATACGTATCGCTACTTCAACGCCCGGCCTACGCTGCTCATCCTGCAGCGCTGCGGACAGAACGGTGAAGGCACTACGCTGCTCTGGGGCTCGTGCTATCCTGACGCGCCCGACATTTTCCTCAATGAAAATCAGCTTGCAGCCATGTGGGGCACGGGCGAGCGCAAATGGCTCTTCGCCCAGGATACCGATCGCGCCAAAGTGGAGCAATTGCTCGCCGGCCGCCTTTACCCGACGCAGTCCCTGGCCGACAAGGAGCTTTGGACCGACCGTCCGCTCCCTTAGAGCTGGCCGCATAAATGGGTTTGTGCAAAGGCATGACGCTACACGCCGCGGAAAAGCCCCAGAGTCGGTGTTCTGTAACAAGGGCACGACTTCACAGGCTATTGAAAAACTCGATCGAGGGAGGCTTTGTAACAAGGGCACGACTTCAGTCGGGCCAATAAAGCTCGCGAAGTGAGTTGGGCTTCAGCCCCTGCCAGGTCTCCCCTTGCAATCTTGGCCGTCCTTTTGGACTTTTTCCGCATCTTGATGAGTCGCGCCGATCTCAGCTCTCTTCCCACGGCCGAAAGGGATAAATCGACCACCGTGCGATCACTTCTTCCAAGTCTCCACGGCTCACCTCGTTTGAAGGGGCCTCGTCCAGGGAATGCTTCTCGCGCAAGACGCGCAGGTTCTCCCTCTCCTTACGCTCCTCCTCGGAATAGAACCGCGCCTTTTCGAATTCGTGATTGGCAATCGCCGCGTCCATCCGGTGCACGATGAACCGGATGCGATTCTGCACGTCGAGCACTTCATTGGGCAGTGCACCTTGGCGCATCTTCACCCGCGCCGCGGCCGCATCCAGCAATTCGAAGGCCTTGCCCGGAAGCGCTCGATCGGGAAGATAGCTGTCTGCCGCCTGCGCCGCGAACTCGAGCGCCTCTTCGGAGTAGCTCACCTCGTGAAACTTCTCGTAAACCTGCTTGCGCGCTTTGAGCACGTTCAGCGTCTCTTCCAACCCGAGAGAACGAACGTACACCGCGCGAAAACTGTCTTTAAGCCACGGCGCCGCGCGCACGCACTCCTTCAAATCGGCGGGCGTGCTGGTGGCGATGCAGCGCAACTTGCCCTCCAGCGGAGAATTGCGCAGCAAGCCGGCTCCCGTGCCGAGCGCCGATCCCGGAGCCAGCAGCAAGCGCAGGTCGCCGGCAAACACAATGGTGTCGAAGCTCTCTGCATTCGGCTTGACGAGCAGTTGCAGGATCGGTTTTCCGGCCGCCAGCTGCGCATCGAACACCAGGACGCGCTTCTCCAGCAGGAACGCAGGAACCGTGCCTTCCACGATGCGCTGCGCCAGCGCCTCCACAATCGCGGTCTTGCCCGCGCCGTTTTCGCCCACCAGTACGGGATTGCCGTTGTGCAGATTGCTCAGGACCTCGATCACCCCTTCGATCTCCAGGTCCCGCCCCACGATCGGGCCAAGCTTTCCTTCGATCGCCGCCTGCGTCAGGTCGCGGCCGATCTCGCTCAGCTGCGGCGGCGTCTCCAGTGGCCTGCGCGCTTCCGGCTCATGCGTCTGGCGCGCCAGATCCTCGCGAACGCTCTCCAGCTTCACTCCGCGCTCCTTGAGCAGGTCTGCGGCAAAACAGCCCTCTTCGCGCAACAGGCCCAACAACAGATGCTCCGTGCCGATGTGCTTGTGTCCCAGCCGCTCAGCTTCTTCCGCCGCGTAAGCGAGCACACGCTTGCCTTCGTTGGACAGCGGAAGGTCTACGCTGGTTGCGACCTTTTCACCAATGGTTGTGTGGGTTTCAATCTGCTTCCGGATCAATTCCACCGAAACGTGCGAGCGCAGGAAGCGGTTGGTAAGCGCCTTGTCTTCGCGCAACAATCCGAGCAGCAGGTGCTCGGTTTCGATATACGGCGAACCGAACTGGCTGGCCTCATACCGCGCAAAGAAAATCACCCGCCGCGCCTTTTCTGTGTATCGTTCGAACATGGTCACAACCGCTCCTCGTCTGCACGCTTCTGTTTGGCCAGTTTATCGCGCCGCCCGCATTTTCCCTCCCGGCATCAGCTCATACACGCGCCCGCGCCAATGCACGCATCGCCCCGCGTAACTCGCCGCCCAGAAGAAGAAGCCCATCAGATCGCGCAGCGGATAAAGCACCAGCAATCCAAACCAGCTCCGGTCCCTCACGACCATCCTGCCGACTGCAACGCTGAGCGCCAGCCGCGTGGCTACGGCCCACGCAAACAGCGCCAAACCCCACCAGGGATGCCCCATGCACGCCGCCGCCGCCCACGCCAGCACGCCGAACGGCATGCTGAAGGTGAGCGCCGTGCCCAAATGCCCTTTGGGCCGCGAAAACCGCGTCGATTTCATCCACCGTACCTGGTGCTTGATGGATGCGGCAAAGCTCGAGTTCAACACCATGTGGTCGATGGCGTGCGGACTCAACACCACTGTGCACCCCAGCTTGAACGCCTCGTTGCCCAGCACAAAATCGTCGGCGCAGTAGTCGCCCGTCACTTTGAATCCGCCCATCTGCCGGATGACCTCGCGCCGGAAGGCCATCGTGGGCCCGAGCACAAATTGCATCCCCTCCATCATCCGCGCCGCCAGCACGCCCGCGGTCATCTCCACGCTCATGCCCACGGCTTCAAGTCTGGACCAAACGCCGCGCGCCCACGCCCCACCTTCGGCCGCCACGCCGCGGTACGGGCAGGTCATCGCGCCCACGCGCTCGTCGGCAAAGGAGAGAGCAACCGCGCGCAGGTAATCGGGCGTCACGCGCACGTCGCTGTCGCTGATGACGAGAATCTCGTGCGCCGCCACTGCCTCCATCTTTTCCATGGAGATGACTTTGTCGTTGATGTAATCCGGCTCGCCGCCTGTCGAAAGAAACTTCACCGGAATCTCAGGATGCCGTGCCGACACGCGCTGCGCCGTTTGAAGCCCTGGATCGCCAGGCTCGCGCGCACAAAAAAGAATCTCGTACTCGGGATAATCCTGCGTAAAGAATGTTTCGAGATACGCCTCCAGGCCCGGATCGGCGCCGTGCAGCGGCTTCATCAGCGTGAGCGGCGGGGTGAATCCCGGCCGCTCGGCCAGCGATCTCAGGGCTTCTTCGTGCTCGCGCAGAAAGCGCGGCACCGCGGCCAGCACTATGCAGGCAAACACGGTCGAAGTCAGCAGGGCGAAGAGGCCCAGCCCGAGAAGTGCGTAGGACATGCAGGAATCAGAATACCCGGAAGGTGCGCAGCGTCAGAACAAACTCCATGAGCACTGGGCAGTGTCTGACGAATAACGGTCGAACGCGCTTTGTAACCAGGGCACGACTTTAGTCGGGCCGAAAATGCGCAAGAACGCGCGGGTTTTAGCTCCTGAGGGACGTTTGTACTCCCAGGAGTGTCTGTTCTTCGATTCGTCAGACACTGCGTTAAGAAACACAGTCGCAGATCAGCCACCCTGATCCCAGCGCGAAAAAGGGTGCCCACCCTTGCGACGCTTTTGTTTTTGCGCCGAGGGTGAGATAGCGCAAACCTATCCCCGCTCCGTTGGCTTGCGCGGCCCCGCCGTGCGCGGCACCACCACCGGCCTGCGAATGGGCACAATGGCGCCGGGTGCGCCGGGCGCGGCCTGATTAAAGCGCGTCAGCATCTCCGAGCGCACATACTCCACAAAGCTCTGCATCTGCCGGTTCATCTCTTCCATGCGCTCGCGCATCTGCAGAATGATGGCGATGCCGGCGATGTTCACGCCCAGGTCGCGCGCCAGGTTGAGAATGAATTCGAGGCGCTCCAAATCCTCGTCCGTATAGAGCCGCGTGTTGCCCTCGGTGCGCGAAGGCTTGAGCAGCCCTTCTCGCTCATAGAGCCTGAGCGTCTGCGGATGAATCTCGTACATCTCGGCCACCGCCGAGATCATGTACGCGCCTTTGGATTTTCTCTTCGCGGTCATAAGTCAAGCAACGAGCCGGAGCTTCTGCTTCCATTTCTTCGCGGTCATCCTGTGAGGGTGCAAAAGCTCCTTCAGCTCGGCTCCAGCCTCCTTCACGAAGTAGTACTTTCCCTCTTTCCAGGAGGCGGTCTTGTCATATCCCTTCTTGTGAAGAATTTCCAATGCGTCATCGAATGTCATCGCATACACGTCGTTCCTGTCGGGAGATTGGACGTTCCAGACATAAGCAATGAGCAAATTGGGAATACTCTCATATTTTGCGTCGAGCGAAAATGACTCAATCGATGAAGCCTTCATCTGGATAGGCCGCGCCACGAATTCACCATCGGTCCGGTAGACA
Source organism: Acidobacteriaceae bacterium (assembly GCA_030041045.1). Classification (GTDB taxonomy): domain Bacteria; phylum Acidobacteriota; class Terriglobia; order Terriglobales; family Acidobacteriaceae; genus Telmatobacter. The sequence goes on from JASHOQ010000020.1 coordinate 53,749, forward strand.
ATTAGATCGACTCCTTTATCGCGAATCGGCTCGGCGACTTCGAACCCTGCGGCGACTAGATGCGAAATCAACAGATGTTTCCCAGCTATCTCCACTAACTGCGCGTCCCCTGGACCGGTAGAGAGAGGGTCGTCGTCCAGGTCAGGATCGCCTTGAAGAAAAGTGACTTTGTTACCTTTCGCATATCGGTCCTTGTACTTACCTCGCACAGCCCGCGAGAAATCAAACCTGCTCCGGATTTGCCGCTCTGCCTCACTCATTCGCCCGCTCATATTCCCTCCTTTCCCAGCGTTCCGCGGCTCGCGCGCTAATAATTCGTACTCTTCCTTCCCTGTCGGTAAAGCACACCGTCAAAAACCTTCCAGCTTGCGACAGACCAACGGCAAGACTGCGAGCTTCATCGTCACTATGCTCTCGATCAGGAGCCACAAGGAGCTTCTCATCCCCGAAGATCGTACGAGCCTCGTCAAATGAGACCCCGTGCTTCTTCAAGTTCGCCGCAGCTTTGAGAGGATTCCATTCAAACTCAAGGTCCCAAGCACCGGCTCCCTCGCGACTTTTCCCGGTATCCATCCCAGCACCAGCTCAAGCAAAGCGTCGGTGCTCACAGCTTATCAAATAGCGCCTTCCGCGGATCCTGAGGATTCAGCTTGCCCAGCTCCCGCATGATCTCGCGGCTGCGCTCGTCGTTCAGGTGCGGCACCACCACTTCCACGGTCACAATCTCGTCGCCGCGCTGGCTTGGGTTCTGCGCATTCTCAACGCCCCGCTCCCGCATGCGCAGCTTCTGCCCGCTCTGTGTGCCCGGCGGAATCTTCAACTGCGCGCGTCCGTCGATGGTGGGCACCTCCACCTTTGCGCCCAGCGAAGCCTCGGCCACCGTCACCGGCACCGCGATCTGAATGTCGTCGCCCGCACGCGTGAACACCGGATGCGTGCCCGTGCGCACAATCAGAAACAGGTCGCCCGGCGCGCCGCCGTTCACGCCCGCATTGCCCTTGCCTTGCAGGCGAATCCGCTGCCCGTCGCGCGTGCCCGGCTTGATGCGGAAATCCACCGTCTCCGTGCGGCTTACCGTGCCTTCGCCGTGGCATGTGGCGCAAGCGCTGGTGATGCGCCCCGTGCCGTTGCAGCGCGGGCAGGGAATGTTGAACTTCATGCGCCCGCCCATCTGCGTCACCTGGCCGGTGCCGTTGCACTCCGGGCAAACCATCGGCCCGCCCGTGTACGTCTGACCGTGACAGGTGGGGCAGATCTCCTGGCGATGAATCTGGATGCGCGCCTGCCCGCCACGGATCGCCGTCCAGAAATCAACCGTGGCCTGGTATTCGAGATCGCTTCCCGGCTGCGGCCCGCGCGGAGCCTGCGGCTGCTGGCTCCCGGAAAAAATCCCCGAGAAAATATCCTTGAAGCTGCCCCACCCCGTCGACCCCGCGCCGGCCTGCGCGCCCGGCCCGCCCTGAAAGCCCGAGAAATCGAAGCCGTCGAAATCCACGCGCCCGTGCTGCCCACCGCCCGCGCTTTGCTGCCGCGCATAAGCTTCGGCCTGCGCCGGGTCAATTTGGTCGGAATAAAACCCCACCTGGTCGTAAATCTTGCGCTTCTTCTCGTCGCTCAATATATCGTTGGCCTCGGAGATCTCCTTGAACTTTTCCTCCGCCTTTTTGTCTCCGGGATTGACGTCGGGATGATATTTGCGCGCAGCTTTCCTGAAGGCCTTGCGGATCTCCTCCGGCGTGGCCGTCTTCTTCACGCCCAGCGTGGCGTAATAGTCTTTGTTGGTCGTCGTGGCCATTTAGTCTTGGTCAGTTTCCATCCTAATAATTCAGGGTGAACAGCACCGCCGCCCACCCCGCTGACTTGCTAACTCGCTGACCTGCTGACTCGCTTCACTTCTTGTCTTCCACGTCCACGTACTCGGCGTCGATCACGCCCTCGTCTTTCTTCTGCTCGCCGCCAGAGGAACCGGTGCCATCTGCGGGTCCGCCTGACGCAGCCGCTTGTGCGGAGCTCGCTTTGTACATGGCCTCGGCCAGCTTGTGGCTCGCCTGCGTCAGCTTCTCCTGCGCCGCCTTCAGGTCCTTCACCGAAGGCGACCCCTCCGCAAGCGTCTTCTTGGCGTCGGCCAGCGCCGATTCGACCTCGGTCTTGTCGGCAGCGGCCACCTTCTCGCCCGAATCCTTCAGCATCTTCTCGATGTTGTAGACCAACCCGTCGAGCGAGTTGCGCGCCTCGATCTCTTCGCGCTTCTCCTTGTCCTCGGCCGCGTGGGACTCCGCCTCCTTGGCCATCTTCTCCACTTCTTCCTTGCTCAGGCCGGAGCTCGAGGTAATCGTGATGCGCGTGTCCTTACCCGTGGCGTTGTCCTTCGCCGTCACGTTCAAAATGCCGTTGGCGTCGATGTCGAACGTGACCTCGATCTGGGGCACGCCGCGCGGCGCCGGAGGAATGCCTCCCAGCTTGAACTTGCCCAGCGTGCGGTTCTGTCCCGCCATGGGCCGCTCGCCCTGCAGCACGTGCACCTCCACTTCCGTCTGCGAATCCGCCGCCGTCGAAAACGTCTCTGTCTTCTTGGTCGGAATCGTGGTGTTGCGCGGGATCATCGGCGTGGCCACGCCGCCCAGCGTCTCGATCGCCAAGGTCAGCGGCGTCACGTCCAGCAGCAGCAGGTCCTTCACCTCGCCCGCCAGCACGCCCGCCTGCACGGCTGCGCCCACGGCCACAACCTCATCGGGATTCACGCCCCGGTGCGGCTCCTTGCCGAACAGATTCTTCACCAGCTCCTGAATCTTGGGCATGCGCGTCTGCCCGCCCACCAGCACCACCTCGTCAATGTCGCTGGTCTTCACCCCGGCATCGCTCATGGCCTGCTTGCACGGACCGATCGACTTCTCGAGCAGGTCGTTCACCATCTGCTCCAGTTTCGAGCGCGTCAGCTTGCGCACCAGGTGCTTCGGTCCCGTCGCGTCTGCCGTAATAAAGGGAAGATTGATCTCCGTCTCCAGCGTCGTCGAAAGCTCGATCTTTGCCTTCTCCGCGGCGTCCTTCAGTCGCTGCAGCGCCATCTCGTTGCCCTTCGAGCTGAGGTCCAGCCCCTCTTCCTGCTTGAACTCGGCAATCAGCCAGTCCACAATGCGCTGGTCAAGATTGTCGCCACCCAGGTGCGTGTCGCCATTGGTCGACTTCACCTCGATCACGCCTTCGCCCACTTCGAGAATGGAAATATCGAACGTGCCGCCGCCAAAGTCGTAAACGGCGATGGTCTCGTCCTTTTTCTTGTCCAGCCCATAAGCCAGAGCCGCCGCCGTAGGCTCGTTCACAATTCGCTTCACTTCCAGGCCGGCAATCTTGCCCGCGTCCTTGGTGGCCTGCCGCTGCGCGTCGTTGAAGTAGGCCGGAACCGTGATCACTGCCTCGTTCACCGTCTCGCCCAGGTAAGCCTCGGCGCTCTTCTTCAATTTCTGAAGGATCATGGCCGAAATCTCCGGCGGAGTGTACTCCTTGCCCTGCGCCACCACGGCCACGTGGTCGCCCTGTTTCACCACCTTGTAGGGCACCATCTTCATCTCGTCCGTCACTTCTTCATAGCGCCGGCCCATGAAGCGCTTGATCGAATAGATCGTGTTCTCGGGGTTGGTGATGGCCTGGCGCTTGGCCACCTGGCCAACCAGCCGCTCGCCGCTTTTGGAGAAGCCGACGATCGAGGGCGTGGTGCGCGCACCCTCTTCATTTGCAATCACTTTCGGCTCTCCACCCTCCAGCACCGCCACACACGAGTTGGTGGTGCCAAGGTCAATGCCAATAATCTTTGCCATGATTTTCCTGCCTTTGGAAGAAATTCTGCCTGATCGAACTGCCCCGCTAGAATGGCAGATTGAGTGAAATACTGTCAACTTTTTTGATGCGCTTCGCCTAAAGAAGATGCATCCTTTTGCTCGGCTTGGGATTGGGCCCCAGGTGACGACGGCCGCCGGATCAATCGCCCCAAGCTCGCACCCGCCGCGCTCATAAGAAAGGGCTTATTTGAAGGCGCAGGCCGCCGCCAGCACCTCTTCCGGCTCCGGCCGCACCCGGAAATCGGCATGTGCCTCCCCGTAAATTACCCGGCCGTCCCGCCCGATCAAATAGGTCGCCGGGATGGGCAGCCGCCAGCTCTCCTCCCCGTTCACAAAGGGGATGTTCACCAGGATCGAGCGGTAGTACTCGCGGTGGTATTCGGGCACCGCGTACCCCAGGCCGAATTGCCCGGCAACCGCGCAGCCGGGATCGCTCAGCACCGGGAAGGGCAGCATGTGCTGGCTGATCATGAAGTCGCTCTGCCGCTCCACCTGCGGGCTGACGGCCACCAGCAGCGCGCCGCACTCGCGCAGCCGCCCATACACATCGCGCCACGCCTCGAGCTCAGTCATGCAATAGGGGCACCAGCGACCGCGAAAGAACTTGATCACCAGCGGCGCCAACGCCAGCAGGTCGGCGCTGCGCACCGGCTTGCCGGCCGCATCGTTCAGCGTGAACTCGGGCGCCTTCGCGCCCACCGGCAAAATTTTTCCCTCGACCCCGGAGTCGAACAGCTCACGAACCGCCTTCTCTCCCACTGCCAGCCGCTCGGCCTGTACCAGCCGCCGCGTGTTGGCGGTGATCTCGTCGAGCTGGTCCTGAAGGGCGGTCATCTTGCTGATATTTTCGCAGATCGCCATTGACCGTACCGTTTAGTCGATCGTCTTCAGCAATATCGGCGCCCGTAGCTCAACTGGGCTACAATGATTGTATGGCTAGTAATGCAGTTGTTCGTTCGCGGATCGACGCCGATGTGAAGGATCGAGCGGCTGAAGTGCTCGATAGAATGGGACTCACCGTGTCGGATGCGATTCGCATCGTTCTCACCCGAGTGGCAAATGAAAATGCGCTCCCGTTCGATCTGAAGCCGAACAAGCTGACGCAGCAGACCATGCGTAAGACAGCAAAAGGGCGTGAGGTGCACCGGGCAAAAAACGCCAAAGATCTATTTCGTAAGCTGGAAATCTGATGCGGGCGGTCAGCTATTCCACCCAGTTCCAACGCGACGTGAAACGGCTGCAGAAGCGCGGCAAAGACATAGAAAAGCTGAAGAGTCTGATCGAACTCCTTCTCGCGGGCGGACCCTTGCCGCCTCAGTACAAGGATCACCCGCTCAAGCACGGCTGGGCGGGCTATCGCGATGCCCACATCGAACCCGACTGGGTGCTCGTCTATTCGGCGACCGCCAAGACCGTGCATCTCGAGCGCACCGGAACTCACCAAGAGCTATTTGAATACTGAGATAGCCTTCAGGGCTTAGCCTGTATTTGCGTGTGTTGTCCGTAATCTCGTCGAGCTGGTCCTGGAGCAAAGTCACGCTAGAGCGGTTCCACAGTACATGTAGCCATATTTCACAGTTGCGGAAGGTGGCTTTTTCCTGGTGAAAAAGCCACTTAGCATCTGCGGCTTCGGGATACAGCAACTGCGAAACCGCTGTAGCCTTTACCGCCCAAACCTCTGCCTTCCCCCCAGCCCCATCCCGCTCAGCCCGCCGCGCATCATGTTCCTCATCAGTCCGCCGCGCCCCATCTGCTTGAACATCTTGGCCATCTGCACGTACTGGCGCAGGAGCTGGTTCACGTCTTGCACGCTGGTGCCGGAGCCGGCCGCGATGCGCTTGCGCCGCGAGCCCGAAATAATCTCGTGGTTGCGCCGCTCCTTCGGCGTCATCGAATTGATGATCGCCTCCAGGCGCACGAATTGCTTCTCGTCCACCTGGCTGCTCGCCTCCTTGAGCCCCGCGAACGGCCCCACGCTGGGCATCATCTTCATGATCGACTCCATCGAGCCGAGCTTCTTGATCTGCTTCAACTGGTCGCGGAAATCCTCAAGCGAAAACCCGTCGCCCAGCAGTGCCTTCTTGGCCAGCTCCTCGCTTTTTTTGCGGTCGAGCTTCTCCTCGGCCTTCTCAATGAGCGAAAGCATGTCGCCCATGCCCAGAATGCGCCCCACAATGCGGTCGGGATGAAACGGCTCGAAGGCGTCCGGCTTTTCGCCCACGCCGATGAACTTGATCGGCTGGCCCGTCACGTGGCGAATCGAAAGCGCCGCGCCGCCGCGCGCATCGCCATCCATCTTCGTGAGAATCACGCCCGTCAGCGATAACCGCGAGTGAAACTCCTGCGCGGAGTTCACCGCGTCCTGCCCGGTCATGGCATCGGCCACAAACAGAATCTCCGCCGGCGTGAGCAGCTTCTTGAGCCGCTCCATCTCCGTCATCAGCTCTTCGTCCACGTGCAGCCGGCCCGCGGTATCCACAATCAGCGTGTCGCAGCCCATGATCACCGCCTCGCGCCGCGCCTCTTTCGCCAGCCGCTCCACCAGCGGCGAACCCGCCGCCTCGCCCTTCAGGTCGCCCTCGTAGAGGCGCGCCTCGATCGATTTCGCCACCACCTTCAACTGCTCGCGCGCCGCCGGCCGGTACACGTCCACGGAGACCAGCATGGGCCGGTGCCCGCCCTTCTTGAGCCAGCTGGCCAGCTTGCCGCTCGTCGTCGTTTTGCCGGAGCCCTGCAGCCCGGCCATCAGAATCACCGTGGGCGGCTGCGAAGCAAATTTGAAGCGCGCCGTGTCGCGGCCCAGAATCTCGATCAGCTCGTCGCGCACCACCTTGATCACTTGCTCGGAGGGCGAAAGCGCTGTGAGCACTTCGGTTCCTACGGCCTTGGCGCGGATGTGCTCGATCAGCTCGTTGACGACCTTCAGGTTCACGTCGGCTTCGAGCAGCGCCGTGCGAATCTCACCGAGAGCCGCGCCGATGTTCTCCTCGGTCAGCGCGCCCTGGCCGCGAAGATTCTTGAAAACGCGCTGCAGTTTATCTGTAAGGTTGTCAAACATAGGTCCGTCTCCAGTGTATCGAAACTTCTGCCGCGCTCGCCAAACCGGTACTGGGCCAGCTTGAATTCTCTTTGAAAGGGCACGAATTTAGTCGTACCGAAAGCTGGGGGAAATTTTTCGCGGGCTTCAGCCCCTGAGGGATGGCTCATTCAAACTGACCCACTACCGGGTAGTGTCCCCATTTGCTATAAGTATCCCTCGGGGGCTAAAAGCCCTTTCACGCTTCGCTCGATTGGCGGCACGGCTGAAGCCGTGCCCTTTCAAAACGCCAACGAATCAAGACACTACCCACTGCCGCCGGACGCGCCATTCCCATGCGTTACGCTGGTTAGGACGCAAGTCTCTCTGAAGGGTTAGTACACAACGTGGATCGATTGATCGCAGGGCACAAGCGGTTCCTCGCGGAAAAATTCCCGGCGAGAAAAGATGACTTTCACCTGCTGGCAGAGTCGCAGGCGCCTGACTACCTTTTCATCACCTGTTCTGACTCGCGTATCGTGCCCGATCTGATCCTCGGCACAGGCCCCGGCGAACTCTTTATCTCGCGCGCGATCGGCAATATTGTGCCCATCGGGGACGCAAGCAGCGCCGACGGCGTCACCGCGACCATCGAGTACGCGGTGGAAGTGCTGAAAGTGCGGCACGTCATTGTGTGCGGCCACTCGGACTGCGGCGCGCTCAAGGCCGCGCTCGACCGCAAGCATCTTGAAAAGCTGCCCAAATCCAGGCGCTGGCTGCAACACGTGGAGGCGGCGTTCGTGCATCGCCAGCCGCTCGACCCGGCAGACGGCGAACACGCCGACCTGGCTTCGCTCATCCGCGGAAACGTGGTGGCGCAGCTGATGAACTTGCGCGAGCAGCCGTCGGTGGCGCGCGCCGTAATGGAAGGCCGGCTCGCCGTGCATGGGTGGTATTACGACATTCTCAGCGGCCGCATCGAGCGATACGACGAAAAGCTGCGGCGGTTTGAGCCCCTTGTGAGCTGAGGAGCGACCAGCGCGCGAGGGCTCATCCCTTCCGGTCGCGCGCGGCCCTCACGTAATCGCGCGATAACTTGATGTGCGCCGCTTGCGTGGTCAGCAGCTGGCGAACGGGCAGGGGAAGATAGCTATCCATCGCGCGGTCATAAGCCGCCGCGGTCTCGTCCTCGCCCTCCTCGGCAGTCGCGAGCAGCGTGTGATCGCCGCCGCCGAGCTTCGCCTTCAACCCCGCCCAGACGCGCTGCGCCGTGCCCGCCGCGGTCCCGCTTTCCTTGATGTCGTGAACGCCCTCGCGATGAAGCACAGATTCGATCTCGCCCCGGAACTCGGCGCGCCGGAGCGACTCGGTCAGAAAGTAGTGTTTCAGAGTCTCGTCCTTGAGCTTTTCGCCGATCTGCTGGAAGGCCTCCTGACTGTCGATGAGGGAGTCGAGAACCGACTGCATGGCCAATTCGGCTTGTTCGAATTCGCGGGAGGGCTGCGGCATAAGAATCCTTCTTATCTAAAGATGTGAAGGAGACGCCTGTTGTAGAAGACGTTCGGCGCCTTGAAGTTCATAAAGGCACTGAAGGCAGGCAGCGTCCGGCGGCTGCCATTGCGATTCTCCTTCGCCTCCGGCAAGGAAAGGGGGAAATCGCGAAAACCCCGCGCTCCTGCCCGATAGCGGTTCTAGAGTTGCCGCAACCCGAAACTGCTCCTCAGCGGCATTTTCCTTGAAAAACGCCACTTTTCAGGAACCGTAAGAGGGCACGTTGACTCTGGAATCGCTCCAAGTGCAAGCGCACCGCCCGCCACGGGCGGCCCCGGCGCGCAGATATGGAGATAAGAGGCGGCGCGACCGCTTGCGGTTGCCTTCGTCTTGCCTCCCCGGCGCACAACGAAACCTTAGCGTTCCGCCATGAGGTGCGCTACCGCTGACCTGGCGCAGCTAAACCGTGCATATACCCCATCCCGGTGGCGCCAGCGCAATCACGGCTTCAGTGCGCCCCCGGCGGCGGTGCCGCATGCTTGGGCTGCTTTTTGAACAGCCACGCGAGGACTGCGCAGAGGAACGACAGTACTGCCGTCCAGCGGAAGATGTCGATATACGCAAGGAGAGAGGCCTGGCGCACGACCATTTGATAAATCAGGCCGAGCGTGCCCGGACGCGCGCCGGGCGGGCCGAGCTGGCGCCCCAGGTAGCCGGAAAGCATGGCCGATCTTTGCTGCAGTTCCGCGGTCGCGGGCGCCAGATGCGCCACCAGGTACGTTTGGTGCGCGGCCGCGCGCCGCACCAGGGAAGTGGTAGCGATGGAAATGCCGATCGACCCGCCGATATTGCGCAGCATATTGAACAGGCCTGTCGCGTTTCCCATCTTTTCGTTGGGAATGGTCGAAACCGTCATGGTGGCGAGGGGCACAAAAACGAAGCTGAGCGTAAAGCCGGTAAAGATGATCGGCGCCAGCAACGTCCAGGGACCGATGCCGAGATTGACGCTGCCGAAAATGTACGAGCAGACGCTGAATCCCAGAAAGCCGCCGCAGAGCAGTTTGCGCTGATCCACGCGTGAGCCGAGATATCCAACCACCGGCGAACCGACAAAGGACCCGAATCCGCGCGGGCCCACGACCCATCCCGCGCTATAAGCCGTGTAGCCGAGCACCTCCTGGTAGAACAGCGGCAGCATGGCGATGGTGATGTAAATGCACATGCCCAGCAGCGCGATCATCAGGCAGCCGGTGCGGAAGTTGCGGTCCTTCAGGACATGAAGATCCACCAGCCCCTTGGAATCGCTCCATTCGCGCCAGATCCACAGGATGAGCGCGACAATCGTCGTTGCCACCGCCCAGCGCACCCAGATGGCGCCGAACCAGTCATCCTCCTGGCCCTTGTCGAGCACCACCTGCAGGCAACCGGTCCACACGATCAGCAGGCCGAAGCCGATGTTATCGAAGGCGCTCACCTTGGCGTTCCTGATGTAGGGCGGGTCGTGGACAAAGCGCGCAATGAGAAACACGGCCAGAATGCCCACGGGAACGTTGATGTAAAACGCGTACCGCCAGCTGTAGGTATCGGTAAGCCATCCGCCCAGCGTGGGTCCCAGCACCGGCGCCACCACAATGCCCAGCGCGTAGGCCGCCATGGCCGCGGAGCGCTTGGCCGGGGGAAAGCTTTCGAGCAGGATGGACTGCGAGAGCGGTTGCAGCGCGCCGCCGCCCGCGCCCTGCACAATGCGCGCCAGCAGGATCACCGCGAGCGAGGGCGCGGCCCCGCAGAAGAACGACGCCACGGTAAAGATGATTACGCAGACGAGCAGAAACCGTTTGCGCCCGAACCGCCGCGCAAACCAATTGGAGGCCGGCAGAATCACGGCGTTCGCCACCAGGTAGCTGGTGAGCACCCAGGTGGCTTCGGAGTTCGAAGCCGAAAGCGAGCCGGCAATGTAAGGCAGCGCCACTGACGCAATAGCGGTGTCGAGCACCTCCATGAACGTGGGCAGCATCACGGCAACGGTGATCAGCCACGGGTTGACGCCCTGGGTGAGCGGATAACGAGCGTGAGCGGCGTCCGTGGTCATCGCGCGGGAATTCTTTGAGGGTACATGATCGCTGCGCATGCCGCCAGCAATGCCGGACGGCGCGCCCCTCCCGTTTGCCGGGCGCTGGCTGTTTCGCACTGCGGCTCGCGTTCGCGCCACCCTCCCACATCGGCCTTCTTGACACAATCAGCCAATCCCTTGATGCTATTCAGTTCCGGTTCCTTTGAATTTCTCTCCCGCGGAGGACCCAGGTTTTGCGTGTACGCGTCTTTTACCACGACAAGTGCTTCGATGGAACATGCTCGGCGGCCTTGTTCACCCGGTTCCATCGCGAACGGGTCGCTCCGGGTGCAAGCTACGAGTATCACGGCCTCGTGCATCGCGCCGGCGCGCTCTTTGACGAGAATGAATTCACCGGCGACGAGAACGCCATCGTCGACTTCAAATACTCGCCCTCGCCGCGCGTGACCTGGTGGTTCGATCATCACCTCTCGGCTTTCCTTACGCCGCAGGACCACGCGCACTTTCTCGCCTGCCAGCAAGACCCCGTCTGCTCCGCGCACAAGTTTTTCGATCCCACGTACACCTCCTGCACCAGTTTTCTCGCCCACATTGCGTCCACTCGCTATGGGTTTTCCACCGAGCCTGTAGCCGAATTGGTGCGCTGGGCCGACATTGTAGACGGCGCGCGCTACCAGAGCCCGCAGGCGGCCGTGGAAATGGCCGCGCCGGCCATGAAGCTCACCCTCATCATCGAGTCCACGCAGGACCCCGCATTCATTCCGCGTCTCATTCCGCTGCTCACCCAGATGCCGCTGGAAGAAATCCTGAAACAACCCTTCGTCGCGCCGCTTCTTCCCCCGCTGCTCGAGCGGCACCGCGCGGCCATCGAGCTCATCCGCAGCCGCGCCGAAGACAAGAACGGCACCATTTTTTTTGATATCACGGATCATCCTTTGGAGGGCTTCAACAAATTCATCCCCTACTACCTGCACCCCGAGGCCACTTATTCGATCGGGCTGTCGAAATCGAGTTTCCGCACCAAGGTTGCCGTCGGCTCCAATCCGTGGACCAAGGCCGATCCCGCGCGCATGCTGAACCTGGCGCAGATTTGCGAGCGCTACGGCGGCGGAGGCCATGCCCGCGTAGGAGCCATCAGTTTCCCGCCCGATAAGGAGGAGCAGGCTCGCGCCGCAGCCCGCGAGATTGTGGCCGAGCTGCGCGCCCACGATCCGTTGGCGTAAGCCCGGCGCATTTTTGGTTATGGGTACTTTTTAGCGCTGAGAGAGAAGAAAGAGAATGAACGCGCCCACCAGGTGGATCACGATCAGCATGCCGATGGCCCAGCCCACACGCATGCGCCGCCGCAGATTGAACGTCGTCAACACGCCTTCCAGCGGGAACTGCGCCAGGAGAATGTACTGCGGCAACTGGCTCGAATATTCGCCATAGAGCCGGAATTGCGGCTGAATGGCGATCAGCACATAAGGAAAGACCGCGCGCGCCGCCCACTCCAGGTGAAGATCGGGCGCGGTCAGGAGATCGAGAAGTCGGGGTGCGATGAACGCCAGCGCACCCCCGATCAACATCGGCCAGACAACGGAAATGAACGAAGGCGGGGCTCCGCGCTTCTCCAGTACCTCTTTCTCTTGGTCGAACGGACGTAGGACGTTGCCGCGCTCCGCCAGCGGGGAGCGGCCTTTGGCAGGGGGAATCGTGCCAGGTATCTCAGACATAGCTAATCCGGCAGGGAATGCCAATGGATAAAATTACATCCATGATGGGGTACGGCGTGCGCGGATGCAAGCAATTTCTGCCCGCGCATTACACGAAAGTAGCAGCCCCCGGGCGCTCGAAGGCCGCCTCAGCGAAGAAAAAGAGGGTTGAGAACGCCGCTCACCATCGCCAGTTGCACCGCGGCAAGAAAATGAAAGTAGAAGATTTGCCCGGTCACGCCGGGAAGGGTCACGTGGCGGCGCAGAACCATGCGCGCCATCAGACCCTCGAGCGGGAATTGCGCGTAGAGAATCAGTTGCGGCAGCACGCGCGCGATGCGATCGTTGATTTCAAGCTCCGGCCTGTGCGCCAGCAGCGCAAAGGGAAAAACCACCCACATGCCCCACGGATGCGATCGCGTGAGAAACGTGCGCAGCACGGGCGCAAACAGCGCCAGAAGCAATCCCACCGCAATCGGCCACTGCCGCAATAACCAGCCCGCGCGGCTGCGCCGGCGCCGCTCGCGGCGCCAGAGGCAGAACATTGCCTGCTCGGCCTCGATCTGATTCATGTGCGTGGGAAAAGTATCCCTCAGGGCGCAGAAGCGCTCGGTTTGGAATTCGGAATCGAGAGAAAGCTCGTGCACTGTTTGTGTCAAGGCGCGGTTCAACGCACGAACCGATGAGAAATTACTCATCATCTTAATGGCTGCCTGCGTAACGGCAACTGTGAATAACTGGACCGAAACTCTCGCCCTCCACGTTGTGAGATTCCGCCCAATCGATGGCAGAATGGGAGCCACCATGCTGATCGAAATCTGGGAACATCTGCGCGGCTACGACAAGTGGGTTGAAGCCGAAGCGACCATCGAGTCCGCCCAGTTGATTGATCGCCTGACACGTCGCCCCAAGCCCCCGTGGTGGCGCTGGCTTAGTTATGTGGATCTTCTAGTCAATCCATGGCAGGCCAACTGCGCCATCGCATGGACCGACGCCGGCGGCGCTCGCTACCTTGGGTCATACGCTGTCTGTGAGAAGGATCCGCTCTTTCAGAAATATGAAGGACAACGCGTTTCAATCCGGTACAACCCGGCCAATCCCGAACAATACTACTTGCTTGAGGGCGCATCGCGGCGTGCCCTCTTTTCGCTGCTGAACTGGGCGTTCTTTTCCTACATGCTGATTGTTTGTGTGTTGTTAGCTTTCAACCTCGTCCGCACACTTGACCACCGCTTTCGACGCTGAACTCCTGAAACCGGCCAAAGAAGACCGAAAAACAGCCCCGACGACGGCTCAGAGCCCGAGCACTGATGCCCTTGTCTTCATCGCCTCAATGCAGAACGCGATGTGCGCGTCGAGTTCCACGCCCAGCTCCGCCGCGCCCTGAATCACATCGTCGCGGTTCACGCCCCTGGCGAATGCCTTGTCCTTCATCTTTTTGCGCACGCTCGCCACTTCCACGTCGGCAATCGCCCGCGACGGTTTGACCAGCGTGCAGGCCGTCAAAAATCCAGCCAGCTCGTCGCAGGCAAACAGCGCCTTGGCCAGGTGCGTCGCGCGCGCCACGCCCGAATAATGCGCGTGGCCCAGAATGGCCGTGCGCAGCGCCTCCGGCCAGCCCAGCCGCTCGAGCTCGCGCACGCCCACAAACGGGTGCTCGGCGGCCGTCGGGTGCCGCTCGTAGTCGAAGTCGTGCAGCAGCGCGGTGGCCGCGTAAAGCTCAAGCAACGCCGCGCGTTCATCGCCGGCGAGGCCCAGCCGGCCAGCCTCTGCTTCGCCGTAGGCCACCACGCATGCCTCGACCGCCAGCGCATGTTTGCGCAGGCTTTCGCTCGCGGTCCATTCGGTCAGCAGTTGCCACGCCTGTTCGCGCCCGTAGCCTTGGTTGCCTGGATGCATTTTCTTTAATCTCTCCTCTGTTGCTTACTTTGGTTCGCGATTTCCCGGTTTTTCCCGGGTTTTATACAGTTCTTTTCGGTTTGACCCCAAGTTTCTACTTGACAATTATGGTTCACTTCCTCGAGAGTAACTCCTATCGGTGCAAAAAGGCACCGCGGAGACGCTAGCTCTGGCGCTTCCGCAACCAGCCGATGGCAACCACTTTAGCAAGCGTGGAAACACGCGAAGTTGTGCGGTGTGAGTACTGCCGCCTGATGCAGTACAGAACCACCAACTCCCTTTGCCGGCGATGCCGCCGCCCCCTCGACATTGAAGAACCCCCGCACCTGGTCCCGCAACTGGTTGCCAGCCAGCCTGTGCAGACCGGAACCGAAGCCGGTTTGCGCGTGGCCGCGCAGGTGCGCGAGATTCGCCGCGCGCGGCACCTGAGCCAGCGCCAGCTTGCCGGGCGCATGCAGGTACCCCGCACCTACATCTCGAAGATCGAGAACGGCAAAGCGATTCCCACGCTGGGCTCGCTGGAGCGTCTCGCCTCAGCCCTGGAAGTGGACGTTTGCCAGTTGGTGCGTGACGCCCGCAGTCTGCGCGAAGAAGAAGTCGCCGCCATTCTCAGCGATCCCTTCCTGGCGGAGATTGCGGCGCTGCTCCCGGCCCTCGATTCCCTGCACCGCACGCTGCTCTATGGCGCTGTGCGCGATGCCGCTATTGGTCGCCGCCGGACCGCCTGATCGCCCGTTCGATCGCCTGCCTGATCCGCCGGCTCGCAGCGCGTCTCCGGCGCTTGCGCCCGGTGGTGGTTTGTGCGGTGCGGTCTCTCACGCCCATGTGTGATTGCGGCGCATGGGCGCTTGTGCTAGGTTCGAAGGTGTTACCCCGGCTCCGGCCTCCGGGGATCCCACACCGGGCGAAGGTAGGTCCGCGAGCGGATCTCATTTGATGCGGACGCTTGTTCCGTCTGATCCCCTTCCGGATGGCCCCAGGCGCCAGCTTGGTAACCGTAACCGCATTCTTGAGGCGAGTCTTTTGTCTTCTTCCCGCACGCTGCGTATCCACGAGCTTACTCCCGAGGAACGCGCCGTCTATGCCACGCTGAAGCCCGAGCGCCTGCCCGATCACGTGGCCATTATCATGGACGGCAACGGGCGCTGGGCCGGCCGCCGCTCTCTCAAGCGCTTCCTTGGCCATCAACAGGGCGCACGCAGCGTGCAACTGGTCACGGAGACGGCCTCCCGCATCGGCCTGCCCTGGCTCACGCTCTATGCCTTCTCGCTCGAAAACAGCCTTCGCCGCCCGCGTGCAGAAATCAGCTTCCTCATGCGCCTGCTGAAGACATATCTCGAGAGCAACGTGCAGCGCATGATGGACAACAACGTGCGCATGCAATACATCGGCCGCATCCACGACCTGCCCCCCGATGTGCAGGAGAAGATGCGCTGGGTTGAGGACACGACCGCGCGCAACACCGGAACCACGCTCACCCTGGCCCTGAACTACGGCGGCCGTTCTGAGATCGTCGACGCCTTCCGCGGCCTGGCGGCGGAGATGAAGGCGAACCACATCAGCCCCGACCGCATCACCGAAGAAGACATCCACCGGCATCTCTACACCGCGCACATGCCCGATCCCGACCTGCTCATCCGCACTTCGGGCGAGATGCGCATCTCCAATTACCTGCTCTGGCAGATTGCCTATACCGAGATCTTCGTCACCGAGCGCCTCTGGCCCGACTTCCGCGGCATCCATTTGCTCGAGGCCATCGCCGACTTCCAGCGCCGCGAGCGCCGCTACGGCGGCATCGGTGAGGCCAGCGGCGAAGTGGAAGAAGATCCCGAGCGCATCCACATCGCGGCCAGCTGAATTCCCGCCACGTCTGTTGCCCTCTGAGCCGGAGCCCGCCGCCCCGGCAGTGTATCCTCAACCCTGAATGAAACGCGTCCTCACTGCCCTGGTTCTTGTTCCCATCGTCCTGTTTCTCGTGTTTCTCGCGCCTAAGTGGCACTGGATCTTTTCTTTAGGCGTGGCCGCCGTGGCCGCGCTCGCCGGCTGGGAGTATCTCGGCCTGGCCCGCAAGGTCGGCGCCCATCCGCCCGTTATGGCGGTCGTCTTTGCGCTGCTCGCCCTTTTTGCCGGCAACTTCGAGTGGCCCGATCTGCGACAGGAAATCTTCGGCGCCCTCTGCCTGGCGCTGCTCGCCGTCTGCGCCTTTCGCGGGCGAATCGAGCAGGTGATGGCCGACGCCTCGGCCTCCATCTTCTGCATGTTCTATGTCGGGCTCACCCTGCTCACGCTCAACAATCTCCACGAGCAGGCCGACGGCCCTTCCCTGGTGGCGTTTCTGTTCTGCGTGGTCTGGGCCGGCGACACCATGGCCTTCTTCATCGGCCGCGCGTGGGGCCGGCGCAAGCTTGCGCCCGGCTTGAGCCCGGGCAAAACCTGGGAGGGCGCCGTGGGCTCCGTGGCCGGCAGCCTTCTCGCCGGCTGGGGTTTGCTCGAGCTGGCCGCGCAGCTCCAGGCGCGCGATTTCGCCGTGCTCTCGTATCCTGAAGAAACCTGGTACTGGTTGGTGCTGGCCGTTCTCATCAACCTGGCTGCGCAGGTGGGCGATCTGGCCGAATCGGCGCTCAAGCGCTCCGCCGGCGTCAAAGATTCGGGCAGTCTGCTCCCCGGCCACGGCGGCGTCCTCGACCGCATCGACGCCCTGCTGCTGGCCTCGCCCGTGCTCTGGTACGCGCAGGTCATTCACCAGAGGTTCTAGGACAGCTTCTAGCTTCTAGCTTTTAGCCACCAGTTCCTGGCTCCCTCCCTTGCCTTTGAGACAATCCCGGGAAACCCCGGCGAAAAGGGAAGAAGTCCTCAGCTGCTTCTCCGACTGGATAAGCTAGTAGCTAGAAGCTAGGAGCTAGAAGCTGCCTTGAAGAAACTCGCCATCCTCGGTTCCACCGGCTCCATCGGCAAGAGCACACTTTCCATCGTTGAGCAATTCCCTGAGCGGTTCTCGGTGGCAGCGCTCGCCGCTGGCCGCAATGTTGAGGAAGCGTTCGCCCAGGCCATGCGCCGGCGCCCGAAGATGGTCTCGATGGCCACGGAAGAACTCGCCGCTCAACTCGGGTCGCGCCTGCGCCAGGCCGGCGCCAATAACATCGAAGTCGTTCACGGCACGTCCGGCACGGTGGCCTGCTCCACACTGCCCGAAGTTGACTTCGTCGTCTCCGCCATTGTGGGCGTGGCCGGCCTCGAGGCTACGCACGCGGCCATCCTCGCCGGCAAACCCGTGGGCCTGGCCAACAAGGAATGCATGGTCGCCGCGGGCGAAATCCTCACCCGCGCCGCGCGCGAGCGCAACGTGCCTATCCTGCCCATCGACAGCGAACACAACGCCGTGCACCAGTGCCTGCGCGTGGGCGCGGCCAAAGAAGTGAAGACCATCTGGCTCACCGCATCCGGCGGACCGTTCCGCACGCTTCCGCTTGAGGATTTTGCCAAAATCACGCCGGAGCAGGCCCTCAAGCACCCCACCTGGGTGATGGGCCGCCGCATCACCATCGATTCCGCCACCATGCTCAACAAGGGCCTGGAAGTGATTGAGGCCTGCCGGCTGTTCAACGTTCAGCCCGCGCAGGTGCGCATCACCGTCCATCCCCAATCCACCGTGCATTCGCTGGTCGAGTACGTCGATGGCTCCATCCTGGCGCAGATCTCCGTGACCGATATGCGCCTGCCCATCCTCTACGCGCTCGCCTTTCCTGAGCGACCGGCCTCCCCGCTCACCTTCGACCTGGCCGCTCTGCGCCATCTCGATTTCGAAGAGCCTGATTTCGCGCGTTTTCCCTGCCTGCGCCTGGCCTATGAGGCGGCGGAAAAGGGAGGAGCTCACGCCATTGCCCTCAATGCCGCCGATGAGGTCGCCGTCGAAGCCTTCCTCGAAGGTCGTATCCCGTTTACCGGCATCCCGCGTACAATTGAAAAAGTGCTCGCTTCCACGCCGGAGGCGCACCCCGCCACCATTGCGGAGGTGCTCCTGGCCGACCGGGAAGCGCGGCGCACGGCTCACGCACTGCTCGCCTGAACACGGCTCGTTGCACGCCGCACGCGCGCTTTGCCAAGGATCTTGAACCCGCAATCTATGCACGCTTTTCTTATCTCCATTCTTGCGTTCGTCATTCTCATCAGCATCATGGTGCTGGTCCACGAACTGGGCCACTTCATCGTTGCCAAACTTTGCGGCGTTCGTGTCGAGCGGTTTTCCATCGGCTTCCCGCCGCGCCTCTTCGGCATAAAAATCGGCGATACCGACTACTGCGTCTCGGCAACGCTCGCCGGCGGCTACGTGAAGATGACGGGCGAGGACATGCCCGGCGAAAACCTGTCTCTCCAGGGAGCGGACAGCGAGCAGGCGGAAGCGCACAAGGCCGATCCCGGCGCGCTCACCTCCCATCCCCGCTGGCAGCGCATCCTCATCGGCCTGGCCGGTCCCATCGCCAACCTCATCCTCGCCTTTGTGCTCATGTTCATTTACTTCGCCTGGATCAACGAGGTTCCCTCGGTCCAGGTCAAGGCGACCACGGTCGAGTGGGTCACTCCCGGCTCGGCCGCGGCCCAGGCAGGGATCGAGCCCGGCGATGTGATCAGCAAGTTCGACACCGTGGACAATCCTGACTGGGACCAGATTTATGCGCACTCGGAATTGAACGCCAACCAGAACGTTGCCGTGACCGTGGAGCGCGGCGGCAAGGCGCTCCCGCTCACGCTCCATGTTCCCAGCGCAGCCAAAGACCAGGACTTCGACCTGAGCGATGAGGGCATTCTGCCGCAGTTCCTTCCCGGCCCCATCCAGGTGAGCGAGGTTGAGCCCGATACACCCGCCGAGCGCGCGGACCTGCGCGCCGGCGACGCCATCACCTCGGTGGATGGCCACCCCTTCCACACCGTCACCACGCTGCTCGGATACATGCAGACCGGACAGGGCAAACCGCTCGACCTCACCGTCCAGCGCAACGGCCAGACCCTGCAATTGGTCGCGCACCCGGCCGTGCTCGACGCCGGCTGGAAGCTCGGCTTTGTGGCGGTGCTGCCTCCTTATCGCGATCAGCCGCTGCCTGCAGGCAAGGCTGCAACCAAGGCTGCCCAGTTCTGCAAGGAAAACTCGACGCTGGTGGTTGAAGTGCTGAAGCGGCTCTTTACCCGCCGCTTCTCTGTCTCGCAGCTCAACGGGCCGGTGGGCATTGCACGCATGGCCGGGCAGGCCGCGGAGATGAACGGCTGGGAGCCCAAGTTCGATCTCGGCGCCGAGATCAGCCTGCAACTGGGCATGCTCAACCTGCTGCCCTTTCCCATCCTCGACGGCGGCATGATTCTCTTCCTCATCATCGAAAGTGCGCTGCGCCACGACATCAACCTGGCCATCAAGGAGCGCATTTACCAGGCCGCTTTCGTGGTGCTGATGATGTTCTTCGTCTTCATCATCTTCAGCGACGTGACCAAGCTGCCCATGTTCACCCACGTCAAGCCGTGA
>JASHOQ010000021.1 GCA_030041045.1 Acidobacteriaceae bacterium
AGCAGCCCTCCCGTGCGCAGCATTTTGAGCGCGCGCAGGTTCAGCTCCTTGTAGCCGCGCAGCGCGCCCTCGACCGCGCGTTTCGACTTGGCAAACGCCGGCGGGTCCAGCACGATCGCGTCAAAGCCTTCACCCGCCTGCGCCCAGTCGCGCAGAATCGCGAAGGCGTCGCCCTCGATCCAGTCGACATCCGCGCGAAGCCCCGCTTGGGGATTCGCCCGGTTGGCAGCCAGATTCCTTTCCGCTACCTCGAGCGAGGCCCGCGATGCATCGATTCCCGTGACCTGCCTGCACACCCGCGCCAGATGCAGCGCAAAGCCGCCCTGGTAACAGCAGACATCGAGCGCGCGGCCCGTCGTGTTGAGCCTCTGCGCCCACTTCGCAGCGGCGGCGTAGTTCGCGCGCTGATCGAGGAAGGCTCCGGTCTTCTGGCCGGCGTTCACGTCGAAATGAAACC
This sequence comes from Acidobacteriaceae bacterium, assembly GCA_030041045.1. Taxonomy (GTDB): domain Bacteria; phylum Acidobacteriota; class Terriglobia; order Terriglobales; family Acidobacteriaceae; genus Telmatobacter. Next base: position 458 of record JASHOQ010000021.1, read on the forward strand.
CGAGGCCGTTCAGATGAAACTGCGTCTCGGTTTTGGGATTTGCCTTGTCCGCGGCCCACAAGGGCGCCGTCGCCGGTGCATCGAGCCCTTCGAGCTCGCGGATGCGCGCTTCGGGCCGCTCGAAAATGGCCGCGGGCTGCAGCGCCTCGCGCAGCACGCGCACGCAGCTTTTCCGCACCATTCCATGGAGCAGCCCTTTGGTCAAGAGCTGCAAAACCACAAGGTCGCCATACTTGTCCGCAATCATGCCCGGCAGCTCGTCGGCCTCGCTGAAGCAAAGCCGGCAGGCGTCGTTCTCCCCGCCGCCCTGGGAATCGGCAAGCAGCGGCATGCGCCGCGCGATGGCGCGCTCCAGCCGCGCGGCCAGCAGCTTGAGCCACGCGGCCTCGTCGATCGCTTCGCGCGCGACCATGCGCAGCGCGATCTGCGACGTGGGGCTGTAAAGCGCGGTGCCCAGCAGGATTCCGCGCGCATCGGCCACCTGCACCAGGGCCGGTACCGATTCACCGGCAGGCAGGATCTGCGGCTCAAGTTCCGACGCGTAGACCCACAGATGCCCCGCGCGCAGGCGGTCTGCGGCGCGGCGGCAGATGCGCGCGCCCCATGCTGCCGGATCCGGCGCGGGCTTCGCTTCCAGTCTGCGCGCCGGGCGCGGCTTTGCGGCATGGGGCTTGCCCGATTGGGCCATCGCTTGCCTCTCTCCCGCCGAGCCGCCCCGGCGTGCAGTGGGGGCTCAGCGCGTCTGGATCGTCCTCAGGTAGGCGGTCAAATTATTGATTCTGATCGTCTTCTCCTGAGCCTGTTCCTGATCCATGGTACCAAGAATCGAGCCCCACACCGGCATCTCAGGGGTGCCGTGCGAAGGAATTGTGGCGCCGTACTGCAACACTGACGTGATGTGCGTTGCGGGAAATTTTCCGCTGTTGTTGCGGCTGAGCGCGGTCAAATCCGTCGGCTGCTGCTTGAGCGCCGCGGCCACCGGCCCATTGCCCCTGCCGTCTACGCCGTGGCAAGGCGCGCAGTAGTTTACGTACATCGCTTTTCCGTCCACCGGCGCGGTTTTTCCCACCGGGATGACGACCTTCTGGTTCGGCTGGCCGGCAAAGCACGCGCCCGCCAGGGCCGCCGCCGCCAATCCGGAAAATAAGAGGCTTTTCATCATACGATCCTCCGTTCGGGAGTTCCTCCCAAATCTGCTATTACGCGCCCATTCATCCAGACTGGGATGTGACACGCAGCACCGGCAGATGGGCCGGCGCGCACTGCCCGCCGGTACTTTGGCGGGCTAAAGCATTTTCTGAGTAGCTATATCCCGAAGACGGAAAGCAGAGTCGACGCGACCAACCGGGAGCGGCGACCTTGCGAAGGAACGAAGAGGACACAGTAACTCAGAAAATGCCGTAGTATCATCCGGGGCGTTATGCTGCGCAAACACGAGCGGCCTATAATGAAGCATGGCGCCGGCGCGGGAAGCCATCGAGACGGCAAGCGGTGCGCACCCCTCAACGGGCAACGCGGCTGGAACTGCGCCCGCTACGCCTGTGCATCGGGACCCGCAAGCGGCCGGCCAGCGGCCCGTGAGCGAGCGCATTGAAGCCCTGCTCAAGCGCGCCCATTCGAATCGCCCCAGCGACGACATCTCCCTGATCCGCAAAGCCTGGGACTTCTGCGTGCAGCACCATGAGGGGCAGCGCCGGGCCTCCGGCGACCCCTACATCGTGCATCCCCTGGAAGTGGCGGAAGTGCTGGCGGAAATGAAGCTGGACGCGACCGCCATCGCTGCCGGCCTTCTGCATGACTCCGTAGAGGACACGCCTGCCACCAAAGAGCAGATCGCGAGCACCTTCGGCGACCAGGTGGCGCACATCGTCGAGGGCGTCACCAAGATCGGCAAGATTCAATTTGCCAATCGTGAAGACCGCCAGGCCGAAAATGTGCGCAAGATGCTGCTGGCCATGGTCAGCGACGTGCGCGTGGTTCTCATCAAGCTGGCTGACCGGCTGCACAATATGCGCACCCTCGAGCACTTGAAGCCCGATCGCCAGGAGGCCATTGCCCGCGAGACGCTGGACATCTACGCGCCGCTGGCGCACCGCCTGGGCATGGGCAAGGTGCGCGGCGAGCTTGAGGACCTGGCCTTCCGATACACCGATCCGGTGAGCTACGAGCGCGTGGCGGCGGCCGTCGAGGCCCGCCGCGTCGAAGGCGAGCAGTTCCTGCGCAGCGTAGAAGACACGCTCACCGAGCAGCTGCGCGAAAACAACGTGCAGGCGCGCGTGGAGTGGCGCATCAAGCGCCTCTACTCCATCTACCAGAAAATCGAGCGCACCAAGATCACCTTCGACCAGGTCTACGATCTGCTCGCCGTTCGCGTCATTACCCAGGACGTGGCCTCCTGCTACGCCGTCTTCGGCCTCATCCACACCCTGTGGCGCCCGGTGCCGGGCCGCATCAAGGACTTCATCGCCATTCCCCGCGCCAACCGCTACCAATCGCTGCACACCACCGTGATGGGCGAAGGCGGCCATCAGTTCGAAGTCCAGATTCGCACCGAGGAGATGCACCGCATCGCCGAAGAAGGCATCGCCGCGCACTGGAAGTACAAGGCCGGCGACGGCACCGTGACCGCGCGCGACGAAGAACGGCTGAACTGGATCCGCCAGCTCGTCGAGTGGCAGAAGGAGATGACCGACCCCAACGAGTTTCTCTCCAGCCTGAAGATGGATCTCTATCCCGACGAGGTCTACACCTTCACGCCCAAGGGAAAAGTCGTTGTGGTTCCGGCCGGCGGCACGCCCGTGGATTTTGCCTACACCATCCACACCGAGGTGGGCCACACCTGCGTGGGCGCCAAAATCAACGGGCGCATGATGCCTTTGCGCACCAAGCTGCGCACCGGCGATATCGTGGAGATTGTCACCCAGAAGGACCACAAGCCCAGCCGCGACTGGCTCACCTTTGTCAAGAGCCCGCGCGCGCGCAACAAGATCAAGCACTGGCTCAATGAGGACCAGCGCCTGCGCGCGGTGGAGATCGGCCGCAAGCTGCTCGAGAAGGAAGCCCGCAAATTCAAAGTGCCCATGGCGCAGATCGGCGACCAGGACCTGGGCCGCATTGCCGGCGAGTACGGCGTGGCCACGGCCGCTGACCTGCTGGCCACGCTGGGCCTGGGCAAGCACACCGCGCACCAGATTCTGAACAAGCTCGCGCCCGGCCTGGCGCAGAATCCCGAGCAGGAAACGGAACCCAAGACCGGCGAAGGCGATGGCGGCACGGCGGGCATGTCCGACCAGGTGCGCAAGGTGCACCTCACCGGCTCGGACGCGCTCGAAGTGGAGGGCCAGAACGATCTGCTCGTCTATCGCGCCCGATGTTGCAATCCCATTCGCGGCGAGGAGATTGTGGGCTACGTTACCCGCGGCAAGGGCGTAGCCGTGCATGCGCGCAGTTGTCCCAACGTGCAGAACCTTCTCTACGAGAGCGACCGCCGCATCAATGTGGAGTGGTCGCGCGCGGGCACTGACGCTGCCGGCCAGCGCTACCCGGTCAAGATGACCGTCTACTGCGACGACCGCCCCGGCATGTTGAAAGAGCTCACCGCCGTCATCTCCGACGAAAACTCCAACATCCGCAACGTGGAGATCAACCGCGACGATACCGGCGAGGCCATCATCGGCTTCCTCGTCGAGGCCGAGGATCTGCGCCACGTGAACCGCATGGTCCTCGGTCTGCGCCGCGTCAACGGAGTCCGCGCCGTCCAGCGCTCGCAAAAGGTGTAGCATCCAGGAATTAACATTCTTGGAATGCGAGTTGTGCTCGACACCTCGGTTCTGGTTGCTGGGTTGCGTTCACGCAGCGGCGCGAGCTATGCAACCCTCGAACGGCTGGCAAAGAACGAATTCAAGCTCGCCGCGAGCCCAGCTCTCTTTTTGGAGTATGAGCAGGTGCTGAAGCGAGCCCAACACGGACTTGTCGTGAGTCAAGTGGACGAATTCCTGTCGGAAATTGCACGGCTGATTGAGCCGGTCCAAATCCGGTTCCTTTGGAGGCCGCAACTTGCAGACGCAGGCGACGAGCTGGTGCTGGAAGCCGCCATCAACGGGCAGGCCGACGCGATTGTGACGCATAATAGAAGAGACTTTGAGCCGGTGGCCGGTCGATTCGGCCTTGGAGTCTGGTCTCCCGCGGATTTTCTTGGGAAACTAAGGCAGGAAAGGACCCGATAGAAATGCGTTCGCTCGAAATCCCGGAATCGCTGCTCAAGCGTGCCGAAGAGCTGGCGCGAGAAGATGGCGTGTCTCTGGATATATGGGTCACCTCCGCGCTGGCTCAGAAGATCGGTGCGGTCGAAACGGCGGAGGAGTTCTTCAAGCGCCGCGCGGCCAACGGTGGCGAGGCACTCAAGCACCTCCTCGACATGGTTCCCGACGCTCCTCCCGACCCCGGAGACGAGCTGCCCGAAGGCTGGAAGCCGCAATGACGGCTCCGTGCCCCATCCATTTGTTCGCCGCGGCGAACGAATGGGTGGGAAAGCAGAAACTTTAATCGAGCGCTGTCATCCTGACCCCAACCAACCGCTCTCATCCTGTGCGAAGGTCGTATGCCGGAGGCGGACGACCGCAGTCGAAGGACCTGCAGTTGCTTTTCGCGGCATTCGAAATCGCCGAAATGATCCGTGCACTTGAAATCCCGGAACCTCTCCGCGGCATCCGCGTCCTCGACGGCGGCCTGGCCACCGAGCTCGAAGCCCGCGGCGCCAACATCGGCGGGCCGCTCTGGTCCGCGCACGTGCTCGAAGACGCGCCCGAAATCGTCAAAGCTGTCCATCGCGCCTATATTGAGGCCGGCGCGCAGTGCATCGCCACCTGCAGCTACCAGGTATCGCGCATGGGCTACGCAGAAGTCGGCCTTCCCGCAGAGCGCGCCGATGCGGCTCTCCTGCGCTCAGTCGAGCTGGCGCGTGAAGTCGCCGGCGAATTTCCCCAGCGCCGCGTTCTGATTGCGGGTTCGCTCGGCCCCTACGGCGCAGCGTTGCACAACGGCGCCGAGTACCACGGCAACTACGACTGCTCGTATGCCGATCTCGTCCGCTTTCATCGTGAGCGTATCGAAATCTTTGCCCGAGCCGCCACCGTCAGCGCGGCATCATACCCGGAAGGCCCGGGTCCGGGCGTGAAGGGTACGGGCTTTAGCCCGTACGAAAGCACCGAATTCAAAAGGAAAGGGGCTTCAGCCCCTGATCTGCTCGCCTTTGAAACCTTCCCTTCGCTCGAAGAGGCGCGTGCCGTCGGCGAGGCCCTTGCCGGCCTCCCTGATCCCGCGTGCCCCCATCTTCCTGTGTGGTTCAGCTTCACCTGCCGCGATGAGCGGCACGTCGCCCACGGAGAAAGCCTGGCCGCGTGCGCCGCGCTCGTGGCCGCGTTTCCGCAGACCGTGGCCGTCGGCGTCAACTGCGTGCCGCCCGCCTGGATTCCCTCGCTCATTGCCGAATTGCGGAGCGGATCGTCGAAGCCCATCCTCGTCTATCCCAACTCCGGCGAGGGATGGGACTCCGGGCGGCGCGCCTGGACAGAAACTTCGACGGGAACGCGCGATCCGGCTGCGTTTGGCGCGCTCGCGGCCGAGTGGTTTGCCTCCGGCGCGCAGATTGTCGGCGGCTGCTGCCGCACCGGCCCTGCGCACATCCGCGCCGTGGCTCAGGCGGCCGCGACTGGCTAAGGTTGCGCCGAGGCGCCAGCCAATAACGGTCGGACTACGCAGAGGTACAACGGAAATTCCCCGGAAATTCCGCCGCGTTCACACGGCTCCGAGCGCCGCCGTGCTCTTCGCCCGCGGCACAAACCGCTCCGCGCGCGCTACAATCGCCAGCGACTCGCGGCTGAGCAGCTTGGCAATCTGGCCGCGGGCGTGGTCGGCCCAGGGTCCGCGGTTGTCGATCTTGATGTAGGCCTGCCAGTGGCGCAGCGCCAGGCGCGGCTGGCCTTTGCGCTCATAGGCCAGCGCGAGGTTATAGTGCGCGTCGGCGTAGCGCGGCGCCAGCGCAATGGCCTTTCTGTACGCGGTAATGGCTTCGTCCAGCCGTTCCAGCTCGTCGAGCACATTGCCCAGATCGAAGTAGGCAAGCACATAATGCGGATCCACCTCGGTGGCGCGGCGGTAAAGCTCCTCGGCGCGCCCATACTGCCGCTGATGGAAGTGCAGCGTGCCCAGATTGATGCACGCCGCCGCAAAGGCCGGTTCGGTCTCGCCGATCTGCTCGTAAAGCTCAATGGCCCGCTGCTTGTCGCCCGCCTCCTCGGCCTGCACCGCCGTTAGAAAGCGGTCGTGCGCGTCCCGTGCCGGCGCCCGCAGCGGCTCAGGGTTCCACACCGGCGCGGCGCCATTGCCTTCGCCCGCGCGCTCGAAGTCGAACAGAAGCTGCCGGCGAATGGGATCCACCATGGCCCCGCAATGGCGGAAGACCAGGCGCGTGCCCGTGCGCACCACGCAGGCCTCGAGCAGCGGATTGGCCATCCCCGCCACCGCCTTCATGGCCAGGATGGAATCGCGGATCGACGCCGCGGGCACGTCTTCCTCGCGCAGCGCGCGCAGCGTGCGCAACTGCCCCAGGTCCTGAAAGGAATACGTCTGCTGCTGGGGAATCAATCCCGCGCGTTCCCACCCCTGCAACTGGTGCGCGCTGATCTGAAGGATGCGCAATACGTCCCGGCGGCCGAAGCTGTTCACTCTCTGAAGTGCTCCCCTGTGGGCTCCATGAATTCCCGAGGAACCGCTCTTTCAAGCGATTATGCCAAGAGTATGCGTGGATAAATGCGTCCCATCTACCACCGCAGCAAAAAAATTCGTGGATAACCCGTGCACGATGTGATTCCGTGCAAGACTTGGTTCCCGGGGCCATTGCGGGGCGAGAGTGCCATATGGAGCGGGTAATGCGCGGCCGTGCCCCGCGAGCGAAGCTAGGAAGGGAAGAGCCAAGGAGGGACGAGCCAGGAAGGGACGAGTCTGGAGCCGACGGTCAGACTTGAACTGACGACCTGCTGATTACGAATCAGCTGCTCTACCAGCTGAGCTACGTCGGCCTGCTCCTCAAATTGTATCTTTCGCCCCTCAGAAGGTAAAGTTGAGCGGTACGCGCTCGGGCACGCGCAAACCTCTTCGAGTCCGTGCAGGTGAACCATGAGCATCATGGCGCAAACTCTTCAACTGGCATTCCGGATCGCGATTGTCTGGGCCGCGGGATTTGTGCTGGCCGTCGCCGTCCGCGCGCTGCTGCCCGACAAGCTCGGCATTCCCCTCGAGGGCGGTGCGTCCAATCTGGTCCTGCCTTACAGCCGCATCGGCTTCTGGACCTGCCTGCTCGCGGCGCTCACCGTCACCGGTGCCGTGGTCATCCGCGCCATGCTCGTCGATCTCCGCTCCTGATTTTGCCGCGCGCCCCGCGCGCTTACAGCCGACACCGCAATCCACGCGCGTAGAAGCCCCTGGGCTCCCGGAGGGAGCCATCGAAAACAGCCCAGGGCAAGCCCGCCCCCGGCCTCGAGCGGAGCGAGAGGGAGAGGGAGGGGACAGTCCTGGGAGTGCGGCCATCTCATGAGTCGTGCCAGACGCCCGCGAAGCGGGCAAAAGAAGGTAGCCCCAGGCGCGAGCCTGGGGTCGCGATCGTTGAGCTCAACCCGCAAGCCCGCCTGAGCGGGCGTAAGAAGAGTCGCGAAGTCTCGGGCCACAACTCGCGGCCTTCCCCATCGAGCTTCGGCCGCGGTGGACCCCCGCTGGCATGGCTTCAGTCGCGCCTAACGCCCGCTTGAGCGGGCCAAAGAAGGTAGCCCCAGGCGCGAGCCTGGGGTCGCGATCTCTAATGAAGGCGGCCCTGTAATAAGGACACCACTTCAGCCGGGCCGTGAGCGTCGCAAAATGTATGTGAGCTTTAGGTAGTGTCTGACGAATCCCGACGCGACGGGCCTTGTAATAAGGGCACGGCTTAAGCCGGGCCGAAAAGGCTCCCAGAGAAGGATGGGTTTTTAACCCCTGAGGGGTGTTTCTCCGCCTTGAACATCCTTCCTTTGATTCGTCAGACACTGCTTAGCCCCTGCCCATCGATCCTCTCAGCCAAGCTGCCGCCGCGCCTGAACTATACTGCAACCCATGCAGACCGACCCCATCGCGGAGTGGCGCCGGCTCACCGAGCACTACCGTGCGCTGGGCGAGGGCGAGCTGCGCGCGCTCGCACTCGACTTCCACGATCTCACGGAGATGGCGCAGCAGTCGCTGCGCGCCGAGTTGCATAGCCGCAGGCTGGGCGATCCTGAGACGCTTGCGCAGGAGCCGGCCCTCCCGGCGCGCGCGGCAGCACCGCCCGGCACAGCGGCAGACACTGGCGACGCAGCCGCGGAGAGCGGAGACGAGAGCGACGGTCCGCACGAATACACCTGGAAAACGCTGCTGTGCGAGTGCGGCACCGGCGAGCATGCGTGGCAGATTGCCGAGGCTCTGCGGCGCGCAGGCATCGAGAGCTGGATCGATGGGCCGGGGCGTTATTCGCCGCATCCCGATCTCGACGTGACCAACCCGCGGGTGCTGGTGGCCGCCGACCAGCTCGACCAGGCGCGCGTCATCCTCGCGCAGCCCATTCCGCAGGACATCGTCGACGAGTCGCGCCAGACGCCAGCAGATTTTGTCGCGCCTGCGTGTCCCGGCTGCGGTGCCGCGGACCCGGTGCTCGAAGGCGCCGATCCCGTCAACGCCTGGCGCTGCGAAGTGTGCGGCAAGGAGTGGGTAGACGGTGTGCCCGCAGCTCAGCAGGAACCCAAAAAGCGGACATTCGGGTTTCCCGCAGCCATAGACGGAAAGAGCCGCCCGGCAACTGGGCAGCTCTATCCTCAGGGAGAATAGTTCCAACGGAGGCAAAGCCATCAGAACTTTCTGGCTGCATAGTAGGAGCGGGGGCTAACAGTGTCAAGGAGAATTCTGAGTGAAAATAAAGTCTTTCCATTCATCATGTTACAAGCAAACGCTTTGATGCGCGGCGCGTGATATATTCTCTTTTTCTTCGCCGTTAACGGTCCGGCATTTCCCGTTATTTTAGGGTGTTTTGTTGGTCTTAGCTCCGCTTTTCCACAGGCCAAGCCGCCTCTTAACCCTTCGGATGCGGCCCCGGCGCTGCGGCTCTCTCCTGGTTCCCGTCTTCCCGCAGATCGAAGGCCCCGTCCCGCAGGTCAAGATGGATGAACTCTTCGTCGTAGACCGAAGAGGCCGGCTTGCCCCGCGCCACGCGATAGAGCGCGCGGCCTCCGCCGAAAAAGAAACCCAGCAGGATGGCGACGATCGCTCCCACGCCCACCAGAACGGTGATGCCGAAAAGCAGCTTGCCCGTCCTGGCGATCTCCGATTCGACCGGCTGCGGGATCGACGTCAGGTTGGCTTCGTAGTGGACCTTTTCCAGCAGCTCGTGGCTCTCGTCGGGCACCGCGTCTCCGCTGACCAGCGCCACCAGCACCCCGCTGCGCCGCACCTCGAGTGAGGCCAGGTCAGAGTTCTCGAGCGGCTGCGGCCACGGCGGCTGCGCCTTGCTGCCGGCCTTGATGTAATTGCGGATGCTGTCTTCCTCGAGCCGTGCGATTTGCGGTGTGGGGTACTCGAAGATGGTCAGCGTGGCCGGTCCTGACATCAGCGCGTAGTTGGCGGTAATGGCTTCGGCGCCGCGGTCGAACCCGGCCACGCTCGCCGGCAGCACGCCTCCGGCTCCCGCGTAGCCGGCTGCCCCTTCGGCATAGTGCGTGGTCTGGCCGGTGAGCGACTGCGGCGGGAGAAAATCCAGAATGGGCGGCGGAAGCGCCTTGTTGCCGGCCGGCAGCGGGAGCCGCGCCGCAATCTCGCGCATTTCGCCCACGCTCATCGGCCCGGCTTGGGAAAAGTTCGCGTCCACCACGGTGTCGCCGCGCCAGAAGATCACGCGGTTCTTGTTAGAAGCTGCGCCCGCGCCGATCTGCTCCTTGGGCCAGCCGGTGGGACGGTAGAAAGTATAGGCGCCGTAAGCGCCGCTCGCGTCCTCGAACTCAAGCGCGCGGAGGGTCAGCGTCTCGCCCTCGCGCTTGTAGCTGCCCAGCGCGCCAAAGCTGAATCCGTACTCCTTGAGCGCATCGGCGTGGGCCGCATCGGCCTGCGCCGGATCGGTGAGCGCCTGGACAGGTGCAGCCGCAACCCATCCATCGAAGGCGTTGGGCACCAGCGCCTCGGGCGATGGCGGAAGCTCAATTGTGGTAGCCGCCGTTTTGCCCGGCGCGGTATTGGCCGGCGCCGTCTGCGCCAGGGCGAGCGAGCCCGCGCACGCCAGCGCCGCCCACGCAATCACCGCGGCCAGCGCTTCTGCTCCCCTTGCCTTGCCGGATTTTTTGTTGCTTCTCATCCGGAAAATCTTCTCGAACTCCTGTCCCTCTTTCGCGTGCCGCGCTTCTTCAGGGTACACGCTTGCCCGCATCTTCTTTGGACACCCCGGCAGCGCGAAAGGTTCCAGAGCCTCCACCCGGCTGCATAAATGGCCGTGAAACAAGTGCACGATCGCGGACCGGTTGCACCAATGGCCTTGTAACAAGGGCACGGCTTAAGCCGGGCCATAGAGAACGCAAAACCGCGTGCGGGCTTCAGCCCCTGCAGCGTCGCGTTCCCGGCGAATCCCTCTCAAACAACGTTTCCGCAAAATCTTCAGTCGTGCCGAACGCCCGCAAAGCGGGCGCAAGAAGGTAGCCCCAGGCGCAAGCCTGGGGTCGCGATCATCGAGCTCAACCTGCGAGCCCACTTCAGCGGGCGTAAGAAAAGCCACGAACCGTTAGCGCACGGCCGGTCGCTCAGCGCTTCAGCCCTGACTGCCGCTAAAGCCGCGGAAACATTGGAGTTTTTGGAGCCGCTGAAAGACCCCATCGACGGGGCCCCTCGACAACGGCACAGCATCGGGAAGGCCTTGTAACCAGGACACGCCTTCAGCCGGGCCATCAACGGCGCAAAAAGGACGCCCGCCTTGAGCCGCTAGGGCCCGCGCCACGGCGAGATGCGCGGCAGCCAGCGCCGTACATGACGCCGGTAAAGCGGGTACTCCTCCGGATGCCGCCGCGTCAGCGTCGGCTCCTCGTAGAAGCAGACAAAGAGATGCGTGGCCAGCCAGGCCGACGCGAGGAAAAGGAGCAATCCCCTGCTGCGGAAAAGCACGGTTTCTCCGGCCAGGCTCAGCAGCACGCCCACATACATGGGGTTCCGCACCAGGCGATAGAGCCCGCTCACCACCAGGCGCTCGGTGGGCGCCGTGGGCACCAGCGTGCCGCGGCCCACGCGCACAAAGCGCACAATCGATTCGAAAAGCGGAATCAGGCCGGCCAGTATGAGCGCCGCGGCAAACACGATCTGCGCCCGCGTCTCCTCGGGCGGCACGCGGAAGCGCGTGATCCACAAGGGCACGTAGACGAGCACAAGGCCGGGGCCCCCGAAGACGACGAACAGGGCGCTGATGAGTACATTGCTCTTCTGCGACCGCATGGCGGCTCGGCCCTCCCACGAGAGATTACGCCGGTTGGGCGAGCTCGGTTACCTCGAACAAAGCCTCTACGGGGTCAGCTTCGCAAGGCGTGCTCGCTGTCGGGCGCTGCTGCTCCCAATCTCTCGCGCGCTGCCCGCCAGGCATCCAGCGCCGCCAGCGCCCGCTCGCACTGCAGGCGATGCCGTTCCTTCTTGTCGCGAATCTTTCTCCGCGTCTCCTCATCGAGCGGCGGCAGCAGGTCAAAGGTGATATTGGCCGGCTCAAAGTTCATTGCGTCCGCGTGGGTGATGTAGTGCACCAGCGAGCCCAGTGCGGTGGCGCGCGGCACGGGTTCGGGCTCTTCGCCGCGGACCAGCGCAGCCGCATACATGCCGGCCAGCATGCCCGTGGCGATCGACTCCGTGTAGCCCTCCACGCCGGAGATCTGCCCGGCAAACGCTAGCCGCGTGGCGCCGTCTTTTAGAAAGAGGGTTTCATCCAGCAGCGCCGGTGCGCAGATATACGTGTTGCGGTGAATCTGCCCGTAGCGCAGAAAGCGCGCATTCTCTAGGCCCGGAATCAGCCGCAGCACGCGCGCCTGTTCGCCGAACTTCAGGTGGTTCTGGAAGCCCACCAGGTTATAGCTGTCGGCGCGCAGGTTCTCTTTGCGCAACTGCACCACCGCCCACGGCCTCTTGCCGGTGCGCGGATCGCGCAGCCCCACCGGCTTCATGGGGCCGAAGCGCAGCGTATCCCGCCCGCGCCGGGCGAGCACCTCGATGGGCAGGCAGCTTTCGAAATAATTCAGCTTCTCCCACTCCTTCTCTTCCGCCGCTTCGGCGGCAAGCAGCGCATCGAGAAACCGGTCGTACTCGGCGCGGTCCATGGGGCAGTTGATGTAATCGGCTGTGCCCTTGTCCCAGCGCGCGGCAAAGTAAACGCGGCTCATGTCGATCGAGTCGGCCTCGACGATGGGCGAGATGGAATCGTAAAACGCCAGGTGCTTTGCGCCCGTGAGACGCACAATCTCCGCGCTCAGTGCATCGGAGGTGAGCGGGCCGGTGGCCACGATGGTGGGCCCGTCGTACGCTCCCAGGCTGGTCACTTCTTCGCGGATCACGCGGATGGCGGGCTCGGCGGCAATCGCCTCCGTGATGCGCCGCGAGAACTCCACGCGGTCGACGGCCAGCGCGTGCCCCGCCGGTACTGCCGTCGCGTCGGCAATGCCCATGAGCGCGGAGCCCAAACGCCGCATCTCCTGCTTCAGCAGCCAGGGCGCGGTCCACTCCGACTCGCTCTTCAGCGAATTGGAACAGACCAGCTCGCCGAATTCGACGGTCTGATGCGCGGGCGTGAGCCGTGGCTTGCCGTCGATGAGCGCGCGCATCTCGTAGAGATCCACCTGGCAGCCCAGGCGCGCCCCCGTCAGCGCCGCCTCCGGCCCGGCCAGGCCTCCGCCAATGACGCGAATCCTCATGCGTAAACCCCACCCTCCCTGTGCCCCATCCAATCCGGCCGCGCCAGCGGATGGAGTGGGTAGGAAAACCAATCACTCCCCGTGCCCCATCCATTCCAGCCGCGCCAGCGGATGGAATGGGTGGGAATCCATCTCACCGCTTTCCGTGATCCCTCACATCTTCCTCGGACCTCGCCCCCGCCAGCCCTTCCATTGCCCCGCGGGCGAGACGCGTCAGGGCTTCGCCGGCGAGACGCGTCAGGGCTTCGCCCTCCAGGCGCGCGTTGCGCCATTCGTCCAGAAACTCGGCGCCCATGGCGCGATAAAAATCGATGGCGGGCGTATTCCAGTCCAGGACCTCCCACTGCAGCCGGCGGCAGCCGCGGGCCAAGGCGGTTGCCGCCACGCGCTTGAGAAGCGCCCTGCCGATGCCCTTGCCGCGCAGCTCCGGCGGCACAAAAAGGTCTTCGAGATACACGCCGGGCTCGCCGCGCCAGGTGGAGTAATTGAAGAAAAACAGGGCAAATCCCGCGGGCTTGCCGTCGTGCTCGGCCAGCAGGCACTCGTAGAACGGCTGCACCCCAAAGCCGTCGCGCAGCAGGCCCTCTTCGCTTGCCGTCACCGCGCCCGCGGGCGCGCGCTCATACACGGCGAGGGCGCGGACAAAGGCGAGAATCTGCGGCACATCGGCCGCCGTGGCCGGCCGGATCGTGGTTGCCATGCCTCCAGTTTAGAGTGCCAAAGCCCGCCCTGCGCGAGCAGCACAACCGCAGCGCCGGGGAATCCGCGAGCCTGGCCGCGCGTGGACAAACGCTGCCTCCGGTGCGGGTCTTCCCTTCGGGAACCGGACGCGGCAGGTCCCCGCTCCCGGATTGAAATTCCAGCGTCCCGTGATGCGATGCAACCCGCCCCCCGGCTTGTGCCGTCCAGGGGATTGGCGCCCGGAGACATTGCCTCCGGCAGCGTCAAAGCCAAAGTGCGGGGATGGTGCCTCTTGTCGAGGGTACTGGCTTGGATTTAACGTGAGTTCTGCGAGGAATGAACAGCGCATCGCCCGGGTGCGCCTCCCGGCCCGGAGAAAGCCGCTCTGAAGGAGAAAAGCATGAAACGCAATCTTTCGCTTTGGCTCGCTTTTCCGGCCATGGCAGGGCTGATCGCTTTTGCCCTGCCGTCTGCAATAGCCCAGCAGGCGCCCGCCGCGGCCCAGCCCACGGGCAAGATTCACGGGCAGGTTCTCAACCCCACCGGTCAACCGCAGCAGGGCGGCACCGTCGGCCTTTCCACCGACGGCGGAACGACGGAGAAGTTCACCTTCCCGGTGGACCAGACCGGCAGCTTCAGCGGCGAAGCCGCCCCGGGCAGCTACTCGCTCATCTATCGCGCGCCCAATACCGCCAAAGGCCAATTCACCGATGAGATCAAAAACGTAAAGATTGTCGCCGGCCAGGACCTCGAGCAGAACGACGATATGGGCCGACCCGAATACCTGGCCAAGATGACTCCAGACCAGCGCAAGCAACTGGAGGATTTGAAGTCGCAGAACGCTGAGGCGATGAAGGCCAATGTCCTCATCAAGAAACTCAATGATGACCTGAAAGTCGTGGACCAGGACCAGAAGGACGTCGATTCCGCTCCGCAGATGGCCGCGCAGCAGCTTGGCGCATCCGCGCAGGCCTCTGACGTGGACGCCAAGGCCCAGGAGATCAAGGCCGCCAAATACGCGGATATCGAAACCGTGATGACCAAGGACACGCAGCTCAAGCCCGACGAGGCGCTTTTGTGGGTGAAGCTTGGCTTTGCGCAGTCGGGCGAGAAGAAGTATGACGACGCCGTCACTTCGTACAAGAAGGCGATCGACCTCGAGCAGGCCACCAAGAAGCCGCGCCTGGAAGTGATCGGCGTGGCCGAGGCGGGGCTGGGCGAAGTCTACGCGCGCACCGGCAAGGTGCCGGAAGCGAATGCGGCTTACGATGCCGCGGCCAAGGACGATCCCACCCGGGCCTCGATCCATCTGCGCAATGAGGCCGTCATCTTCTTCCAGGAGCACAACACCACGGCGCAGGTCGACGCCGCCAATGAGGCCATCAAAATCGACCCCAACGACGCCATCCTCTATTACATCAAGGGACAGGGGCTGGTGGGCAACGCCACCATCGATCCCAAGACCAACCGCATCGTTCTGCCCGACGACTGCACCGCGGCCTACCAGAAGTATCTCGACCTCGATCCGCACGGCCAGTTTGCCGACGAGGTTGCGGGCATTCTGCAGCAGGCCGGCCAGAAGATCAGTTCATCCTACAAGGCGCCCAAGGGCCACTAGCGGTCCACCCGCCCTTCGGCCCATTTTTCGCTTGCGTTTTTTCGAGGGCGTTCTCTCAGGCGGACGCCCATCTTGCCTCAATCCACGCCGAAAGTGATCATCGGATCGTTAAGTGAGTCGGCTCCCGGCACCGAGATCCAATACTCGCCCGGGCTCAAGTGAGAGTTCGGCGGACTGAGCATATAAGATGACGATCCGTACTTGACCGCTTCGAGCGAAATGACGTCGCTGGTCCCGGTTTGCGTGCGCCCCTTTGTCACTACGACTACGCAGGCGCGCTCCCCGGACTTGACTTCCATTGGATAGATCTCCATCCTCTCAATGTTTCCGGACTGCAGATCCGAAAACGGCCTGAAGACAAAAGCAATCTTGTCGCTCGAGGAGATGCGAAAGCTTGATCGCGCGCCCTGAACAACGTTGATGGCTTGGACCGACCCCCATCCCGCTTTGTTCTTGCGTTTCCACTGTTCTCCGGGCAGCTCTTTCAGCGCATGAGCGGCCGGATCAAGAAAGAAGATCTTGCCCACCACCTCAGGTTCCTGAATCGTTGGAACCTGCGTCGCCGGCTGAGCCCCGTTCGCGTTCGTCCGGGGCGCCGCTGCTGCGCCCGACGCCTTCAACACGATGGCGGAGACAACTTTGTCGCTCGCTCCCGCCGCCTTCAGGGCGATCAGCGCATCGGGAGACGTGTCATAGGTTCCCGGTGAGGCGTTTATGGTGGAGACAATGATGTCATCCGACAAGCCGGCCTTGACCAGCTTGATCACGCTGCTGTTATCCATCGCCTGCTGTGCAAAAACCAGGATCGCACTGAACGTTAGGATGGCAACCGTGGCGAGGCACTTACCCATAGCTTCTCCTTCTTTTATCCAGCCGAGAGAGACCGAAAAGGGAACGAGGAGGAGGTGCAGAGAATCATTACTCGAAAAGGGCGGGTTGTGCAACCGCATGAGCGCCGCGGGTAAGAGGGTTTCGCTCAATGTCCCCCTCTCGAAGGCATCGGACCTCCTCCTTTGATTTCCCGCTTGGCCTTCCAGCATCCCTCACGATCGCGGCGCACTTTAACTACAATCCAATCCATGAGCCCGGCGCTGCCCAGCTACGACGAAGCCGCGCGCATGGTCGCAGCCTGCGCCGCGCGGATTCTGCCGCCTGCGGCTCCCGATGGCATTGCGCGCGTGCCGCTCTCCGCAGCCGCGGGCCGCGTGCTTGCCGCCCCGCTCCGCGCCGATTTCGACCAGCCCGCCTTTGCCCGCTCCACCCGCGACGGCTACGCCTGCCGCGCGGCAGAGGCCGCGGCGCATGCCTGGCTGCGCGTGGCCGGCAGCACGCGCGCCGGCCAAGCGCCTGCAGGTCCGCTCGCGTCCGGCGCGGCGTGGGAGATCATGACCGGCGCACCTGTCCCTGAAGGCGCCGACGCCGTCGTGATGCTCGAGCATGTCGAAAACAACGGCGAACGCATCCGCCTGCATTCTGCGCGCACGCTCGCTGCCGGCGAAAATATCGTGGCCCAGGGTGCGCAGGCCCGCGCCGGTGACGAGCTTCTGCCCTCGGGCACCTTGATCGGCGCGGCGCAGATTGCGCTTGCGGCCACCTGCGGCGCGGCCTCGCTCCAGGTCTACGCCAAACCGCGCGTGGCTATCCTTTCCACCGGCGACGAGATTGTGCCCGTTGAAGCCGAGCCCGCGCCCGGCCAGATTCGCAACTCCAACGCGCCCATGCTGGCCGCGCTCGTTTCCGCAGCGGGCGGCGAGCCCTGGGTGTTGCCCCCGGCGGCCGATTCCTCCGATGCCTTGGACGCCGCGCTCGAAACCGCTCTTGCTCAGGATGCAGGTGCCGGTCTGCTGCTCATCACCGGCGGCGTCTCCGCAGGAAAATTCGACCTAGTCGAACCGGCCTTGCTCAAGCGCGGCGCGCATTTCCACTTCACCGGCGCGCGCATCCAGCCCGGCCGCCCGGTAGTCTTCGGCGAAATTCCCCGCCCTGCCACAGAACTCGTCCAAGACCAAGGCCGTGCGCAGCACCAAGACCAGGACGGCGCGCAGCGCTGCTTCGGGTTGCCGGGCAATCCGGTCTCCTCCGCGGTCACCTTTCTTCTTTTCGCCGCGCCCATCCTGGCCGCGCTCGCCGGCCGCAGGGAACACGGCCCGCGCTTTGCCCTGGCGCGTCTCAAAGAATCCGTGAACAGCAAATCCGGCCTCACGCGCTTTTTTCCCGCCGCGTGCACCTTCGGGGCCGGCGGCCTGCTCGCCGCGGCAAACGAGCTGCCCGAAGTGAACCGCGTTTCCTGGCAGGGCTCGGGCGACATCGCCGCCATGGCGCGCGCCAACTGCTTTCTCGTGGTGCCCGAGGCTTGCGATTCGCTCGCCGCCGGCGCCCTTGTCCGCATCTTGCCTCTGTGATTCGCACAATTAGGTTAATCTGTCATCCTGAGGCGTAGTCCGTCCGCAGTAGCGGACGAACAAGCCGAAGGATCTGCGGTTGTTCTTTAGTCGGCCTTCCCATCTCAGCGCGATTCTTCCGTGCCCCATCCATTTCGCGTTCTGTGCGAAATGGGTGCGAGACCACAAACCCCGGATAAACTACAGTCAAAAGAAACCGCCATGCCAACCTCCCGCAAGCCGCAACTCTCGCATCTCGACCCCTCCGGCCGCGCGCGCATGGTGGACATAACCGCCAAGCCGCCCACGCGCCGCACCGCCAAGGCCTCGGCCTTCGTCGAGCTGAGCAAGAAAGTCCTCGCCGCGCTGCCCTCGAACCCCAAAGGCGATCCGCTCGAAACCGCGCGCTTGGCCGGCATTCAGGCGGCCAAGCGCACCTCAGAATTGATCCCCCTCTGCCATCCGCTCGCGCTGACCCATGTGGACGTCGAGGCCGCGCTCGCGCCCGGCGGCATCCGCATCACCGCGAGCGCCACCACCACCGGCTCCACCGGCGTGGAAATGGAAGCCCTCACCGCCGCCGCCGTTGCCGCACTTACCGTCTACGACATGACCAAGGCCCTCGACAAAGCCATCGTCATCCGCGAATTGCGCCTCGAATCCAAATCCGGCGGCAAGAGCGGCGATTACCAGCGCACGGTGTGAAGGAAGGGCAGCCCGCGCGGAGGGAGCAGAGGCCTTCAGGCCTGTGAATGCAGCCCACCCCTTTCGACCTGTCATCCTGAGCGACCGAGCGCGATCCGGGGTCCCCACCGACGGGCTCTCGTCCGTGGGGTGGAGAAGTGCGAGGGAGTCGAAGGACCTGCAGTTGTTTTTCTCCCACTGTGCGTCAGGCTCGCTTCTCATCACGGCGCGGATTTCTGATTCGCCTGAGCCGTGCCGCAGGCCCGCAAGATGCGAGAGGCTTTATCCCCGGCTCACTCCCCACTCGCGATCTGCGCTGTTGCCGGTTCTCCACAACTTGCCCGCACCGGGCGCGCCCTCGTATCATCCCCTCAAGAGCCAAGTGAGCGATGAGCGAACTCGAAACCAGCACTGGCCTGCGCGTAAAGGGCCGCCTCATGTCCGCCTCGGAGATCGAGCGCACGCTGGTGCGCCTGGCTCATGAAATCGTGGAAAAAAGCCAGGGCAGCCAGGACCTCGCCCTCGTGGGCATCAAGCGCCGCGGCGTGCCCCTGGCCGAGCGCCTGGGCAAGCTCATCGCCGGCATCGAAAAACACTCCGTCGACACCGGCACTCTCGACATCCAGTTTTACCGCGACGATCTTTCCACAGCCGGCCCGCGGCCCGTCGTCACCCCCGGCTCCATGGGCTTCAACGTCGAAGGCCGCGACATCGTCATCTGCGACGACGTGCTCTACACCGGCCGCACCGTCCGCGCCGCCCTCGACGCTCTCTTCGATCACGGCCGCCCGCGCCGCGTTCAGCTCTGTGTGCTCATCGACCGCGGCCATCGCGAGCTGCCCATCGAAGCCACCTACGTGGGCAAGCACGTGCCCACCAGCAGCCGCGAGATCATTGAAGTGAAGTTCCACGAGGTCGACTCCACCGAGCAGGTGCTCCTGGTAGAGAGAACGAGTTGACGGTTGTCAGGTGTCAGGTTTCAGCTCGGCGGAGCCCGAGGCTAAACCATGGTGTTCCTCAAGGTGATCTCGATCTTCTGTGGAGTTGCGCTCTTGCTCGCGTTTGGCGCGGATGCGACGATCCTGCTGCTCACCCAAGTTACAGGCGGATTCGCAATCTCCGTGAGGGGGCGCTTTGGCTGGGTTTTCCTATTCTCCATCTTTTGGGTAATCGCATTCGTTCTCGGAGTCCTTATCTCTCGCCGGCTGCACGTATTTCCATTTACTCGCTGAGAAACGCAAGCCGCAAACCGGTCGCTGACCACTGATCACTGATCACTGACCACTGACCACTGTTCACTGTCCACTGACCACTGTTCACTGTCCACTGTCCACTGACCACTGACCACTGTCCACTGTTCACTGTCCACTGCTCACTGACCACTGTCCACTGATCACTGTCCACTATCATGCCCACCGCCACCCCCGCCCGCCGCACGCTGCACACCCCACCCGTACCCGCTTCACCGTTCCCTTATCATCCCGGCTCGCTGCTCTCCATAGCCGACCTCACCGTCGACGACGTCGGCCGCCTGCTCGCGCGCGCCACCGAGCTCGAGCAGATGGACCCGCTCCAGCGCGACCGCATCCTGCTCAAGCGCCGCATCGCCCTGCTCTTCTACGAAGCGTCAACGCGCACACGCACCAGCTTCGAGCTCGCCGCCAAAGCCCTGGGCGCCGACACCACCCTCGTCTCCAATCTCAGCTCCAGCATTGAAAAAGGCGAGTCTCTCAAGGACACCGGCCTTACCCTCCGCGCCCTCGGTGCTGAAGCCATCGTCCTGCGCCACAACTCCTCCGGCGCGCCCTGGCTGCTTGAAGCCTCGACCCGCCTGCCCGTCCTCAACGCCGGCGACGGCATGCATGAGCACCCCACGCAGGCCCTCCTCGACCTGCGCACCATCCTCGCCCACTTCGACCCAGCCACGCGGTCTGTCGTCGCTGGGCCTAGCTCCGATCCTGGGTGCCCCAGGTCCCTCGCATTTGGGGACCTGGGAAAGCACGAGCCGGGCGCCGACGCCGTGAATGCCACCACCCTCGCCGGCCTCACCCTCACCATCGCCGGCGACATCCTCCACTCCCGCGTCGCCCGCTCCAACATGCTGCTGCTGCCGCGCCTCGGCGCACGCGTGCTCCTCTGCGGCCCGCCGCCGCTGCTGCCGGAAGTCGCCGCTACACCTCAGCGACATGGACCCGTCGCTGGGGGCCCCGGCATCGAAATCCTCCGCGACTTCGACTCCGCCCTCGCCCAGTCCCAGGCGGTCATGATGCTCCGCATCCAGGCCGAGCGCCTCGCCGGCCTCCAGCTCGATCTCGACGAATACAAGGCCGCCTACCAGCTCACCGGCCAGCGCCTCGCCGCGCACGCGCCCCGCGCCCTCGTCCTCCACCCCGGCCCCATCATCCGCGGCATGGAGATCACCGCCGGCGTCGCCGACGGCCCCCAATCCGCCATCCTCGAGCAGGTGACCCATGGATTGGCGATCCGCATGGCCGTCATGGAGCGCGCGCTTTTGCAGAGCGCGGAAAACCCGGATGCAAACGCGCAAAATACGGAACCGCTCCCATGACCCCGCTCGCCCTCCTCAACGGCCATCTCCTCGACCCCGCCGCCGGCGTTGACGCGCCCAAGGACCTGCTCCTCCAAGACGGCCGCGTCGCCGAGATCGCCTCGCCCGGCAAGCTCAAGCACGCGAACGGCGCCAGCGCGCCAATTGAAACCCTCGACGCCTCCGGCCTCATCGTCGCCCCCGGCCTCATCGATCTCCACGTCCATCTGCGCGAGCCCGGCCAGGCCTACAAGGAAACCATCGCCACCGGCACCGCCGCCGCCGCCGCCGGCGGATTCACCGCCATCTGCGCCATGCCCAACACCACCCCCGTCAACGATTCGCCCGAAATCACCCGCTGGATGCAATCCCCCGACCGCGGCGCCCGCGTCCGCGTCTTTCCCATCGCCGCCGCCACCCGCGCGTCCAAAGGCGAAGCCCTCAACGACTACGCCGCCCTCAAGGCCGCCGGCGCCGTCGCCGTCACTGACGATGGCCGCCCCATCCTCAAAGACTCCATCATGCGCGAGTCGCTCGCCGCCGCCGCGCGCGCCGGCCTCGCCGTCATCCAGCACGCTGAAGACACGCGCCTCACGCAAGGCGCATCGATGAACCTCGGGCCTGTCTCTTTCAGGCTCGGCCTGCGCGGCATGCCGCCTGAAGCAGAATCGCAGCTCGTTGACCGCGACATTCGCCTCGTCTCCGAGCTCCGCGAAACCCATCCTCAGCTGAGCCCTCATCTCCACGTCGCCCACCTCTCCACTTCGGCAGCGCTCGCCGCCGTGCGCCAGGCGCGTCGCAACGGCCTGCGCGTCACCTGTGAGGTCGCGCCCCACCACTTCCTGCTCACTGAGGAGCACGTGGGCCTCTATAACACCCACGCCAAAATGAATCCGCCCTTAAGATCGGAACAGGATCGCGACGCCCTCATCGAAGGCATCCTCTCGGGCGTCGTCGACTCCATCGCCACCGACCACGCGCCCCACGCCCAGCACGAGAAGGAAGTCGAGTTCGAACTCGCGCCCAACGGCATCACCGGCCTTGAAACCGCGCTCGGCCTCGCTCTGCGCTGGCTGCACGCGGAGTGGAAACTGCCCCTCGGCCGCGTCCTGAGCCTCTTGAGCGCACAGCCCGCCGCGCTGCTCAACTTGAAAGGCCGCGGCACGCTCACCCTGGGCAGCTACGCCGATGTCGTCGTCTTCGATCCCAAATCAGAATGGACCTTCCACGCCTCCGCATCCCGCTCCAAGGCCAAGAACACTCCCTTCGACGGCTGGCCCATGCAGGGCGCGGTGCGCTGGACGATCGCCGAGGGGCGCGTGGCGTTTGCTTCTAACTCCTAAGTCTTCAGGCGCACCCTTCTTCGCGACGGACCGACGTTCGTCGGATAGATCATCGCGAAATGGCTATATTGATTGTTAAATGGCTCGACTCTGCAAGTCCGCCGGACCCCTTTTAAGTCTGTAAGGGTGAACTCCCCACCGTCGTTATTCAAAACCGCGCCGAGCCCTTGGTCCGGGTTGATAAATGGCTGGCTAAACGGCGCCCCAAACTCCAATGTGAAGGCCCTGCTCGGAACGGCGTGGGACACGAGAAAGGAAGTTCCACCGTCTTCGTTCGCGCGGCTGGTGGGCTTCAAGACGAGGAGCAGGCACGGTCTATGATTCCTCTCCACGAACCGCCGAAGAGAAGAATGAAGTGACGCCCCGTACCGCTCGGCCAAGTGGAGCACGCTCGGAATAGCAAGCTCGAAGTCCTTGGCTTCCAATTCGAAACGATCGCACTGGAACAGTATTTCCGCGGCCCCGAAGTTTGCTTCCGATTCGAACAGGGTATCGCAATCGACGCTGAGGCTCCTGTCGTCGTCCTCCGTGTACTGAACCTGTTGCCACGGAAGGATCTTGTGGGCTACCTCGTGAAACGTGACAAAAGTCTTTCGCGAATCGTGCAGCTGCGGATCGATGTAAATCTCTTTCGAGCGCCGATCTAAGAACCCACGAATCCTCTCCAGCGCACGATAAAACGCATCGGCAGCCCTTCCCACCTTCGATTGCTTGAAGGAATTCAGGTCTAGCTCCCCAATCTCGACAAGGCGCGTGCATTCGAGAATTTCGTTTTTAGGCGTGGGAAGTCGTTTGCCGATGTCAGCCGCCCGCAGGAGCTTCCGGACCTCAGCAGCGACCGCCGGTGCGGACGGGGGAACGGCGAGCCTCGGCGGCGTCCGCATTTCGGCGCTCTTCTTTTTCCTCCTGAATTCGATGAAGTCCATGACCTCATCGCGCTCTTCATTGGATAAATCCAGCGAGCTGAATGCGACCGATGAGCCTACCGGGGATGCTTTGGGACTCTCCGACGGGACAACGAATCCGGCCAGTCTCATCAGCTCAGGGTACGATGCGTCATAAATCAAGGAGAGTTGGTAAAGAATGTTCGGCGACGGCTCCTTTGCGCTGCCCTTCTCCAACTGATAGAGGTAGCTATTGGAGACCTGCCTCTCGGTTCTCTCTTCGACCTCACGCAGCGTCCAGCCCTTCAGTTTCCGCAGCCGGAACAGCTCCTGACCAAGCGTTGGCATACAAGAAATCCTCAATCATCTTTTCTATCAGAAGCTTACGAGCGACTGCTTCGCCCGTCAAGCTGTGTTTCTGCTTTGCAACAGAAAAATTGCTTGCAATTAAAAGCAGACTCGGGCCATACTTGTCCCAGCCTGTAGGAGCAGGCCAGCCATGAATGTCGAAGTTGAGCTCGAACAGCACGGCAAGCAGCTTCACGGATTCGAGATCGAGGTCGCCTACAACGGAATCGCCAAGAGATTCCACGTCGATGAGCGCGAGCTCGTAAGCACGCTCCTCCAACGCGCCATCAAGGAATTCGGCATCACCCAGAATGCCCACCTGCTATCGCTCTACCGGAAGGACGGCGCCCTGGTGCCGGAACAGGGGACGGTTGAGCAGGCGCATATCAAGCCGGCGGAAATTCTGTTTCTGCGGCCCAACGCCGTCAGAGGTGGCGGAGGATGCGAGTAGCCGCAGGGGTCGTTGCAAATACGTTCGGAGTACTTCGCCAGTGCGGGATTCGCGCACTGGAGTGCGTGGTCTACTGGACCGGGCCCAGCCAGGAAGAGCTGGTCGACGAAGTCGTTCATCCGCTTCATCACTCGACTGCTTACGGATACGCCGTAGACGAAAACTGGCTCACCAACTTCTGGGGCCGGCTCCTCCTGTCTGGGCGAAGTGTAAAGGCGCAGGTTCACTCGCATCCCGGCACGGCATTTCATTCCGCGACGGACGACCGATGGCCTATCGTGTCCCAGAGCGGATTCGTCTCAATCGTCGTGCCGAACTTCGCAGCCGGCGAACCGTCGCTGCGCGACGCCTGGGTCGGGCGACTGGGCGAAGACGGAAGATGGCGGCAGCTCAGTTCCGTCGAAGAGGCCCTGGACCTGCCATGAGCGCTCTGGAACAGCTAAGCCGCATGATACTGCTCTGTCGCGATTACGCCTCGGAATCCGTTGGCGACGAATTCATCTGCAGCAAGTTTCAGTCCACCCGCGTGTTGTGCGTTTCGGACGCGCCGAATCTGCAGTCCCACGGTGGGCAGACGGCCCTGTTCACTCTGGCCTCGCTCTTGAGCCGGATGGGGATCCAGGTCGAACTAGACATCCCCGACGTCCAGCTGGCCGGGCCGCAGCCCCCCTTCACAGGCACCCATGTGCGTGAGGCACTCATGGGCCGGAGCGAAATGCTTATCGAGGGCGCAGCCATTCGCCCACGTTCCGGGTGCAGACCGGACATGACCTTCGTCCTCGGCGACACTCAACTGAAACGGAGAGAATCGCCCCACCGGCGCCTATTTGGTGGCGAGTGGTCCGGGGGCATTGCAGCGGGCGTGACTGCGAAGAAGGCCAGGTGGGAAACAGACTGGCCGATCGGCGCGATGGTCAGTGCTTCACTTGCGGCAGGCGAGGCATTCAAACTCGTCGTGCGCTCCATTCCGTTCCGTGATGATGCTGACCGCGCCTATTTCGAGCCCTCATTGTCCTGTGAATTCAACTTTGGCCTAGCCCCGACGCCGGGCCCCCAATGTGATGGATTCGAACTCGGAGAAGTCGACCTAATCAGCGCTGGAGCAATTAACCAAGCCGCACTCTTCGCGCTGGTGCGCGTTCCGAACGCTCGTATGTCAGGTCGGGCGATGGATGACGATGCGACGGGGCACTCAAACCTGAATCGCAACATGCTCAGTTTTGTCGTCGACGTCGGGCACGCCAAAGTCGAAGTTATTTCGAAAGCCTGCGCGCCACAATTTCGACTCCATGCGGTCGGCCGGCGATTCACCGGCACCGACCCCGAGCTCCGACCGCTTGCTCAGCGCGTGCTGGTTGGAGTGGACGACATCCCAAGCCGGTGGGCAACTCAGGCCAGCGCGCCGCAGTGGCTCGCT
Source organism: Acidobacteriaceae bacterium (assembly GCA_030041045.1). Lineage (GTDB taxonomy): Bacteria > Acidobacteriota > Terriglobia > Terriglobales > Acidobacteriaceae > Telmatobacter. The sequence goes on from JASHOQ010000021.1 coordinate 25,793, forward strand.
GTGAGCGGCACGACCCACTTCAACGCGTCTTCCTCGGAGCACTCGCCGGACCAGCCATGCTGCGGGTGCCTACACACGGTCGACGACCCCACGGACGCCCAACCTATTCCGACGGTTTCATTCGTCTCTTTCTGGGCCGGGCTGGCAATGGCGGTTCGAATCCTCCGAAACGCCCTCGGCCATCCATATCAAGACCACCAACAGCATCTCTGGATGACTCCTTTGAGAATGGACCTTCCTCACGCGAGCGTTTGGTGGCCTGTGGCTGCTCGACAGGAGTGCCCCGTAGCCTGCGCGCGGTCGACGGTGCTGACGCGGGCAAGTTGAATCGTACGCCTCGGCGCGCTAGCGCATACACAGGCGCAAATGCCTGCGAAAACGCGGGCAAGAACCGCGATCTTGCGCGCAAATTTCACGCAAAAAGGCCTCTTTTGCCTTCTCTCTGGGAGATTCTGAACAACCCTGAAACTCGGGGCGGAACCTTTCTCGCGGCCTTTTCGTCGCGCGTAAAACCCACGCAAAAACCACCTAATTTTGCGCCATTTTGCGTCTGCATTCGTATCCTTTGTCCGCCCAGGAGCAGACGAATTCCGCCCATGCGTGGGTGTGCAATGCGACAGACCCCCCTCCGGGAACTTCAAGCCGGGCATGCGTCCGCTTTTAAGGCGACAGCCGACCCGGGATTTGTCGGCTTAAAACAGGCAGAAGGAAATAGGGAAAAGGGGACAGGGATCAGGTTTCAGGGATCAGAACCACCCCCTGCTGGCTACTCCCTATTCCCTCGGTCTCTCTGTCCCTCAGTCCCTGACCCCTGACCCCTGAACCCTGTCCACTGTTCACTGTCCACTGTCCACTGTTCACTGTGCACTGACCACTCGTCTTTAATGCGTCCTCCAAGCTCCATGG
>JASHOQ010000022.1 GCA_030041045.1 Acidobacteriaceae bacterium
GACGGCAAGAACCAATCGCTCCATGCGCTGGCCAAGTGCGGCGCCGACCTGGTCTTCAATCTCACTGAGTCCTACGCCGGCGATGACACCATGGACAAGAACATCGCCGCCTATCTCGAGCTGCTGCACATTCCCTATACCGGCGGCGGCCCTGAGGCTCTCTATCTTGCCCAGGACAAGTCGCTGGCGAAGAAGATCTTCGACTTTCACAAGATCAAAACACCTGATTTCGCGACTTCGTATAAGGGCCGCACCGAGCACTCGCACGATATCGAGTTTCCGCTCATCGTCAAGCCCGTCTCCGAAGACGGATCCATCGGCATCGACTCGGGCTCCGTGGTCGAAAGCGTGAAAGAGCTGATGGAGCGCATCGACTACATACACGAAGAATTCGATAGCCCGGCGCTGATTGAGGAGTACATTGAAGGGCGCGAAATCTACGCGTCCGTTCTCGGCAACGACAACGCCGAAGTGCTCCCCCTGATTGAGCTCGACCTCTCCAAGCTTCCCAAGGGGACACCGCGCATCGCCGGACAGGACGTGAAGTTCGATCACGAGACCGAAGCCTACAAAGTCACCAAGTCCGCGCCCGTGGATGACCTCGACGAAGAGATGGTGCAAAAGCTCAAGGACACGGCGCTTGCAGCTTATCGCGCTCTCAAGCTGCGCGACTACGGCCGCGTGGATATGCGCCTGAACAAGAAAGGCCAGGTCTATGTGATCGAGGCGAACCCCAACCCGTGGCTCGCCAGCGCCGCCGAGTTCACCATGGCCGCCAAGAAGGCCGGCTACTCGTACACAGACATGATCAACAAGATCGTGGAGATGACCCGCGCGCGGTCCCTCTAGCGCAGGATGGGATTGTTCAGGGCAGCGTTATGCTCGGTTTTGAAGCCGCAGCTCTTCAGCCTCAATCGCTCGCCGCGCCGGGAACCTGAAAGTCCACGCCGGCGGCGCTGTTTGCCTGCTGGGTTGCGGCCAGGTCGATCTGATCCAGCGGAATCTGTGCGTAGTGCTGGGGATCGAGATCGGTGAAGACCTTTGTCGTCAACATGTAATTCTGCACCGTCACGGGAGCGCGGCCGTCCTTGAAAAACACGGTGAGCGGCTGCCCCGGCGCGGGCGCGGAAGAAATGGCCGATCCTGAGGCAGCGTACAGCTGATTGCCGGCGCCAAAGCCTTCGTCTGGATACGGAGCGGGGTAGCCTGGTTCCTCATCGTACGGGGCCGGGTAAGCCGGAGGCGCAGCGCCCTGGTCGTACCCGGAATTATCGTCGGCAGAGTCATCATCGTCGCCCCACGGGAAGAATCCGGGATTGAGCGTGTAGGGATATCCATAACCGAGCCACGCCGGATAAATGTTGGTATACCAGGTATTGAATTCACGTCTCCGTTCCCGGAAGCGGTCGCTTTCCTCGCCAGACCGGCCCGCAAGTCCCTGCTGATACGACGGCCGGTACGATGAGAATCCGTTTCCGTTATAGGAAAATCGCGGGCTTGAGTAGCCGCGCGGGCCAGATCGCTCAGTTGCTGGGTTGCCCATGGTCCCGTACCGAAACGGCTGTGCAGGCGCATAACCGCCAGGCCGTGAGAAGCCGGCGCCCCCGGAAATACTCGCGCGCCCAGCAGAACCCCGCCCACCGGCGGACCCCGCGTGCCCGCCGCCGCGTTGCGCCACAACCGGCGCGACCGGCACGGCCAGAGCGACCAAAGCGATTGCGGCCGCGAACTTCATGGCACCATTCTACGCCCGATTGGGACTGCTGCTTCATGAAGGTGCAGTTCAAGGCGTCATCGCGTTTGGGGTCAATCGCTTGGGCGCTCGAGGGGACTCGGCGAAATCGACCCGCGAAAAACCAGCCATGCCGCGACTCACCCCTTTTGGGGCTGCAGATGCTCCACCGCCAACAGCGGTGCGATCCTATTCTGGAGCGCACTGTGAGAATCCACTTCGTCTGCACCGGGAACATTTACCGCAGCCGCCTGGCTGAGGCGTATTGCGCTTCCAGATGCGGCTCCGGCGTTCACGTGCTTTCAAGCGGCATCAGCGCCGGACTGAACGGAAGCGCCGCTATCTCTCCCTACGCGGCCGAAATTTTGGCCCATTACGCTCTCACTTCCTATGCGGCTGCAGATTGGCAGAGGACGACGGCATCCCTCGTACACGCAAGCGACGTCCTGGTCTTCATGGAAGAGGAGCACCGACGGTTTTGCGAGAAATGGATTGAGCCCACCCGGCAGAGGATTGAAGTCTGGGAAGTCGAAGACATTGGAGCGATAGACGCATCGGAGATCGCCCGGAAGGTCGATCGTACCTTCCGAATGATTCGTCAGAAAACCGACTCATTGCTGGCCTCTCTCCACCTGAAAAATATGGGGCCGACTTAGTGGCGACCCTCTCCGGGGCGTGATCTCACCCGTGGCCCAGCCGCGCAAAAGCAACGGCCACCCCTGCGGATGGCCGCTTTACTGATCCCTGACCCCTGTTCTCTGACCCCTGACCCCTGCCTTCACCGCTCGTTCTTGCGCAGGTTGATCAGGTCACCAAGAGTGGTGGTCGAGCTTGAAACCGGGTGTTTGTGTGGATCGGCCTTGTAGTTCTCCACCGTGGCGCGGCTGGCTTCGTGTCCGGTGACGGCGCGCAGGCTCAGGCCCACCTTCTTTTCCTCCACGTTGATCTTGATGATCTTGAAGTCGTGCTCCTGGCCCGCTTCGAGCTTGGCGTGACCGCCGCCAGGCTCGTCGCCGGCCTCGGAAATATGGCAGAGGCCCTCGACACCTTCGGCAATTTCAACGAATGCGCCGAACTGCGCCGTGCGCAGCACCTTGCCGTGCACCACGTCGCCCACGCGGTGCGTAGCGAAGAAGCTCTCCCACACGTCGGGCTGCAGCTGCTTGATGCCCAGGCTCAACCGCCGGTTCTGCGGCTCAACGCCGAGAACGACGGCCTTCACCTTTTCGCCCTTCTTCACCACTTCGGAGGGATGCTTGACGCGTTTGGTCCAGGTCAGGTTCGACACGTGGACGAGGCCGTCGATGCCGTCCTCGATCTCGATGAAGGCGCCGAAGTCGGTGAGGTTGCGCACGCGGCCCTCGACCACCGTGCCCACCGGATAACGCTCGGTAAGGTTCTCCCACGGATTCTCCATGAGCTGCTTCATGCCCAGGGAGATGCGCCGGTCAGCCGGGTTCACGCTGAGGATGACGATATCGACCTCGTCGCCCGGCTTGACCAGCTTGGAGGGATGCTTGAGCCGTTTGGACCAGGTCATCTCCGAGAGATGCACCAGACCCTCGATGCCCTGTTCGAGCTCGACAAACGCGCCGTAGTCGGTGACCGAAAGCACGCGGCCGTGGACGCGCGCGCCTACGGGGTAGCGCTCCGAGGCATCGAGCCACGGGTCGGGGGTTAACTGCTTGAAGCCGAGAGAGACGCGCTGCTTGTCCTTGTCGAACTTGAGCACCTTCACCTGGATCTCGTCACCCACGTTGACCAGGTCGCGGGGATGGGTGAGCCGGCCCCAGCTCATATCCGTAATGTGAAGCAGGCCGTCGATGCCGCCCAGGTCCACAAAGGCGCCGTAGTCGGTAAGGTTCTTCACCGTGCCCGTGAGCACCGCGCCCTCAAACAGGTGCTCCATGGTGGCTGAGCGCTTGGTGTTCTGCTCTTCCTCGAGCAGTTCCTTCCGGCTCACCACTACGTTGCCGCGCTTCTTGTTGAGCTTGATTACGCGGACGTCGATCTGCTGGCCCAGGTAGCCGTCGAGGTTGCGCACGGGGCGAATCTCGAGCTGCGAACCGGGCAGGAATGCCTTGAGGCCGATGTCCACGGTGAGCCCGCCCTTGACGCGGCTCACCACCGTGCCCTTGATGGGAGTCTTGTCATTGGCCGCCTTTTCGATCGTGTCCCAGATGCGCAGGCGGGCGGCGCGCTCGTAGCTCACCAGGTAGCCGCCTTCGGGCTCCTCGCGCTCAATCACCACGTCGATCACTTCGCCCGGATGAAACTTGACCGCGCCGGTGTGATCGACCACCTGTTCCAGCGGCACCAGCCCTTCTGACTTGAGACCTACGTCCACCACAAGGTGCTTTTCCGTCTGCTTGACCACCGTGCCCTGGACGACCTTGTCGCCGTAGGCCTCCACGGCTGCGGCCTCGGCAGCCTGCTCGCGCTCAAAGGCCTCGAGCGCTGCAGAAAAATCCTCGGCCGACTCGCCGGGAGCAAACACGTGCTCGGGCGGACCCGTCCGGGCGGGCGCGGTCGCCGGTGCGGCCGGCTGCGGGGCTGCCGGTGCGCTTTGCGGCGCGGCGTGAGCAGTTGGCTCCGCCGCGGGCTCGTCTGCGGGAGTCTCGGCGTCGGGCGGATGCATTTCGAAGTGCGATTCTATGTCCGCGCGATTTTCGAGGTCAGGCGTGGGGTCGGTCGTGGACTCACGCGACGGCTGGTCAAGGTTCGCTAGGCGATCCAGCTCCGCCGCAGGCTCAAGCGTCGGGGTTTCCAATTCGGTGTTCAGGGTTATGCTCTCGGGTTCGGGATTGAGGACGTTTGCCATTCCTACCAGCTCCGGGATTTCTCACTTGTGCGGTGGTCTGGGCCTGCCGCTGGTTGGCCCCCTCGCCACGATTGCCGCAGCCCGGGCGCCTTCAAGCCTCGTCCCTGCCGTTGCACTCTATGGCAAGCCGGTTGAAGTTTTCCGAAGCGACAGCGCCCCAGTGCTCTTGCGCTAGGGAACGGGGCGACTGTCTCCTTGGGAAACACCCGGCAGGCAATGGCTTGCTGGAGGGCGGCCGCAACTCACTGCTGGAAATCCGCGCAGGAAGCTACGCTCACGAGTGTAGCAATCTCTGCAAGTCAGCGTCAAACTACCTTTTCGATGCACCGTGCCGTCGTTTGGTACTACAAAGTCCGCATTTGTTTGCGCAAAGCCTCATCCCTGCACGGTTTGGCGCGAATCGCAAATCGCCCGCGTAATCCCCTCTATACTGAAGCGGACGGCTCAACGGTGCGATGGAACACTTCTGGACTCCCTGGCG
>JASHOQ010000023.1 GCA_030041045.1 Acidobacteriaceae bacterium
TTCATGGCATAGGTTTTCACAAAGCAGGTGACAGCCAATGCGGCGGTTAGCGCGAGTGCAGCGCCGCAAAGGGCAAAAACAATCCTTACCGAAGTCGAGGCAAGGACAGCGCTCCGCAGCAAAGACTGCAAAGTCATCCATTCGCTGACGAATCCATTCAATGGAGGCACAGCGGAAATCGCCAGGCAGCCAACCAGAAAGATTACTGACAGGCCCGGCATCAGCTTGGCCAGGCCGCCAAGCTGGTCCATCTCGCGCGTGCCCGTCGAGGCTTCCACATGCCCGGCCCCTTCGAAGAGCAGAGTCTTGTAAACCGAGTGATTCACCATGTGGTAGAGCGTAGCGGAAAGAGCGAGCGCAGCGGCAACCGGTTCGCCGAAGGCGCGGAAGACGAGAAAGGCACCCAAGGAAGCGATAATGATTCCTGCATTTTCGATAGAACTATGCGCGAGCATCGTTTTCATATCGCCATCGGTGGTCGCGTACAGAATCCCGACTAACGCTGTAACGCTGCCAGTAATCAAAGCGACCAGGCCCGCTCCATAGCTGGCATGCATGAGGTCTGCGTTGAGTCTCAGAATTCCGTAAAACCCGAGGTTGAGTGTGATGCCTGCAAAAACGGGGATGAAGACCGGCGGAGCCGCAGTGTAAGACCGGGGAAGCCAGAAATTGACTGGTACTAAACCGGCTTTCACTCCAAAGCCGAAAAAGCCCAGCAAAAAGGGCAGCCAAAGTGCTTGTGGTGAGAGCATTGCGCTTGCTGTGCGCAGGGCCGAAAACGAGAAATCGGTGGCAGAACGCGCAACTAACAGGAAGGCGACGGCGACCGCCAAGAAGCCAGCTTCGCTCATGGCCAGCATGATGTAGCCGGCGGACTTGTCCGACTGGCCGGACAAGTCATAGTTGATCAGCAAGAAACACAGAATCGACATGCATTCCCAGCTGATGAGAAACAGCAGTGTATCGCCGGCCACGAGAATCAGGGCGACTGAGGCCAGGAGCGCGAAGTAAAGAATTGAGTAGCGTGCAGCGGGATGCGCAGCGTTCGCGTGCCTCTTCAGGAAACTCCCCGCGAACAGCGAAGCGGAAAAGTAAACAATTCCGGAGATGAGAAGAAAAATCGACGACAACGCGTCGAGATGAATGGTGAAACTGCCGAACCCATTCAACGTCCAGAGCGTGGCGCCGCAAGGTTGACCGTCGATGAGCACAGCTGCGGACGTCAGAACCATGAGCAATGCAGCCAGGGCGCCTGCCGAGGCAAGCACGGCTGGAACCCGCGTGCGACCGAACAGGGCGGAGAGCACGACTCCTGCGGCGCAAACGCCGAAGAACGCAATCAACGACGATCCGGCGAGTTGCGGCATCGATCAGGGTCTCCCTTCGGAGATCGGTTCGGGAATTTTCACCGATTTCCTGCCGGCCACAACCAGGAGGCCGTGCAGGATCGCCAAAGGCGGCGGCGGGTTTCCAGGAACCTCAAAATCAACCGGCAAGACCGAGCCAACCCCGCCGGCGCACATGAAGCTCTTGCCAAACACGCCGCCAGAAATGGCGCAGCTGCCGACGGCGATCACTTTCCGCGAAGTTGGCATGGCTTCCCAGGTCTTAAGCAGCGGCCCACGCATGCTTTCGCTCACCGGACCTACGACAAGAAGAAGATCGGCAGAGCGCGGAGTAGCCGTCATAAAGAACCCGAGCCGGTGCATGTTGTACAGAGGATTATTGAGTTGCTTGACTTCGTGCAGGCATGCACCGCAATCTCCCGCATCGACGACCATGATGTGCATCGACTTCGAAAAGGCAGTGGGCAACGGAAAAGATTCCCTCTGATTTGCCGGCAAATGCGTCCATTCGTAACCCGTTTCCCAATCCATGGGGGAACGCAAGGACCGAAGGCAAAGCTGGCAATGAACGCACTTGCCATGGTTCACGAATGTCGATTTGCCGTGGGCAACGATTGCGTCCGTCGGACAGATCTCCGCAGCAAGCTGAGCTTCCTCGGGAGTCGCAAATCTCGTGTTGATAGGGCGGCCGGGAGAGACGCCAAGGGCGACTTCCATGCGCCGTGGATACCGGGTCGTTTGAATGCCCTTGCGTAATCCGTGCCAGAACCAGAAGCTCATCTCAGCTACCTCTATCGATCACATTCAGTTCCAGACAAACCGAATGTCGCGAGAATGATTGGAAAATCCTGAAAGGCAAAGTCTTCCGCCGCCACATGAAACCCGAGCCAGTTGTTGAAGGACGGAGTGATCGCCCGATATCGTTCGACCATGCCTTTTTCATCGACGCGGAGCCAGTGAAGCGCCGCGCCTCTCGGCGCTTCAGCCCAGCCAAGTGCGAACCCCGGCCGACTCACCTCGCAAGAAACCCGAACTGGGCCTTCCTCAAGCTTGTCTATGGCTTGATGAATCAGTCTCGTCGACTGCACCGCCTCCGCAAAAAGAACACGAAGGCGCGCGTATCCGTCACCTTCGGTCTCGTAGGGGACCTCAAACCCGTGCCTACCGTAGCCGGAGTAAGGGCAGGCTTTTCGCAGATCGCAACTCTGCGCCGACGCACGGCCAATCGGACCGACCAGGTTCAAGTCACGGGCGTTCTCTCTGGTGACGACTCCGACGTCTTCGAGACGGTCGAGGAAGCTGCTAGAGAAGCGGAGCCGCTTTTCGAGAACGCGGAGATCCTTTTCTGCCTTGTCGACTGCAAGGAGCAGGGTTTCGCACTGCTCTGAAGTGAAATCGCGGTTCAGTCCGCCAGGCGTATTCAGGCCGAACAAGTAACGGTGATCCGCAAATGCGCAGGATGCGCGCAGTAATTGCTCTTCGATAATCGAGGCCTGGGCGGCAGAAACGGCGAGTGCGGTAGACTCGCAGATCGCCGCAATTGCACCGGCGTGGTGCCGCAGTCTTTCAAGCTCAGCAAGCAGGACGCGCAGAGCAACGGCTCGCGGCGGCACATCGACGCCTGCGATTCGCTCGGCAGCGAGGCAAAAAGCGAAGGAATGAGCAAAAGCTGACGTCGCGGCAAACCTCTCGGCGAGAAGGAGCGCATCCAAAATGCTTCGCCCTTCTGCAATCTTCTCCACGGCTCGGTAGTTGTAGAACAGGCGTGGCGCCGCGCGAATGACATCTTCTCCGACTGTCTCGAGGAGGAAGTGCAGGGATTCGCCAATCCCGCCTTCGTAAACCGGACCTATTGGCATTGCAAAGGAACCCGGATCTCCTACGATCAACAACGGCTGCCATTCGAGATCTACCTTGCGTTCGAGTTGCGGCCGCCTGGCTGCGAAACTCTTGCGCATTGGATCGATACCCTCGCGCCAGATCTGGTCGTGAAGAACAAAGTCGCCCAGTCTTGGGTGGTTTTCGAAATGAATTCCAAACAGATCCTCGACTTCGCGCTCGTGCCAGTCGGCCGCGTGTACTTCAGCAACGATGCTGGGCAGAATGGTCGCCTCCAGCGGCATCGAGAGCTCTACATTGATCCATCCAGCACCCAGAAGGAGAAAAGTGTAGTGAATCTGCCAATTCCTCGGGTGCTCCTCCGCAATGATTCCGCCAAACAAACAGCTATGTTCCCAGAAAAAGAATCGAGACAGCGCGGGCAACGCATTGAGTTCGGTGAGCGACAGCGTGAGGATGAAGTTCCCATCAGCCCGAAATTGGGAGACTTGGGTTCCGAACCGCTCCACGATACTGCCTCTCAGATCGGCCAGCCCCGCGATGTTCCCTCTGACCATGGGCGAGGAGTGGGTCGTCATCTCAATGCCCTCCGAGTTGCTGCGACGCAAGCATCATCAAGGAGTGAACCGGGCCGGGAATGTAGACACCAAGAACCACGACCGGCAGAGCGGCGATCAAGATTGCAACCCGGCAGCTGGGAGGCACGAATGCCGAGGTCGATGCCGGCTCGGGATTACCGAACAACATCCGGTTCACTTGTAGGAAGATGGCAATAAATGCAATGACGATAAGAATCGCGAGAACGATGACGGCGGCGTTGTGGCCCGACCTGAGGCCTGCCGACAGAATTGAAAATTCACTGAGGAAAATCGGGAAGGGAGGAGCACCTGCAATAGCTAAGGAACAGAGCAGCAGCGCGCTCCCGGCAAATGGGGAGAGCCTGAACAGTCCGCGTACCTCCTTGATCTGCCGCGTTCCAAGAGAGATCAGCACGACACCCGCGGCATAAAAGCACAAGGACTTGGTGATCGAGTGGTTCAGCAACTGAGCCACGGCTCCAGAAGATCCCCCGTGGGTTGCGAATCCGGCCGCAGTAAGGATGATTCCCATATGCTCCACCGTTGAATAGGCGAACATGCGTTTGTAATCGCGGACCTGCAGGAGGAGGAAGGCGGCAATTCCAACGGAGACGAGACCGATAACCACCATCCAATTACCAATGCGCGCTTCGGGAGAGGCAAGGACGATGGAAAGCAGCCGCAGAATCGCATACAGAGGCACGCTGGTTTTGATTCCTGAGAGTACCGCACAGATCGGCGTAGGAGCCTGGCTGTGGGCATCGGGCAGCCAAGTATGCATGGGAGCCAGACCTGCTTTTGCACCAAAACCGACAAACACCAGCAGGAATGAAAACTTCAGCAGATTTGGAGACATTGTCGCCGCCGATGCATACAGTCCCCGCCACGTCTCGAGGTGTGCACCGCCAGCCAGGTGATACGCCCAATACAGCGTGAAGAAACCCAGCAGGGAGATGGGCGCTCCCATCAGCGTCAAGATCGCGTACTTCCACGCCGCCTCCAGAGCTGTCGGTGTGCTTTCAAAGCCGACCAGCAGGATCGCGAAAAGTGTGATCAACTCGACTCCGACCCAAACCAGATTCGGGCTGGCGAACGCGGGGACCACGATCAAAGCGAAGGTCAACAGGTTGTAATTGCAATAAAACCACCAGAGGCGGCCCGATTGCTCACTGGCGTGATGCATATACCCGCCCGCAAAGAGCGCGGCAAGCGTGCAGACAAAACTGGCCAGCAAGATTACGAGGCCGCTTAGTCCGTCGGCTTCAAACCAATTGGGAATTCCGACCTCGATTCCATTCGAAAGAATATGAGCAGCAACGACAATCCCAGCGGCGAAACTACCGGCTAAACAAACGACTGTGATGCCCCAAGCAACGGAGCGAAAGGGCTTGATCCAGCAAAGTAGGGCTGCCAGCGGCGGGAGTGATACTGCGATCATCAGCGCCATAACTGAGGCTCCTCTTTGAGTTCGCTCATGGTCGCAGCTTCTGTCGTTCCGACCGTCCGCGTAATGTCGCGTGTGAGGACACCGATGACTACGGCGATCAAAATCACGTCAATTGCGATTGCAAGTTCGGCAATAAGCGGAAGGTCAGGCGCTATTGCCACTCCAGCGAAAAACGCGCCATTTTCCATCGCCAAGATGCCCACCAACTGTGGAATGGCTTCGCGGCGGGCAATGAGCGTGTAAGCGCCGATCAGAATACCGGCCAAGCCGATGGGAAGATTCACATGAACGACAGGATCGGCGGAAACAGCAACGAGTGGTCCGACGAGAAACTCGGCTGCAATCGCGAGAAAAAGCGCCAGCAAAAGCGATGATGGGATGTTGATCGCCTGATCGATTTCGCGCCGCTCATAGAGATCTCCAGGGAGCGTCCGCTTGAGGACCAGAGGAATCGCAATAGCCTTTGCGCCGATGGTGATCACACCAAGAGCCACAAGGTGAATCGAGCCGCGATTGAACCCGATCAAGAAAGCCGACGCGGCAAGAAATACCGATTGCACGATGAAGAAGCGCATCACTCCCTGTACCTGGCGTGTTGCCACCATCCCGAAGGCAGTCAGCAGAATGAGGCCGGCAGTCAGTGCATTCAGCCCTTCAATTAGCTGTGTCTGAGGACTTGCCACAGCGACTCCTTCCTACCTAAGCAGCCGAAGCTGAAAAAATGCTCGCGATCATCGCTGCCACCGAAATGATGAACGCGGCTCCAAGAAACTCGCTGATGCGAAAAAGGCGCAACTTGGCAAGCGACGACTCGATGATGACAAGGACGATCGTGAACAAGAGAATCTTGAGCAGAATCAGCGGAATCGCAAGCAATAAATGGGCAGGCTGCGCATCGCTGGCCAGGCCCCAGGGCGCCAGGAGCACATTGAGAAAAATGCAAGTGAGAACCAGGAACTTCATTTGCCCTCCCCACTTCATTAGCGCCGCCCCCCGCCCGGAGTATTCAAGGCCTTTCGACTCATCGATCATGGCAAGTTCAAAATGTCCTGTCGGATTGTCGACGGGAATCCTTCCGCCCTCCGCCAGGATGAGCATCAGAAAGGCGATGAGCAAAAGAATGTGCGCCGGCGAAAAGAACGCGGCCGGGCTGGCCACCCACTTCTGCTGAACGATGTACGGAATGGTGGACTGAGCTACGAATGAAACGGTGAAAAACACGATCATGAAGACCGGCTCCGCGAGGAATCCAACCATTCGCGTTCTGCTTGCCCCCATGGGACCGTA
>JASHOQ010000024.1 GCA_030041045.1 Acidobacteriaceae bacterium
CGGCAGAACCACATAAGTAGTAGGCCGTGAACCGGTAAACAGGAAGTGGAAATGATGAAATGTACATTGTGGACCGAACGCTGACATTTGTCCGGGGATCTATTTTGAGCTACGATCCGCCAGGGGTCAAAAAACAGCCTTGGGATAAAGAGCTTTCCGGAGCCAAATAGGATTTTATCGAGAACACGGTCGGCGGCTGTTTGTGCTCGTACCGCGAAAAATACGCACATAATGGAAATATCCCTTAGGAATTGTTTTCGGGCTGCTGCTGGTAAGTCACGTAATGTCCGCCGCCCTATTTGCACCGATGCTGATCGGTTATGCCGTCTTTTCCCGTAAACCAGAACTCCCTTTGCCAAAGCGTATTGCTTCTCTGCTGATCGCGCTCGAGCTAGGCGTCGGCATCTCCGGCGTATACCTACTGCCGTTGATCGCCTATCAACACCTTTTCGAACTGCCTAAGATGCACGCCATCATGCCAATGGGGGAGTTGGGCCGGTTCTTCGTATATCTTCCGTCGGCTGGACTCTCGCAGAGGTTTGCCTCGCAAACTGGTGGCGCCGCTTGCCTCTCGCTTGTCGCTGCATGGTATATTTGGCGCGCCGCCTTGAGCTTGTTTCTCCGCATTTGTATGGCGCTAACGCTCCTTGCCGGTCTTGCAATGATGAGCCCCGGGTTCGGGCCTAAGCTGATTTTCCTAAGCGGATTAAAGGTCTCAGCATTCGTCACTCCTGGCGATTACGCCGCGAAAATGCTGTTCACCAGCTTCTACACTGGAGCTCTTGCGATCCTTGCGTACTGCCTCATTTCAAAACAGGCTAGCGCTCGTGAGAAGTGGCTGCTGATCGCAGGATCTGTATACTTCGTGCTTATGCTGCCGTGGGCGGCTCCTATTTGGAAAGCCATTCCACAGCTCTCTAGAGCGTGTTTCAAAAATAGGTTCGGCCTCAGAGTAAGTACTTATGTTTGAGGCAGGTGGAGTGTTGAGCTTCTGTCATGAAGAAGCGACAGAAACTGCTGACGGATGAGCAGTGGGCGTTGATTGGCCCGCTGTTGCCAGGGCCGAAGCGAGGCAAGGATGAGCGTGGGCGTCCGCCAGCGCCCAATCGCAACTGCCTGGAAGGCATTTTATGGATATTGCAAGCCGGCGCGGCGTGGCATTTTCTGCCCGATGAGTATCCTTCTCCCTCGACCTGTTGGCGGCGGTTGAAGCGGTGGGAAGAAGAAGGCGTTTGGCTCAAAGCCTGGCGTACGTTGCTGGGCGTGCTGGATGAGAAAGGTCTTCTGCGATGGGATGAGGCCTTTCTGGACGGCAGCTTCGCAGCGGCCAAAAAGGGGGCGAAGCGGTCGGCAAAACCAAGCGCGGTAAAGGCACAAAGTGGATGGTACTGGGAGACGGTGAAGGTATTCCGCTGGGAGTTCGGCTGGAAAGTGCCTCTCCGGCAGAAGTTACGCTTGCGGACGCCACGCTCCACCAGATCCGCGTCCCGCAGCGCAAAGGCCGGCCGCGACAGAAGCCGAAACGAGTGATTGCAGACCGCGGTTACGACTCCGACCCGCTGCGGCAACGATGGAAGAAACGAGGCATCGAGCTGATCGTTCCCTACCGCAAGAACAACAAGGAGAGGCGATACGAGGATGGCCGGAAATTGCGACGCTACAAACGACGCCGGAAGATCGAACGCACCAACGCCTGGCTCGGCCAGTTCCGACGCGTATTGGTCCGTCACGACCATCTGCTCACCGTCTACCGTGCCTTCTTCCATCTCGCCTGTCTCTGGATCGCACTACGAAAATGTATTTGAAACAAGCTCTAGTGTTTTGTCCCGGAAATACATGAACAAAGTCGAGTGAGTTTCTGGAAGATGGAATCGGCAGTGGCAGTCCAGACGAAGGGGCGGGAGCAGCGGTTGTAATGTTGAACAAACTCGTCGATGCGTCGAATCAGCTCGCGGACGCTACGAAAGCTGCCGCGCCGGATCGCCTGTTGGGTGATGAGGCCAAACCAGCGCTCGACCTGGTTGAGCCAGGAGGAATAGGTGGGCGTGTAGTGAACCTGGAAGCGAGGCCGTTGGGCCAACCAGGCGCGCACCTTGGCATGTTTGTGGGTGGCGTAGTTGTCCCCGACCAGATGCACATCCAGAGGGGCGGGAACGGCACTGTCGATGCGCTTGAGAAAGGCCAGAAATTCCTGGTGGCGGTGCCGTGCCTTGCAGTCGGTGAAGACGGTCCCGGTAGCGATGTCGAGGGCCGCAAACAGCGTGGTGGTGCCATGGCGGACATAATCATGGGTGACGCCTTCGACGTAGCCCAACCCCATGGGCAGCACCGGCTGAGTGCGGCTCAGGGCCTGGATCTGCGATTTTTCATCGACCGCCAGAACGATGGCATGATCGGGCGGGTTGAGGTACAGACCGACGATATCGCGCACCTTCTCGACAAAAAACGGATCGTTGGACAGCTTGAAGGCTTTGGTGCGATGAGGCTGCAGGGCGAAAGTCTGAAATACCCGGTGGACGGTGGATTTGGAGAGACGATTGGCTTGCGCCGCCCGGCGCACGCTCCAATGTGTTCCGGCAGGCGGTTGGCTCTTGAGAGTACGGCGCAGCAGCGAGGCTACCTTCTCGTCGGAAATGGTACGCGGACGCCCCGGCCGCAGCTCATCGTAAAGGCCTTGGATGCGAAGATCAATGAACCGCTGCCGCCACTTGCCTACCGTGGCTTTCGACCAATCCAGCCGTGCCGCGATCTCCGTGTTGGACACCCCGTCTCCAGACCACAACAACAGCTTGGCCCGCGACACCAGCGCATGCGGCAGACTGCGCGAAGCTGCGAATCCACTCAGTTCCTCGCGCTCTTCCGCACCCAGTTTGAGAGAAGGCTTGGGACGTCCGCTCGACATACCCAAGCATATCCGTCAACGTCCCATATTGCAAGTTATTTATGGGACAAAACACTAGTTTGCAATTTCCTTTTCGATTATCCGGCATTCCTCCAGTGGCTACCGCTGCTCTAGTCACGATGGCAATTGACTCTCGTTCGACTCCGGGGACCGGTCATGGCAGCAAGTCGCTCACGCTTTTGGGCACGGCAGTGCTCGCCGTGTTCGCGACCAACCTCCTCAATTGGGGAGTTATTACTGGCATGGTCCGCCGCCTCAGCCCCTTCGGGGTGTAGAGGTGTACACAGGAGGCGTTCCATGGAAATTCGCACAATTGGTATCGATCTAGGGAAGACGATCTTTCACCTTGTTGGCGTCAACGCGCGCGGCGAAGTTGTGGTTCGCAAGAAGAGCTCGCGGGCTCAACTGCTGCGCTTTACATCGAACCTTCGCGACTGCCTGATCGGCATGGAGGCATGCGGCGGGTCTCATTTTCTCGGCCGTGCTCTGCGGGAACAGGGTCATGATGTGCGCCTGATGCCGGCACAGTATGTGAAGCCGTACGTGAAGACCAACAAGAACGACTACATCGACGCCGAAGCGTGTGCCGAGGCTGTAACCCGGCCCACGATGCGCTTTGTTCCGATCAAGTCCGATGACCAGCTCGACCTGCAGTCGCTGCACAGAGTGCGCGAGCGGCGGGTTGTACGCCGTACCGCGGTGATCAACCAGATACGCGGATTGCTGCTGGAGCGTGGTGTCACCATCCGCAAGGGACGCCAGCATATTGAAACTGCTCTACCCGGTATCCTGGAAGACCCCAACAACAAGCTGTCCGGCGCATTACGAGTACTTCTGACACAGCTGCGGTCGGAGATGCAGTATCTGCACAGACAGATCGAGGAATCCGACAAGCTGATCGTGCGCATCGCCGGCGAACTTGAACCATGCAGGCGCCTGGTCGAGATCCCCGGCATCGGACCGATCACTGCCACGGCCACGATGGCGGCTATTGGCAACGGGGCTGCCTTCAAGAAGGGCCGTGGGTTTGCTGCCTGGCTGGGCGTGGTTCCCGGCGAGTACTCCACCGGAGCGAAGCAGAAGCTGACCGGTACCAGCGGACGTGGAAACAAATACCTGCGAAAACTCTTCGTGCAAGGAGCGCATTCCGTGCTGCTGCAGAGAACCAAGCAATCTGCCGGCCTGAGCATGTGGCTGGCCAGTCTCACCGCACGTAAGCGCCCGCAGGTGGCAACCGTGGCGTTGGCCAACAAGATGGCGCGCATGGCTTGGGTGGTTCTATTCAAAGGAGAGGCTTATCGCCCGCCGCTACAATCAGTCGCAGCCTGATGGCCTGCATATGACGCCTGGCACAGAGCGCCAGGCTTGGAAATCGCTGAAGCGATTCCCACATCTGCAGTCCAACGGCCACGGCTCCGAGTTTTGATTCCTGCCAGGTTTGCTGGCGAACCATGAGATGGCACAACGGTCGATCCCGGCGCTCCCGAAACCTGTATCCGGAAAATGCCTGCAAAGGCAGCGTTATTAAATAGGACGAGAGCGCAGCGCATTCCATTCAGGCCAGGAGTTCGCTACTCCAACTAAGGCCGGATACATTCGCGCAGACCAACCATGTCATCCTCATTTCTCGCTTGCAAAACGGCGGCGGACCATACATTCGGGATGGCGAACCCCCAAAACTACCACTGACGCCATGCAATACAATGTCGATGTAATGTTTAGCACCTATGTTTCTTCTGCCCAATTCGCTGGGTTCGAAAAGAGGCTGGGCATCCCACGCGATTTTGAGGTCCAACTGACCCCATTCGACAAAAAAATATCTGCGGAATTCAGTGCAGGGCGGGGCAGCGCCGAGGTCGTCAGCGCAGGCCCACGCATTCTCTTGGTCTCTGCGAACTGTTACGAGGATGCACGCGTACGGATCGGACAACTATATTTCCCTTTGTGGAAAGTTGTGCCGGCAACCTCAGGAGAGGGCCCGACCTTGGAAAGCTCACCTGACGGGCTCATTGAAGTATCCCTGAGCAAGGGGCGACACGCTTTCGAGCTTTTCTTCGATATAGGTTGGCCCGAGCGCATCGGTCTGGTCATCACGGCGGCATCGCTCACGGCTATTGCGGGTGGATTGCTGTTTATTGTTGTGCGAAGAAGAATAACTGAAGTGAGCTAGCTATGATGTCTGCAACAAAAGTCGCTCAGGCTGAATTAGCGGGAGGTTCGCGGCGAAAGCGTCTGACCTTTGCGTTCGCGACGCGCACGGGCATTTACAGCTTACTCGTTTTGGCGGTGGCCCTCGGCGCCGGCGCATACAACCTGAGGATCTACGGCATCTTCAGCTGCTCGGCCTCCGGCTATGGTCAAAACAGTTATCTCGGCTATTGCGGAGCGACGGGGTACGGCGATTACGACCATGGGGCGATTTGGTTTGGACTCGAACCGGCGGCGGTCACTGCTGCCAGGAACGCCGAGGTGCTCTTCCTCGGGAACAGTCGCACGGTTTTCGGATTCTCCAGCAGGGCCACCGACGACTGGTTCTCGTCGCATTCTGAGACTTACTACCTGCTGGGGTTCTCCCATTTCGAGAACTACACTTTCGAAGGGCCGCTTCTCGAAAGAATCCACCCCAAGGCGAAAGTCTATGTAATCAACATCGATTCATTTTTCGAGAAGGCGGAGACCGGTCCTGGGGAAACAGTAATGCGGAATTCTTCGGCAGAGTCCAAATACGAGGACAAGCGCGACTGGCAACGGAGCCACAAGGCGGTCTGCGGTAGGTTTGCTTTTCTCTGCGGTCACAACGAGGCTATCTTTCGCTCGAGAGCCACGGGCGCATGGTCGGTGACAGGTGGCCGGTTCAGAAGCGAGGCTGTGTCTTACAATGACACTGTCGATCCTAAGAAGCTCGCAGATTATACCGTCGCAGGCCGGGCGTACTTGGGTCATCTTTCAAGCGATCCATCCTGCACCATCCTGACCATTATTCCGGCGGTGAATACCGATCTCGCGACTGCCCGGGCGATTGCCTCTGCGCTGGGGCGGCCGTTCGTGGAACCTCGCCTTGACGGGTTGGTGACATTTGACGGCTACCATCTCAACCGAGAGAGTGCGCAACGGTGGTCTGCAGCTTTTCTCCAACAAGCTGAGCCGGAGATTCAGAAGTGTCTGCACGAATAGCATAACCGGGCGCGGTTTCCGGGCCGTGCTTGGCAAGAAATGGCGTTGTGCCGGTCCGCTGAGGCAGTTTGTTGATCTGCGGTCCGGTTACTGAACTAACCTATGACTCCAGTTTATTTAGAAGAAACAGTTTCATGTTCTTTTTTAACGCGCATTCGTCGCAGCCGATTCTCTGCTGTGAGGACGGGCGCGTATATCCTGCTGATCCTGGCAGTGTTCGTCGGTGTGGGGGCATACAACCTGAGACACCGAACGATTTTCAGTTGCTCGGCGTCGGGATACGCTTCCGGCAGCTATCTGGGTTATTGCAACACGAGCGGATTCGGCGACTTCGACCACGGCGCGATATGGTTTGGACTGGAGCCGGATGCGAGCAGGGCCGCAGGGAGCGCCCAGGTGCTGTTCCTTGGAAACAGCCGCACCCAATTTGCATTCTCCAGCGCCCTGACCAATGACTGGTTCAGTTCGCGCTCCATTCAGTATTACCTGCTGGGTTTTTCTCATAATGAGAATTACACGTTTGAGGCGCCCCTGCTGCGGAGGCTTCATTCTAGGGCATCCGTCTATGTGATCAACGTCGATTCGTTCTTCCAAAACGTTGAGACTGGACCTGGAAAAGCGGTGATGAGCGATGATGCCGCAAGGAGCCAATATGAAGACAAGCGGAACTGGCAGCGGATCCATCGAGCCCTATGCACAAAATGGGAAGACTCATGCGGAAATTATGGAGCCTTCTTTCGATCGCGGTCCAACGGGGCATGGTGTGTGACCGGTGGGCCGTTTCCCAATGAGCCCGTCTCCTACATCGACCGCGTCGATCCAAAAGCCGTGGCTTCATATATCGCGGCAGGGAGGATTTTCCTGAATCAGCTGCCTTCGGAGCGGGCGTGCATAATCCTGACTGTGGTACCGACGGCAGGTACCCCCATGGGAACTGCGAGAGCGGTTGCTGCTGGGTTGGGCCTGAAGCTTGTGGCTCCGCGGCTGGATGGCCTGGGGACCTTCGACAAGGTTCGCCTGGATCCGAAGAGCGCGCAACGCTGGTCCGCGGCATTTCTGGAGCAGGCCGCCCCGGAAATACAGCAGTGTGCCCGGGACGCCGACTCGCAACGGGCGGCCCAGAGCGATTCGAGTGGAAACCCGGCTTTCGGACCGGTTTCCGGCGACAGATTGGGCTACCTATGATGGATTGGCTGCCAGTTCCGCAGGATTTCCGCGGTAGTCTTCGAATGGCGCTTGCGTCCGTAGATTGCCTTGAGAGGCTCGCGGTGCTTGCGCAGCACCGATTGAGCTTTCTCGAGACGATTCAGCTCGACCGCGCTATCGATAACCATCGCACGGAGCCAGACCAGAAGATTCCCAAGATTCGGCTGGCGGTCCTGGCGTCGGCGACGGTAGATCATCTGGCGCCATCAATCCGAGTCGCAGGATTGCGCAGGCGATTACTCTTCGACCTGCACGTGGGGCCGTACGGTCAGTACCGGCAGCAATTGCTTGAACCCGAGTCTTCGCTCCAGCGATTCAATCCGCAGATTGTCCTCTTCTCGCTCAGCGCTCGGGAGCTGGTCGCCACAGTTCCCGTGAATGCGACCGCGGATGAAGCGGAAACCGCTGTTCATCGACATGCCGAGGGGCTGCGTCTGCTATGGCAGAGGGCGCGAGAGGCGTTCCGATCGACAGTCGTACAACAGACTTTCTTAAATGTGGCCGATCCGTTGTTTGGCAGTTATGACCGGCTGGCCGGCGGCGCACCCTCACGAATGATCGCCAGGCTGAACGAGCGCGTGGCTGAAGCGGCACGCGAGGATGGTATCCTGCTTCTCGATGTAGCGCGGGCCAGCGAACGCGGTGGGCTCGATGTCTGGTTCGACGTGACACGCTGGCTGCAGGCGAAGATGGAAATCGCGCCCCAGGCCGCACCGCTCTACGGAGATCTGCTGGTCAGGGTGATCGCGGCGCAGCGCGGGCTGGCAAAGAAATGTCTAGTGCTGGACCTCGATAACACTCTCTGGGGCGGTGTAATCGGCGATGACGGGCTCGAGGGAATAGTGCTAGGCGAGGGTACAGGAACAGGGGAAGCGCATCTTGCTTTGCAGCGCTATGCGAAGCAGTTGAGAGATCGCGGAGTGATTCTGGCCGTCTGTTCCAAAAATGAGCCGGCGGCGGCCGAGGCTGCCTTCCGCCAGCATCCGGAGATGCTCCTGAAGCGTTCGGATTTCGCGACCTTCGTCGCGAATTGGGATGACAAAGCTGCCAATCTGAGGCGAATTGCCGAGCAATTGAATATCGGCATGGAAAGCCTGGTGTTTGTCGACGACAATCCCGCGGAGCGAGCGCGCATCCGGGAAAGCCTCCCGATGGTGGCGGTCCCGGAAATGCCTGCTGACCCGGCTTACTACGTTCGCTGTCTAGCGGATGCAGGTTACTTTGAGAGTGTTGCGTTCACTGCAGAAGACTCCCGGAGAGCGGAACAATATTCGGCCAACGCATCTAGAGATGCGTTTCTCGAGTCTTCCCAAACCATGGACGAATTTCTGAAGGGGCTCGAGATGTCTGTCAATTTTGGCCCCTTTCAAAAGGTCGATCTAGCGCGAATCGCACAGCTGATCGGGAAGACCAATCAGTTCAACCCAACAACGAGGCGGCATTCCCTGGACGATGTTGCCAGATTCATGGCTGTCGACGGCTCTCTCACCCTGCAATTCCGGCTTGTGGACAGGTTCGGCGACAACGGGCTCGTCAGTGCGATGATACTGCTCCCGGACCCGTCGTTTTCTGATGTGATGGAGATCGATACGTGGGTGATGAGCTGCCGGGTGTTTGGGCGGCAGCTGGAGCGGGAGGCAATGAACATCGCCGTGGATGCGGCACGCCAGATGGGCGTTAGAACGCTACGGGCAGATTACATACCCACTCCGAAGAACGATGTTGTCAGCAGCCTGTATCCATCGCTCGGGTTCAGACCCTCGCAAAAAGTAGACTTCAATGGCGGCAGCACGACGTGGGTCCTCCACTTATCCGAGTATTATCCGCACTCAACCTATATCGCAAGAAGACCGGGAGCAGCATGAGCGAGCATGAGATTGTAAATAAGCTGACGGAGATTCTCCGCGATCTTCTGGCCGATGATTCCATTGTATTGACTATGGAAACCCGCCGCCCAGAGGTGGCCGGCTGGGATTCTTTCGCGTACGTGAATTTCATCGTGGCCGTGGAGACCGAGTTCGGAGTGAAATTCAAAGTGGCCGAGGTGGAGTCCTTCGAAAACGTGGGCGCGATTGTGCGGCGTATCGGCGCCATCTATGCAACTCGATAGCGGCAAATACACAGAGGAACGGGCGAGATGTTATTCAACTCCTACCCATTCATTTTCTTATTCCTGCCCCTGGTGGTAGCGGTTTTCTTTGCGCTAGGAACGGTCTCGCGGATGTGGGCCTTGCGCTGGATAATCGCCGCTTCGCTATTCTTCTACGGGTGGTGGAGGCCGTTGAACATCCTCATCATTGCGCCGTCGATCCTGATCAACTTCGGGCTGGCGCGGCTCCTGCAGCGACTCGGGCGGCAGGAGAAGAGGAAAGCGGCACAGATCGTTCTTGTGCTGGGGATCGTTTTCAATGTGGCCTTCCTTGGCTACTTCAAGTATTCGAATTTCTTCGTAGATGCCGTGAACGATGCGTTTGGCGCGCGCTTTGTGCTGGCGCACATCATTCTGCCGCTTGGGATATCGTTCATCACGTTTCAAAAGATCGCGTTTTTGATCGATATTCAGGCAGGCCGCGTGGAGTCGTTTACGTTTCAAGATTATTGCCTTTTTGTGCTTTTTTTCCCGCAACTCATTGCCGGCCCCATCGTGCACTATCGCGAAATGATGCCGCAGTTCCACTGTGCGGCGTGCCGTTTTGATAAAGAGAACATCTCGGTAGGCGTGACATTGTTTGTCTTCGGCTTGTTCAAGAAAGTGTTCATTGCCGATAGGATCGCGCCGATTGTGAAGCCAATCTACGAACAGGCTGCGGCGGGTACCAGGATCGGCATGGCTACAGCCTGGATCGCGGCGATCGGCTTTACACTGCAGATCTATTTTGATTTTTCCGGATACACCGACATGGCGCTCGGAATTGCCCGCTTCTTTGGCGTTCGCCTGCCACCAAACTTCAATTCGCCGCTGCGGGCTACAAACATCATCGACTTTTGGCAGCGGTGGCATATGACTCTCACCCGGTTCCTCACGGCATATATTTACAACCCGCTCACGCTGTGGCTGACACGGCGGAGAGCAGCCAAGGGTCTGCCGGGGTTTGGAGGGAGGAACAGGTCTATTGGCGGGTTCATCGAGTTCCTGATGCTTCCCATCCTCTTGACGATGCTCATCTCAGGCATCTGGCACGGAGCAGGGTACACGTTTATCGTGTGGGGCGTGCTGCACGGCGTTTATCTGACCGTGAATCATGGCTGGCGCCAAGTGGGGCCAAAGCTGTGGCGCGACAAGGCAAGCTACGAACGATTCATGCAGCCTGCCGGATTCGTGATCACGTTTCTTTGCGTTGCCGCCTCCATGATCATCTTTCGGGCGACGACACTGAGATCGGCGGGCAATCTGCTGGAGGGAATGGCCGGATTTCACGGGCTTGGCCTATCCGCGTTGCGAGGTCAATTCGAGGTAGGGCTGAAGAGTGTGGCGCTGTGGATCGGCGTGCCGGGAGCCATTGCCCTGGCGCTCCCTAACACGCTGCAGATGCTCAGCGCGTATGAGCCGGCGATTGGTTGGAGATCGGGCCCCAGCGGCTGGATGATGGCTGCCGGCCGCGTGCTGTGGAACCCGTCCCTGGCATGGGCTGTCGTTATTTCGGTTATCGCGGCGCTCGGGGTTTTGAATCTTGGCGGGCACAGCGAGTTCCTGTACTGGCAGTTCTAATCCGTGCTATCGACGGCAGGCCTCCAACAGAACGAACCACTATTATCGTTTTTTCCGAGCATTTCTGGAAAGTTCCAATTTGCAGGCAGAATGGCTGGACCGCAGAGGAGGAGCAGTTCACGAAAGTCCGCTTTGCTGAGCGGCCGGCCTTTCCTTATCAATTGTCCTGATCAACGAACAGACGACAGCATTCCGGTCGGAACATTTGAGATTGCGGAGTGCGAGATAGTCGCGGCCTTACTTCGAGATGAGGCCAGAACCCCCGAACAATCCAAGAGCATCATGAGGGATGGCGCTTGAGTGGCAGTAAGTTCGAATATGGGGCGTGGGAAAACTGCATTTGCAGAACCTAAAGGCAGTGCATAGCGAGTCAACTTTCTGGAGCAGCAACGACCGACAACTGGCCGGGTGCGGTTATCGTCGATACTGTTAAATACGAGGGTGCTGCATGAAATGTAGAGACAAATGGTTGTCGGTGGTGGCTTTTGGTCTAATTCCGTTCTTCTTGTCGGCATGTTCGCTCGATCTTAATGCGCGGAAGCAGAGATACTTCCAAGACGGAGAAGCGTTTTTTAAAAAGGGCCAATACGAAGCTGCAGTGAATCAATTTTACAAGGCAATTAGAGTTGATCCGAATTACGTGGAGGCGCATTTTCAGCTTGCGGAAAGTTATATGCTCATGCAGCAAAGCGACCGGGCCT
>JASHOQ010000025.1 GCA_030041045.1 Acidobacteriaceae bacterium
GTTATGATTTGGCCTACGACTTCAACCGCGAACGGTATCCATACGTGGTTATCGGCAAAAACATGGGACATTGCCTCTGCTGCAGCCGTTTTGCCAACCCCGGGCGGGCCGTATAGGAAGACGGAATTTCCGGAGTTGAGCGCCGTTCCCAAGTCCGAAAGCACTTCATCATCGAAGACGAGATGCGCAAGGGCGCGCTCCACATCTGCGGGCCGCACTTTCACTTTGCGCATACTCTGTTTGCGAATCTGGCTCACATAGCTCGCCAGAGACACCGGCATGGGGCCCGAATACTGGTTTTGCGACAATAGCTCCAGCGCCCGAGTTCTTCCTTGAGACGAGATCGCGATCTCGGGAATCGTTCCTGCCATCCCGGTCACTTCACAGAGCAGTTTCGTTCGCAGTCGGTTAAACAGTTGTTCCGCGGTATCGTAGCTGAGTCGACTATGAGTTGAAAGATCGGCAACCGAAAAGGGCCCGTAGAGATACAGAGTCTTGAGGCCAATGTCCTCGAGAATCGACTCACGCACGCCGAGTTCCGCAATCGTTTTGGGCTTCTGCTCCGGCCCGGCAATGACCGCACCTTTGAGAATGTCGGACTTGTCGACCGCTGCGTCCATGGTGACGTCCCGCTTGACTCTGAACCTTTACTACCTCGACAATCTATGTGCTCTTGCGGTCGCATCTCTCGATCGCAAGTGGTCACCGTTCTGCGCCCGCGCTAGCTGCCGGCGGAGAACTTCGCTTACTCCCTGCGCCCCATTCGATAGTCGAGATACAAGACGTGGGCCTTGATTTGGTCTCCTGCCCAATATCTGGGGCAATGCGCCATCTTAATCATCTCGACAATGGCGCCTGGGTTTCCTTTGCTGCTGTTGGCGAACAACCTTAGTACCTCATCGAGGTTGGAAGCCCAAAGATCGGCCTTCCGCGCCTCCCACCTGGCAAATTCTAATGCGAGCGGAGGAGCGAATTCCTTCAGTTCCACTCGCTCCGAACTCCGTGCGCACATCGGCTGCAGTGCACCGATGTCTTCCATATGTGGAGTGCGCGCCACAAGGACAACGGGGGTTCTATCAAAGTAGTTCAAGTCTTTGATTAATCCAGTCACCACCCGAGATGGGCGTGCAATATGATCGAGCGCGAGGAGGAACGGATACCGATCGAGCGCTCGTTGTACCAAACCTTTAATGGACTTTGTGTTCATTGAGCTCGAATTCGCCGGAATGAGTGCTCCTGGTCTCCCCAAACGATGAATCTCGGAAACCAACGTCAGCAACATTTCACGAGGAGATTCCACGCGAGGGACTGTGAGCGCAAGAGGCTGTGTCTTGATGAACGCTCTCAAGAGTCGGGTCTTCCCAATAGCCTCAGGCCCAAATATTAGGAGTGACTTCCGCTTATGGGCTTGTGCTTCCAGGCGAGCCATTTCGTCCGTCCGCTCAACAGTCGCGAAGAAGAGCTGAGGCTCAATGTTGCCGCTATATGCGTGCTCGGGCACGGCAACGGCCTCATTGTGAAACGGCGCTGTGGATAAACCGCTCATGGCTGGACCGGATCACCTCGTAGGCTGCTTCCCGATCTTTCCATCCAAGGACCTTTGTCTCTTTTCCCTCAAGATCCTTGTATACGGAAAAGAAGTGTTCGACTTCTCGAAGAATGTGTGACTGAATTTCAGTGTAGCTTTGGATGTTACTGAATCTCGGGTTTCCGGTAGCGTACGCCAGAATTTTCTCGTCGCATACACCGTGGTCGAGCATCTCAAACATTCCCACGGGCCTGGCGGCATAGATGCACCCTGGAAATGTCGGCGTGTCGCCGAGAATCAAGATGTCCAAAGGGTCGCCATCTCGCGCCAGGGTCTGGGGAACAAAGCCATAATCTCCGGGAAAATGAACCGGGGAGTGCAGAACACGATCCAACACAAAAACATTCATGTTGCGGTCATACTCATACTTGTTGACGCTGTCTTCGGGAATTTCGACGACCGCAGTCAACACCTCGGGCGACTGGTCCCCGATGGGAAGCTCGAGGTAGTTGCCCATAGAATCTCCTCAATCGCCATGCGATGCAGGAGCATAATAAAACCCCTGCCTGATCGCAGGGGTCATCAGCCGGTCCATTTCGGGCGGCGGTTTATGGCGGATCCCTTCGCCATCTTCAACCTAGCACACTTCTTAAGCCGACGGCAACGGAATCTCCCACCCCCGAAACAAGGCCAGCTGCAACTTGAATAAAAGTGAGCGTCCTAAAGGCATTGCTCAGGAAAGATGGTCGCCGTTCAATCAGGCCAGGGACTGGACATTCCACGGCGCGCACAAGCTGCGATGGCCGGCCAGCATCAAGAGCATCAATTGTGACGCACGCCGTTCCTCTTCGCTAGTCAAATGCCGGCGCAAAGCATCGTGCCGGAGCGCATAGCGCTGCGCGTCTTCAGCTATTCGTTCAAAAAAATGGGCATGTGCCTTTAACAAAAGTTCGGCGGCCCGACCCTTACCCAAAACGCTCACGATCATTTTGAGGTGTGGGAGACAGCAGGCTGGCAGATTACCGTTGGGCGAAGCATCCACTTTCTGGAGGTTGGCAACTGCCCGATCCACCGCCCTTTTCTCTGCGTCAATTCGAACCTGGCAGACTCGGCAAGTTTCCTGCGAGCCGCCAAAGCCCTTCATTCTTTTCCCAGTCCAGCCGTTGCTTTCGGTTCCAGCAGCAACTCTCTCAAGTTCTGACGCCATCTCATGCGCCAACTCGGGATACGAACTGCACACGCCGTAGGGCGAGGAAATGTTCTCATACTGCCACGTGTGCAGTGAGCAAAACCCTCCTCTTCGTGCGTGCTCTCGCTGGGTATCTCGATTGATCGTCAAATCGTATTGGTACTTGCTCAGAAAATGAAAGACCACATCCAGAACCTCGCCGCAAAGCCGGCATCCGCTCCGCCTGTCGAGCTCCAACGTGAGGCGCAGGGAGGTATTGTCTTCGATATACTTCGTAGCCATCGAAGAACTGCCTTTGGGTTCTCGGAGCCCACGAAGTCTGTCCAAAAGCGATTCGTACATTGACTGCTTTTGGCTTTCTCTCTCCAGGTTTCGTCTCTGCACAAGGAAGTCCTCCATGCGCTCGTTCATATTCGAGAGAAAGGCCTCAGCCCGTTCTTCTATCAGAAATCGGAGAAGCTCTTTCTCGAATTGAAGGATGCCACTGCTCGCCACAAGATCCGGCTTCTCCGACTGCTTCCCTTCAAGGGCTTGCCGTGCGGAAATCGAGAAAACCTGTGGGGGGCGGTCAAAAGAGACCTCCTCCAGCTGAGCCTTGACAAAGTTCAACACCTGCTCTCGTTCTTCCTCCCCAACCGTGTCCTGCTTGTTAACAATCACAAAGAGTGTCTTGTCCGTCTGGCGGATTCTGTGCAACGCCAGGTTCTCTTCCCGGGAAAGGGGGCTATCGTAACTAGTAATGAGGACAAAGGCATCCGCTTGGGGGATGAACCGCTCTGTAGTCTGCGTATTTTCCACAATCGCTGACCCAAGGCCGGGGCTGTCGACAAAGAATACGCCACGGCGAAGCAACTCGACTGGCAACTCAATCTCCGCGTAGGCAACATTCTTCACGTTGCCCGGATTTGATTGCTGGGTAACGTACTCGGCCAGGCGCGCAAGCGGAATCTCCTGGCGCAGTCGTGAATCGTTGAAGTTCAAGACGACCTGCGTACGGCTGCCGTACCGGACAGTCGTGATTACAGAGGTAAGAGGAAGAATTCCGGTCGGAAGGTGAGAAGTGCCCAGAATTGCATTGATCAATGTTGACTTGCCGCGACTGAAGCGCCCAACCAGCATCAAATTGAAGCGGTCGTCAGCCAAGCGCGTCGAGAGGTCGCGCGAAGCAGACGAGAGAGCCTGGTCTTTCGTGTCTACTGCCTGTGCGGAGCGAATGATCTCCGCCATCGAAAACTTTGCTTGCTCGTACTGTTTAAGGTCCATTGCCACCACCGCTCATCATCAACGACGTCTTCGGCGAATCATGCGGCACCGGGTTCTTTTCGCTCCAGTTCATGGTCCAGGAAGTGGTGAAGAACTCGCCAAAAGGGAGACTTCCAGTTGGGTCTCTCTCTCCTCATCTCGCGTAGCGCGCGGATGTCTCTTGCCGCCTGACGGGCGAGGTGCGGCCACTTGTCCAGAAGCTCGACAGCCTCAGTCTCCTGTGCCCAATTCATCGCGGCTGACGCTTCAATCACCGCAGCGACAATCACGGGCATTTCGGCCGGAGAAGCGGAGCGCAAGCCGAGCGTCGCCGCCGAAATCACGCAATCAAGATCGTCATCTTCGAGAAAGCTTCGCAATTCGGACCATTCATTCATGTATATTCCGCACTCGACGAGCAACTGGAGGGTGGCTCGCCTGCGGCGCGCGGCGTTCGAACCGAGTATCGGAAGTTCGGTGAGTCCGCGCAGCAGCAGAATCGCATACGCTTTGCAAGCCTGAGGCGTTCTCCGTAGCCCCTCTTTGGCGTCTTCACGACACAGGTCGTCTTCGAGCAAATAAAACAGAACGGGCACGCTTTCTGGCCATCCGTATTGAGACAACGCCTGAATAAGCCCACTCGTCGCACGTTGCTTGAGCGCCTCAAGTAAGACCTTGAATGTCGCCGGTGACTCATGACGCATCAATTCGCGAGCTGCAGCACTGCGCACTGCGTCTTCCGCAAACAGGACTGTCGCGTCGCTCGGCCGGACGTTTTCGCGAAGATAGCGAATCAGGCTGGAATAAGCACCGAGCGCTCCCAAGACACGAACCGCGCGGCAACGCGAAACAGAAATTGACTTCGGACGTGAGGTGAGGAGAAATCGCTCGACTGCCGGAATAACGCGAGGTCCAAAGGAAATCAATTGTTCTGCCGCTTGCTCGCCGTCTACAAGTGAATCCAATGCGGCGATCAACTGCCCAATCGCGTCGTCGGAAAGTTTGAGCTCTTGCCGTGTCACGCTACAACTCCCTGCTTCGACTTCCTTGCCGAATACCAGTCTTCCCGTACCAGAGGGAAGCGACATTTGACTTGGTCGGGCCGGCTGAGCAGGATTTGATAGACAGCAATATCGCCCCGCCGAAATGCGGCAGCCGACCCAGCCATGTACAACAGCCAGATTCTGTAGGTCTCCTCCGGTACATAAATTCTCAGCTCCTCTCTGTTCTGACGGAGACCCTTAACCCATTTGCGCAGTGTGAGTTCGTAGTGCTCGCGCAGGTTCTCGACGTCGCGAACTTCGAATCCCGCGGCCTCAGCCGCACTCGTCGCTTCCGGCAGAGTCACGAGCTTGCCGTCTGGAAAGACGTAGCGATCAATGAAGGAGTTCTTGCGGACGGGAGACAATGGAGAACGCGCAATGCCACGATTCAGAGACGTCCCGCCCGGACTCAAGAGACGGTGAACAGCTTTAAAGTAGCGCGGCAGGTTCTTCAGTCCCACATGTTCAAACATTCCGACACTGGCAATTTTTTCAAACGAACCAGAAAGGCTGTCACAGTCCCGGTAGTCGCGTAATTTCACCGTGCATCTTCGACGGAGGCCAGAGTCATCGATTCTGGATTGCGCCGCCTCCGATTGGATTCGGCTGAGAGTGATCCCGTGAGCACGAACGTCATACTTATCGGCGGCATGCAAAATCAGGCTACCCCACCCGATGTCGAGAAAGCGTTCAAGCGGCTGCAGCCGTAGCTTCCGGCAGACCAGATCCAGCTCTTGCGTTTGAGCCAGGTCCAGAGAATCGCTTCCACTTCGAAAGTAGGCGCAAGAGTAGACAAGTGTGCTGCCCAGCCATGGGCGGAAGAACTCAACCGGCTGGTTATAGTGATAAGAAATTGAGGCTTGATCCCGCGCCTTCGAATGATAAGCCCCGTGATGGAAACACCGCTTGGATGCTGCGCCCAATCGAAAAAGAAACCCCGTTGCCCGCTGCAAAAGAGTAGGCGGCCGACTAAGGAGGTACTCCGCCAACGAAAAAACCGAGAAAAGATCCCCTTCTACATCTAGTTCTCGACGAATGAATGCTTCGCCGATGGTCACTTCATTCGGCTCCGCCATCAGCGCCCGAAGAGTGTGGGGAGTCTCAACCACGACCGTGAAGATTGGCCGTTCACCCAAAGCTAATGTCCACTGCCAGCCGTTCCACAGGCGGATGGCAAAGATCGGGCCCGCATAGTCTCGAAAAATGCTGTCCAGAAGTCTCCCATCACGCCAATTTTTGAAGTAGGGCATCGAATCGTGCGGCCTCCTTTCTCGCGAGAATGGACGGCAGGATTAGCTCCAGCTACGGACGCGTCGCTGTTCGAACCGGTACTTCCCCTCCCCGGAGTACAGTGATCAGCGCCTCTTGGTCTTCCGATGGAATCGGCATTCCACGGATTCCGCGAATCGTGTCTTCGATTGGGTAATCGTATTCCTGGAGAAAGACCTTCCCGTCGTTCCAAACTGCATAGCAAGCGAGCGACCTGCCGGTCTTCGGCTGTCCAAGACTACCCGGGTTGACGATCATAGTTCTTCCTTCCTGACGCACAAATGGCGTATGCGTGTGCCCCACCACCAGCACATCGGCTTCAATGCAATTTATTTTTTCGCTCCAGGCCGGAGAGTCTTTAGGACAATAGCCAAATAGTGGATCCGTTGGAGTGGCGTGAACCAAATAGAATCGAGTCGAATTTACAGAAAGCTCTCGATAGATGGGGAGACTCTTGAGGTAATTGAGATCCTCTTTTTTGCAAGCCTGCAGCGTATGGCGAAGGGTTTCTTCCGCGAGCTTCTTGTAAGGCGCCGAACACTGGGGATCGACAGAGAAACCTGCTGCATGATCATGGTTACCGCGAACCACAACCGTCGCATTCGCCCCTACCCACTTAACTACTTCGTGAGGTTCCGGCCCATAATCGACAAGGTCGCCAATGCACCACAGTTGGTCGTAATGGCGTTCAGGGAGAGCCTTCAAGGCAGCAAAGTTTGCATGGATGTCGGAAATAATGACGATCTTCACAGAACCTCCGGTTCAGGCGCAGCTTAGGGCCTGCGCACTTCACTATCGATTCGGAATCTGTGGGGATCGGCTGGATGAGCAGGCGACTCCCCGACGTACGTTCGTCAGGGGTCATCATCTGCCCATCCTTTGGCGAAACAGAGAAGGAATGGAACAGCAGTTCAGGCGAACCCCTTCGCCTCTCGCATCCAGTAGTAAAGATGCACGCATAAGCATACCAGATTCAGAGAATTCCGGTCCTGGAAGGAAACATGATCTCTCTAATCAGGAGCGAATTGACATCGAACCCGTGACCGTCCGGGGCCGCTTCAAAGGGGGGATGGGGGTGGATAAAGAGAAGGATTTGCAGCCATCGTAACCGGGTTTCTTGTACAGGTGCTCCCACTTCGCCTTAATGTCGGGCCGATAGACCTTTTCGGCCCAGTCCCGGGATTCAATCTCTTCGAAAGCTACGGAAACCGACCCTGCTCCATAGCCGAGAACGGACATGACGCTATCGGTTATTTCCTGTGCGAGCCGTTTCTTCTGCTGTTCGGACTTTCCGGGCCACAGCTTGACGACAACGTGCGGCATGAATAGCTCCTTTCGGTCTCGCCTACTTTGGGCGCTCTCGAAAGACATCCGTGGCCACCGGAGGCGCCGAGAAGACGTTGGGCCAGCCGGCGTAGAACGCCAGATGCGTCAAAACCTCGGAGGCTTGAGCCTGAGTCAGCCCGTTGTCCGTTGCTCTGTTGAGGTGGTACGTAATATGCGCGACCTGGCCGGAAGCGATGAGAGCGCTGACCGTCACCAGGCTCCTGTCCCTCGGTGCAAGTGCCGGGCGCAGCAAGAGATCGCGAAATAACAAGTCAGTCGTATACTGCACGACGCCTCGTGCCACGGCCCCGAAGTTCTGCTCGACGGCCGCTGCGCGTTGCGCCTCTGCTGCTTCATCGAGTGGTAAAAGCTGAAGCGAGACGCCCGGAAGCTGGTCTGCTCCGATTCCACACTGCGCAAAGATTGCTTTCAAGCTGGGCACGGCGGAAAGGGCGTTCGACCACCCGGAATAAAACGCGGGGTGAGTGACGATCTCAGAGAGTTCGCTCGCTTTCACATCGCTATCGAGAGCGATGTTGAAGTAGGGCAGCATTCCGATTGTCTGAATCCGCGCGATCAGAGCGGAGAGGGTGACAATGCTCCGGTCTCGGGCGGACAGGCCCAATCGCTTCCAGAGGTCATCAGAGATTGAATTTTGTGTGTAAGTGGCCAGTGCCGGTGAAACCGCCTGAATATCCCGAAGCGTCAGCGCGGATTGCTGACGCACTATTTGCCCCTGTACTTCCCTGAGATCGAGCGCCATTATCATGCCTCACGCTCGTTGTGGCTGCTGGACTTCCTTCACGCGTTCCCGACGCCGGCTACGATTACCTCTCTCGACCGGGAGCAGTTCGTTGAAAAGGCCTGGCCGATCATCGGGCGCAAGGTCGCCAAGCGACGGCTTCTGGAAGACATCTACTCCCGGGCTGAGTCTTCTATCGGACTCCCAGTCAGCGCAGACTCTGAAGCAGTGGCGATGTTTCGAGTTCTGCTCAAGGAGATCAGCAGGCTATGCCAGCTTCGACAGGAGCTCGAACTGCGAGCCGAGAGCTACCTCGGCGACAACGACGACTTCCGTCGCTTGAAACAAATTCCTGGAATCGGCCCCATTCTCGCCTTAACCATCCTGGCAGAGGCCGGCGACCTGCGTCGCTTTGGTCACCATCGCCAGTTCCTGAAGTTCTGTGGCCTCGATCTGGCCACGCAGCAGTCAGGCCAGTTCCGCGGCGTAACCAAGCTATCGAAGTACGGCAACGGCCGGCTGCGGTGCGCTCTCTGGATGGCCGCCACCATTGCCGTCCAGCAGAAGGAAAACAGTTTTCGCGAGAAGTTTGAACGATATCTCCGGAAGGATCCTACCAGCGCAGATCGCAAGCGTATGGCCTACGTCGCCGTAGCAGCCAAAATGGCTCGCGTGGTATGCGGGATCATCAAGTCCGGAACCGAGTACCGCTGCTTCCATGAAGCGGCGGCGCCAAGTGGAAGAGCCGTTTCTGTAGGGCCGTAGAGGCCGTTGAGGACCTCGCAGATAATGTTGCGGCCTTCCACTTGGTGGAGATTTCGTTTTAAGTACAGTCGAGACCGTGCAGCTTCGGACCTCGTGTCGCTATGGTCGATCGCTCCGCCCTTGCGTGTGGAAGCCACTTGGGTTACATTCGTTTCCATCCCGTACGGGATGTTAAGGAATTGTTTCTTCCTCTCCGCCAGACCTTCCCGTGTTAGTACGTTGTCGCAGCGGATGGCTTGTGGTCGTCCCCGCCGAGCGATGATCTCGTCCAGCACTCGAGTCACACGCCGGCTGGCGAAGCCTGTATCCACTTCCAGCGCCAGGCACTCCCGCGTGAACGCGTCGACCACGCTCAGCACGCGAATGTTGCGACCAGCAGCCAGCACATCGTGAACGAAATCCAGCGCCCATTCCTGGTTGGCGCCGGTCAGCGTGGGCCGCGGCAATCCTACGCGCACGCAGTGCCGGCGCTTCTTCCTCTTCAAGCACAACCCCGCTTCGCGGTACACCCGCCACAACCGTTTATGGTTCACTCGCTCGCCCTCGCGTTCCACCAGCACCTGCAATCTCCGATATCCATAGCGCGGCTTCTCCCGGGCCAGCCGCACCAGTTGCTCCCGCAGCGACTCATCCGATCGCCGCGATCGATACCGATAACTCGACACCGCAATCCCCATCAGCCCGCACACCCGGCGCTCGCTGGCCCGATACTGTACGCAAAGCCAGTGGGCATCCGTCCTTCGGTCTACGAGCTCAGGCCGTTTTTTGCGATCACCGCCTTCAGCATCTCCTTGTCCAGGCTGAGATCTGCCACCAGACGCTTCAGATGCCCGTTCTCGTCTTCCAGCAATCGCAACCGCTGTGCCTCACTCACATCGAGGCCGCCGTACTTCGACTTCCACGTGTAAATCGTTGCCTGGCTGACGCCACTCTCCCGGGCCACATCATCCACCGTGCGGCCGGCTTCGACCTGCTTCAGCGCAGCGATGATCTGCGCCTCCGTATGCCTGCTCTTCCCCATCTCGGTCCCCTCGCGCTTCCAGAAATCCTACTCGCTTCTGTACGGATCTGGGGGTGCAGGGCAGCGGCACACTTTGCCCAGCATGACCGAGGAAATGCCATACTTCTTGGCTAGTTTGAGCATCGGGTCCCGCCAAACTTCTCGGTATAACTCTTCACGATTCCAGGTCTCCATGGTTCTCTCTCTTGGTGATTTGCGTATCGCAAAGAACGCTCAAAGATACAAATGCTAGATGCAAGCACGGTAAACGGCGAAAAATTGCTTTCAGCACTCAGCGAGAACGGCTGGCGGAATAGGGCTGCGATTTCTCTACGATCTCGATCAATTTTAGTTCCAGAAATTGAAGTCAAGGTTGGCAAACCAGCGTATAGACCACCTAGCCTATTGTCCTATCTCGCGGCGATTGCGGGGCCTTCGGCCATCCGCGCTGTGTCTGGGCGGAAATGAGAAGACGATGATGCATCGA
>JASHOQ010000026.1 GCA_030041045.1 Acidobacteriaceae bacterium
ATCGCCATCGACATGGTCCGCGAAGAGCGCCTCGAAGAGGTCGAAGACCGCGCCGAGATGAACGCTGAAGAGCGCCTGCTCGACGTGCTCTTGCCTCCGCCACCCGCCGCGCCGCAGGGTCAGGAGGGCCAGCTTCGCCTGCCCGAGTCCGACTCGCACCAGCGCTCCCGCGAAAAACTACGCCAGCAGTTCCGCGAGGGCAAGCTCGACGACCGCATGGTCGAGCTCGACGTACGCGAGCGCAACATGCCCCAGTTTGGCATCATCTCCAACCAGAACCTCGAAGACATGGAGATGAACCTCAAGGACATGCTGCCCAACATCTTCGGCGGCGGATCAAAGAAGCGCAAAATGAAAGTCGGCGACGCCTTCGACTATTTGGTCCAGGAAGAAGAAGGCCGCCTCATCGACATGGATGCCGTCAATCGCGCCGCTGTCGAGCGCGTGGAGTCCAACGGCATCGTGTTTTTGGATGAGATCGACAAGATCGCCGGCCGCGAGGGCGGCCACGGCCCTGACGTTTCGCGCGAAGGCGTCCAGCGCGACATCCTGCCCATCGTAGAAGGCACTACGGTGAACACACGCTACGGCATGGTGCGCACCGACCACATCCTTTTCATCGCCGCCGGCGCCTTCCACGTCTCCAAACCCAGCGATCTCATCCCCGAGCTCCAGGGCCGTTTCCCCATCCGCGTCGAGCTCCAGTCGCTCACCGTCGACGATTTTCTGCGCATTCTCACCGAGCCCAAATCCTCACTCACCAAACAATACTCGGCGCTGCTTGAGACCGAGGGCGTGCGCCTCGAGTTCGCGCCCGACGCCCTGCGCGAGATGGCCGAGTTCGCCTTCAAGGTGAATGAGCAGACGGAGAACATCGGCGCGCGCCGCCTGGCCACCATCATGGAGCGGGTCCTCGAAGACGTGAGCTTCCTCGCGCCCGACGTCGCCCGCCGCCCTTCGAGCGATGAAGCCGCCTCCGCGCTCAGCGAGGCGATCAAGAATGAGGCCTCAACTGCGCTGCCCTTTTCCGAGCGCATGACCGCCTCCGGCCCGGAAAAGCTCTTCCTCATCGACGCCGACTACGTGCGCAAGATGGTCGCCTCGATCGTGAAGGACCAGGACCTTTCGCGCTACATCCTTTAGTTGCGTCAACCTCTCATCAAGAATTGTCATCCTGAGCGAATCGTCCGCTGCGGCGGACGATGAGTCGAAGGACCTGCAGTTATTTCTGATGGGTGCGGTCATTTCTCATCGGCGCCCTATCCAAAACGCGCTCTGTGCGTTTTGGGTGGGAAACCACATCCCTCACCCGCGGCCGCACCCGCTCCCGCAGGGAGCGAAGGAAATTAGCCCCGGGGTGGAGCGCAGCGCAACCCGGGGAAAGCAATCCAACAGACGGAGAGCCCCGTAGGGGCGACGGAAAGACAGACTCCCTGCGCCATCCACCAAAATAAAGGTACGATAACTCCCATGACGAGTTACCGTGTCATCCTTCACCACACCGAAGAGGATTACAGCGTCTCCTGCCCCGGCCTTCCCGGCTGCTGGTCTCAGGGAGTCACGGAAGAGGAGGCTCTCGCCGACATCCGTGCTGCGATCCAGGAGTATGTGGAAGCCGCCGAAGAACTGGCGCGCGACCGGAGAAGCTGATCGAAAACAAATCTACTTCGCCGCCCGCGCCTCCAATTTCCTTACCGCCCTTAGCATCTCCCCGAGCGCCGCCTTCCCAACCTCGCCCTCAAACTCCTTCTGCAACCGGTCCAACGCGCCAATCACGCGCAACGCCGCTCGTTTGCCCTGCGGCTTCAGCGCCAATAAGAAAACCCGCGCATCCCCGGAGTCGATCTTCCGCTGCAGCAACCCCTTCGCCTCGAGCGACGAAACGCAATGGCTCACGTTCCCGCGCGTCGTCCCAAACGTCTCCGCCAGTTGCGAGGGCTTCACCGGCCGCGGCGCTTCAAAGAACAGTGCCGCCAGCGTCAGCCCCTCGAGGAAGCTCAGCTCGTCCGCCGCAAGCGCGCGCCCGGCCAGCGCCTCAAATCGCCGCGCCGCCCGGCTCACCGCAAACATCGGGCTCTCGTTCAAGAAAGCATCGATCCGCATGATTGATCCGCTTCGCTCGGCTGCACTGCCTCGAAATTGATTTACGTCCTAAACTATTCACGATTATACAAAATCATCCTTGAACCCGCTCCGCCACGCCGGAAATCATGCTTACGGATGAAATCTTTTTGGGCACTCGCCCCCGTTCCGTTTTTCGCTTGCCTTGCCGCCGCTCTCCCGGCGCAGACCACCACCACACCGTCGCCATCCGTCCCCACTCAGTCGCAGACCCTCGTCGTCCTCGGCTCGGCCACGCCCGTCCCGCTGGCCGAATCCCCGCGCTCCGTCGATGTGATTCCCCTTCAGGGCCAAAAGCTCGCCGCCGAATCGCCCCAGGACTTCCTGCGCACCGACTCGTCTCTCTTCCTCGAGTCGCGCGGCGCCGGAGGCGGCCAGGCCGACATCGTTCTGCGCGGCGGCAGCTTCGAGCAAACCCTCGTGCTCCTCAATGGCTTCCGCATCAACGACGCGCAAACCTCGCACCACAACCTCGACCTCCCTGT
Organism: Acidobacteriaceae bacterium; assembly: GCA_030041045.1. Classification (GTDB taxonomy): domain Bacteria; phylum Acidobacteriota; class Terriglobia; order Terriglobales; family Acidobacteriaceae; genus Telmatobacter. The sequence goes on from JASHOQ010000026.1 coordinate 2,607, forward strand.
CCCGCTCGAAGCCATGAGCTCCATCCAGGTCCTCGCCGGCGCTGGCTCCACGCTGCACGGCGTCGACGCCCTCACCGGCGTGGTCGACTTCCTCACCGCCGCGCCCGATCACGACTCGCTCTTCCTGCGCGCCGGCGGAGGCAGCTTCGAATCGAACGAGGAAACCTTGCTCGCTTCGGCCACGCGTCGCTCCTGGAGCGGCCGCGCCACCGCCGAGCGCAACTTTTCCACCGGCTTCATGGCTGACCGCGACTACCGCAACGAAGACGCATCCACAGAAATCTGGCACGGCTCGCGCCTCGGCATCACCGATCTGCTCTTCGCCTCCAGCGACCGCGCCTTCGGCGCCAACCAGTTTTACGGCGACTATCCCTCCTGGGAGCGCACCAAAGGGTGGTTCGCATCCGCGCGGCAGGAGCTGGGCGCGCACACCGTGGCCGCCTTCGGCTACCGCCGCCACAGCGACGATTTCGTCCTCATCCGCGACGACCCCGCCGCGTATGAGAACAACCACGTCGATGCCTCCTGGCAGGGCTCGCTCCGCCACACCCTCGCGCTGCCCAAGGGCGCGCTGCTGCTCACCGGCCTCGAGGCCGACGGCGACTCCATCCGCAGCTTCAACTTCTCTGAAGGCGTCACGTCGTTCGCACTCGGCATTCACGCCCGCAATCGCGGCGCCGGTTACATCGATCTCGACTGGAACCCGCCCAACCGCCGTTGGAATCTCTCCGCGGGCGCGCGCGAAGAAATCTTCTCCGGCGGCGCGCAGGCCGTCTTCTCTCCCGAGCTCGCCGGCAGCCTGCGCCTCCCGCACCAGCTGAAGCTCCGCTCGAGCGGCGGCTACGGCTTCCGCATTCCCACCTACACTGACCTCTACTATTCCGATCCCAGCACCCTTGGCAATCCCCACCTCAAACCCGAGTCTGCGTGGTCCGGCGATGCCGGCGCCGACTGGGCCCCCTCCGGCCGCGTCGAGCTCTCCTTCACCGGCTTCTACTCCCAGCAGCACGACACCATCGACTACGTCAAATCCCCCACCGTCCCCAACCCTTATCTCCCGCCCAACTGTCCTGCCAACATCTGGTGCGCCGCCAATCTCAACGGCCTGCACTTCGCCGGCGTCGAATCCTCCTTCACCTGGATTCCGTCCAAATCCCAATCTGTCCACATCGCCTGGACCGCTCTCCACGGTGCGCAAAGCGCCCTTCACGGCCTCGAGTCCGAGTATGTCTTTAATTATCCCGTCCAGAACATCCACGCCTCCTGGACCGTGAATTTCCCTCACACCCTCGCGCTCACCAATGCCGTACAGCTCGCCCAACGCTACCAGCAATCCGTCTACCCCGTCTGGAACGTCGCAGCCACCCGCAACATCGGCCGTCTGCGCCCTTATCTGCGCCTCACCAATCTCTCGAACACCGGCTACCAGGAAATCAGCGGCGTCAACATGCCCTCCCGCGCCATTGTGGGCGGCTTCGCCATTGAGCTCGGCGACTAGAGAGCGCGCCGCATAAATCCCTTGCCATCTTCACGTGTGCCCCGGTAACCTGTACGCGTACCTCGGCAGCCCGCACTGCGGTTCCGGCCCGCGGGCTCTACCTGCTTTCTCCTGCTTCTGAGGGATGGTGGATGGAGGCGTATCAGAGCGCACCGGGAAAGTGTGCCTGCACCTTTCCTCTCACGCCACGCCATTCAACCCCGACAGGAGAAACGTCATGAGCCAATCCGGAAATCACCACAAGATTAACTACATCGAGTTCGCCGTTACCAGCGTTGCCCGCGCCAAGCAGTTTTACTCCTCCGTCTTCGCATGGAGTTTCATCGACTACGGCCCCGATTACGCGAGCTTCACCTCCGCATCGGCGGGTATCGACGGCGGCGTTCGCACCGCCAAACCCGACGAAACCACCGGCTCCGGAGCTCCGCTCGTCGTCCTCTATTCCGCTGACCTTGAAGCCACGCAAGCCGCCATCGCCGCGGCGGGCGGCTCCATTGTCGTCCCCACCTTCTCCTTCCCCGGCGGCCGCCGCTTCCATTTCTCTGACGGCGTGGGCAATCTCCTCGCCGTCTGGTCCGAATAGCGCACCCGGCGCCCGGCTTTTCCCATGGGGGTGAACAACCCGTTCGCCCCCCCGATCCCCTGACCGTGCACGCAAACCGTGAATCTGGAGACGCCGGGTGCAAATGGCGAAGCCGCGCACCTTGCTACACACCTAAAGTCCCGCTTGCGTCGCCATCCCCGCTTTGTTTGATCCCATCGAACGGCCGCCTTTGGCCGCCTGAATCGGCCAGGTGAGGGAATCCTCTCAACCCCAGGGCAAATTCATCCGTCTAACCCCTAAGGAACCGATTTTCCATTTGTTTCCGAGGGTGGCCTGACCATCGACCGTGCAATCCTGAGCAGTTTTTGTCGCGGGATAAGGCGATTCCCGGGTTGGCGCCCCTCAAAAACGAAGCTCCCGAGTCGGCGCGGCCCCGCAGGCGCTCCCGCGAACAGCCCTTCGTCCATGGGGTGGGAGTCTCCGGGAGCGGTCGACCTGGCTCAGGTTCCTCCGTGGCACACTTACCCGGGAATCGGCCGATGGCGCTTGCACGAGAAACTCGCCTTGCTCTCAGTCATTCTTGTTTTTCCTTCTGCGCTCTTGGCGCAGGCTACTTCTGCCGACCCTCCCGGCTCGCATCCCGCCTCCTCCGGTTCTGTACCTTCGCTGTCCGCACAATCAGGCATCGTTCAGGGCGTGGTCACCGGCAAAGATGGCGAAGTCTACGAGGGCGTGCGCATCGAGCTCACCTCTGCCGAAATGCAGACACCCCTCGTAGCCCAGACCAACAGCGAAGGCGAATTCACCTTCGTCAATGTCCCCGCCGGCGCCTTCACCCTCACCATCTCCTCTGACGGATTCTCCACCCAGACTCTTTCCGGCCTGCTTAAGCCCGGTGAAACCTTCGATGCCGAGAACATCGTACTGCTGATGAAAGAGACCACAAGCGTGGTGCGCGTCTCTGCCTCCGAGCAGGAAGTGCTCGCCGAAGAGCAGATTCATGTGGAAGAAACCCAGCGCGTCCTCGGCGTGCTGCCCAACTTCTACGTCATCTACGACCATAACGCCGTCCCTCTCACCACGCGCCAGAAATACTCCCTTGCCTGGCGGTCAAACATCGATCCCTTCACCTTCCTCCTCAACGGGGCCTTCGCCGGCGTCGAGCAGGCTGACAACACCTTCGCCGGCTACGGCCAGGGCGCGCAGGGATACGCCAAGCGTTTCGGCGCCAACTACGCTGACACCTTCATCAGCACGGAGATCGGCGGCGCCATTCTGCCCTCCCTCTTCAAGCAGGATCCGCGCTATTTTTACAAGGGCACCGGCACCGTCCGCGCCCGCGCTGCCTACGCCATCGCCAACGCCGTCATCTGCAAAGGCGACAACATGCGCTGGCAGTTCAATTACTCCGGCATCCTGGGCGGATTGGCCGCCGGCGGCATCTCCAACCTCTACTATCCGGCCAGCGATCGCAGCGGCATCTCCCTCACCTTTGAGAATTTGGCCATAGGCCTCGGCGAATCCGCGGTGCAGAATCTCTTCCAGGAATTCCTCGTCAAGAAACTCACCCCTGGCACCCGCAAAGCGGCTGCACAATAGCGGCATTCAAATGCAATTACTCCTCGAAGGCCGACGGCAGATCTCGGCCGCCGTAGAAGACGCCGAGAATGGTCACGCGCTTTCTTGATACCTCAAAGGCGATCATCACCCATTTACGAAAACCAAACGTGTGCAGGCCCGGCCGGATGTCCTCGCGCAGTGTCCCGCGCATTGGGATTGTGCGCAAGCTTTCACAGCTCTCAATAATCGCACCGACAAAGGCATCTGCAACCTCCGTCGAGGCTACGGCAGCCAGTTGCTTGTACAAGTCGACGAGTTGCCGTTCTGCTTCCGGCGCAAACACGACGCGATACATCAGCCTGCCTTGCGCATCGACTTTCGAGCAGCTGCCAGAGAGCGGTTCACGCGCGTAATCGCGACTGCCTGAGACGGGTCAGCCTTCATCGCGTCGTAAGTTGGAGCCACCTTGTTCCGCAACCATGAGTCGATTGCCTTCCCTCGGGCCTCGAGGGCTCGCAGCCCGTCCCGAATGACCTCGCTCTCGGAGGCATATTCGCCGGAATCGACTTTGGCGCGAACCTTCTCGGCCATCTCACGAGTCAAAGTAATGCTTAATTGCCTTGTGCTACGCATCGAAGGAAACCACCTTGTGAATAGGATTCTATCCTATTCTGCCCAGGGACGTCCTTGCCTGCCTCACACCCCGCATGTTTGACTTGATTGCGCGAAAGGGAATCCCTCGCATGGCCTACGTTCTCGCCCTCGACCAGGGCACCACCAGCTCCCGCGCCATCCTCTTCGACGAAGACGGCACCCTTGCCGCCGTGGCGCAGCACGAGTTCGAGCAGCTCTATCCGCAGCAGGGACGGGTCGAACACGATCCCATGGAAATCCTCACCAGCCAGATGAGTTGCGCCGTCGAGGTCCTCGGCCAAATCGGCGCGCGCCCCCGCGACATCGCCGCCATCGGTATTACCAACCAGCGCGAGACCGCCATCGTCTGGGAGCGCGCAACCGGCAAGCCCATCCATCCCGCCATCGTCTGGCAGGACCGCCGCACCGCCGGTTTTTGCAAGGAGCTCGAAGACCGCGGCCTCGGCGAAACCGTCTCCTCCAAAACCGGCCTCGTCCTCGATCCTTACTTCTCCGCCACCAAGGTGAAATGGATCCTCGACAATGTCGAGGGCGCGCGTACCCGCGCGCTGCGCGGCGAGCTGGCCTTCGGCACCGTCGATACCTGGCTTATCTGGCACCTCACCAGCGGCCATCGCCACGTCACGGACGTCACCAACGCCTCGCGCACGCTGCTCTTCAACATCGTCACCGGCGAGTGGGACTCCGAGCTCCTCGAAATCTTCTCCATCCCCGCATCGATGCTGCCGGAAGTTGTCTGGTCAAGCCAGCGCGTGGGTGAAGTCACTACCTCGCTCGGCCTCGCCGGCGCGCCCATCGCCGGCATCGCGGGCGACCAGCAGGCTGCGCTCTTCGGCCAGCTCTGCTGGCGTCCGGGCGAGGCCAAAAACACTTACGGCACCGGCTGCTTCCTTCTCCAGAACATCGGCGCCAGGTTCATGCGCTCTCGCCATCGCCTTATCACCACCCTCGCCGCCAGTACGCACCAGCGCCTTGAGTACGCGCTCGAAGGCAGCATCTTCATCGGCGGCGCGGTGGTGCAGTGGCTGCGCGACAACCTCAAGCTCATTGCCTCTTCTTCTGACGTCGAAACCCTCGCCCGCAGTGTGGCCTCGAGCGACGGCGTCGTCTTCGTCCCCGCCTTCGTCGGCCTGGGCGCGCCGCACTGGGACCCGCACGCGACCGGCATGCTCATCGGCCTCGGCCGCGGCACCCATCCCGGCCACATCGCGCGCGCCGCCCTCGAAGCCATCGCCTTTCAAGTCGCCGACGTCCTTGACGCCGTCAAAAGCGAAACCGGCACGCCTCTTGGCGCACTCCGCGTGGATGGCGGGGCCGCGGTCAACGATTTGCTCATGCAGTTCCAGGCTGACATTCTCGGCGTTCCCGTCGTCCGCCCGCAGGTGACGGAAACCACTGCGCTCGGCGCGGCTTATCTCGCCGGACTCGCCACCGGCTTCTGGGCCAACCCCGACGCACTCTGCGCCAAACGCCACGGCGACGAGCGCTTCGCCCCGCTCATGGAAGCCGACGAGCGCAACGCGCGCCGTGCGCAATGGAAAAACGCCGTCGACCGCGCCCGCCGCTGGAGCGCCTGACGCGTGAATGTTGAGAAGGAGAGCTTGTCATCCTGAGCGGAGTCCGCCGCGGCGGACGCAGTCGAAAGCCTGCCCTGAGCGAGGATCGGCCGTGTCAGGGGACGATCCGAGTCGAATGGGATCTGCGGTTGTTCCTCACGGAACCGTCAACAAAACCCTCTCGCCTGGGCGCACCCGACTCTGCGAAAATGGCAGTAAACGGAGGTCTCCATGCCGTCATCCGCCTGCACCCACGCCGCCGACCACATCAAGAAAGTCAAGCCGCATACCAAGGGCTGTGAAGAGTGCCTCAAAATGGGAGACAGCTGGGTCCATCTCCGCATGTGCCTTGAGTGCGGCCACGTCGGCTGCTGCGACTCCTCGAAGAACCGCCACGCCCGCGCCCACTTCCACGCAACCAACCACCCCATCATTCAATCTGCCGAGCGCGGCGAAGACTGGCGCTGGTGCTACATCGACGAAGTGTATCTATAGCTCCTCGCGACGCTCACTCCTCAGCCGCGCGCTCCAGCGCTGCAATATCCAGCTTCTTCATCTGCATCATCGCCGCCATGGCCTTCGGGTTGCTGATCAACTCCATGATCCCATCCGGCACAACCTGCCAGCACAGCCCGAACCTATCCTTCAGCCAGCCGCATGCAATCTCGCTTCCGCCTTCGGTGAGCTTCGCCCAGTAGAAATCGATCTCCTCCTGCGTGTCGCAGCGCACAAAAAACGAAATCGACTCGTTAAATTTGTATTCCGGACCGCCGTTCAGAGCCACGAACCGCTGCCCATCGAGCTCAAAAGTGATGGTGAGAATAGCGCCCTCAGGCACGCTGGTCTGGCACGGTGAACGAAGCTCCTCGAGGCGGCGCGAGTTTTTGAACACGCTGAGATAAAAATCGACAGCCTCTTCCGCGTTTCCGTCGAACCACAAAAACGGCGTGATGCGGGGAATTCGTTCGAGTGCGCTCATGGGCAAATCACCCTTAATTGAATTGTGCCCGCGTCCGCGCCCCACGCGGTCCGGAGCAGGCGGCGACAAGCAGCATCCTTGTTATCATTTGTCGCTTGCATGATGCAAGTTAATTGACTACGCTTGCTCCGTGGCCCGCAAATCCACTGCGAACCCCATCCCGGCGCCGCGCTCCGGCTGCCCCCTCAGCTGCGCACTCGATCTTCTTGGCGACCGCTGGTCCCTGCTTCTCATCCGTGACATGATGGTGCGCGGCCTGAGCACCTTCCGCCAGTTTCAGAACTCCGGTGAGGGCATCGCCACCAACATTCTTTCAAGCCGCCTCCGAAGCCTCGAAGCCGGCGGCATCGTGCAGGCCGAGCCCTCCGCCGACGACGGCCGCAGCATCCGCTACCGGCTCACCGAAAAGGGCATTGCTCTCGCGCCGGTCCTGTTCGAGCTGCTCATCTGGGGCGCGCATCACGGTGAGTCCGGCGCTCCCTGCGCCACCATTGACCACCTGGAAAAGAATCGCGCCGCGGTGCTCGCTGAAGCCCTTCGCCGCTGGAAGGAACGCGATCCCGAACCCCTCATTCCCCCCTTCGGCCCTGCCGGAAGAAACGCAAGACTCAACCTTACGAAAGGAAAATTGCCATCATGAATGTCACCGCCTATCTCAACTTCCCCGGCAAATGCCGCGAGGCTCTCGCATTCTACGAGAAGCATCTCGGCGCCAAGACCATGGTCATCTCCACCTTCGACCAGATGCCGGGAGATCAGAATCTCCCTCCCGGCTTCGACCGGAACGGCGTCATGCACGCGCGCTTCACCCTCGGCGAAACGCTGATCATGGCCAGCGACGGACCACCCGGACGCGTCGAGCCGATGCGCAGCGCCTACCTCTGCCTCTCGGTCAACAGCAATGATGAGGCGGAGCGCATTTATAAGGTCCTCGCCGAGGGCGGCGAGGTCTTCATGGCCATGAACGAGACCTTCTTCGCCCACCGCTTCGGACAGTTACGCGACAAGTTCGGCGTCAACTGGATGGTCATCCACGAAAAACCCATGCCCGCCCGCGGCTGAAACAATCTCTGACCCGCACGAAAAATGGGTGTCCCATCCTGACCGCGCTTTTTGCGGTTAGGGTGGGAAAGCACGACCCGCGGCCGCACCGTGCCCCATCCTGTCGCTTTTTCGCTGGCGACAGAGTGGGCGTCGCTGCGCCAGACGCGAATGTTCGCTTATAGGGTTAGGATCCGCGCCGGAACGTGCGCTCCCGCGGTTGCGGAATTGCGCCAATGTTCGCCCGGATGGTTGCATTGCGCGGAGAGATGCACCGCGGGAGCACCCAATTTTGCGCAAAGACTGCGGGAAAGGTTGCGCTCCGCGCGCACAGGCCGCTCAGAATTTCCCACAGAGACGGCAGTTGTGCTGAATTGCGTGTCTGTTGCGTGCGTTTGAGGCCGTTTTCGGCGTGGTTTTCGTGACATTGCGCGCCCATGCTTCCTGGTCCTCGCAGAGTGCGCGAAGGATGGAGACCCCTTCAGATCACTGCCGGGGAATGAGCGGGGCGGCCCGCTCCAACTTTCCCTCCGGGAACCACGTCTATGGAGTGTGGGGACGACGACCCTGAATGCGGTCGCGCAACCTGACCGATGGGGAGCCGCACCGGCCGCCGGGCCCACGAGGTCTCCTCCATGAAAATAGGCATTTCTCCCGTCTTGCATTTCTGCCTGGTTCCCTTGGCGTTCCTCGCGGCGCCTTTTTCTGCCAGAGGTGAAACCTTTGATGGCTTCGTTACCCGGGTGGTTGCGCCGTCGGATTTTTACCTTGGCCCGCTGCATGTTGTGATGGATGGCAAAACGATATGCCGGCGGGAACCTCTCGATGCGGAAATCGAGGTGGAACGCAAGCCTCATCAGTTCTTCAATGCGCCGAGCTTTTTTGCGCTGAAGGGTGATCCGGATTCGGAAGGCAAGGCTGCCGTTGCCTGCGAAAGTGTGGGGCTGACCGTTGGATCTCATGTACAGATCGCGGGAGACGCCACGGGCCCGGATGGGTCGCTGCTCGCCGCCCGGGCCACCTTCTATCAAGTCGATATCCGTCAGGAAATCGCTCAGGGTAATCTCGACGAAGAATGGGACGGCGGGGCGCTCCTCGAGGAGCAGCCGCAGGTTAGGCAAACGGCCAAAGGATGGACGGGAACAATTTGGCTCAACGGCTATCCCATGGCAATCGCGCCCGATACAAAGCTGCTCTCCGCGGCGAGCGGGTCGCGCCTGAGCAATCAGCAGTTCGGAGGCTTCTTCGCGATGTTTTCGTCTTCCCACTGGGGCGTTATGCCCCCGCAGGACCCTGCATCCGCACCTCCGTTCAGCGCTTCTTTGCTTCAGCCCGATACCTGGGCCGAATACCACGGTGCCGAGCCGGTCGACGATGGGCCCGCCGGCGAGGGCGACGACAGCGGCATCGTGCATCCCGCAAACCAAAGTGCTGCTCCGGCAGACGATGACGAATCTCTTTGGCGGGTTCGGCTATGGCCGAACCAACCCGGTGCGGACGAGAAGAGATTCCTTGCGCGTTTTTCTCCCGCGGTTCGGGAACCTGATTATGCGCATCGCATCCCGGGCGCCATCGGGTTTGATCAACGGCTCCAGGCGAAGAACTTGGAAATTCTGCCGGACCAAGGTGTCCAGGAATATGTAGCCAATGTCGGGAGATCGCTTGTGCCCGAGTATCAAAGGGTCCTGCCGGACCGCAACGAGGACAAGGTCCGCTTTCGCTTTTATGTTGTTCACGGTGAGCGGCCCCTCTGGAATGACGAAATGGACCTCCCGGGTGCCCTGCAGAGGGTGTCACGAAGGAATTTACAGCAAGGGGTTGCCGCTTATCCGAACGGCGTAGTCGTGATCCCAGACACCATGCTGGCCGGGATTGCGAATGAAGCGCAGTTGGCAACCATTCTTTCCTCCGCCATCGCTTCGGTCCTGCAGAAGCAAACATTCATAATCAAAGGCTCCAATCCGGCCTCAAGGCCAACTTGCGGGCATTGCCCAGACCTTTCCGACGAACTTCTCGCCCTCTCAATGCATGCGCAGGCGTTGCGGGTCGGCATCCGTCAGATGTATCTGGCGGGCTTTGACATTCGCGAAGCGCCGTTTGCCTGGGCGGCAGCTGCGGGGAAGCCGTTGAAGAACCCGATCATCGACTCACCCGGCACCGAAGAACAAATCCCGTGGTATACCGCCTACGCCTTCCATTACATCAGCCAGTTCTACTCTGAGGTGAACTACGGCAAGCTGAAGCGCGGTGAGGCCGAGTACGCGCAGTTCCTGGTCGAATTGCGCATTGCCGATCCCGCGGCGTTCGAGCACGGAAGTAAGGCGTCATCTTGCCCCTCTTCGCAAAGAACGCAAAGGATGGGGCAACCTGCCCGCAAGGCTGCCGCTCTTCAATCCATGACCACCGACAACTGATCCCTGACCCCTGATCCCTGTCCACAGCTCACTGTTCCATGTAGTCCCAGAACGAGTCGGCCAGCTCCGCGCCCAGCTCGTTGGTCATGCGCCGCGCCACCCGCTCCACTTCTTCCATTAGTTTATGCAGATAATCCCGCGAGCTGGAAACGGCCGCGACCCCGATGGTGGCCGACTGCCACGTCACCGCCCCATCCAGCTCGGCCACGGAAACATTGAAGCTCTGCCGTAACTGGTCCTTGAGCGAGCGCACCACCTGCCGCCGGTCTTTGAGAGACTGCGCGTGCTCGATGCGCAATTCGAGCGTGAGTTGAGCCACAGCCATGGCAAACAGAGGGGAGGATCACCGCCAGTGTAAGGCGGATTCCGCTCGCCCGGCAGCAAAATTCTCGCCGGGCCGGCTCGTTCCATGGGCAGGCGAGCCAAGGTATCGAGGCCGCGCAGTCGCTGAATTCGCCTCTTCTGAACCCTGCCGCGAGAGTTCCGAGGTGCTATTCCCGCCGTATCAAGCGGTCATAGACCCAGAGGAGCCCCGCCGTGGCCACGCCCACGCCAGTGACCGACCACCAGATGAGCGCCGGCTGATGGAGAACTTCACCGAAGTGATGAATCAGCAACCCGCCCAACCATCCGCCCACGAGCGATCCGATCCCAATGGGCACGAAGGCAAACCCCATGTAGGTTCCTTGCTGGCCTGAGGGCGCGAGACGAGAGATGTACTCGTAGTAGCGCGGTTGCTGCGTGATTTCTCCGATGGCCACGACGACGAGCGTGGCCACGGCCATGATGACGCTGGGATGCACGATGAGCAGGAGCCAGGCCAGGCCTGAGATCAGGCAACCCAGCGTAATGCCGCGAAACGAAGGCATTTTCTGCGTGAGAAGACTGACCGCCATCTGCAGCGCGATCACCGTCACGGCGTCGGACATGAGCAGCATTTCCGTGTTGCTCTTGGGGTTCACGTACTCGTGGATATAGAGGGGCAGGATGATGAACTGCTGCCAGAAGGCGATGTAGTAGCCCGAGAAAATGACCAGGAACAGCATGAAGCGCCAGTTCAATACGACGGTGAGAAAGTTCCTGGCCACCTGGCCGAGGCTCTCGGTCTGCGCCTCGTCTGCACGGCGAGGCTCCTTGAACAGCAGCAACACGGCAAAGAACATGACGAAGACGCTCAGGGCCGCCATGTCGAAGACTTTCTCCACGCTGAGATGCTGGTGCACCCATCCAGCCAGAAACGGCCCCGCGGCGCCGCCGATGTTGACCAAGGTGTAGTAAATGGAGTAGCCAATCGACCGCACGTTTGCGTTGGAGGCGCGCGCCGTGGTGCCGACGACGGAGGGCTTGACCAGGGCAATGCCCAGGGCCGGAAGCATCAGGATCAGCGTTACGAGCACCACCAGGGGCATGGCCTCGCGAACCGGAGCGAGCCACGGCGAACTGACGGAGCCGAGCAGGAAGTAAGACGTGGCCAGGATCAGGTAAGCCAGCGAGAGAGCGCGACGAAAGCCCATGCGGTCCGCAAGAGCTCCGCCGAACGCTGCTAGAAACCACACCAGCCCGCCAAACAACCCGGCGAGATTGGCGGCCCGCTCGACGCCGAAGTTCAGGCTCTCATGCAGATAGCGGGGCAGCGAGGCAAAGGCCGCGTAATACGACAGCCGCTCAAAGAGCTCGCTGATGTTGGCAACCCAGAAGGGGCGCTCAAATCCGGTGCGAATTTCGTGGAGACGTTTGGAAAAGGTCAAGGCGACCCCTGCATTCCAGGGTGAATGGCCGGCAGCACCGGCCGAATCACCACCGGGACTCCCGTACACAGAGCCTGCACTTGCTTCGCACCCCGCTTGCGCTTCAGGATTTCCCTGGAGCAGTGTACCTGAGCCGCCCACTCCCCGCGCGGCGACCCTCTTTTCCCCCGCGCTGCCCAATCGGCTTGTTCCGCGAGCAGATTGAGCCGTTTCCTGCCCGGGCCCTGGTACAGCGGGATCGGAGACGATGGCAAAGTGCGTTGAGGCAAAAAGGTCCTCGGAGACCACTACCGGAGAATCCCATGGATTGACCCTCTCCGAGACACTTGCTAAACTTGAAATGCGGGGTGGAGCAGCCCGGTAGCTCGTTGGGCTCATAACCCAAAGGTCGGTGGTTCAAATCCACCCCCCGCAACCAAATCTTCCCAGAAAACAATTGCTTTATCGGAGGCCGCGCGATGCGGCCTTTACTGTCTTTGCCCGACCGTCCGTATTCTCTCCGTGATCCCGCCGAAAACGGTGGGGACGTTCGCTTTCGTGCTACGTTCAAATTGCGAGTAGAGTGGAGCGCAACCAAGGTCGTTTAGGCGACCCGTTCTCAGAGTTCACCGCATTCTATGTGGGCTCTTCTACCTTTACGATCCGATCTACAGTGGACGGCACAAGCCGCTGCACAATTCCGCTCGGCCAGCGAATCTCCACATGGTCGATCTTGGCCTCAGCGCCAAGACCAAAATGCGCGCGGCGATCGCTCGAAGACATAAATCCTATACTGGTGGTCACGTGGTTATAGAGCATCCTGCCGGATTCAGTGGTTACCTTGATGATGGCGCCAATCCCGTCGCAATTGCTCTTGTGTCCCCGCAAATCGAACATGATCCAGTGATTCTTAACTGGTGCATTATTCATCAGAATGCGGGGCTTCTGGCCGAGTGAAGTCACGACCAGATCCATGAAGCCGTCATTGTTTAAATCGACAAATGCCGACCCGCGCTGATAGCCGACAAAAGCAAAATCGGGCCCCATCTTCGCCGTCACATCAATAAATGTCTTGCCGCCTTTATTTTCAAACATGGTGTCGTGTTGCCTGGATGACTCGCTCAAATTATCCACATCGCCATTGGCAGAGTAGATATCCTTCCAGCCGTCGTTGTTGTAGTCGATGAACCCGATGCTCCATCCGGAAATATTCCGAGTCAGCGGCCCAAGGTTGGTGGGCCAGGTTACTTCATTGAATGACTTTCCGCCTTCGTTCTTGAAGATGGCAAAGAACTGCCCGGCCAGGTCGTTGTAGACAATGTCGACCCAGCCGTCATTATCGAAGTCCTTGGCGTCAGAGCCCATGCCCGAGACGGAATCACCCTCCTCGTTATAGGCCACGCCATAGTCAAGGCTACTCTCCTTGAACGTTCCATTGCCCTGATTGATAAAGAGGAAATTGGGTTCGGTATCGTTGGCGATGAAGATGTCCATGAACCCATCGCCGGTGAAGTCCGCGATCGAGATGCCCATCCCTTTGCCAAGAGCTTTTCCAACACCGCTGGCTGCGGTGACATCCTCAAAACGGCCGTGGCCAAGGTTGCGATAGAGCCTCGATTCGACGCTTTTGTAGACTGTCGGATCGCAATACTCCTCGACCTTGGTGTCCTTGAAGCATCGCTGATCGGTCTGCGGAGTCCAGGTGGTGTAGTTGGTGACGATCAGGTCCAAAAGCCCGTCGTTGTCGAAGTCGAACCATGCCGCACCCACGCTCAGCACATTCTCTGGTTTATGTTCGAGTCCCGATCCCTCGGTAACATCGGTAAACGTCCCGTCGCCGTTGTTGTGGTAGAGGGCATTCCTGCCCGCATTGCAGATGAAAATATCTTCATGGCCGTCGTTATCGTAGTCCGCAACGGCAACACCGAAACAAAAGCCGAGGCCGGCTCCTGTCAGGCCGGCCTTGGCAGTGACGTCTTCAAACGTTCCATCGCCGTTGTTGTGAAGCAGGCAGTTCAAATAAGCGGGCGAGGTTTTCTCCAGCTCCGGCAGCTGGGCGCCATTCGTAAAGAACAAGTCCATGAGCCCGTCATTGTTATAGTCGATTGCCGCAACTCCGCCGCACATCGGCTGAGGAAAATACTTCCTGCCGGTGAAGTCGTTGTTGGTCCGGTAGGCAAACTGCGACTGGCCGGCAACATTGGTAAACCAGAAACATCCAGCCTTCGACGAATCGGCGTCCGGCGCCCGGCCATCGAGTTGTGTCTGCGCGTGGGGCGATTGCGCTGGAGCAGATAGCGAAGGCGCACGAGCTTCTAATAAACCCACCCTAGCCGGCAAACCTTGGGGAAGGGCACGCCGAACGGCCAGGCCTGTCAGGCAAGCTGCAATCGAGCCCAGGAAACTTCGCCGCCTCACATCGTTCATTTCCGCTAATCACTCCCGGAGGCCCTGCCATTCACTTTTCATGCAGCAAGGCAGCTTCCGTTCGATCCCTGCCGCGATTCTTCTTACCTTGATCGCGGCGTACTTTGGCGAAAAACAGCTTACCTGTTTGTCGTCTGATGGGCTGCCTGGAATTTCTCCAAATGGGCCTTTGCCAAGTCCGGTTGATTCAATTTCCGATAGAGGTTCGCCAGGAGGAAATGAATCTGGGCATCGCTGGTGTCGAGTTCCGGCAGAGTCAACGCTCGTTCTCCCTCCGCTGCGGCATTCTTGAAATCTCCCTCGTGGTCCAGCCCTTTTGCCAATTCGTAATGCGCATCGCGTGAGTTCGGGTCTGCCTCAATGGCTCGGCGGTCCTTGTCAATGCTCTCCTCGGTCCGGCCCAAGGAAAGCAGAAACCTTCCGTGGGCGACGAAAATCTCAGCGCTTTGCGGCGCTTTCTCGGGAGAGAGATTTTCTGCCTGCTGGTAAAATTCCAGCGCTTGGGTCTCATCGCCGAGAGCTTCCTGGGTCATGGCGAGATAGAACACGGGCAGGGGGCTTCTGGGAGAGAGCGTATGGGCCGTCTGAAGCGGCGAGATCGCCAATTTGAAATCGTTTTGCATGTAATACAACAGCCCGAGATAGAACTGCGCCTCTTCAGAAGCTGGATCAACCGTAACGGCTGTGATCAGACAGCTTTTTGCTACATCCGGACGGTGCGCAAAGGTGGCCAGCCGCGCCTTGAGGACCAGGGCCGGAACCATGTATGGGCTGTCATGCAGGGCGGCGTCGACTTCGCTGACGGCTTCGGAAAACCTCTGTTGGGCAAAATCCTGTCTTGCGTTCTCGTAATGTTGCGCTGGACCGGCCGCAAGTTGGAATGCGAGAAGCCAGATCATTGAAGCCTGCCCCGCGGTTCAGGACGGCCGCTTTCCACGATGGTCAGGATTTGATCGGCCGCCACACTGTTGAGCACTTGTTTCACGCCCATGGGCCACGCGAGTTCAATCCGGTCCACCACGGTCGCACTTCCCAATCCGAAGTACACTCGTTTGTCGCTCGACGAATTGTAGCCGACGGCTGTCGTGGCTTCATTGTACTGAACTCCATTTGCAGTCATGATCTTCACCTTTGTTCCCAACCCGTCTCGATTATCGGCCACGCCCACGAGCTTCAAAATGATCCAATGATTGTGATTGGAAGACCGATTCATGAGCAACTGGGGCTTTCCATTAAGAACCGTCACCACGATGTCGATCTTTCCGTCGTTGTCCAGATCACCGAATGCAGCGCCCCGGTGTGCGGCCGGAGCGAAAAAACCTGCTCCCGCCTGCGCGCTCACATCCTTGAACACCCAGTTACCGAGATTCCGATAGAGGAAATTGGGAAGTGGATAAGGCTTACGATTCACTTCCATTGAATTGTCGAGAATTGCGGAGCCGGCGGCGAAAATGTCCTTGTTCCCGTCGTTATCGAAATCGAAGATTCCGGTTCCCCAGGCCGTAAAGCGGTTGGTCATTGCGGTCAGACCGGTGGTGTCTGTCGCATCTTCAAATTGACCGTTCCGCAGGTTGCGGTAAAGAGGGAAGCTGTCACCGTACATCGCTGTTTGAAAGATATCCGGCCTGCCATCGTTGCCGATGTCGCGGAAATCCGTCCCCATACCTGCAACGGTCTTGCCGTTTTCGCTGTAGGCTACCCCGGCCGCGAGGGCAACATCTGTAAATGTTCCGTCGCCGTTGTTGTGCAACAGGAAATTCGGAAAGCTGTCGTTGGAAACAAAGATATCGGTGAATCCATCGTCATCGTAATCAGCAAAAGCGACGCCCATGCCTTTGCCTACATATTGGGAAATATGCGACTGCCGCGAAACGTCGGTAAAAGTACCGTCGCCGTTGTTCCGATACAAGATGTTCGGTGTTCCGCGATACTCATTGGGAGAGCAATAGTCAACGATGTTATCTGTCTTGCAAATGTGCGCCGTGGAGATGGAATAGTCCAGATAATTTACAACCAGGAGATCGAGCAATCCATCGTTGTTGTAGTCGAACCACCCTGCGGTAATGGCCCACGGCTTGCCCCCTTCCGGAATGACGCCGCTGACCCCTGCTTTCCCGGTTACATCCGTGAATGTCCCGTCTCCGTTGTTGTGAAAAAGTTGATTGCGGTCGAATCCGGCCACATATAAGTCGACAAACCCATCATTGTCATAATCGCCTGTCGCTACGCCCATGGAATAGCCCGCACCAGCCAAGCCGGCCCGTTCGGTGATATCGCGAAAGGTTCCATCTCCATTATTGTGGTAGAGCCGGTTGTAGAAGCTCGGGCCACTCTTCTTCAAAGAGGGAATATCCGCCCCGTTCGTGAAAAAAATGTCCAGGAGCCCATCGTTGTTGTAGTCGAAAAGGGCAACGCCGCCGGTCATGGTCTCAATGGAGTAGCGCTCGGGACTGACGCTGTTCTTCAACACGAAATCGATCTTCGACCCGTCCATCGCATTCTCGAAGCGTATTGGCGAAATTGTGGATTGAGCTGTCTGACCGTTCCCCCACAAAGCGCAGAACAGCGTCGACGCAGGGAAACGCGCGGTTCTTGTGCTTAGCGCAGCTACGCCTGTGACAAAGTCTCGTCGCGAAAATGCCAACTTCGTTCCGTCCCAGCCACACAACCTCTCGATTGCAGAACTCTCTGTAAAATTAACAGGCCAGATGAATTCATCTGGCCTGTTGGTTGGAGTTCTGGCGAATTGACGTTTAGAACTGGATTCTTGCGATAAACTCGCCGCTTCTCGGAGCGTAGTTTCCACCGGCGTTGGTGATGCTCCCTGCCATGACGCCGAAGAGTTGGTTACCGGATCCCGTCGCGGCGGGGTTGGACGTATTGTTGAAGCCAGGATATACCCAGCGGTTAAAGACATTGAAGAAGTCCGCGCGAAGTGAGAACATCACCCCTTCCTTGAACGGGATGTTCTTGCCGAAGCCCAACTCCTCGCTCGGCTGTCTGGCCTGGCGGTAGTCGTTGTAGAACGGCTTCGACGTAGAGTAGGTGCCTTGCGCGGGGGCTGCCCAAGCATTGGCATTCAAGAAAGGCTTGTTAATGTCCGAGTGGTGATTATTGAGGTTTTGCAGGAAGAGCGGCTGACCGGGAACGCGATTCGCAAAGACCTGAAAGTTACCGGTCGCTGCGTTCGCAAAAGTCACCGAATCCAAGTTGGATGTCCAGGTATCCGGTACCAGCTGCGGAAAACCGCTCGCATAGTGGAAGTTGCCGTCAGTGGTCCAGCCCGCTAAGAGAGCGCGCTTCCAGCCATTTTGGTCAGATCTGAAACGCGGCACCTCGTAGTTGAAGTAGAAGTTGAGCATTTGCGGTTCGTCGATGCTCTCAAAGGATTTCTGGCTCTTCGGAGGGAGAGAAGGATCCTGCGCATAAATCGAAGTGGTGAAGGTGGGGGACGTCGCTCCCACAGTCCCCAGATTCTTCGACCACGAATAGCCGAGACCGCCCGACAGCCCGTTGCTGAGCCGTTTGGTCACCTTGACCTGAAGCGCGTCGTACCACCAATTACCGTCGTGCTCGTACATGTCCCCAATGCCGCCGAACTGCGGAAACGGCCGCAGGGCCTGAGCCAGAGTGGCTCCGGACGGGAAGGTGGAATACGGCGCCGTAAAGCCCCTCGCCGCTACGTTTGGGGACGAGATCGGCGACTGGAGCAGGGCGTAGTCGATTGGGTTTTGGACATTCAAACCGTACTTCTGCGAGAGCATGGTCGGAGTGAGCTCGTTGGTGGTATTCGTCAGGTTGTCGGAATTGAGCCAAACACCACGGTTGTCGATAAGGGATAGGTTGACCGTAAGATTGTTCACAATCTCGCGCTCAACGCCAAGGGTCGACTGCACATAACGCGGCGGACGGCCATTGTTCGTAACAATGAAATTGGGGGGCGAGTTGGTTGAACCTACGTTCGGGAAAGCGCCCGGATTGAAGTTGGTGGCTGTGAGGGCCGCCGCGGTGAACGGCACGCCGTTGGAAAGCTGACCGGCGTCAATGCCATACGAAGGACTGGTGAGGTACACCACGTTAAAGCCGAATCCCTGGTTGCTATAGCCTTCTTCATTCATGAAGAGCTGCGGTCCGGAGTAGAACCCTGTCCCGGCATGGAGCACTGTCTTCGCATCCAGTTGATAACTCACACCGGCACGAGGCTGAACCATCCAGGGATAGAAGTGCTCGAAGACGCAGTCGCAACGCCCCGTCCCATACCCCTCGTATTCGGTTCCGCCCAACAGGCCGCCAGCTGAAGGATTCGCGACGGTCGGGCCAAACTGGGTTACCCGCAGATGTTGCTCGTGCTGCATCCCCTCGAGATCCCAACGCAGTCCAAGGTTTACCGTGAGCTTATTTGTCACCTTCCAGGTGTCCTGGGCGTAAAACGATCCCTCCAAGCGGATAAACCATTGGATGTTATCGTTCCCGATATTGGCGCCGTCCAACTGGCCAAGGACGAAGCTGGCAAAGCCATCGCCGAGGTTGGCTCCGTAGAGGTTTTGGCCATTTTCGGATGGTTCAGAGGTCTCATTGCGGCTGAAACCGTACGATCCGTCCGACAGATCGTTGTGAGTGCCCCAGAGTTGATGACGGAAATCGCCGCCAAAGTCAAAGGTATGGCGCCCGTGGGTCCAGATCGCGGATTCAGTGTCGTACCAGTCGTTGTCAATAAACGGCGCGTTGTTGATGCCCAACTGAGGAACGTTCTGATTGTCGACGGTGAGTCCCGAGAAAATCGGGAAGGTTTTCGCAGCGCCGCCAGGCATACTCGCCAAGGAGGGCAACCCAAGCGTGGTCTGATCGAAGTTTTGCACCGCAGCATCCTGCAGGGCATCGTGGCGCGTCCAATCCCATCCTGCGTGAAACACAAGATCCGGCGTGGCCGTATAGTTCAAATTCAGATACAACTGCGGGGCGGGTGTGTGATTCCAGCGGGTTGAGCCTCCTATGGTGTTAATGCCATCATCCGCATTGTCCTTGTTCCCAATCTCGTGCATGTAGTAACCGGAGAGGTGCCACTTTTCGCCAATATAGTGGTCGAGTTTGATGCTGGCCAGGTACTGGTACTTGTTGTTCGGCTCCAAATTCGGGTAGTTGTTGGTCAACGCATTGGCCGTGGCCCCCGATGGGCCGGGCATGTAACCGAGAACCTTCACCGCCACCGGATCCCATGTGCTGGACGCGGGGAGCATGTTGGTGGGCACGCCGTTTCCGTTCACGTCCGTACCAAACGCATTGCGGACCACTCCGGTCGAACCAGCTCCGGAGGGACCTCCCGTACAGGTTACCGTTCTCGTCGTCGATGGGTCGAAGACCTCACCGTTGTACAACTGCCGGCCCAGGCAATCGACGACCGGATTTCCATTGTTATCCGTGATGGGACCAAGAATGTTAGAGCCTAGATTGCCCGCGAGATAGGCAGTGGTGGGAACCGTAATCGTTCCGTCATTATTGGTTTGCGTGTTGTGGTACTCCTCGTAAGCGAAGAAGAAGAAGGTCTTATTCTGGCCGTTGTAAACGTGAGGAATCAACACCGGTCCGCCCAGAGAAGCGCCAAAATCAAGCTGCCGTTGAACCGGTAAAGCCTTCTGGAATGTATTCGCATTCACGTAGTTGAAGGGCTGTCCGGCGTCCAAATCCTCATTTTCGAGGTAGTTGAAAGCCGTCCCGTGCAGCTTGTTGGTTCCCGATTTCGATGTGTAGTTGAAGACTCCACCCCCAGACTCACCGAATTGGGCGGAATAGTCGTTGATCATCACGGATTCTTCGGCAAGCGACTCGACCGAGGGCTGCTGCTCATCGGAGATGGCGCCCTTGGTCGCATTGGTGTCGTCCAGGCCGTCCATGAAGACGCGGTACGTGGTTGCCGGTGAGCCTTGGACATGGATATCGTTCCACCCGCCTCCGATGGATCCCGGAATTAAGGAGGCAAAACCCATCGGGTCGCGGATAGCTCCGATGCCGTTAATGTTGATCGGAAGCTCATTCAGGTCCCTCGTGGTGACCTCGGAGTTGATCTGGGCGCTATCCGTCTGCAGCAGAGGCGCATCCGCCGTTACCGAAATTGTTGCCGTGGCTTGTCCCACCGCTAATTGCAGGTCGACGCTCGCCGTTTCTCCAACCGAGACCGTGATCCCATTGTGGATAAGCTCTTTGAAGCCGGCAGCATTCACGGTAAGGGAATACTCGCCCGCAGGTAGCTCCGGGATCGTGTAATCTCCTGCGCCCGTTGTAACGGTTGCACTCTGCGTGCCCGTCGCTGTATTGGTTGCGACGACTTTGGCTCCCGTGATTGAGGAACCGGATGGATCGGTGACAATTCCCGATATCGTGCCACGGTCAAGTTGCGCAAAGCACAACCCGCCCGCACTGCATAACACAGAGAACACCAGACTCAGATTGAAGTACTTGAGCCAGTTTCCGCGTTGCGTCATCACACCCTCCTAGGGCTTTCACAAAGCGCTGCAATGGTCGGTAGTGTAAGGATTTCGCTCTCTGCGTTTGCTGCCGAAATCCGTTTCCACTTTACCCCCGCTTTTGCCCGTTCCCGCAACGTTAAAATGCGCCTCTAACGTATCCATATCTCAATGAAAATAAGTAGCTTGCATATCCGCGCAGAAATTAACAGTAGCGACATGGAGAGCCTCGGTCGGGCCCGGTCTTCTCATTCATTTGATGTGTGGGCAACTCCTCCACTCGTTGTATGGTTAGCCGACTGCGTGAAGACGAATGCCGGGTACTGGTCTATGCGTTGCGCCTTGGCTCCGAATGCCGCTAATGCCTTCGTTCAATACGGTGATTTCGACGCCAGCCGCCGTACAAGAACGCCGGGGCGGCGATTTGAAAACCTTCTTTGGGCATGCGACGGCTTGCGATTGGGGTTCGTGGACAGCGCTCAAAGCGCGGCATTCAACCCGATCTGCACGTCTTGAGTGGTCTGGTTTTGGATTTGCGACGGCCCGGCGAAGATGTTGCCGGCGATGACCGCCCGGTCCACGCTCTTGCCGAGAGAGATGTGCGGCTGGTTCTGGCGAAAATCGCAGCCACGAATCAGCAAGCTGCCGGAACAAGCCTGAATTGCGGCGCGATCCTTTCGCCACTCGACAAAGGTGCAATCGCTGAATCCGACCGTGCCCTGGCCCGCGATCTTCGCAATCTGATTACACGGTCCCCAGAACGCACAATTGCTGAACCGGACGACTCCGTTATTGCTCTCCAGCACATCAACCATGGTGGGATCGTCGCCGGTGAACGAAGTGAATTCGCCGTTTGTAATGAGGAGTCCGTAGGGGGCACTCTGTTCCACAAGGACGGCGCGATTGCAATTGTCTGCACCGATTCCCAGAAAGTTGCCATTACATTCACCAGTATCCGTGTGAATGAACTTGTAGCCGGCGTGATACCCGTAGCAGAAGGTATTCAGGACATATTCCCAGTCTGCCCGGCCGAGAATGAATGCTTCGCCGTTCTCGAGCTGCCATTGGTACACGGGGCCATGACCGTTCCACCAGGGATTAAAGTGAACATTCTCCACACGACCGATGTCGTAGATGGCATCAATGAAGATTCCGCGCCGCAGCGGCTGGCCGCAGATGTTTCTTAGGTTATGGCGCTCATTGCGGCTGGCATCGATTCCCTGGTAGGGATTGAGCAGTTCTAGATCGAACGCTGCCGGATTCTTACCACGCATCGCAATCGTCCAGGGATACGCGACCGGCGCCGCATCCGTGATCTGTTCCGGATAATAGATGGTTAAACCGGTGAGGGAACTGTTGCTGTTCAGCGAGATGAATGGCTCTCCCTCTTCGTTGCCGCGGCCGGCAGTCGCGAGCAACGCGGTGCCGTCGTCGCCTGGCTTAGGTTGGCCGCGGTCGCGCATGCCCGTGTGCGATGGCATACAACCGAACGATCCGCGCAAGGTTACGCCCTCAGGAAGGTTAAGAACTCCGCGGAACAGATAGCGGCCCGGCGGCGCATAGACCATGCCGCCACCTCCATCGTGCGCGGAATCGAGAGCCCGTTGAAACGCACCCGTCTCGTCGTCGATCCCGTTTCCGCGCGCGCCGAAGTTTCTAACATTTGTTTCGAAGGGCGCCGATTGTCCCTTGTTGATCGAAGCGGCCGACAGCCTGGGCGTTTCCAAAAATCCTGCAAGACCAGCGGCTGCCCCCATGGCCAACAGGCTGCGGCGAGACTGAAGAGTCGAACCGTCCGGCTTCATCTCGTGTTCTTTGACGTCATTGTGCCCCGGTGCATCCATTATTGCGGTCTCAAGGCCGTAAGATTCTCTCCACTCATCGAGGGAGGTGCCTCTTGCGGCGCGCTGCCCCACTCACGATTTGGATGGTCGGCCATCTCCAGCACCAGCGTTCCCCCATCGGCGATGTCTGCATGACGGAACCAAGCCTGATCGAGCGGCTTCCCGTTCAGTTGAGCCGACTGGATGTATTTATTGCGCGCGGAAACATGATTGGCAACGATCGTGAACAGCTTGCCATTCCCCAAGCGAATCGTGGTCTGCGCGAAAATCGGGCTGCCAATTTCATACACCGGGTTGCCGGGGCACACAGGATAGAATCCCATCGCACTTAGCACGTACCAGGATGACAAGGCCCCTCCATCGTCATCACCGGCGAGCCCGAGCGGACCGTCGCTGTACCACACGTCCATCAACTGGCGCACGCGGAACTGCGTCTTCCACGGCTGTCCGGAAAAGTCGTAGAGATAGGGGATGTGAAAGCTGGGTTCATTACCCTGCGCGTACTGGCCCACCAGGCCGGTCGCGTCAGGAAACTGGTCAAGGAAGTGAAACTTCGATGTTCCGTACTGCTCCACGAACAACTGATCGAGTTTGGCATTGAATGCATCGCGGCCGCCCATCAGATCGATCAGCCCCGCCACATCATGCTGCACATTGAACGTGTATGACCAGGAATTCATCTCCGTGAAGTAATCGCGGCCGCCTTGTCCGCCGCCCAGCTTGGGATCGAAAGGTCTCACCCACGCGCCGTCTGCGCTTTTGGGAGCCATGAAATCGATACTCAGGTCGAATACGTTCTGGTAATTGTGCGCCAGCCGGGTGAAATACTCTGCGTCCTCCTTCTTGCCCAGCGCCTTGGCCAGCTGCGCAACACACCAGTCGTCATAGCTGGTTTCCAGCGTGACGGATACAGACTGGCGCCTTTCGGGAGTCACCTGCGGCTCGGTTTCCTTTTCACCATATGCCAGCGCCGGAAAGAAGCCCTTGTCGAAGTAGACGCGGTCGAGATTGGTCAGCGGGCCGCGGCTCCAGGGCAGCATGGTTGCCTCAGTGGCGTTCTTGCGCAGGGCGGCGTAGGCCTTGGCAACATCAAAGTCGCGATATCCCTTGGCATACGCGTCGAGAATGAAGGCCGCCGCGTGGTGGCCGATCATCACTGCCTGTTCGCCTGCTACGGAAGGAAACGAGGGCATCCAGCCGCTTTGCTCATACATGCGGATAAAGGAGCGGATCATGTCCTCCTGCTGAGGCGCATCGAGTAACACCTGCAGGGGATGCAAGGAGCGGTAGGTGTCCCAGAGGCCGTCATCGACGTAAAAGTCGTGGCCCTCGGCATCATGCACCGCGTGATCGTATCCGCTATAGTACTTGCCGTCTTCCGTGATGTCGGTCATCCGGCCCAGCGAGCGATAGAGAGCGGTGTAGAAGATGGTTCGCTGGCGCTCGGTGCCGCCCACCATCTGAATCGCGCCCAATGCATTATTCCATGCTGCGCGTGCCTCCGCCTTCGCCCCATCGAACTTCCAGTCAGGAATGTCGCGCTCCAGATTGCGCCTGGCCTGCTCGGCGCTGATGTAGGAGATCCCCACTTTGACTTCGATCGCCTCTCCTGCCGCCGTCGCCGCATCTGCAACATAACCGATGTCATCGCCTGATTGTTTTTGCGCCTGGCTCATCGCGCCGCTTTGCCACGTCTGCCAGGAGTGCAGAGGCCGGGAAAACTCTACGTAAAAATATTCCCTGGTTTCCGGTCCGTCTTGTTCGAGGTGTACCACTGTTCCATCCGCGCGGGCACTACCCTGAATCGCATCATCTCCAACTACGGTGAACTCGGCGTGATTGCGCAAACTCAGCACAAGATGAGCGTGAGGACTGGCGGGAAATGTAAAGCGATAATATGCGGCTTGCCGCGCGGCCGTAAATTCCGCTCGAATTCCCCAAGTCTCGAGATCGGCTTCGTAGTAGTAGGGTGTTGCAATCTCAAAATCGTGATCGTAGACAGAAGCGTAGACTTCCGGCTTGGCGCCGCTCTCACCCACTGAAGCCATCAGCAGCGCGGGGCCGGCAGGAAAGCCGAAGATCTTGTCAGCCAGGTACCGGTCGGTAATTCCCGGTGTGACAACCGGCGCAAGTCTCGCCATACCGTGAGGGCGTTGCACATAGGGAATGGTT
This sequence comes from Acidobacteriaceae bacterium, assembly GCA_030041045.1. Classification (GTDB taxonomy): domain Bacteria; phylum Acidobacteriota; class Terriglobia; order Terriglobales; family Acidobacteriaceae; genus Telmatobacter. Next base: position 27,484 of record JASHOQ010000026.1, read on the forward strand.
GCCGTCAGCAACTGGCCGATACCCCCGATGTTGGGGGATACGTAATCAACCGCTTCTTTCGGCTTTTGGCCCGGAGCCGCTAGAGCACTGCTCACAATCATCGATAGCCCGACAAGTTGAACCGCGGTTTTCAATGTGTGCCTGTCCTCGTCTTTTTTGTCCCTGCGTCTCGCAACAGGATTTGTCCTCGGCTAGCGTCTTCCTCTACGGATGCAGGAAGAAGTTTGTGGACAGAGAAGCTTCAGAAGAGCCTCCTGCCCACACCGTGTAGTTTCCCGGCTCCACCACCCACTTTCCTTCCTGATTCCAGATCGCGAGTTGATTTTGCGGAACACGGAATGTGACCGTCGTTGTTTCGCGGGGCTTGAGATGGATTCGGGAGAATCCCTTCAGAGAGCGTTCCGGCGTTTCCACACTGCTTACATCCTCACGGAGATAAAGTTGCGAAACTTCGTCGCCCTCTCTGTCGCCGGTGTTGGTCACATCCACCGTGACCACAACGTCTGCCTTGCTTCCCGGCGGAGGCGCCTGCGCGGACAGATGGTCGTAGCGGAACGTGGTATAGCTCAGGCCGAATCCAAAAGGGAACAGCGGCTTGCCATCGTCATCCACATACTTGTGTGTGCGCGAGGGATCGAAATTATAGAAGTCGGGCAGTTGTCCTGTGCTGCGCGGAAACGTGACTGTCAGCCGGCCGGCCGGATTGTTTTCTCCAAAAAGCGCTTCGGCAACTGCCTGCCCGCCAAATTCGCCCGGGTACCAGGCTTCAAGGATCGCCGGGATATGCTCCCTGGCCCAACCGATGGTCAAGGGCCTGCCGTTCTCAAGCACCAAAACGGTGGGCTTGCCCGTGGCGGCGATTTTTTCGAGCAAGAGTTCCTGGTTACCGGGAAGATCGAGGTCCGAACGATCGAAGCCCTCGCCGGAAATGCCCTGCCACTCTCCCAGCGCCAGAATCACGACATCGGCGTCTTTCGCCTTCGCGACCGCGGCAGCAATGTCTTTCCCGTCATCGAACGTGACCATCGCCTGGGGCACCAGTTTGCGAATGCCGTCGAGAATACTGATGTGGAATCCATTCTCTTCTTTCTCGTAGTCGCCGTACCGGGCCACGTTCGCATTCGGTCCGATGACGGCAATGTGCACCACGGACTTGGAAAGCGGCAGCAAATTGCCGTCATTCTTGAGCAGGGTCATCGACTGGCGCGCCGATTCGAGCGAAAGCGCCAAGTGCTCGGGCGACCGCTTCACCCTTGTATTCAGCGTTGGGTCAACCAGCGGATGATCGAAAAGCCCAAGCTCGAATTTGACGCGCAGCACCGACCTGACCGCACGATCCAGATCTGCCTGGGCAAGACTGCCCTCGTGTACGCAATCGACCAGCGCTTTCTGGAAAACAGCGTGATCGAAGTCGTAGAACTGCATGTCTACGCCCGACCTGATCGCCATGCAGGCCGCATCTTGGGGCGAGGCGGCGACGTGATGCACGTCGTACAGGCGCCGGATGGCGCCCAGATCGGACAGCACGAATCCCTGGAAGTGCCATTCGGCGCGCAGCACAGTTTTCAGCAGGAATGGATCGGCGGTAACGGGGATGCCGTCGATCTCGTGATACGCGGCCATGACACCCATGGCGTGGCCCTCACGCAGCGCCGGCTCGAATCCGCGCAGCATTGTCATCCGGAGTTCGCGTTCCCCTATGTGCACCGGCGATGTGTTTGTGCCGCCTTCCGGAGAGCCATGCGCGGCGAAGTGCTTGGGCTCGGCAACCACGGTGTGGTCCGTGTTCAAACCATCGCCCTGCGCACCCTGGACGTAGGCCAAGCCCATTTGGCCGGTCAAATACGGATCCTCGCCGAAATCCTCTTCGACCCGCCCCCAACGCGGTTCCCGAGCAAGGTCCAGCACCGGGGCCAGGATCATTCCCACACCGGTCGAGCGGGCTTCGGCTGCAATTGCGCTCCCGGTTCGCCGCGCAATTTCCGGGTTCCACGTGGCCGCCAGGTTGATCGGGGCAGGAAAGACGGTTCCGGTGTCAAAGCCATGGAGGCCCTCCTCGATAAAAAGCGCCGGAATCCCGAGCCGGTTGTGGGCGATGACCCAACTTTGGATGGCATTCGACTCGACCGGAGTCGGATACACATCATGGATGCCGCCTACTCCCAGGGAACCCCACATCTCCTCGGCCTTGTCGGGCAAGAATGCTGCGTCCGCCGCCACATGACCGTTCCCGGTGTGCTTGTCTTCGAGCGTGCCGGCAGCCGCATACAGGTCGAGTTGACGCGCCTTCTCTTCCAGGGTCATGCGGGCGAGCAGGTCGTCCACGCGCCGCTCGATAGGCGCAGTGCGCTGCTTGTAGAGAGGGAGTACGCCTGTACTCCCGGATGGGGACTGGCCAAGACTTGCGATTCCCGCGGCAGAGAACACCGTCGCGACAGCGAGCGAATGCCAACTGCGCCCGAGAATCGCCGGAACGCTCGGCTTTTTCCTTTCTTCAGGAGAATTTGCCCTCCAGGTTACGGAGCCTGTCGCTCTCTGGTCCGGACACCTCCTGGCTCTTTCGCGGATTCCGGCGTCCAACTCTGGAACTCGATAAACTTCCGGACGATCTTCGCTCCCCGCACCTGTAATCACGCTTTTGCGTTGCTCCCTTGCACCAGTTGGTGGTCGACGGACTGCCGGTGAAAAACCAAGCTAAAGCGAAGCCGGGGTAAATTGCAACGTTAGTCCATTCCTCTGGCTCTCGCGTAGCTCTTTGATGCACAAACACTTAACGGATCGAGGAGGTTGTTAACAGTAGGTACCTTCGAACAACACTTACAAGTTGGCATACTCGCGGTCCACAGGAAATTGAGGTAGGGAGTGCCCGGCGACCGGTGGCGGTTTTTCCGGCTCGGAGGAGGGGTCTCGGTTCCAGCGTACTTGCATGATTACAGGCAGCTAAAGTCGTGGCTCGCGAGTGACGGACTGACTTTGAAGCAAGCGCATGCTAACATTGATACCCATCGATCTGCATCCCGGTTGTGCCGGGCCGAAAATTCTCCGCACATGCGAGTCAGTGATCCCATTGACGCTCGGGAAGCCCAGATTGCACGAATCCTTGGGTCCGAGCACGACATTGCCGCACTCCGGGAACACGTCAAAGTAATTGTCCACGGCCCGGCATTCAAGGGAAGCGTCCGCAGCGGTCAATTCCTTCAATACGTAGTCGATCAGTCAATTGCCGGCCGTTTCGACTCCCTCAAAGAGCGGCTGATCGGTGTCGAACTCTTTGGCCGATCCCCCTCCTATGACACCGGAGAGGACGCAATTGTACGGGTGACCGCAAGTGACGTTCGCAAGCGTCTTCTTCAGCACTATGGAATGAATGGCGCCGCGTCCGAGTTTCGCATCACTCTGCCCTTAGGTTCCTATATTCCGGAGATCGTGCGAGACAAGTCAGCGCAGGCAAATTTACTCGATCCCCTCGAGCTTCCTCGGGAAGCCTGGACTTCCTCCCTACTAGACCACCCAGTCGCCGATCCAGCTCGGCAGCAAGCGGGAAATCTGGCTGTTCTGCCCGACCTGCACGATGTGCCGGAGAAGAGGGCAAGCAGATCCATTTGGCCCCTGGCAAGCATAATCGCGCTGGTGGCGATCGGCGTGACCGGTTGGGCCCTCTACTTCAGCCGGCTCTCACATACTGATGCGCATCCCATCCCTCCTTATCCGTGGTCTACTCTGTTTAATCCTTCGCACGCAACCAACCTGATTACCAGCGATCCAAACATCGTCGCCCTTCAGGAAGTTGCCGGCAGCGAACTTTCGCTCTCCGATTATGCCAACCACAAATACATTCCCGAGCCAAACAAGCTCTCTCCCGATGTGACCCGTTTTTTCAAAACCATTCTCTGGGGCGACAATTCGGCTGCCGGCATCGACGCTCCAATCGCGGCGAAAATCGCCGCCTTGCCTCATACCGGGACCGCATTCAATGTTCGCGCTGCGCGGAGCATTCAGTTTTCCGATCTGAAAAATGACGATAACTTCATCTTTCTCGGAAGTCCGCGCTCGGATCCGTGGTTCGATCTGTTCAGCGATGAACTGGACTTCAAGTTTGTCTTCGACCAGGCCACGGGACAGGAAATCGTCGCCAATGTACACCCTCGGGCCAATGAATTACAAAGATATGTCCCCACAGCTCTTGGATGGGCCACCGGTCGATCTTTCGCCATCATCGCCTTCGTGCAGAACCCTGATCAAAATGGACAGGTTCTTCTTCTCGCCGGCGCCGATGGTGAAGGAACGGAGGCGGCGGGAAAGCTGGCCACGGATTTACCCCGGTTTTCCTCGGTGCTGAGGAATTGCGCTAGCGCACAGCCCCGGGCGAATCAGCACTTTGAGATCCTGTTGCAGTTGAATACGATGACCGGAACCCCAAGTAATGTAAGTGTGGTCGCATGTCATCTCCTTCCCGGTAACTCAACACAAAAGCAGTAGTCTTCTTGCGTGCTTCTATTCCACGCGCTGCTGTGCGGGAAGGGTACGGGTCTGTCTCTGACACGATTTCGATTTGCCCGCCGGGAACTGACGCGTCAGGAGCATGCGGGCCAGCGCGATTCATCCTGCTGCTTCCCGCCTGTTTTGGCCGTAGTTTTGCAATAAGGTTTCATGGAGCGGCAATCCCATTCTGCACGCTACAGCGGTTTCACAGTTGCCGTATCCCGAAGCCGCAGATGCTAAGTGGCTTTTTCACCAAGAAAAAGCCACCTTCCGCAACTGTGAGATATGGCTACATGTACTGTGGAACCGCTCTAAAGCTTGAACCGCTTTCCTTCTATCTTCGGATGATCGCCAATTTTTTCCCTGGCACGCCTGCTTCCAACAAACGCGAGGCGCGCAACGGGGAGGCGCGAGAGCATACATTTGCGCGCGGAAGGGATCCATCCATGGGGCCGGACAAGCGACTCGAGTAGTTGGCCGCACCTTGGGAATGCTTTGGCAAACCGGCGAAAGAGGGCCGAATTCCGGGAGAGATCCCCTCGGTGAGTGAGTCGGTGAGGATGAGCTCTTTGAGGAGCGTGCTTCTAAAACCGGAAGACTACGCCGGCGTTGATGCGCAGGTTGTTCTCGTGGTTGTCGCCGGCGTTGTCGAAGGTCGTGACCAGGTAGTCGGCCTCGATAAGCCGGATGGCGAGGTGCGATCCAGTGCGCAGGTCGAGTCCTCCGCCAACGATGGACGCGAATGCGGCGCCGGAGTTGGCGGCTGCGGGATTCGGCGCCTGCGCCAGGGACCCGCCCGCATGCGCCACGCCGATGAGGACTTTGCCGAAGGGATTCACGGGCATGTGGAAGTGCGGAGCGTAGCGAACGCCGGCAGTGTAGCTGCTGAGCGTGAGGCTGTCGCCGGCACTGCCGGTTGATCCCGCGTGCTCCACGCCTACATCGCCGTCAATCGCAAATCCTCCTGATCCGAAGGACCGCGCGAATTCAAAGGATGCGCCGTTGAGGCCGAAGCACCCGCATCCGCCGGGGGGCAGGTTGCTGTGCACGTAACTGTACGTGGCCGAGAGCTCGTAGCGCGCGGGCTGGGGGGAAGACGCGGCCTGCTGCGCATGAGCCGCGGCAGCCCCGACGAAGCTCAGGGCCGGCAGGAGAAGGCTGACGATCCGCATTCCAGTTCTCATGGTGGGCTCCTTCACTCGACGGTGAGCTGCACGGTTGTAGTTTGCTGTTCCCCATTGCCCGACCCGGTAATGGTGACGGTGTAGGTTTGCGGGGTGGCCTGGCTGGCGACACCGAAGCCTGCGCCGCAGCCATTGAGCGCGGCGCCGGCGGCGAGACAGGCGAGCAGCATCAGGGCCAGGCGCAACCAGCGCTGCCGTGCTCGCCGCGTGTCCAGGAACAACAACAGCAAGGGCAGAGTGAATGCGGCGAGAGGCCATCCGCGGCGCAGACTGGTGAAGGCGGTCTGCGACGCGGCGGTCTGGATGGTGAGTTGCGTGGTCGCCGACGAGCTGCCGGGCGTGACCGAGGTGGGTGCGAACGTACCGGTCGCGCCGGGCGGCAGGCCGCTGACCGTGAAGGCGATGGAGCCGGGGAAGGTTCCGTTTTGCGCCGTGGCGGTGATGGTGTACTGAGCCGATTGGCCGGGCTGAATGGTTTGCGGCCCGGTGGTCGAACTGAGCATAAAGCTGGGCACGGGCGCTGCGTTGATGGTGAAGGTGACCGCGTTCGAAGTTCCGCCGCCGGGCGAGGGGTTGACAACAGTGACCGAGGGCGTGCCGGCCGTGGTCAAGTCAGACGCGAGGATGGCCGCGGTAAGTTGCGTTGCGCTTACATAAGTTGTGGTCCGGGCGTTGCCGTTGAAGTCGACCACCGAGCTCGAAATGAACCCGGAGCCGTTCACCGTGAGCGTGAACGCGCCGGAGCCCGCAGTCGCGCTCGAAGGCTGCAGGGTAGTGATGGCGGGAACCGGATTTTCGCTCGCCGCGTTGATGGTGAAGTCGACCGCAGTGGAAGTGCCGCCCCCGGGCGACGGATTGGTCACGGTGACCGGCGCTGTTCCAGCGCTGGCGATATCCGTGGCCAGGATGGCCGCGGTGAGCTGCGTTGCGCTCACATAAGTTGTGTTACGTGCATTGCTGTTGAAGTCGACCACCGAGGTGCTGATGAAGCCCGATCCGTTCACCGTGAGGGTGAACGCGGCGGAGCCCGCCGTCGCGCTTGAGGGCTGTAGAGTGGTGATGGCAGGAACCGGATTGCCGCTCGCCGCGTTGATGGTGAAGGTGACCGCGTTCGAAGTGCCGCCGCCGGGCGACGGATTGGTCACCGTGACCGGCGCTGTTCCGGCGCTGACAATGTCGGTGGCGAGAATGGCCGCGGTGAGCTGGCTTGCGCTTACATAAGCTGTGGCCCGGGCATTGCCGTTGAAGCTGACCACCGAGCTCGAAATGAACCCGGAGCCGTTCACCGTGAGCGTGAACGCGCCGGAGCCGGCAGTCGCGCTCGAAGGCTGCAGCGTGGTAATGGCGGGAACCGGATTGCCGCTCGCCGCGGTGATGGTGAAGGTGACCGCATTTGAAGTGCCTCCGCCGGAGGGATTTGTCACCGTCACCGGCACTGTTCCCTGGGTGGTGATGGCGGAGGCCGGGATGGCAGCACCCAGCTCAGCTGCACCGAGCTGAGTTGTGGTCATTGCCGTTCCGTTGAAGTTGACAACCGAGCCGCTCACATAGTTCGCGCCGATCACGTTTAAGGTAAAGGCCGCCGAACCCGCGGCGATACTCGCGGGCTGCAGAAGAGTAATCGTTGGCGTTCCTGTTCCGCTGCCGACAGAGAGATCGGTAGCATTCGACACTCCTCCTCCCGGCGCCGGATTCGTAACGACAATCGGGAAGTCACCGTTGACGGTAAGATCGCTCGCCGGTACCACTCCGGTCAGCGACGTGCCGCTGAGGAAGGTTGTGCTGATGGGCGTGCCATTAAACGAGAGCGTGGAACCACTCACATAATTCAGGCCTTCCACTGTGACAGTAATGGCCGGGCCGTTGAGTGGAGAACTTCCTGGGAATGATTCGGTGATCACCGGCACCGGGTTGTCGGTGGCTGCGGTCACCGTGAGAGGCAAGGTATTCGAGATTCCGCCGCCCGGTGACGGGTTCGTTACCGCGACGTTGTAAGTCCCCTCGACGGCGATGAGGCTGGTGGTCACCGTCGCGCTCACCTGTGTTGCGCTGCCGTAGGTCGTCGGAACACCGATCCCGTTAAGGCTGATCGTTGCTCCCGGCGCGAAGTTCGAGCCAGTGACACTCAGAGTGAAGTTGGGTGATGCCGCGGCTACTGTTGCTGGCGAAATGGCTGTAATCGCGGGCACCAGGTTTGCCGCGGGGACAGCGCTCTGATTGATGGTAAAGGTCTGGCAGCCCGCCGTGATGGTGAGCGTGCGCGGGGCGCCCGTGTCATTCTGCGATACGCGATAAAAGACCTGCCCCGAGCCGCCACCCGAGCCCGATCCGTTGACTGTGAGGTCGGCCGGATCGCTCGATACCGCGGTCCACTGACAAAAGGCCTGCGATGCGGTGATCAGGAAGTAAGTGGAGATCCCTTCCGAGGAGACACTGCTCGTCGCCGGACTGAGGGAGAAGGTGCAGGTAAACGGCGATGCCTCGTTGGCCGTGAACACGACATTGGCATTTGCGTCGCCAACGGTGATGGTTGGCGAAATCGGTGCACCGGTGTTCGGGGCCACGGTGTAGTTCACCGGTCCGCTGCCCGTAGTTGTCGCGCCGGAATTGATCGTGATCTGCGAGCTGCTGGGCGTCGCTGTCCAGGTGCAGGTCGGCGCGGATGCCGTCACATTGATGGTGCCGGTCGTTCCATTGGCCGAGACCAGCGCCGAAGTGGTATCGAGCGAGTAATAGCAGCTCGGAGCCGCCTGCGTCACCGTGAAGACGGCGCCGCCTGCGGTGATGGTTCCAGTCCTTGGACCGCCGACATTCTGGGCCACGGTGAAGTTGGCCGACGCATTGCCGCCCAACAGACCCGAGCTTTCTGGGACCGTAATCCAAGGGGCATAGGACTCGACATAATAAGCGAAGCAGCCCGATGTCACCGCGAATGTGCCTGAACCGCCTGCCACGGGAAACGATTGGGAAGTGGGAGTCGTGGATTCGTCGCAGCTTGAAGCGCCCGGCTGGGTAAAAGAGAAGGTTTGGCCGGCTACGGTGATCGAGCCGGTGCGCGAGTCAGCTCCGGTATTGGCGGCCACGGCGAAATTTGCCGATGCGTTGCCGGTGGCCGTGCCGGTGTCGGCAATGTTTGTAAACACATCAAAGCCTGTGGTCTGATACGTGTCGAGAAGAACGATCCACGGCACTGACGAAGTAGCGGTCCACGAGCAGCTTGGAGCGGACGGGGACACATCGACGACCACAGGAATGGAATCGGTGCCATCCTGGTCAATGAAGTCGAAGGCGTATTGACCGTCGGTGGTGAAGGTGCAGCTCGCGGCGATGGTGTAGGAGTCATCACTCGGCGTATTCGATCCGCCGCCCGGGCCGGGATTGGGGTCCGACACCTCAATGGTGGGGGTGCCCGCCGTCGTCAACAGCGAAGCCGGAACGACGAACTGTAGCGCTGCGCAATATTCCGGGCTGGTTTCCTGACACGTTTGGTTATCAACGAAGCCGCTCACCGTGACCGGTGTTCCATTGAACGTCACCGTCGAACTGGGCAGGAAGCCGAAGCCGTAAACGGTGAGCTGCGTATCCGGGCTGCCGGCCAACACGGATCCTGGGACGATATTCGGAACAGATCCGCTTGCGCCGGTGTCGATAATAGGTTCGGGATAAGTGGAGCTTACTGTCACCGTCGAGGAATTGTTAGCCGGGTTTGGATCGGTCTGAGTCGCGGTTACGCTTGCAGTGTTTGCGATTGAGCCGGACGCGAGCACCTGCACCGGAATATTCACGGTTGCGGTCGCGCCCGGCGCCATGGTTCCCAGGTTGCAGGTAACGATCTGGCCGCTCACGGTGCAACTGCCGAGCGAAGTGGTGATCGGCGACTGGCAGGCGCCCACATCGCAGTAGGCGCTGCTGACCTCAAGCGAGGTCGGCAGCGTATCCGTGACGACAACGTCTGTGGCCGTCGCCGGCCCATTGTTGGCAACCGACGCTGTATAGACATCATCGCCAAAGTCAGGGCCGACTTCGACTCCAAAGCTTTGGTTGCTGCTCAGAGAGATGCTCACGTCGGCATCGTCGGTGTTGACGGGATTGTTCACGGCAACACTGCAGGAAGCGTCCGTGGTCACCGTGGTCGAGCCAAGATAGGTCTCGCCCTGGCCGTAGCCGGAGGCATCGGCGGTGGGACTGGAAAAAAACTCGATGGTATAGGTAGTGCTCGGCAGGCTGTTGAAGTTGCCCAGCAGGCTCAGCATATCGCCCGTCGAGGTCGCTTCGACGGCGTTCGAAAACTCCGAGGTGTTGCCGTTGGGGTCGGTCGCAGTCGCGGTAATGTAGACGGTGCCGGTGCCGGCCGTGAGTGCGGGCGCATTCTGCAGATTATTGGGGCCGGATGCCGAAGACTGGCAGTTTGTATTGATGCTCGGCCCGCCCGTGCCGAGAGCGATGCCGAGATCGCCGTTGCCGTAGATCGAATTGCGGCTGATCAGTTCCTGCGATCCGCTGTCGATGCGAACACCGGTGCCGGTGTTGTTCAGAATGACATTGCCCACGGTGTTGTTGCCGTAGCCGTCTCCGGGCGTATCGGCGCTGGGAGTTCCGGGATTGACGTGGACGCCGTTGCCGCTGTTGTTCGCGATGATGTTGCCGGCGCCCGGGTCGGTGCCGCCCACGATGTTGCTCGTTGCGTCCTGGCCGAGTTCGATGCCGTCGCCGCTGTTGGGAACGGACATGGTGCCGGTCGCATCGGTGCCGATGTAGTTTCCCTCAACCGTACTGCCGAGGTAAGCACCCGCGGAATTGGCGATGGTTCCGGAGATCAGAACGCCACCCATCCCATTCCCGGAGATGACGTTGCCTGCGTTGGCCACGGCTCCGCCCAACACATCGCTGACGGCGGCAACGTCACTTGAACTGCTGGCTCCGCTGATGTAGCCCTGAAGCGAGTTGCCAAGTGCTACTGATCCCGTAATGTCCGTGCCGATGTAGTTGCCCTGAATGATATTGCCGGAGGTGTCGTTGAAGAGGTAAACGCCGTAGAGGTTGCCGGAGATGACGTTGCGGGCCGCGGGCGTGGTGCCGCCAAAGGTTTCGTCATTCGCTCCAAAGGTGACAGATGCACCGGTGCCAGCTGGACTGAAAATGATCGTGCCTGTGGAATCCGTTCCGATGAGATTGCCCCAGGCGAAGGAGTTGGCCGCAACGCCGCCGTTGGTTATGTCATTGAAGTCGATATCAGTGGTGTTTTGGGAGATGACGTTTCCGCTGTTCGGCGCGATGCCTCCGATAACGATCGTTGGACCATTCGACCCTACACCATCGTCGGTATTGGGTAGGGCGGCTGCGCCGGTGTGGTCCAGACCAATGAAATTGCCCTGCGCCTGCCCCTCATAGGCGATAGACAGGAACAGAATTCCCCCCACTTCGTTATTTGAAAGAATGTTTCTGGCCTCCGGTGTGGTGCCGCCGATGATGTTGCCCCCGGCATTGTTTTCCGGGCCATTGTCAACGAAGACGCCGATGCGGTTGCCGTAGCTTGTGGAGGTCGTCGGATTCGTGCTCAAACTGCCGGTTGGGTCGGTGCCGAAGTAGTTGCCCTCGATAAAGTCGCCGACGCCATTCGCTTCAATGCCCTCCGCGCCCGAAGCCGTACCGCCGGAGACATAAGGATTGGTCCAGCCTGTGAAGTCCATGCCGCGATAGACAGAACCCACGTCGTCAAAGGGAGAAAGGCCGGTCCCGCCCGGCGTAGTGGCCAGGCTGCCGTCGATTTGGATGAGGATGGCCGCGTTGCCGCCTGTGGCGAGCGTATTGGGGCTGGCCCCCGGTTGCGTATACCCATCGATGGTTACCGTGGCATTGATTGGAGGCAGAGCGAAATTGTCGAGACTTCCCGGTACGTTCTCCGACAGCGGCTGAATGAGGAAGGTACCGGTCGTGGAGTTGTAACCGGGATCGGTGGTGGGAATATCGAAGGCGATCTCGTAACTGCCTCCTCCATTCTGCCCAGAAGCACTCGCTGCCTCCTCCAATGCGGCCCGCAGCGACCCCGGCGGGGGGCTGTCCCTCTGACTGACCGATGTAATGTCAGAAGTATTCGTCACCGTGAATACGTCGGTGTAGGTTTGCGACGCTGACGTCGGGTACGTCAGCCCCTGCTGCAGCACCACCACGCCCTGCAGGCCCGGGCGGCTGAGGCGCATGGGCAGCACCGCCACAGGAGCCGACTCCGATTCGAAGGAGTCGAGCAACTGCATCTGCGCGGCCGTGACCGTGTGGCCGGTCTCGAGCAGCCCGGGATGACGGGTGCGGCTGACGGTGGAGAAGACATGCAGCCGGTTGTTGCCGGCATCCGGCGCGAGCAGGTCTTCCTCCATCGATCCGGTAAGGCGTCCAGCGATCAGGCGCGGGGTGGATTGTGAAAAACCTGCCGGTAGCGCCACTGTGCTGCGCTCCGTCCACTCCGGACCCTCCGATCCCTGCCGGGCTTCACCGCGGAGCACTTCGAGGCGCACAGCCAGGGATGGCGAAAGTTTGCCTCCAGAGCGAAGGGCCTTTTCCTCTTTCGCGGTGCGTGCGGGCTGGAAGCTGGGCTGGAAATCCGGATCGTCGATCATCCGCTCAAGAAGATTGTGGGCGCCGAGCATGTGCTCGAGGATGTGAATTCGGCCGTCGTCGCCAAGTGCGGCCAGGCTCGGCCCGGCTCCCAGAAAGTCCCCGGCGGCGAGGGCCTGGAGGTTGAAGTTGAACTGCTGCACGGTCACGCGCGCCGGTTTCACTGACGCGCGTTGCGCGGAATCGAGCGAGAGCTTGCGGTCGCGCCCGTGAACGACGACAAGCTGATCGCCGGCCGCAATCGCCAAATCGAAGAACCCCGTGCCGTCGAAGTGGCCCAGGGCGAGGGCCGTGACGGATCGAGCAACCCTGAAGATCTCCGGCTGCGCCCGCACGGCGCCGCGTGGAGATTCGTAGACGAGCACGCGAGGCCCAACCGCGGTGTCCACGCCGATCACCAGGTCAGCCAGGCCGTCGGCGCGGTTCATTTCGCCGGAGATCAGAGCTGTGATGCTGCCGTCGACGGGAAGGCGCTGCGCCGGCGCAAAGCCGCCATGGCCATCGCCGCGCAGGAACCAGAGGGCGTTGCCGCCGCGACGCGCCGCCACCAGGTCGAGGCGCCCGTCCGCGTCGAAGTCGCCGGCGACGAGAAAATCCGGCGCCTCCGGCACAGAGAAAGTGCGCGCGCCGGGAAAAAAGGGCGCTGGTACGCCATTGCGCACTGCGGCGCCGTAGGGCCAAAGGGCAGCTACGTTGCCGCGATACACAGCGATGACGCCGCTGCCGCCTACGGAAAAGCCGCTGGCCAGGTCGGGAGTGCCGTCCTCATCGAAATCGGCGCTGGCCAGCGACAGCGGCTCGGCCCCCGCACCCAGAGAAAGGTTGCCATCCAGTGGGCGTCCGTCGCAAAAGCTTAGATACGGGCCGGCGTGCCCGGGCGCGCGCACCGGCGCTTTGGCCGCGAGGTTCGCCTGCGCGCAGGCGTCCGGCGCCTGCCGCCGTTCAAGGGAAAGGCTTTGCGCCGATGCTCCTGCGACAATGCACAGGTTCAGAAGGCAAATGCCGATGGCGTTGAGCCGACCCAGGCCCATGGTACACTCCTCCGGCGACGGCCCGGTGTTCCGTCACCAAGCATGAGATTTCCTTTGTTCTTCCGCGCCATCCAATTCTGGCTGGGCTACGGAAAAGCCTAGAGGTTTTCTTTTTAGGGGCCCGTTGAAATGACCTGTGAAGATAAAGAAGCATACCTACGGGACGCGGGGCTGTCGAGGAAATAATTGCTGCCAGCGGCGCACCCCGGCGGGAACGGATCAAGGATTGGAATTACGGCGAAGTTCTCTGCTCTTCGTGCCACAGACGCCGGCCGGGCGGCTGACGACGCCTGCCCACGTTCTCATGCTGCAGGGCGAAAACCAAGAGACAGGAAAGCACAATTGCGGCCAATCCGGCGCCGGCGGCCATTGCCCGTGAGATGCCTCGCGCAGACTAAAGCATTTTCTGAGTAGCTATATCCCGAAGTCGGAAAGCAGAGTCGACGCGACCAACCCGGGGCCCCGGCAAGCGCTCCTCGCTTGCTGGGGTGGGACCAACAGGGAGCGGCGACCTTGCGATGGAACGAAGAGCACACAGTAACTCAGAAAATGCCGTAGGGCCAAGTTCCGCGGCAGCAAGCGCTTTCGGTTACAGCGAATCCATATTATCTTCCGCGCCGGTTACGTCTCTCATCCTCGCTGCGTTATATTTTTCCGGTAATCAAAGCGAGGTTTGCCGTGAAACTCCGTTCTGCCGCGGCTGCACTGTCGGCTCTGTCCGCCCTGTTCTTCGCCCACCCTGCCACGGTTGCGCAGGGCCGCTCCGCAACGGCTCTCATGCTGCCAGGTCTCTTGCTTCCAGGTCTCTTGCTTCCAGGCCTCTTGCTTGTCGACCAGAAGGGCGATCGCAGTCTCGCCCTCGTCGATGCCGCGTCGGGCAAAGTCATCGCCAACGTTGCCGAAAGCGGCGTCACCGGCCATGAGGTCGCCACCTCGCCCGACGGCAGGTTCGCTTTTGTGCCCATCTACGGCAACTCCGGCGTGGGCAAGCCCGGCACCGACGGCCGGGCGATCGACGTTGTTGACCTGGCCGCACACAAAATCGTCTCGACCATCGAATTCGACCACGGCGTGCGCCCGCATTGCGCGGTCTTCGGGCCCGATGGCCTGCTCTACGTCACCACCGAGCTCGACCGCTCCGTCACCATCATCGATCCGCAGACACTGAAGATCGTCGGCTCCATCCCCACCGGCCAGGAGCAGAGCCACATGCTCGCCATTTCGCATGACGGCCAGCGCGGCTACACCGCCAACGTCGGCCCCGGCACCGTCTCCGTTCTCGACATGAAGGCACGCAAGACGCTGGCCGTGATTCATGTCTCACCGGAGGTGCAGCGCATCGCCATCTCGCCTGACGACCAGTGGGTCTTTACCGCCGACCAATTCCAGCCGCGCCTCGCCGTAATCAGCACGGCGACCAACTCCGTGAAAACCTGGGTCTCGCTCAGCGGCACGGGCTACGGCAGCGCGGTCACGCCCGACGGCCACTTTCTGCTCATCGCCGTGCCCGGCGCCAACAATGTGGATGTCGTCGGCCTCTCGACGATGACGCGGGTGCGCTCTATTTCTGTCGGTTCAGCCCCGCAGGAAGTGCTCATCGTGCCCGATGGCAAGACCGCCTACGTCTCCTGCGCGGGCAGCAACGAAGTGGTCGCGATTGACATCGATAGCTGGACCGTCACCCAGCACATCGCCACGGGCTACGGCACGGATGGGCTGGGTTGGGCTGCCGGTGAGTGAATCTCAACTTGACTGTTCGATGGGCGCCGGGTGCCCCAGGCGTCGAATCTGATTCCTGGGAAAACACAATCCTGAATTAGCCTCTGTCATCCTGAGCGAAGATCCTCCGCGGTGGTGGACGATCGCAGTCGAAAGCCTGCCCTGAGCGAGGATCGGCCACGTCAGGGGACGATCCGAGTCGAATGGGGATCTGCGGTTGTTCTTATTGCTCAACTGATCGCCTGATCCCAGCTCTCCAGCGCGTCCTGGAACTCGAGCATGAACTTGCCCGCGTCGGCGCCGTCGATGGTGCGGTGATCGAAGCCGAGGCAGTAGTACTGCATGGATCGAATGGCAATCGTGTCGTTGCCCTCGGCATCGGTGAGCACCGCCGGTTCCTTGCGCAGCCCGCCGATGGCCAGGATCGCCGACTCCGGCTGGTTGATGATGGGCGTACCGAACTCGCCGCCGAACAGGCCCGAATTCGTCAGCGTGAATGTCGACCCGCTTGCCTCGTCCGGATTCAGCTTCTTGGTCCGCGCGCGCGTGGCCAGGTCGTTGATGGCGCGCGCCAGCTCCACAAAGCTGCGCCGCTCGGCCTCGCGGATCACCGGCACCAGCAGGCCCCACTCAAGCGCCACGGCGATTCCCAGGTGCACGTGCTCGTGATATTGAATCGCTCCGTCGAGGAGTGACGCATTCACGATGGGAAATTTCTCGAGCGCCCGCACCGCCGCCGCCGCAATAAACGGCATGTACGTGAGGCGCACGCCGTGCCGCTGCTCAAACCCCGCGCGCTCGCGCTCGCGCAGACGCGCAATGCGCGTCATGTCCACCCTGTAAACCGTGTGCGCGTGCGGGCTGATCTGCAGGCTCTCCACCATCCGCTGGCCGATGATGGCCCGCATGCGGCTCAGCGGCTGCGGCGCGCTGGCCACATCCGGGCGCGGGGCCGTCCGCGCCGCGGGCGTCTCCTTCGCTGCCGGCTTCGCAGCCAGTTGGCGCAGGATGTCTTCCTTGGTGATGCGCCCGCCCAGCCCCGTTCCCTTCACGCGCGCCAGATCGATCGTGTGTTCCTTTGCCATGCGCCGGACAAGAGGCGAAGAGCGCAACGCTTCCCGCCCGGCGCCGGGCTGCGTCCACATTTGCGCCTGCACCTCGGCGGGCGCCGGCTCGGCGGCAATCTTCCTCCTCGCTTCCGCGCGCTCACCGGCCTGGCTCCCGCCGATCACTGCAACCACCGTGTTGACGTGAACGGTCGCGCCTTCCTGCGCCTTGATCTCGGTCAAAATCCCCGCAGCCGGCGAAGGAATCTCCGCGTCCACCTTGTCAGTAGAAATTTCGAACAGCGGCTCATCCTTCTCCACGCGCTCGCCCGGCTTCTTCAGCCACTTGGTAATCGTGCCTTCAAAGATCGACTCGCCCATCTGCGGCATCACCACTTCCACCGCTCCCGCAGACTGGGACGCCGCCTGCTGTTCCACCTGCCGTGCGGGCACGGCCGGCTTCCCGGTCGGCGCGCTCCTGGCCGCCGCTTCTCTTTGTTTCGGCTCCTCTTTCGGTTTGAGTTGGGGTCGGCCGGCGCCATCGCCCTCGCCGATGACGGCAATCACCGCGTTGACCTGAACCGTCGCGCCCTCCTGCGCCTTGATCTCAGCCAAAATCCCTGCCGTCGGCGAGGGAATCTCGGCATCCACTTTGTCGGTCGAGATCTCGAGCAGGGGTTCGTCTTTTTCCACCGCGTCGCCCGGTTTCTTGAGCCACTTGGTAATCGTCCCCTCAAAGATCGACTCGCCCATCTGGGGCATGATCACTTCGGTCGGCATTCAATTCTCTTTCTAGGCGCGAGCGGCATGGCTCGCGGCGCGCAACGTATTCCAGCGGATTATAAATCGCCCCGCTCCCCGCTCACGCGTGCCGCTTATGCGCGTATCGGCCGATTTGCCTTGTGCCGCAAGCGCTCAATTTCACGGGGAATTTCGAGCGGCGTGTCGTTGGCGGGAAACCGAACCGCGTCGCTGCACTCTGTGCGCGCCGCGGCGCGCAGTGCTTCGATACTTTCCACTGCCCCCACGGGCTCCTGAAACACCACGCCGAACTGCCGCGCCGCCCGGTGCGCCAATTCTTCAAGGCTGGGGATCTGCTCCAGATGCGCCATTTCCATTTCCAGGCTCGTCACCGGCCGGTCGGTGATGCCGCAGGGATGAATCAGCGCAAATCCGCTCAGGTCCGTGGTCACATTGAAAGCGAATCCATGCGTCACAATCCCGCGGGCCACGTGAATCCCGATGGCGGCAATCTTCTTTTCGCCCGCAGGCGGGTCCGTGGCCTTTTTGCCACAGCTCTCCTCCAAAGAGCTCCCCTCCGGAGGAGTCCAGACACCGGTGAGGCCGCAGATGCGTCCCGCGCGCACTTGGAACTCGCCGCACAGCCGGATCAGCGCTTCTTCCATCAGCCGCACAAAATCCACCGGCCCCAGCCTGGCACCGCTTGCCGGGTTGCGCAGGCTGCGCAGGTCGAAGATGGGATAACCGATCAGCTGTCCCGGCCCGTGATAGGTCACGTCGCCGCCGCGATTGATTTCATGAAGGGTCACGCCCTGCGCCGCCAGAACCTCATCGCAGGCCAGCACATTGGCACGCTTCGCGTTGCGCCCCAGCGTGAGCACCGGCGGATGCTCGAGCAGAAGCAGCACGTTCCCGATGCGCCCCTCCAGCCGCAGGCGGGCAAGCTCCTCTTGCAGCCGCAGCGCCGCGCCATATTCCACGCGCCCGAGATAGAGGTACTGGATCATAGACCCTGCTTCGACTGTAGCGAGCGCTTCAGGCCGCCGTCTTTGCCTGGTAGATGCCGGCGAACGCCGAGCGGACGCGCGAGTAGACCAGAATCCAGAGAATGGCGACGACGATGCCGGAGGGCAGCGCCATGTGCGTCAGCAGCGTGCCGGTCAGCAGGATGTTCACGATGATCGGCGCCAGCAGGCAAAGCGCAAGCGGCACATATTTGTTGATGAGCAGAAGCAACCCTCCCACCACCTCGAACAGGCCCACGGCCATGATGTAGTGAGTGCTGAACAGGGCGCCCATGAACTGGCCGGCGGCGCCGGTGGGCATGGGCCCCTGCGGGATGAATGCGTGGAACTTGTTCAGCCCGAAGACCAGGAAGACGATTCCCAAAAGGATGCGGGCGATGAGTGAGGTGATTTTCATAGGCTCCTCCTCGATTGGGTCCAAGACGAAAAACCAGCTGCACACTGAGTTTCCGGCGCTTGCCGGCCATTTTCCGTATTCCATCCGATGGCTCCGAGCCCGCCACCGATTCAAACCTGCCGTTGATCCCCTTCTCTATTCTCTCTCGCCTGCCCCCTGCCCCCTGTTCCCTCGCTTCATTGTTCCCTCGCCCCCTGTTTTCCCGCTATCCTTCTCTTTTGAGGTGCCTCGCCCATGGACAGGATCTCAACCCAGGCCGCCGTCCGCCCGCAGCTTGCCCATCTCACCACCACGCTCGACGAGCTCCGCGCCAAAGGCACGCATTTTCGCCTGCGTATCCTCGACGATCAGCAGGCCCCCGTGTGCCATTATGACGGCAAGCAGGTCATCAATCTCGCCAGCAACAATTATCTCGGCCTCGCCAATCACCCCAAACTCATTGAGGCCGCCATCGCCGCTACGCGCGCCTACGGCGTTGGCTCCGGCGCCGTGCGCACCATCGCCGGCACCATGCGCATCCACATGGAGCTCGAAGAAAAAATCGCGCGCTTCAAAAACGTCGAGGCCTGCGTGGTCTTCCAGAGCGGATTCGCCGCCAACGCCGGCACTGTCAGCGCCATCCTCGGTAAAGAAGACTTCATTCTCTCCGACGAGCTCAACCACGCCAGCATCATTGACGGCGCGCGTCTGTCCCGCGCCACCATCAAAGTCTTCCGCCACAAAAATGCCAACCACTGCGAGGAACTGCTCCAAGGCTTGGAAAAAATGCCGGGCCACAAGCTCGTCATCACCGACGGCGTCTTTTCGATGGACGGCGACATCGGCCCCGTCGACAAGCTCGCTCCGCTGGCGGAAAAATACGGCGCCATCATGATGGTCGACGACGCCCACGCTTCCGGCGTTCTCGGCCGCAATGGCCGCGGGTCGATTGATCATTTCGCCATGCACGGCCGCGTCGATGTGCAGGTGGGCACGCTGTCAAAGGCGATCGGCTCGCTCGGCGGCTACGTCTGCGGGTCAAAAGATTTAATTGATTATCTCTACCACCGCGCGCGCCCGTTTCTTTTTTCTACTTCGCACCCGCCGTCGGTCGCGGCCACCTGCATCGCCGCCTTCGACATGCTGGAGCAGGAACCCGAGCGCATCGAGCGACTGTGGTCGAACACCCGCTACTTCCAGTCGGAGCTCAAACGCGCCGGCTTCAACATCGGCGGCCTGAACACGCCCGCCACCGAGACCCCCATCACGCCGATTATCGTAGGCGAGGGCCGCGCGGCCATGGACTTCTCGCGCGCTCTCTTCGACGCGGGCGTGATGGCCACCGGCATCGCCTTCCCCACCGTGCCCGAAGGCAAGGCGCGCATCCGCGCCATCGTCACCAGCGAACACACAGGCCCGCAGCTCGATCAGGCGCTCGAGACCATGGAGCGCATGGCCCGGAAAATGACCCTGCTTCAGTGACAGTCGCGGGAAGGATCAGGAAGATGGTCGTCGAAACCGACGGCATCTTCCCACAGGCTATCCGGCTTTTCGAACCAACTCTTCGCCATCGCGTAGCGCGCCTTCATTGCGTCTTCATTCGCAGTCGCGGCCACTTCTCCCTGCTGCACCGGCGTCAGCGACCAATTCAGCGGGTCAGTCTTGGCCCTGGTGACTGCGCAGGTGTCTCCGAATACAATCGCGTGCACTTCAAGCTGCGCGCCGTACGCATGCTCCAGCAGTTCCAGGCCCGCCTGGTCGCGCGCCGTGCCGCTTCCGTGCCCGGCATTCCAGAACCCTTCGAGCGGCCCAGCAAACTGATCGAGAAGGTTCCACAATGATTCGGCCTTCCCATTCGCATCGAATGTGTGGTCCGGCGTCTTGTCGCCGTCGCTGCCCGTAATGTCGTCGCTGTTGCGAATTTCGATCAACAGCACGCGGACCTTGCCTTGGGGACCCTTGTCGCTCGTGTCCCGCGCCGTCAGCGCGTAGCGCAGGAACTCGATTGCCGTCGCCGTCCCGTCGTTATCGTAGTAGCCTCCGTCGGCGAAGTGCACGCTGTTCGCTGCGCTGTCCACGGCCCAGGGCACGCGCGCCTGAGATGAAACGTAAGGAAACGTGGCAGACATCTGCGCCGCCGTGGCCAGCGGCAGATCCGGCCACGGGCCCCCCATTTGCTTCTTCGGCGCAAAGGTCGCCAGGAACGACCGCGCCCGGTAGTCGGGTCCCGCCTCAGGTTTCACGTCATTGGGAATTCTGTAGTTGGCCAGCAGGAATCGATTCCCGTCTTCCACTGTGGTCGTATTCATGCTGATGGCCGGATAAGCGCCCTGCTTTGCCTGAAAGCTCGTGAGTGTCAACCCTGTCTCACTGGCTCCGTTCAATGCCTCAACCGCCTCCAGCTCGCGCATGGGGACGGTCTGCCTGGTGCTCGCGTCGAGAGCGCAATACGGATCGTCGAGGTTGCGCGCAAACGCCCTGCGCAGCGCCCACGTGCGGTCCTTGATGAGCGGCGTCTTGGCCAGATCGTTCACGCCCGTGGAAGGCGAAATCCAATAAGGAATGAAGGGCACAAACGCCTTGGGAATGTCATAGTAAACCAACCCCCACCCTACCGCCTCCAGGCTCGAGCAGCTCGCCACCGTACGCATGCGGTCCCAGTCGGGCGTGCCTTGGTTCTTCGCCATATGCAGTTCTCTCAAGTACGCGTAGAGCCCTGCGCTTCCTCCTGAAACTGTGCTCAGCAGCAGCACATGGTCGTGAAACACTTCCGGCTTCGCGCCCCCGGCAAACTCCTTTTCCAGGTTTCCCAGCACCGCGGTCGTCCACGCCGCCGCATGAATTCCTCCTCCTGTCGAAGTAACCACGATGAGCGGATGGCCATCGCTCCTCGCCTTCAGTATCTCCCTCGGCGTCGGCAGATCGAATTCCTGGCCAGTCTGCGCCGTCGAAAGATAATGTTCCTCTTTGCCGGCGTCCCAGTGCAGCATTCGCGGCGCCACCGTTAAAACCAGGATCGCCGTCAGCACGGGTATGCGATACCGGTCCGCAAAGAATGCTACCCCCGACAGTGTCCACGAACTCGAAATCATCAGAATCAGCACCAGCGCCAGGATGGGAAAGCGCTCCGCATCAGCCCCGTAGTACAGCGCAGGGATCACAGCGGCAAATAAGAGGATGAACGCCGTGAGCGCAAACTTCCAGATCAGCAAGCTGCTCTTGAACTGGGCCAGCCTGTCTTGTTCCTCCTTTGCGAGCTCTTCAATCCTGGCCGTCCACACCGCGCCAGCCACGAGCGCCCCGCCTGCGATGTAGGCGATCACCGCACCCAGCGACCAGCCGTGAACCGACACCGGCGCCGTTAACGGCCACAGCGCCAGGTACAGCGCCAGGAATCCCAGCGCCGCCAGCAGCGAAAGATAGTGTCCTTCATAAAGGTCCCCATGCGGCGCCCAGCGGTATCCCGGAACCTGGACGAGGTGCCTGATCCATTTCAGTGACACGCGCAGCTCCGCCACTTCCAGCACATCGCCGAACCCGCTCCGGTGCTTGCCCCGGCTCAACAGCAGCCAGCTGCGCGGAAACAGGAGGGTGCGCGCAGCCGCCCGTCCAATTTGCCCCGCGGTCGCGGTGGCTCCCGCCGCCGGCCGATACGTGAGGTAGTAGATCAGGTTCACGATGTACCAGAACAGCAGCGCGCACGCCGCGCCCCAGGCCAGCCCGCGGGCAATCTGGCCTCGCACCACACCCTCATCGCCACCATTCACCAGCATGTACCAGAACACGATGGCGTTGTTCAGTTGCGCTGCGAACGGAGCCAGCCACTGCAGGTGCAGGTTTTTCTCTTTCTCGTCCGCCAGCAGGCGGCAGAGCAGCGGCGGGCATGCAGCGCCGAATCGCTCCTCTCCGTTGATGACCACGATGCGCGCCAGGATCAGCGCCACGAAGCTCGACGAAACCAGAAAGAAGGCAACGCACAGGTATTGCACGCACCGCGAGGGAGTCACGATCCCGCTCACCAGCGACCGCGCGCCGGTGGTGTTGGCCCACACCAGCAGCAGCGGGAAAATCCACAACAGGATGGCGAAGCGCAAAAAATAGAGATACCGTGCCCAGTTGGCTAGGCGCTTGCGGAAGATAAGCCCGAGGACGGCCAGGACCAAGGCAACGATCTTCATCCACATGATTTCACCTCTCGAACGGAGACGGCTTCAGGAACTTGCCGGCCTCTTGGCGATAGAACGGGAAACGCTGGAGCAGGCCCGCGGGAAATGTCCGCGACGGGCGGCCACAGAATGCGGGATCCTTTGCGCGGCAAAGGTAAGAAGGAATGGATGAGCAAACCAAGCATAGCTCGAAACCATGTTGAGTCAAGTAACCAAAACTGTTGGCAAAGGAGTCACGGTCTTCGTCCGCCGGCGCCTTCCGGTCTGTAGTATGGGGACGAGGACGCGAGCAGCGTATCAATCTGCCTCCCGTCCCGGATGGAATTCGCCATGATCGCCCACCTGCGCGGCAAGCTCATCCACAAGGAACCCGGCCAGGCCATCGTCGAAGCCGCGGGCGTCGGCTACGACGTCGCCATCTCCATCCCCACCTTCACCGCGCTGCCCTCGCTCGGCGCCGAAGTCGCCCTCCACATCCACACCCAGGTGAGCGAAGATCAACTCGCTCTCTTCGGCTTTCTCGATCGCGAGGAAAAACGATTATTTGAGCGGCTCATTACCGTGAGCGGCGTCGGCCCCAGGCTCGCC
This sequence comes from Acidobacteriaceae bacterium, assembly GCA_030041045.1. GTDB lineage: Bacteria > Acidobacteriota > Terriglobia > Terriglobales > Acidobacteriaceae > Telmatobacter. The sequence goes on from JASHOQ010000026.1 coordinate 50,454, forward strand.
ATCAAGATTCTCAGCGGCCTGTCAAGCGAGCGGACAGTGCAGGCCATCCGCGCGCAGGATCACGCGCAGCTTACGCGCATCCCCGGGGTCGGAAAGAAGCTCGCCGAACGCCTTGTCGTCGAGCTCAAAGACAAGCTCAACGATTTTGCTGTGCCGCCCGCGCCCGCCGCCTTGCAAGGCCCCGCCGTCGACGACGTCCTTTCCGCGCTCGTCAACCTCGGCTATCAGCGTCCCGCAGCAGAGAAGGCCATCGATCAGGCCGTCGCGAAAGAAAAATCCCTCGCCGCGGATTTCGACGGCCTCTTCCGCGCCGCGCTCAAAGTCGTCCGCTGATGCAGCCCCTATCTTTCTTGTTGGTACGAGCCGTCGAGTGCAGCCTGAACAATCGCCTCAATATGGATCGCCGCGCAGTCGATGTGGGGAAACACAGTATTCGCTTCGTTGAACACTTCCTTGAGGTCTGTGCCCGCAATCAGGATTGTCTCTACTCCGTCGCGGCGCATCAGCGTCTGCGCAATCTCCGTAAGCCGGCGTTGCGCCTCAATCGCGTTGTGCCGGCCGTCAAGAATCTGCTGATAGATTGCGTGAATCTCCTCGATCTCCTCCGCTTGCGGACGAACCAGCTCCACGCCGGGCAATCTGCCGAACAGATCGCCTTGGATGGTGTAGCGGGTGCCGAAAGCAGCAGCCCGGCCGATCTTTCGTTTGCGGACGGCCTCGGCCAGCGGCGGAAAAATGCTGAGCACAGGCAGTGGAGAGATGGCCTCGAGCTCGTCGATCGCCAGGTGCGGCGTAATGGCGGGAATCACGGCGAACTCCGCCCCTGCAGCGGCGAGGCGATCCATAAATTGGGCCAGGTATTCGGCCAGCCCCTCAGTGTCGCCCGCTGCGGCGTAGCGGGCCACCTCAGTGGTATGCGCGTGCGCCATGACGAGATTCATGGCCGCGCCCCTCTGCGCATGCGCTGCAAACAGCCTGCGATAGTAGTGGACTGCGGCCCCCACCCCCAGCCCGCCAACCAAGCCGATCGAGCGGCCTCGCATCATGCCCCAGTATAGGCAAATCCGCGCCCGAATGCGGCAATAACGGGCGCGAGGTCATCAGGGTCCTGAGCGCCCCTGCTCCTTCCGCTTCCGTCTCTTCCGCGCTATGCTCGGTGGCCCGCTTGCGACGTTTACGCCTCTGACGCATCCTCAATAGAGAGAGAAAAAGAAAAGTGCCCATGGTTCGAAACTGCCCCTCCTGCGGAAGGCCGAATCGCATTCCCGCAAAGCACCTGGCCGACACCGGCAAATGCGGCGCCTGCAAATCTGACCTGCCGCCCATGGCCGAACCCCTTGCCGTCGGCGCGACGGAGTTCGACGAGATCGTCAATGAAAGCAAGGTTCCCGTGCTGGTGGATTTCTGGGCCACGTGGTGCGGCCCCTGCCGCATGGCCGCGCCCCACGTGGCGCAAACAGCACGCGAACTCGCCGGCCGCGCCGTCGTGCTTAAAGTCGACACAGACGCCCACCCGCAGCTCGCGGCCCGCTTCAACGTGCAGGGCATTCCCAACTTCGCTGTCTTTGCCAACGGGAAGCTGCAGTTCCAGCAGGCCGGGCTGGTGAACGCGGAGACCATGAAAAGCTGGCTCGCCCGCGCCGCATAAGCTACAGCGGTTTCAAAGTTGTTGTGTCCGGAAGCGACCACGTTAACTGGCTTTTCCCTTGAGGAAAAGCCAACCCGCACAATGCAGGAACTGGTTGCATTCACTCTGAACGCGCCGATTGCTCTCGCGGTCATCGGGCGGCTTCTGCGGCCTTTCCACACCGTGCTGAAACTGATTCCGCAAGGCTCCTTGTAAGATCGACTCGGTCCGGCGCTAAAGCAGCGGCGCGGGCGCCTTCTGAAAATAGACCATCACCCCACGGGTTCCGGCATGGTCTGAGAATTCGATACTTACCTTCGAACACTGCGCAAGCATCAGCATCTCGAAGACTTGATTCAGCGAGTAGCTGTTCATCTGCATGGCCGGACGCCCGAATTCCTGACCCTTCACCTTATTGAGGAGTCCGTTGAGCAACGAAGAATGTGTGCGCATCCCGGAGATAACATCGCGCATCCGGCCGCGATCGTTAGAAAAGGTCAAATGAATTGCGCCAATTCCGCCTTCCACGAGCAGGCCGATCAGCTTCCCTATGATCTCCTTGCCGCGTTTTCGGGGGATATGCTGGAGCACAATGAACGTGTGAACGAAATCGAATGTCGAGGCCGGAAGGGACCAAAACTCGTCAACCGATAACAGTCGCGCGGATCCCGCCCCGTATTTTCCACAGTTCCTGCGCGCTTCCTCAAGCATGGATGGGGACACATCGATGCCCACAACCGTTTGTGCGCGCCGGCAGAACGGAATCACAAGGCGGCCTACGCCGCAACCGTAGTCGAGAATGCTGTCCGGATTGAATTCCGGCAGTATCTTCGCGCGAATGGCCTCGAATACATGCTCCACATGGCGCTCGCCGCTCGAAAAGAACTCACGCAGCGAAGCATCGGCCATATTGGAATTCAAAAATTTGGGATCTGTGATTACGCCGAAATAGGGGTTCTCCTTACCCCACTTCTCCCAGTCTTTGTCGGTACCATGAACAAGCTTGGCCACCTGGCGCTCCACAATAGATGAGTTGGGGCTAGTCTAATATCCCCGTGCATCGCTGTCATTGAAGGGCCCTATTGAGATCTGATCTTCTTCCCATCCTCTCTCGCAGCGAAACATGAGGATTGCTCCCGGGATTCCGGCCGGCCCTACGCGATTGTCCATCCACTGGGATGCCTGAGAAGATGCACCGCAATTTCTTCGGTACAATTTCAATGAATGGCTCAGAAAAAATCATCTGCGCTCGGAGAAGTTCTCCCTTACTTCCGCCCCGCCGCCCTCACCTTTCTGCGCAACCTGGCTAAGCACAATGACCGCGAGTGGTTCCAGCCGCGCAAGGCCGAGTATGAAGCCGAACTGAAGGAACCCATGCTCGCCATCGTCCGCAAAGTCACGGACGCCATGACCGATTTCGCGCCCGCCTTCGTGCGCCCCGCGGAGAAATCCATCTTTCGCATCTATCGCGACACGCGCTTCAGCTCCGACAAGCGCCCCTATAAAACCCACGTGGCTGCGTGGTGGTCGCACCAGGGCCTCGCCAAAACCTCCGGCGCCGGCTACTACTTCCATGTGAGCGCGAAAGACGTCGTCATCGCCGCCGGTTCCTACATGCCGGAAAAAGACCAGCTCGCGCAAATCCGCCACTGGCTCCTCGATCACCACGCGGAGTTCCGCAAACTTCTCAAGAGCCCCGCCGTCCGCCGCACGTTCCAGGAGTTTGAAGGCAACGCGCTCACGCGCCCGCCCAAAGGCTTCCCCTGCGAGCATCCGGCTCTCGATCTCGTCCGCTGCCGCCAGTGGGGCCTGGCCGCCACGCTGCCCGCAAAGACAGCGCTCAAACCCGATTTCGCGGCGACAATTATTCGCCGCTTCAAAATCGCGGCGCCCGTCGTCGATGCGCTCAACACGCCCATCGCCCAAGCGCAGGCGCCCAGGAAAAAGGTGCTCTTCGGCCTGCGCTGATCGCGTTTTTCACCGGCTCTCGAATGCTGCGGAAACCCGCACCAAACGGCAGCTTTCGGGCTTTGTAGGGACAAAATCCGCAAAAATCCCCATAAATTTAGCTAATTTGATACAAAACCCGCAGAAAACCTGTGGAAATCAGGCTTTTCCCCTTGACTTTACGCGCCCCCAAGTCGCATTGTAACCATCGGCAGGGTTCTTCAAGAACCGCATGAACACAGGTGTTTCGCACTAAGGCAGTCCCTTGATCGCGCTCCCTACCATGCGGTGAAAGCCCGTCACCCCGGCAGCCCCGAGGGCTCGCCTACAAGGAGAACATCACATGGCAACTGGACTGACCAAGACTGCATTAACCCGGCACCTGGCAGAGAAGCTCGAACTCACCAACAAGCAATCGGGAGCCTTCCTCGATCTGCTGGCGGAAACCGCCATCAAGGAGACCAAGAAGAGCGGCGTCTTCGTGATCCCCGGCATCGGCCGCCTGGTCAAGGCGGAGCGTAAGGCGCGCATGGGCCGCAACCCGCAAACCGGCCAGCCCATCAAGATCAAGGCCAAGACCGTGGTCAAGTTCCGCGTCGCCAAGGCCGCCAAGGACATGATCGCCCCCCCGAAGAAGTAGTTTTGCAGAAGTAGTTTTCCGGACTGCGCACACACGCAAAAGGGAGAAGCCCACGCGCTTCTCCCTTTTGCATTTTTGTGGCGCGCACAACACCTCTGCTTTTAGTGAACTTTCTGCACTCCCTCGTTTGCTTCGCTCATCCCATCAGATATGGGAACCGCCTCCGACCTCCGCGCTTCTGCGGCCGGCAAACCCGCCCGCGCCTCTTCGGTTACGATCCTGCTGCGCCTGGAAGGCCTCACCGTTGCGCTTCTCACCGCCGCGTTCTACGCCCGCACCGGCGCAAGCTGGTGGCTCTTCGCCGCATTGTGGATCGCGCCCGATCTCTCCATGCTCGGTTATCTCGCATCGCCCTGCCGCGGCGCGCGCATTTACAACGCCTTCCACATCTATCTGCTTCCCGGCATTCTGGCGTTCGTCGCCCTGCTCGCGCGCATCCAGGGTTTGCTTTTGCCCATCGCACTCATCTGGGCCAACCACATCGGCATCGATCGTGCGCTCGGCTACGGTTTCAAATACGCAGAGGGCTTCGCCTTCACGCACCTGGGCCGCATCCGCCGTTGACGCGCAGGCTCACGCCGCTTTCGGGTTCGCGCTGCCGCGCGGCATGAGTGCCCGCACCACCAGCGACACGCCGAAGCTCACCAGGATCCCCTGGAGCATCAGCTCGTAGTCATACCGCCACGAGAGCAGCGCGAGCGTGACAAAAATGCCGATCGCGTTCACTTCGCCCAACACCGCCGCCAGCCAGTTCGGTTTGTTACCCGCCGCCGGCAGGCTCCCGCGCAGGCGCGGCATCAGCCGCGGCACGGTGCGCAGGTACATGCAGTAGGGTTCGCCCAGCGCGCGCGAGAGAAATGCCTCTTCGCCCAAAATCAATCGCAGGTAAAACACCGTCACCAGGACCATGGTGAAAAGCGCCCCGCTCGGCGGCATGAGGAACGCCATGGCTGCCATCATGCACCACCCGCCCAAGTAGAGCGGATTGCGCACGTAACGATACGGCCCGTCGGCCATCACCGCGCCCGCCTGCATTTCGCCATGATGGACCGTGGTGTAGCCCAGGTAGGCAGCGCCCCAGATGCGCAAAACCATGCCCAGGCCCGCAAGCGTCGCCCCTATCCCAATCACCGCCGGCGAAGCGTAAGTAAACCGCAACAGCCCAGCCCGGCTCACCTCGAGCGCCAGCCATTCGAGCGTGGGAATTCTTCGGCCAAGATCCCAGTTCCCCAACCACGGCGCCCAGAAACCCACAATGACAATGAACACCTGGATCAGCATCCGCAGACGAAACTCGATCGCGCTTGCCCGCATCTCCACTCCCGCTCGTCCGGAGTGTACCATCCGGCTGAATCCGGCTACGTGAAGTCGTGCGGGTGCGCGCGGCGACTTCAGCGCCGCAACTTCCGCATATTGGCGCTCCGCCACAGCCCTCTTCCGCCGCGCCCCGCCTGTCTTCTCGCGCGCGTGTGCTAGGCTGGCGCAGAAACCATTTCCCTCAGGGAGATTCCGCCATGCTTTCGCGCGTTTTCTTCTTGCTCCCTCTTGCCCTTTTGCCCGCCACTCAACACGCCGCCGCGCAATCCCCGAAAGGCCAATCCACCACAGACTTGGTCCAGTCCGCGCAAAACCAGGTCCCCGCGCTCACTTCCATTTACCAGCACCTGCACCAGAACCCCGAGCTCTCCAAGCACGAAGAGCAAACCTCGGCGTTTCTTGCCGCCCATTTGCGCGAGCTCGGCTACACCGTCACCGAACACGTGGGCAAATACGCTGACGGCGCGCAGGCCTACGGCGTGGTGGCGATCCTTGAAAATGGCTCCGGCCCACGATTGATGATCCGCACCGACATGGACGCGCTTCCCGTCCAGGAAAAAACCGGTCTCGATTTCGCCAGCCACGTTACCGAACCCGGCCCCGACGGCCAGCCCGTTCCCGTGGCGCACGCCTGCGGCCACGACCTGCACATGACCGTGCTGCTGGGCGTGGCGCGCGAGATGGCCGCTCGCAGAGCGCAGTGGCACGGCACGCTCATGCTCGTGGGCCAGCCCGCGGAAGAAGTCATTCAGGGCGCGCAGGCCATGCTTGCCGACCAGCTCTACGAGCGCTTCGGCCGTCCCGACTTCATCGTCGCCGAGCACGATACGCCCGAAGTGCCCGCCGGCTCGGTCGCCGTCAAAGACGGCCCGCTGCTCGCCAGCGCCACTTCGATCAATGTGGTCATCCGCGGCATCGGATCTCATGGCGCCGTGCCCCAGGCCGGCAAAGATCCCATCGTGCTCGCCGCGGAGTTCATCCTGGTCGCGCAGACCATCGTCAGCCGCCAGACCGATCCGCGCGATCCCACCGTGCTCACCGTGGGCACCATTCACGGCGGGACAAAGAACAATATCATTCCCGACGAGGTCGATCTCGGCCTCACCCTGCGCACCTTTTCTGCGGCCGAAACCGACCGGATCCTCGCCGGCATTCGCCGCACCGCCAATGGCCTCGCAGAAGCTTACGGCATCCCCGCCGACCGCATGCCCACGGCGACGGTGTACGAGAGCACGCCGGTGACGTACAACGATCCCGCGCTCGCCGATCGCATCCGCGCCGCCGCCATCGCCGCGCTCGGACAGGAGCGGGTGATCACGCCGGAGAAACCGGTGATGGGCAGCGAGGATGTGGGCGCGTTTTCACTCGACGGCAAAATTCCCTGCGTCATGTACTGGCTCGGCGCCGCCGATCCGGAAAAACTCGCCGAGAGCCGGCAGACCGGCATCCCGCTGCCCAGCCTGCACTCGCCGCTCTTCGCGCCCGATTACGAGCCCGCTATCCCTACCGGCGTCACCGCCATGACCGCCGTCGCGCTCGACATTCTGAAGTGACCGTGAAATCGTCCATCGTCCACCCGCCATTTTCGCGCTCAAAAACCATAGCCATTAGCCATCGATGAATGCTACTCTGCGCATATCCAGGAAAATATCCAGGCACTGAGCCAAGCGCAGAATCGTCGTGATTCGTGCCTCGCGCAAAGCACAAGGCCAAAAACCAAGGACGAGGGACCTTCATCATGCAAAGATGCCATGCCATGAAATTTCTGCGGATCGCCGCCGTGCCGGTGATCTCAAGCCTCCTCGGAATTCCAGCGTATGTTTCTGCTCGCGCGCAGGCGCAGCCGTCTGCTGCTCAAGCTGGGGCCACACCTGCAGTCCCGTTGCAGTCTTACACGGCGCAGGACCAGAGCGTCTCCGCCGGTGTGCCGTCCGGATGGACGGTCAAGAATGCGGTGGGCGGTCAAATCAATATGGCAGGACCACAAGGCCAAACCATCAACTTCGGCGATGTCTTTGTCGCGCACGACGGCGCGTTTCAACTGGGACAGAAGGGCCCCGGAGGCGCTCTGATGTCCATGCCTTCCTCGGCCAAGCTTACCGATAAGCTCACCATGTTTATCCAGCAGCAGGAGTCGTTGAGCGGAAGTCCGGCTGCCCAGGTTAAATTCATTTACGCTGCGCCTCTGCAATCGATGCCCGCTGGGGTGGAATGCGGCGTGTTTGTTATCGCGATTTCCGGAATCGCCACGCCGGCCGATGGAATGGGCATATTCTGCTCGCTGGCGCCGGACTCCGCCCAGATGTTCAAGATCGCGCTCGTAATGGGAACCGCGCCCACGGCCATCGCCGCCCAGACGGTGCCCACAGTCAAGGCCGTCTATAACAGCTACAAGATCGCTCCCGGCTGGGTGCAACGGATGCTTTCTCCCTACACGGCCCCTGCCTCGGCATCCCCTGCTCAGATGGCCAGCGAAGCGGCGGAGACGCAGATGTATCTCAGCGCGATGGCCAATCAACAGCGCGTCATCGATCACGGCTTCACCTGCGCCGACGCGGGCATTCTCGGCAACGGGTCGAACTGGGAGACTCCGCGCGAGTGCGGTGGATGGGCGCCGAATTTCTAGAGTCGTTGATTAGCGGCGAGTAGCCGGAGGACCGTCGTGCCGCTGCGCAGCCTGCACTCGCCGCCCTTCGCGCCGGAGTACGCGCTCGCCATTCCGGCGGGTGTGGCCGCGATAACCGCCATTGCGCTCGACATACTGAAATAACCGGCGATAACATACTCCGGCCGCCAGGCACAGTTTACGCGGCTCGCCCGTGCCGTCGTCGCTCGAGCCATCTTTCCCTTCTTAGCGGCTTCTGAGGATCGCTGGCCTACCTTGTCAGGAGGTCGAGTTGCAGTCGATTAACTTGCGTGTTCACCGAATAAACTGCGGACTCGATATTTCGGAGTTCGAAATAGTTGGCAACTGTGGTCACAAGCAACAGAAAGAGCAGAATTGGAGTCCAAGGCAGGGATCTTAGTCGGTTCACGAATTTTCCTCCACCCGGGATTATAGGACCGAATAAACGAAGGCCTCTCGTTTCCGAGAGGCTTCGCAGTAAGAAAAACTTTGCTAGTCGATGATGCCAGTGCCGCCGGTGATCTCATTTATTCGAGGATCTGGCTTCGCCACTACTCTTCGTGGATTTGTTCCTACCTCCTCTTTGCTAACAGAGCGCCAAAGTCCATCGTTCCCGGAGACGCCAATCAGCTTGGCATATTTTTCGACTCCATCGTATGCGTCGTTATATACGATGGCTGTTCCGATTAAATTATGGCTATCCATCGCAGTTTTCCTTTCTAATCGACTGGGGTATACCCCGTCCGCAAGGTGAAAAGGCCGTGCTTCGCGGGCGCGGCCTTTTCTGTGCGAACAGACAAATCATGTCACAGAGCATGTCTAGATGCAATGGGCCCTCACTTCCCGGGATCCACCAGCGCCCCGTACACCACCGCGTGGCTGCGGTAAAGCAGGCCGTGATTGTCGGGGCTGGTGCGCCGCTGGATCATGGCCACGAAGACAATGTCATTCGTCGGATCGACCCAGAACCACGTCCCCGCCGCGCCGTCCCAGAAGAACGTGCCTCTGCCATCCGGCAGGCTCGCCTCCGCCGGATCGTAGACCACGGCGCAGTCGTACCCGTATCCGAACCCGGGCCGCATCATGTGCATCCCGATGCCCCACTCGCCCGTCAGCAGCGATGCGGGCAGATGATTCGAGGTCATCAGCTTCACCGTCTCCGGTGAGAGAATGCGCACGCCGCCCAGCTCGCCGCCGTTGGCCAGCATCTGCGCAAAGCGGTAGTAATCCTCCGCCGTCGCAACCAGCCCGCCGCCGCCCGAGGGCGCCGTGGGTTGCGCGGTGTAATCGTCGGGCATGCCGTTGGCCATGTTCTCTTCCACCAGCTTGCCCGTTTTCGCGTCGTAATGGTAGCCCGGCGAGAAGCGCCTGCGCTTGCCGGCGGGAACATAGAAGCCCGCGTCCTTCATCCCCAGCGGAGCAAAGATGTGGTCGTGCATGAAGTCCGGCAGCGACTGCCCCGAGAGCTTCTCCACGATGTACCCCTGCACATCCATTGACAGGCTGTACTGCCACTGCCTGCCCGGCTGGTAGATGAGCGGAATCTGCGCCAGCCGGTCGATCATCTCCTCAAGGGTTTTTCCGTCGCGCACCTTCAGCTCGGCGTACATCTTTTCCGCGGGCGTGTTGCCGTTCCCGTACGTGAACCCCGCGGTGTGCGTCATCAGCTCGTTCATGGTCGGCGTCTGCTCGGGATCCGACACCAGCATCTTGCCCTTCGCATCCACGCCGTCGTAGACCTTCAGGTGCGCGAACTCGGGAATGTACTTCGCGATCGGATCCATGGGCAGCCACTTGCCCTGCTCGTAGAGAATCATCATGGCCACGCCGGTCACCGGCTTGGTCATGGAGTAGTCGCGGAAGATGGTGTCCCGGGTCATGGCCGTGCCCGCGGCCAGGTCTTTTTCGCCATACACGCGATACTCCACGATCTTGCCGTGCCGGGCCAGGATGGTCACCGCGCCGGCAAGCTGCTTCTGGTCGATCTCGCCCTGGATGAGTGCGTGCAGCCGCTCCAGGCGCTCGGAAGAAAACCCCACGCTCTCCGGCTTTACCGGCGTCATGTTGAGAACCGGCGCCGGCAACGCCGTCTTCGCTTCCTGCGCGCTCACCGCGCCCGCGCCCAGCAGCAATGCAATCCCTGTCAGCATCCGCAATCCGGCTCCGGCCATCCCACGCATGCCCATCGCTCCTTCGTGTCTGTAGCGGATTCGCATTTCGCCGCCCTTTATATCAGGTCCATCCTTGGGCAGCAAAGCAGGCGAACCTGCGAACGTCCGCGACAGCGGACGCAAACTCGCCGGCTCGCCAACTCGATTCCTCGTCGAACTGTTCCCTACAATGGTTTTGTCCGCATGGGCACACCTGAACCCATTCCGCAGGCGGGAGCAAAGCCGCCGACCGACACCATCGCCGCCGTCTCCACGCCTCCCGGCCGCGGCGGCATCGGCATCGTGCGCCTGAGCGGTCCACTGGCCGCATCCATCGCTGAGCAACTGGTCCGCCTGCGCCAGCCGCTCGAGCACGCCCACGCCCGCCTGGCCGACGTGATGGATTGGGCCGCGGAAGCGGAGGGAGATGCCTTAAGGGCGGACAATGCCTTTCACGATGAGGCACAAATCTCAGGCATCCGTATCGACGAAGCCCTCGTCACCTTCTTCGCCGCTCCGCGCTCGTATACGTCCGAAGATCTGGTTGAAATTGCAGCTCACGGCTCGCCCGTCGTCCTCGAGCTGCTTCTGCGCCGCGCCATCGGCTTCGGCGCGCGCCTCGCCGAGCCCGGTGAGTTCACCCAGCGCGCGTTTCTTTCCGGCCGTCTCGACCTCACCCAGGCTGAAGCCGTCCGCGATCTCATCGATGCGCAGACCCTCACCCAGGCGCGCCAGGCCGCCAGCCAGATGGGCGGCGCGCTCAGCCGCCGCGTAGCACCCGCGAAACAATCCCTCGTCGAGCTCATCGCCCTGCTCGAGGCCGGCATCGACTTCGCCGAAGATGACGTGGACGTCACACCGCAAAATGAAATCGCGCGCCGCCTCGACGCGCTCACGCCCGCGCTCGCCGCGCTCGAGAGCTCTTTCGCCCGCGGCCGCCTGGTGCACGACGGCCTCACCCTCGCCATCGTCGGCCGCCCCAACGCCGGCAAGAGCTCGCTCTTCAATCGGCTGGTGGAGCGCGACCGCGCCATCGTCACCGCCACGCCCGGCACCACACGCGATCTGGTCACCGAGCGCATCGCCCTCGACGGCATACCTCTCGAGCTGGTCGACACCGCCGGCCTGCGCGATGCCGCCCAGGGACTTGTCGAAGAAGCCGAACAGCTCGGCGTCGCGCGCAGCCGTGAAGCTCTCGCCGACGCCGCGCTCGTGCTCATCGTTCTCGACGCCACGCAACCCCTCAATGAAGAAGAGCGCCGTCTCTTTGCCGCAGTGGAAGGCCGTCCCGCGCTCATCGCCATCAACAAATGCGACCTTGTCCCGGCAGATCGTTGCCCCACAGACGAGGATTCTGCAGGCATGGGCTCGGCAAGTCCGGGCACGGTAGGTCCGGGCTTAAGCCCGGACAACACGCCGTCCTTTTTGAAAGGTACGGGCTTTAGCCCGTACATCAACTCCGCCAATAAAACCGAAGGGGCTTCAGCCCCTGAAGAATACCGGCTCAGCCGCGAGATTCCCGCAATCTCCACCTCCGCCCTTACTGGCGAAGGTATTGCTGCCCTGCGCGAGCGCATTCTTTCGCTGGCCACCGGAGGTGCCGCGGCCGAACCCGGCATGCTCACCAATCTTCGCCAGCACCAGGCCGTCGCCACCGCGCTGGCCGCGCTCAAAGACGCCGCCCACGCTAACGCGATTCGCATCCCCCACGAGATGATCCTGCTCGACCTTTACCGCGCGCTCTGGGCCCTCGACTCTCTCACCGGGCAGACTACTCCCGACGACATCCTCAACCTGATCTTCTCCACCTTCTGCATCGGAAAATAACTCGGCCCACGCCCCGGCTACTGCGGCTGCTGCTGGGCCTGCATGGCCTTGACCAGGCCTTCGCGGGCGGCGGCGTTGTTCGGGTCGCAGGCCAGCACCTCGCGGTAGATGCGAATGGCGTTCGCGTAGTCGCCGCTCCCGCGCTTCTGCTCAGCGAGGCCCACATAGCGCGATGCATCCGCGCCCAGGGTGCAATCGGCGCTTGGCGCTGCAGGAGCCTTAGCCTCCTGCGCCTCCGGAGTGGGAATCGGCTTGGCCGCAGAGGGCTTTGCGGCATGTGGCTTGGCGGCTGCTTGCGAAACGGGTACCGCTGCCGCCGGAGGCGCCGGAGCCGGTGCCGCGGGTCCGGCCATCGGCGCGGCGTTGACTGCCGGCGCCGAAGTCGCGTTCTGCGCCGGGTTCGCTGCCGGCTTCTGCGCAAAATGAATGCCAATCGCCGCGAGCACAATCACAGCCGCGAGCCCCGCCCCGCCAAATGTGTACGCGCGCGGCAAACCGCGCTTCGCTTCCGGTCGCTCTTCCTTTGCCGCAGGGATCGCCGGCGCCTCAAATGCCTTCGTCGTCGTGGCCGCCTCGCTCGCCGCGCCGTTCTTTTCCTTCGCCGCCTGCGCCATCGGCAGAGCCGCCAGCGTCAGTTGCGGCTCCGATTGCAACAGGTCCAGCTTTTCTTCGCCCGTCCACAGATACTCGTAAACCCCAAACCGCGCCGGAAAGGAACGCAGCGGCAATCCTTTGAGCGCCGCCACCTGCTGGCACAGGTCGTGCGTCAGCAGAATCTGTGCCGGCTTGGAGAGCTTGAGCAGCGTGACCAAATCGTGTGGAGGGTCGTGCGGAGGCTCCTGGCCCTGGCTGGATGAGTCCGGACCCGCCGGCTCCTTTGCTTCCGCGCCGCCCGCCCGTTCGCCTCCGCGCGCATCGATGGCAATAGAAACCGCAACCGGCCCGCTTCCGTGCCGGGCGCGGAACCCCTCCAAGCCCAGTTGCACCTGTCGCGAAACCACCAGAGCGTCGGCCGGCCGATTGAGCCGCGAGACATACAGATATTCGCGCGAGGAAACAAACACCCCCCGCTTCGACGCCACCGCATCTTCAATCAGCGCCAGCACTCCGGGATGATGGCCGAGCGGATTCCCGGGCGAATTCGCCGGCCCGTTGTCGCCCGTCTCCGCACTGCGGCCGTTTGCTCCCCAGAAGCGGAGAACCATCTCGATTTTTCCCTGCGCCGGCTCCTGCGCCATTTTGTCCGCGAGCGTCTCCGCCGAAGCCCCGGAGAGCGTGCTGGAGGGCGATGGATCCATGGTTCCTCGGCGAATCCTCGAGCGATCCAAGGAGCGTTTGAGGAAATGCTGCAGCCTAAGGCCAAAGCCCTTAAGCCGGCGCAAGCAGCAAAGGCCTTGCACTCTGACCTCGGCTCAAGCCTTTTTCCAGAACGCCGTAGATCGATGAATCTACTGATTTTTATTGCGCTTTATGAGCGGAACTTGATACAGTGGAGCGAATTATAACACAAGCTTATGGGACGCTTTCCCGCCGCGGGAGGGCCCCAGACGAAGTCTCTCCGAGGATAAGAACATGTCGCCTCATCTTCCACCGTACGCCGGGCGGCTTAGACGGTTTTTTTTGCTTGTTTGCCTTTTCGCGTTGCCTTTCGTTTCCCTTCCAGCGCAAGCCAAAAACGCCGGCCTTAACGCCATCGAGATTTATCCCGGCCCCAACGGGCAAAACTACCAGCAGATCACCGACTTCGTCCTCGGCGGCAAGAACGAGCTTCTGCTCTGCGGTGACACCACCACGGGCCAAACATCGGGAATCGACAAGAACGTCTATCATCGCCTTGGTAAAGTCGTTCTCTCGACCGGCATGACTGTCGAGCGCACCGCCGATGGCGTGCTCATGCTCACGCAGCCAGAGACGCCGCCCGCTTGCGTGGTTCCCGCCAACATCAAGTTCGATAAGGGCGGCTCGTTTTCCGCCGCCGATCTCGTCGAGAAGACCGACATCGCCGGTTCCGTCGTCTCCGGCTCCGATCCCTCCACCACGCAGATTGCGCCCCTCAAGCCCGGCGTCCTGATCGTCTTCGTTCCCGCTCCCGACAAGGAGCTGGCTGAGTACCTGCGCGCCGACCGCACCGCCAGCATTGCCGGATGGCAGCTTTACTTCACCGCTTACCCCGCCGGCACCCATCTTGCGCAAGCGAGCAAGTCCATGGCCGCTTTATACATGCAGGCAGCCGGCAGCGCTTTCACCGCTTATCAGACGGCAAAGTCCTCAAGCGCCCCCGACTACGCCCAGCTCGCCGGCGCGCGCCAGGCTGACGACAAGGCCGCCTCTCTCGTGGCTGGTGACGCCTCCATCGCCGGCCTGGGCCAGAAGATTCACACGGAAGTCCTGGCTCTGAGCGCCGCGGCCCAGGACAAGCTCGCCGCCTTTGAGCAGGCCCTCAAACAGCAGACCGCCGGTTACGCCAACCTGGTTGCCGCGGAACAGTTGGCCGACGGCGCCTTTCTCGTCGAGCCGGCCACTGCGGAGGTCACGGCGGCCGAATCCCAGACCAAGCAGGCGCGCGCCGCTCTCGAATCCATCCTCAAAAACACGGAATCCTCGATCGCTGCGCATCGCCCTGACGACGCCTCGGCCGAGATCGCCTCCGTCCGCGTCTTCGCGCCCGAGTATCCGCGTATCGCTACCGATCTGCAATCGATCTCCGGCCTCTTCGTCGCGCACGCCAAGGTCCTCGAAGAGCAGCCCGATTGGCCCGGCGCGGTCAAGGAACTCGAGAAAGCCGAAGCCGTCGTCGCCGGTCCCGATACTGAGGCCCTGCTGAAGGACGCACGCGAGCAGGCTCTCATCGCCGCCAACAAGGCTGCCGCCGATGACGCCACGCAGAAAAGCCAGACCGCCGAAGGCAGCGGCGACATCATCACTGCCTATGAAGTCCTCGACGACCTGCCGCCCGATCAACACGCGCTCATCACCGATCGCCTCGCAGCGCTCAAGGACCGTTACGTTCCCGCGGCCGAGCAAGCCGCCGCCGGACTGCAGAAAGCTCACGAGCCCATCAACGGCATCGGCGACGAATCCGGCATCCGCCTCGCCTACGCCTATCTCCAGCGCTGCTTCGCCATCACCAGCGATCCCGCCCTCCAGGACCGGATCGCCATCTTGGGCGAGGATTTGAGCTCCTATGATCTGGCGCAGGGCAAGCGCTACGCGGAAAAACCAGACGGCACCGGCGTCAACGTCGGCTGGGTCTACCTCACGGAGGCGCTCCAGTACAAATCGCAGACTGATTCCGGCGCCATCCACGACGAGCTCACCACCGCGCGCGCCGCGCATCTGCTCAAATCGCGCCTCTCGGTCAAAGTGGATTTCCGCGATCAGACCTCCCGCCGCGACGCCATCGATTTCGCCCAGCAGCTGACTGACTCGCTCGCCACCGGCCTCGAATCCTCCGGCCTCGATGTCAAGGTGGTTCGCCCCCAGGACACCACCCCCGTGCAGCCCAACTTCCAGATGGTCGGGGACGTCCTCCAGCACGAGATGACCAAGTCCGAGGAGATCGTCCCCAAGGAATCGAAGTACCGCTTCGGCCAGGAGGAGATACCCAACGACGCCTGGCTCCAGGTGAACCGCGACTACGAAAAGGCCAACAACGATCTCGAGGCCGCGCGCAGTGTGCTCGAGGGCGCGCAGGCCAAGGGCAAGAAAGGCGACATCAAGAAAGCCGAGGACACCGTCCAGGCCGACGAGAAGACTGTGGAAGATCTTCACGCCAAGCTCGACGAGATTCCCAAGACGAAAATGCAGGACGTTGAGCGCCCCTACACGTATTCGCAGATCAACTATCACCTCAAAATCGTCGTCGCCCTCCAGTTCCGCATCCTCGACAGCGCCGGCGAAGAGGTGGTGCAGACCATCCCCATCCGCAGCGACGCGCCCCAGGAGTACTTCACGCTGCAGGATGTAAAGCCGGATGACACCGGCGGTGTGCGCAATGAGGGCGCAATCCCCAACGACAACGATTTCCTCGAGACCGATGAGTACAAGGCGCGCGACGAGCTGATCGCCAAGGCCCGAGATCAGGTGGCCGGTTTGCCCGCCATCGTCCTCGCCCGCGCCGACCGCAGGGCCGCCAACGGCGACAACGACGGTGCGGCCGAACTCTACATTCTTTATCTTGATTCCACCCCGGTCGCGGATTCACCCGAGCGGCTGCGCGCGCGCAAGTTCCTCGCCGATCAGTTCAACTTCCGCGACATTGGCCTGGAAGCGCCGAAGGAATAGAGCGGACCGCGCACCGGGCGGACAAGGGCCCCGCAGTTTTTTCCCTTAAGCAGGAGACCTGAGTGAACGGCCAGGGTAAGCCGGCTCCGGAACGGATCGGAAAATACGACATTGTCGGCGTGCTGGGGCAGGGCGGCATGGGCGTGGTTTACCGTGCGCGCGACCCTCGCATCGGCCGCGACGTCGCCATCAAGACCCTCACCGAAGGCTTCTCCGGCGACGCGGAAATGCTCAAGCGCTTCTATCAGGAAGCCGGCCAGACGGGCAATCTCCGCCATCCCAACATCGTTACCGTTTACGACTTCGGCGATGAAGAGGGCCTGCCTTACATCGTCATGGAGTTCCTTGACGGCGAGCCTCTCGACAAGATCATCCGCCTGCAGGAGCCGCCTCATCTCGGCGCCCGGCTCGACATCATCGAGCAGGTCTGCTCCGCGCTCGCCTACGCGCATCTCCAGGGCATCATCCATCGCGACGTCAAGCCGGCTAATGTGATTGTCCAGCGCGACGGCCTGGTCAAGCTCCTCGACTTCGGCATTGCCCGCACCGGCCAGCAACAAGGGGCGCTTGTCGACCGCGCCATGACCCGCACCGGTACGCTCGTGGGTACGCCCGCCTACATGGCCCCCGAACGGCTCCGCGGCGAACCCTTCGACGGCCGCTCCGATATCTTTTCCACCGGCGTGATGCTTTACCAGATCGTCACCGGGGCTCTGCCGTTTGACGCCGAGTACCCGGCGATCCTCCATCAGATTCTTCAGGAGAATCCTCCGCCGCTCTCGAAATATCTTTCCGCGTACCCGCCGTTCCTCGAGCAGGTCATCGCCCGCGCCCTCGCCAAGGACCCGTTCGAGCGCTACGCCCACGCCGGCGATATGGCCGCCGATCTGAACGGCGTCGGCTCGCAGTTGAAGATCGAGCGCGTGTCCGAGCTCTTTGCCCAGGCGCAGGAAGCTGTGGCCGCGCAAAACTACGTTGAAGCCCGCAGCCTGCTCAGCCAGCTCCTGCGCATGAACAGCCAGCACGTTGAAGCCAAGCAGTTGATGGGCAGCGTGGACCAGTACTTCAACCTGCAAAAAACGCGCGAGCGCATCGAGCAGTTGAAGCGCGCGGCTCTTGAGGTTCTCGCCGTGCGCAACTGGGAGCCGGCCATTGCTTACTGCACCGAGGCTCTTCATCTCGAACCTGAGAACGCTGAGATCGCCGCGCTTCTGGCCCAGGCGAATACCGGCAAACAAACTCTTGACCAGATTCAGCGCCTCATGCGCGATGCTGAATCCGCCCGCCACTCCGGCAACTTTGAGCTGGCGCGCGAGTTCGCCGGCAAAGCGGCCGATCTCGACCGCACCGACACGCGCATCGTCGCCATCTGCAAGGTTCTCGATCAGGAGGTCGACGAAGCGCGCCGCAAGGCGCGACTGCGCACGCTGCTCAATCAGGCGCAGGAAAGCCTTTCCGCGGCCCGCCTCACCGAGGCGTTTCGCGCCATCACGGAAGCCGAAGACCTGGCGCCCGCCGATGCCGAGCTGCTGCGCCTCAAAGACGAGCTCGGCAGCCTGCAACGCCAGCAGGAGCGCAAACGCCTCGTCAACGATCTCCAGGAAAAAGCCGCCGTCGCTCTCTCCTTCGAGCTCGTGCAGGAAGTCGCGGCCGAAGTGGCCGTAGCCCTGGAGAAATTTCCCACCGAACCCACGCTGCTTCGCCTCAAGATTCAGCTCGAGCCGCGTCTGCGCGAGCACCAGCGCAAACGCCTCGTGGCCGAGGTAAGCGACGCCTGCCGCCATCTTCCGCCGGTCGAAGCCCTCGCCCGCATTCGCGAGGCGCTCGCTCAGCTTCCCGGCAACGAAGATCTTCTCAAGCTCGAGTCCGCCATCGCCCAGCGCCTCACGCGCGAGCAGCGAGAGCAGGTGCTGGCCGACTACCTGCGCAAGGCCCGCGCGCTGCTGGAGGACCATCTCTATCTCGAAACCGCCAAGGTGCTGGAGCAGTGCGAGAAAGAGGGCTTCTCCTCGCCGGAAATGAGTGAACTGCTCAACCTGGCGCGCTCCGCCGCCGCCGAGCGCATCTCCCAGGATCTCGTCGAGCGCACCTTTCTTGAAGCCAAGCAGCTGCTCGAGGCGGAAGACTACGAAGCTGCTCTCAAGCTCCTGCCGCCCGTTCTCGAGCGCGTCGACGAGCCTGCCCTCCGCCGCCAGCTAGATGAGGCCACACACAAGCAGGCAGTTCTCGAAAAGCGCGTCCACCAGGTGCTCGACGAAATCGAGCGCTCCCGCGAAATGGAGCTCTTTGACGCCGCCATCGGCCTTATCCAGTCCGAGCCCGCCGGCGTCCGCCGCTCCCGCCGCATTCAGGCTGCGCTCGAATCGCTCACCGCCACGCGCGAGCTTGAAGCGGCGCGGCTCGCCTCCATCGGCTCGGTCTACGCGGCATTGAATGAGCCCGAGTCCGCAGCGCTCTTCCAGAGGCTCACTGCAGAGAACCCTGCCGCACCAACTCTGTCCGGAGGCGCAGTGCCCGGAGCTCAGGTCTCGGGAGGCCAAATCGTCCAGCGCCTCGGCGCCCGCCTGCGCCAGATCGCCGACCAGCAGCTCGGCAAATCCATTGAGTCCGCCCGCCAGGCGCTTGCCGCGGACGATGCCGCGGCCGCTCACACCTTCCTGGAAAATGCCGCGGGCTGGCAAGCCAGTGCATCGGCTCCGGTGCAAACGGACTGGAAATCGGTGCAGGAAGAAGTCGCCGCCGCGCGCAAAGTCCTGCGCTTCCGCCGGTCGTCCCGGCGCTAAGCCCACCGTAAACCCCTTTTGGGAGTTATGCCATAATTGGTGCCAACATTTCGCGCAGCGAGCGATCCATGCGAAACGTGACTTTGATTGTGGGCGGAGAGCCGATCGGAGAGGGTCCTACGTGGGCATATCCGGCCGGCGCTAAGCTGGGATTATTCATTATCCCGATTTACGAGATGACCGTGCTCGGCACCGACGAAAAGAAGGCTGAAGTGCGGGAGAAAGTGCCGGTTTTTCGATTCGGAGTCCATTGCACTGACGGTAAGACGGCCCGAGTCGTGGGCCTGAAAAATCACCAGGTCTACCACATCAAGCGATGGATTCCTACTTACAAGGTTCACAGCGCGAATTCGCCGGAGAACGGGGCCTGGCAGGTGTTCGGAAGTTTTTTGATCCATGATGGCCCGGATAACAACACTGAGATCTTCGCGACGATCGGGTGCATCGAGATCATCGGGCCGGAAGGTTTCACCAGATTCAATGACCTACTCATCTCGCTGATGGCGCCATCAGGCAAAGACCGCGACCAGCAGCTCGATTCGATTGGCCAATCTGGGCGGCTGAAGATCGAGTACAAGGCATCGCACCGTCCGCCGCTCAAGAAGGCACCGTGAATTCCGCTTGCCGCCCGACCCGCATGCATTCCTTAGGCCTGGCTCTCTTACTTGCCTCCATCGCACCCGCTTTGGCGCAATCGGTCCAGTCGCCATCTTTGTTTGCGGCAAGCGAAATTCGCGAGGCATTGACGGAGAATGGCATTGCGCCCGAAATGAGTGTCGACCCGCGGGATGCGTCCGAATTGCGCAAATTGGTCGCGCGCCAAGTCAGCTCACAGTTGCTCGCCGCCAGACCAGCAGTCTCTGGCTGGGACTTTCGCTATCGGTCTCTTCATCAGGAGGGGACGGTCCAATTCGGCACAATCGTTCTCCGCTATCCGAATTCTGGCGACGCATCGAAGATCCTCACTCTGCTGAACCCCGAGCCGAAATATTTCGCCCATTCCGAGATACTTGTCCACTACTCCGCAGCGAAGCTGGACAACATGATTCTTATCGCTTACTCCGAGAACAGCGGCGATAAACGCATCGTCGAGGTCGTTGACCAGCTGCCGGATAGGTTCGCACGTGCCGCGACGGACAACCATTGGGTTTGGAAGGAACAAGACGTCACTGCCAAGAAGCCTTAGCCCAAACGCAATGGATTTGGGCGTTCCGCTCTACCAGATCGCCCGTGGCTGCGGCGGATTTGTAGGCTCCAATTGGCCCGGAGACGGCTCCTCCACGGGACGCTCTGCCACCATTGGCACTCGCTCCAAATCTTGCTCCTTCTTAAACTTGCCTTCCGGCACGAGCCGCGCCACAGCCACTCCGTTTTTGTGCAGAATGAACGTGGTTCCCTGGTAGCGCGAGCGGTTGATGCAGTCGGCAAAGTTCCGGGAGGCCTCGGTTACGCTGATCGAAACACTGCGCATAAGAATCAGACTCTCAGATAATCTACATATCAGATTTTCCGATAGGGAGAGAACACAGACCAAGCGCAACGAACCTGGATAAGCACCGCCTTCCGGACCGTCTTTGGCTCCCTTGGTCCCTGTTCCCTACTCCCTACTCCCTGTTTCCTGCAATCTTCTCCATCAGCCGGTCGAAATCCTCCAGCCGCGCGTACTCGATGATCACTTTTCCCTTGCCGTTGCGGTCCTCGATGGTCACCTTCAACCCCAGCGCCTGCTGCAGTTGCACCTGCGCCTCGCGTACGTTGGGATCGACCGGCGGCTCCGCTTTGGCTTCCGGCTTCTCCTGGCGCTCCGGATGGATCAGCCCCTGGACATAGCTTTCCAATTGGCGAACAGAAAGCGAAAGTGAGACTGTGCGTTGCGCGACTTTCTGGATCTCTTCCGCGTGTTCAAGCGCCAGCAGCGCCCGCGCATGACCGAAGCTCAATTCGCCCGCCTCCACGCGCGCCTGCACGCCGCTCGGCAGTTTGAGCAACCGCAGAAAATTCGCCACCGTGGCACGATCTTTACCCGTCCGCTGCGCCATCTGTTCCTGGGTCATGTGGAATTCGCGCGACAGCCGCTCAAACGCCCGTGCCTGCTCAATCGGGTTCAGGTCGGCCCTTTGCAGGTTCTCTACGATAGTGATCTCCATCGCCTGTTCGTCCGAGACCTGGCGCAGAATGGCCGGAATGGTCTGCTTGCCCGCCCGCTGCGACGCCCGCCATCGCCGCTCGCCGGCGATCAGCTGGAAGCGGCCGTTCTGCAGCGGCCGTACAAGCACCGGCTGCACCACGCCATTGGCCGTGATGGAGGCAGCCAGCTCGGCCAGCCGATCGTCGTCGACCTGCGTGCGTGTCTGGTAGGGGTTGCGGTCAATCAGCTCGAGAGCAATCTCGCGCGGCTTTCCGCCTTCGAGTTCCGCGCCGGGCTCGGCCGGTGTATGCGCCCGCGGCAGCAAGGAATCCAAACCTTTGCCCAAGGCGCGCCGTTTAGGATCGGTCGCCAGAGTCGTCATTGTCGTTCTTCCTTCAATTCAACCAGGGCAGGCAATTTAAATGCAGGCAACACCATAATCCAAAAAGTGAGTCCGCAGTGCAGTAGCGTTCAGGAATACGGCCAGAAGCGCACTCGAGCCGTTGTCGCGCGTTCCGCCAGTTGCGCTTTGCGCTCCAAATCGCGCGGGCTCTCCAATCCACTCCTCTCCAGAAACTCCCGCGCCATCTCAAAATAAGCCTCGGCGCCCCGCGACCGTGCATCGTACAGCGCCACAGGCTTCCCATGGCTGGGTGCCTCGGCCAGGCGCACATTCCGGGGAATCACGGTTCGGTAGAGCCGCTCTTTGAAGTACTCGCGCAGTGTCTCCGTCACCTGCTGCGCCAGATTGGTCCGGTCATCGTACATGGTCAGCAGTACGCCTTCAATGGTCAACGCCGGGTTGAACGCCGACCGCACCCGTTCCAGCGTCGAAACCAGCTCAGAGATCCCCTCCAGGGCAAAATACTCCGCCTGCATAGGCACAATCAGCAACTCCGCGGAGGAAAGCACATTCACTGTCAGCAGATCCAGGGCCGGCGGGCAGTCGAGAATCACCAAGTCATACGCGTCTCGCACCGGGGCTAGCGCCTTCCTGAGGCGCACCGCGCGATCCTCCGCGCCGGCCAGCTCGATATTGGCTCCGGTCAGGTTTTTCGAGCCGGGCAGCAGCCGCAATTGCTCGATTTCGGTAGGCAATATCACCAGTTCAGCCGTGCTGTTGCCCACCATCACGTCATAAATCGAGTGCCTGTTGTCGTCGCGCTGCAGCCCCAGCCCCGACGACGCATTGGCCTGCGGATCGCAGTCCGCCAGCAGAATTTTCAGCCCCTCGAGCGCCAGGCATGCGGCCAGGTTGATCGCCGTGGTGGTCTTCCCGACGCCCCCCTTCTGATTGACCACGCCGAGAATTCTGCCCATGGTCTTTCAGACTAAAACGCAAGCGCCCGCTCGAGCAGCCAATTCGATTGTGGAGAACTCGCCCGCCCTGTGGAAAGCGCAACGTGGCCGCCTCGCGTCGCGCCGCGCAACCCTTTTCCCGGGAAGGAATTGCCCAAATTCCCGGGAATGCCCACTCGGTTCGCCGCAAAAACCCCCTCCGGTGGAAAAGTCGATTTTCCTGACCCTCGGCCGCTCACCGATTCCCGCTTCGGAACGAGTCCCATGCGAACGATGGCCGACACTGTTCCACGGGAAACATCCGAGGCTCGAGGCAGCCAAAGTTCCACGTGGAACACCAAAGTCACCAGAGGCTGGATTGGCACCGCCAGCGCTCCGTTTCGAACCCGTGGCTCTGCGCCAAAGAGGGCGTTCACACGGCTTGCCTGGGGCGGAAAGAAAGCTCTCCTTTTCGTGTATAACTCATTATATGTCAGTCATTTAACTGAATCTCTCATGGCAGTTTCTGTCCCTGCGCCAGCACCCGGTGTTGCCCGCCCGGCAATCGCAGAAGCTCACTCCATTTGAAGCCCGGGCCCGCTGCCTCGCGTATCGCTGCAAACTCCCCGTCCGTGGTGATCCCTGCCAGCCAGCCGCCCGCGCGCGTCAGTTCGCCGGCAGCCTTCACTGCTGCAGCCATCCGATCCACGGCGCGCAACGCCACACAATCGAACTTTTCCCGCAGCGCCTCGGCGCGCCCCTCATGCACTATTGCTTGTATCCCCAAAACCCGCACCGCTTCGCGCAGAAACGCTGCCTTCTTCGCTTGCGACTCTGCCAGCGTAACCGCAATCCCCGGCCGGCACAGCGCAATGGGAATCCCCGGCAGCCCGGCGCCGGATCCGTAATCGAGCAGGCTCGCGATCTCCGCCGGCAGCGCCCGCGCGCAGGCAATCGACTCCACGAAATGCCGCGACAGGATCGCGTCCTCGCCGCGGATCGCCGTCAGATTGATTTTGGAATTCCAGCGCAAAAGCAATGTGAAATAGGCCTCAAATTGCGCCGTCGTCGCCTCGTCCAGCGGTTCGAGCTCTGCGGCGGCCAGCCGCACATTCAGCCGCGAGCCAACGCGCGGTAACGAATCCCGAACCGTCTGGCTCATCCGCGTGCAGCCGTTTTCGCCCTGGGTTTGCCGGTCGGTTCTGTAACTGAATCGCTGATTTTCGGCGCCTGCCACCTCTCGGCCTCGCGCACCAACGCACCAAAGAGGGCGCGCGAGAGTGCGCTTTCCGCGCAAGTCCGCTCCGGATGCCACTGCACGCCCACGACAAAATGCTCCGGGGAATCGAGCTCCACGGCCTCGATCACGCCGTCGCCCGGCGAAACCGCGCTCACCCGCAGCTGATCGCCGGGCGTGCGAATCGCCTGGTGGTGGCTCGAGTTCACCCGCGCCACGCCAGGCGCCCGCGCGTCCCCGCTCGGCTCGAACAGCCCTGACAGCCGCGTTCCCGGGCGAATCTCCACCGGATGCGCCTCCACCACCGTGCGCCCCGGCTGATGATTCACTCCCGTTTGCAGGTCCTGGATCAGCGACCCGTTCCGCCACACGTTGAGCGTCTGCGTGCCGTGGCAGATGGCCAGAATCGGCTTGCGGAGATTGAACCCGTCCTGCAACAGCAGCTCGTCGACCGCCGTCCGCGCCGCATCCGCCGGCCCGCACGCGGCAATCGGCTGCTCGCCGTAGCGCTGCGGGTCCACGTCGAACCGGCTGCCGGGCAGCAGAATCCCCTGTACCCCCGCGAGCATTTTGGCCACGCGGTCCTGCGGCGCATCCAGCGGCACCACCAGCGCCTCAGCGCCGGCTGCCTCGAGCGCCTTTACATACGCCGGCAGCGAGCGCCCGTTGTACTCCATGTCCACGCTCGGCTGCGGAATGGCAATGCATACCATGCGAAGACAAGTGTAATTTGCCTGCTGCAGGGAACGGAAATGCGCGGCGTCCGGCGTGGCGCAGTTCTCACGGCCGAGTTGCGTGCACAATTAGTTTATCGCTAAACTGTTAACTACTTGGTTAATACACTCCTCGCTGCGTTCGCCCGCCTCGCGCCCGCTGGACGCGGGAAAGCCGGCCCGCTCCGATTCCCGCACGCGGCAAAGCGCGGCGGCTGGCACGGCGCTCTCGCGCTCACCATTCATTCTCTCGACCCGCTCTTTCTTACGCCTGGAAGCGCAAAGCGCTGCCCCTCATCTTTGCGCACGGGATCCAGGATGCGCTTAGCTTCGCATCGCTACTGTGATGATCTCCCTGATTACCGCGCGGAACTCGGAGTTTCGATTTCTCTTTGCGCGGGCTCCAGCATCGCCTCAATCGCCGCCTTGAGCCGCGCCGTCAGCTCCTCAGTCTGCCGCACCGTCATGCCTTTGGTGGAGATGGGCTCGCCCACGCGCAGTGCCACTTTGCCGGGATAAAAATGGTGCGTGTGGATGGGCAGCAGTTCGTACACGCCTTCCAGCGCGATGGGCACCAGTGGAACCTGCGCGCGAATGGCCAGATACGCCGCGCCGGCAAGAAACGGCTGCAGCTCCCCGTTCGGCGTTCGCCCGCCCTCGGGAAACACAAACAGCGGCAGGCCCGCGCGCAGAGTGCGCACTCCCGCGCCCAGGCTCGAAAGCGTGGCGTGCGTATTCTCGGTATCGATGGGGATCTGGCCCGAGCGGCTCAGATACCAGCCGATGAATGCCCATCGCCAAAGTTTCTTCCTCGCCAGGATGCGAAACTGAAAGGGCAGCGCGGCAAACACCACCGGCGTATCCATGTATGAGGTGTGATTGGCTGCATACACGGCCACGGGAAACGCGGCGAGCCCTTCCGCGCCCTGCACCGTCACCCGAGCGCCCGCAATCCAAACGCACATGCGCGCCCACACCTGCGCAATGCGGTGTTGCGTGCGGCCGCTTTTGTCGAAAAATGAAACCAGCAGCGCGAGCGAGCCCAAGACTCCCGTGGTCGTGAACATGGCCGGGGCCTGCACCAGGTTCGAGCACCAGCGGTGAAACTGCGGAACCGGGTTGGGCCGCCGCCTCATCCCTGCGCGTTCCATTCTTGTCCGCTCATCCCGCGCAACAGAATCCCTCGCGCCTCGCCCACAAGATAGACCGAGCCTGAGATCACCGCGGTGCCTCCCGCGGCGCGCTCGGTCGCCATCGCCAGCGCCTGGCGCACGCTCGCCGCGGTCGTCGCCGGAACTCCGGTCGACTGCGCCGCCGCCAGCAGGTCGTCCATCGCCGCCGCGCGCGCCGCCTGGATCGGCGCCAGAATCACCCGGTCAAACAGCGGAAACAGGATCTGCGCCATCTCGCGCACTGGCTTGTCGCGCAGGCAACTGAAAACCACTGCATGGGGCTGACCCTCGCGAAGAATCGGGCGCAGACCGGCGCGCAGCGCCCACACGCCCGCCGGGTTGTGCGCCACATCGAGAATCCACTCCACCCCATTCGCCTCGATCCGCTCCAATCGTCCTGGCCAGCGCGTCTGCTGGATGCCCGCTTCGATCGCCGCCGGCGTTACCGGGAAACCGAAACTGCGATTGAGCTCCACGGCTGTGGCCATGGCCAGCGCCAGGTTGCGATGCTGGTGCGCGCCCTTAAGCGGCGAGTCCACGGAAATCTCCGCGCCCAGCGCTTCCACAGGGTAGGCCCCCTCGGCGTGGGCCGTCGCCGGCATATAGGGCACCGCGCTCACCGCGCGCACCTCCAGTTCCGCGGCCACTTCGCCCAGCACCTGGTTCGCCTCCGGATGCTGCGGCAGCGTGATCATCGTTCCGCCGCGACGCAGGATGCCCGCCTTCTCGCGCGCGATTTCGGCAATGGTCGACCCCAGCCACTCCATGTGATCGAGCGAGATGTCGGTGACGACGGAAAGCAGCGGATCGACCACGTTGGTCGCATCCAGCCGCCCTCCCATCCCCACTTCCAGCACCGCAATCTCGGCGCGCTCTGCGGCGAAATGCAGAAACGCCTGCGCGGTGAGAATCTCAAAATAGCTGGGAAACTGCGGCAGCCGGCCTTGTTCGACGAGCCGATGCGCCCCGTCCAGAACCTGGAAAAAACTGCGGGCAAACGCGTCGTCGTCAATCTCGGCCCCCTGAGAGCGTGCTTCGCCCATGCGCATGCGCTCGTTGGCCCGCTCCAGGTGCGGCGAGGTATAAAGCCCGGTACGCAATCCCGCGCTTTGCAGAATCGAAGCCAGCGTGGCCGCCGTCGACCCTTTTCCGTTGGTGCCGGCAATCAACACGGAAGGGAACTGCTTCTGCGGATTGCCCAGCGCAGCGAGCAGGATGCGGATCTCCTCCAGCGAAAATTTGTGCCGCGGATGCCCGGCGCGCGTGTACAGCTCCGGCGTCATGGCGTTCAATTGTTCAATGGCCGCCGTGTAGGACATGGAATTATCAGTATAAAATCCGCCCAGCCTACGTTCGTGCGGCCTCGGTTGCTCTGCGCTGTCTTTCACCCTTCGGGGAGATCTGCGCGCAAATGCGGCTCAGTTCGCCCCCGGCCGCTCCACTTGGTCCACCACCAGCGCCTCGACCGGCCCGTGCGTCGCTTCCAGGCGCAGTCCCAGCTGCTGCGCCAGGGCCGTGAACAGCGGCGGGGCCTGCGCGTCGGCCGGCGCCACGGGAACCTCGCCGCCGAACTGCGTCTCGTCCGGCGCCCACTCGAGATCGAAGTCAAACCGTCCCGCGAGCCCCGTCTCATCCACCACTGGGCGGTCCAGCATGGCGCGCTGCAGCATGCTGACAAAATCCGCCATGGTCGCGTTGCGCGCCGGCAAATGCATGTGGTCCGGATACACGGTGCTGATCAGCGCCGGCGGATCAGCCGACGTGCTCGGCTTCAGCCCCGGCCCGTCGCCATGGCCGTACTTTGGTCCGTCTTTCGCTATCTTCAATGCGTAAATGGAAAACTCCTTCGCTTCGCGATGAAAGTTAAGCTTGAACCGGTCAGCCAGCAGGTTGCGCAGCATGGCCATCTGTTCATCGTGGCTGGGCCGCGTCGCACCCGGCGTTGCGGCAAGAATGTCGTAGTGATCGGAGTCCATCCAATCGGGTCCGCCGGAAATCTCACGCGGATTCAGATCGTAAGCCGCCGCGATCAGCAGCTTCACCGTGTAGTTTTTCGCCACAAACCGGTCCGCGCCCTGCATCACGATATAGCGGCCCTTGCTCGCATCTGGGTCCACCGGCTTGATGGTGGCCACTTCAAACGCGGGCGCGCCGGCCGATTGCGCCCCTGCCTGCGGAATTGCCCAGGATGAGACCAACAGCGCGGCAACTGCGAATCGTCTCACTATTTCGTCCGTCAGCACGGGTCTTCCGATTTGCGCCGTCGCGAGAGAACGCCCGCAATGAGCCCAAGCGCACCCAGTGCCGCCATCATCGCCACCGTAATCCATACCTGCACTTCGAGGAGATTTCTGAAGCGTGCGCTCCCATGCAGGGTCTCGTATTCTTCCACCATGAGAATCGCGGAAAGGACCAGCGCACCCGCTACAAAAACGAGTGCTGCCTTCCTGGTCGGCGCGGGTCTCACCATGAAGGAATTCTAGCAGCGGCTCAAATTTTAGTCGCGCAGCAGCAGCTCCAGCGCCGCGCGAGCATTTTGCAGGCACTCGCGTGCCTCATCTTCTGAGAGCAGTCCCTGGTGCACGGCTTTCTTGCCCGCATCGTTTACCTTGTTGGCGAGGCGCGGAAAATCGGGATCGATCCCTGTTAAATGCAGGTTGTTGTTCACCTCGTGCAGCAGGTTTCCTAGCGTCGCCGCATTCCGGTAGCGTGTGTGCACCAGCCGCGCCAGCCCTGCCGGCAGCCGCTGCTTCACGGCTTCTTCCAGCACTGAGCGGCACATCACCGCGCAGGCCGTAAACAGCCCCAGGAAATAGCAGCGCGTGGCCTCATCCAGATAACGGTCCGCTTCCTCCGAGCAGGGCGTCGCCACCACGCACTCACGCAGGTGCGTCGCCCGCAGCACTGCCGGCTCAATCAGCTCCAGTTGCTCCTTGGCAAAGGCAGCTCGCAGCAGGTCGTTCTGCTGTCCGTCCAGCGCCCGCTGAATCTCCTGCCACGCCGGCGCCTCGCCCGCCTTCGATTCATGCTGCAGCCGCGTCAATTGCGTCAGCCGCTGCCGCGCATGATGAATAAAGCCCTGCCGCATCTCCAGGCCAAGATTCTTCCAGCCTGCCACAAAGCGGCCGGGATCCTGCCTGTAGCGCGCCCACAGCTCTTCGTAGAGCACCACGGGAAGCACGGAACGCAGCTCGGCAAACCGGCCCGTCCGCGCCAGCTCCGCAATTGCTTCGCAGAATTCACGACCCGGCGCGTCTTCAGCCGACATCTGCTCCAGCAGGCTTTCCAGCCGTGCAATATCGATCGGCATCGCGCCAAGGTCCCCTATCCAGTGCCCCCTTCAAGTCTAGAAAGAATGCACGACCACTGCCTGTCCCACATTCCCCTCGCCGCACCGCTGGTACTGGATTGGGAAGCCTCCTTCGGCCGCTTCCCGCCGCAAACCGAGCTGAATGCCACCCTCCAAACACCTGCCGCGCAGCCAATCAGAATTGCACTGTCGCCCGCACGCTGTGGATTTACCCTCCGCTGCAACCTCAACATGCACAAGCACCCCGGCGCGCAGTGCACACAATCCACCGTGTATCCACACCCCTTTTTCTCTCCCCTGTGCGAGCCGTGGGAAACACAGCATGACAACCGCACGCCCCACCGCTTTTTCCCCAATCTCCGCGAATCCACTCCCCCGATTTAGAAATCCCATCCACACGCAAACACATTGGCCTCCCAACCACTTCTCCCGTATTCCTACTTTTCCTCGCGCCCTACGGGGACTACTGTCCTTTAAGAAAGGTAATTTCATTCAGAACAGATCGTCGCTCTCGATCGCGGCAAACTTTGTGCTGCCCGAGGCCCGGACTCATAAACCAGCGTTGTCAGCCCCGCCATCTGCCTGGGAGCCGCCGGCTAATTCCGCATAAAATTCCGCATTCCCCCCATGTTTTCCACCTTTCACAGAGCAAAGAGATGAATACAATCAAAGGGAACAGACTCAGCCGCTTCCGCTCGCCGTCAAAGTGGTAGAGTGAGGCCGAGAGCGGAGAGCAGGCTTCCGGAGCGAGGGGTGGGCGTATGCCGTTGGTTGAAGCCGAAGTGGAGAAGCCGGCTGCGCAGGGGGCAGCAATGGAGATCACCGTAAGCCGACAGGATCTGGTGAGAGAACTCACAGCCACGCAAAGCGTGGTCGAACGCAAAACCACTATCCCGATTCTCTCCAACTTTCTCCTTGAAGCCGAGGGCGAGCGCCTCGCCATCACCGCTACCGATCTTGACCAGGCCATTCGCACCAGCGCTTCCGTCAAGGTGAAGAAGCCCGGCTCTTGCACCATTCCTGCGCGCAAGCTTTACGACTACATCAAGCTGCTGCCTGATGGCGAAATCTCCATCAAGCTCCTTGAAAACCACTGGGTACAGATTCGCAGCGGCCGCTCCAATACCAAGATGGTCGGCATGGCCCGCGCCAACTTCCCCCAGATCCCTGAGTTTCCCTCCGTCGCCGTCACCAGCATCTCCTCCGCCGCGCTGCGCACGCTCATCGCGCGCACCATCTTTGCCATCTCCAATGAGGAGTCGCGTTATACGCTCAACGGCGCCCTGCTCATCCTCAAGGCGGAATCGCTGGCCATGGTCGCCACTGACGGCCATCGCCTCTCCTTCGTCGAGAAACCCAATGAAGTCCTTGACGGCATGAGCGGCGAGAAGCGCGTCCTCGTTCCCCGCAAGGCTCTGCAGGAGCTGCAGCAGTTGCTCACCAACACCGATGCCGAAAAGATCGAATTCGCCGACGACGAGCACACGCTCTTCTTCCGCGTCGGCCATCGCACCTTGAGCACGCGCAAGCTCACCGGCCAGTTCCCGAATTTTGAAGCCGTCATGCCCCGCGACAACACCAAGTTCGCCGTGGTCCGCTCGAGTGAATTGTCCGCCGCCATCCAGCGCGTGGCCCAGTTTGCCGATGAGCGCTCCGGCGCCATCCGCCTGCGTCTCGAATCGAACGAGCTCAAAATCAGCGCCAACTCCACTGAATCGGGCGAGAGCGAAGACACCATCGACACGCCGTACTCCGCCGAGCCCCTCGTGGTCGGCTTCAACTCGGTTTACATCCTCGATTTTCTGAAGGCCTTGAACAACGAGGGGGAAGTGCGCCTCGAGTTCAAGGACTCCCAGTCTGCCGGCCAGATGCGCCCCGAGGATCCCGATGCCGAGTACAAGTACCGCTACGTTCTCATGCCCATGCGCATTTGACCCTCCCTCGGGACCCCACCTTAGACCCAGGGCTGCTCTGGAACCCCGGCCATGTGCCGGGGTTCCTTATGGGCAACCGACGACTTTCAGTGACGAGCGCGCGAAATCCTCAATTTTGGAATTTGCGGCCATCCATCCACGAAAGTATGCGGCCGATCCCATTTAACGCCGTCTTCAGCCCAGACGCCCGTTACGCCTCTGCACGCATTGCCTGCATACTTCTGTGACGGGCGACAAAAGGTTCGGATTCTCTTCGCTTTTTGTTCTCTCCTGAGGGGCGTCCGCGAAGGCAAATGCATTTCGTCCCCGAAAAACAGCCGTTGGCCACAGTCAAGTACCAACTCGTCCCAATTTTTCCCTTTACATTGCGATGAAAGCCGCAGCATACTCATTCCAACAAGTGGAGGATCGCATTCCGGCGATCTGGCTGCGTCCTTACGTGTTCCTGCCGCATTGACCCCAGCTTCAAAGGGGACTGCCGGTAAAAGCAGGCTCTGAAGGCCGGTCTTTCCCTTACGCATTCCGGCCTTGAGGATCAAGCCGTCACGGAAGGCATGTAAGCGTTATCGAAGCTCCGCACTCCCAGCCTTTCTATGCACTACGGCTGGAGCAAGACCAATTGAACCACTTCCGTCCTATTGTGGCCCGTCCTTTTGGGGGCGAGTACCACGGGCCTATTCCAATTCTGGAGGCATTTATGCGACGTGAACGGCTGGGCATCTCCCTCCTTCTCTTCGTCACGGCGGCGTTTCTCTCCCTGGGCGGCACCGCGTTCTCCCAGGTCACCACGGCTGCCATCCACGGCACCGTCACGGATGCGTCGGGCGCCGTCGTCCCGGGTGCGCGTGTCATGGCATCGAATACCGCCACAGGCATCTCCACGGCTGCCACGACCGATAAGAGCGGGTACTACATCATCCCGCAGCTCCAGGTCGGCGGTCCCTATACGGTGACCATCTCCGCTACCGGCTTCCAGAGCTTCTCCACCTCCGGCATTACCCTCAACGCCAACGCCAATCGCGAGGTGAGTGCCGGGCTCAAGATCGGCACGGAAGCAACCACCGTCCAGGTCATCGCAAATACGGTGCAGGTGGAAACCTCGAACACGCAGTTGGAGCAGGTGGCAACCGCCTCACAGCTTGAGGCTCTGCCCCTCGCGGGGCGCGATCCTGTGGGCATGCAGAAGCTCGCGCCCGGCGTGATGGAATCCTCCGATCGCGACGGCACCTTCGCCAGCAACGGCAGCGAAGATGAGCAGAACAATTATCTGCTGGATGGCGCCGATATCAACGACAGCGCGCTGCAGGACGAAGGATTCGTGATCAACCCGGACGCGCTGCAAGAGGTGAACATCGTCGAGAGCACCATGAATCCCGAGTTCTCGCGCAACTCCGGCGCAGTGGTGAACGAGGTCGTCAAATCGGGCACCAACCAGATCCACGGCAGCGGCTTTGAGTTCTACCGCGATACCTTCCTCGATGCCATCCCCGATTTTTCAATCTACCAGCCGGTTTACCATCAGAACCTGTTTGGCGGCACGCTCGGCTTCCCCATCGTCAAGAACAGGCTGTTCGGCTTCGTGGCCTACCAGGGCATGCGCAACCGCACAGCGCAGACGGAAAATCAAGCCACATTCTCGCCCGACCAGTTCACCGGCAACTTTACCAACGATACCAATTGGGGCATGGGCTTCGCGCCCAACAGCGCCGGTCTGACCAGTAATCCTATTCCGTTCGCATTCGGAAGCTGCACAGCCGGCGAAGCCTGGAACGCATGCTTTCCTGTGGGCGAGTCGGGAACAGCCTCCGTCAACATCCCGACCTCGCAATGGAATTCGATCGCCTCGGCTCTGATCACGAAGTATGTTCCCCAGGGGAATACCAATGGCGACACCTATTATGACTTCAACGCGCTGAATACGGAGAAGCAGGACCAGGGCGTTCTGCGGGCAGACTATACCGCGACTGCGAACGATAAGTTCTGGGGGTCCGGCATGTTCCAGGCCGAACCCTCCTATAACGAACTTGCCTTCGGCGGCGGCAGTTTCCCGGGTTTTGCCCAGATCGCCGACTCGCATTTCAAGATCTTCAGCGGCGACTGGACGCACGCTTTCAATGCAAACCTGCTAAACGACCTCCACGGCGGCTATTATCGGCTCAATTTTCCCGCCGTGATTCCCGCGCAGTCGGTTCAGCCCAGCAGCCTTGGATTCAACATTGCGCCAGAGTTACCGCTTGGCGCCGGCGTTCCCTATATCGGGATCGGGGGACTCTTTAGCCTGGGGTTCAGCTTCGAAGGTCCGCAGCCCCGCACGGACACGAACCTGACCTATGCCGACAGCTTCACGGTGGTGCGCGGCAACCATAACCTCAAGCTCGGGGCTTCGTTCGAGCAGTTCCGCGTCCACAATCCCTTCGGGTATTTGAACAATGGTGACTTCTCGTTTTACGGCGGATTAGCCGGCGGGGGCGAATACTCCTCCGGCGATCCCGCGATCGACTTTGTGCTGGGTATTCCCGATACCTACGCTCAAACCAACGACGGCTTTATCGATGCCGTAGCCAATGAGATCTACGCCTACGGGCAGGATAACTGGAAAGTTGGCTCGGATTTGACCTTAAACTTCGGTGTTGCGTGGGACGTGGAGCAGCCATTCCAGAACCGGCAGTACAACGGCTACGGCATTATCTGCTATTCCGTCTCCAGTGCCACGTCGAAGGTTTATACGGGCGGGCCGCCGGGGCTGTTCTGGAACGGCGATCCCAGCTGCAACCAGGCCGGCGGGGTTCCCACGCGCTTCGACCATTTCGGACCCAGGGTTGGTTTCGCGTGGTCACCGAGCAACGGCCCGTCCGCGCTTCTTGGTCAGCCGGGCAGCCATAGTTTCTCCGTGCGCGGCGGCTTCGGCGTCTATTACAACCGCGACCAGGAAGAACAGTCCCTGCAGAATCTGGTCGATCCACCGGCTCTGCTGGAGTCCCACGGAGCGGCCGATTTCGTCGCCGCAGAGGGCGCACCCGTTCCCTACGGCTCACCCGGCTTTGCCAATCCCTTTGCCGATGTAGCCGGCTACGGCTCGGAATCGAACCTTTATCCCTATAGTCCGCCCAAGCCGGGCGGCTCTGTGAACTGGGACTACTACAGTGAACTCGAGCTGTCGGCGTTTTCGAACGGCTACAACGTCCCCTACGCGTATAACTTCAATCTCAACATTCAGCGCGCGCTGCCGGGCGCCATGGTGATGCAGATTGGCTATGTGGGATCGATCGGACACCGCCTGCCCACCTGGTTCGAAGGCGATCCCATCACCGCAGCGGGCCATACCGCCTGCCTCGCCAACCCGACCTGCGTGCAGTACATCAGCGCGATTCACCTGCTCTTTCCGCAGTACACGGCACAGCCGGCCGCTGCGCCGAGTGGCGCTCCCTGGTACATGTCGGTCGCCAACCAGAACAGCGAAGGCGCATCGAACTACAACTCCTTGCAGGCCAGTGTGGTCAAGTCGCCCACGCATGGACTGCAGTTCACGCTGGCCTATACCTATGCCCATGCTCTCGACAACACCTCGGGATACGAGGATGCAACGGGCGGAGATTCCGGTTACGGGAACGGCGGTCGCGTGTACAACTACGTGCCCGGTTTCCAGTACCTCAACTATGGCGACTCCAACTATGACGCGCGCCAGCGCCTCGTAGCGTCCTATGTGTATACCGTGCCCATAGCCGGGATCCTGCAGAGCAACGCGATTCTCCGCGAGGGCCTGAGCGGATGGGGAGTCAGCGGACTCACCGCCGTCCAGGATGGGTTCCCCGTCGACTTCACCATGGGGGCCGATCTCTCCGGATGGTGCGACGGCTACAGCTACTTCGGCTGCCCCGACGTTCCTGAGCTCTCCACCTTCAATATCAAGAAGTTCAATCCGCGAGCCAGCTCATCGCACCAGTTCTTCGATACCAGCGTTTTCTCACCCGAAACCCTGGGCACCTTCGGCAACGCGAAGAGGAACTTCTTCCACGGGCCGGGATTCAATTACACCAATCTTGATCTCATCAAGAATATCCCTCTCACCCCCGACAATTCGCGCTACGTGCAGTTGCGGATAGAGGCATTCAACGCCTTCAACCACGCCAACTTTGCCCCGCCGGGCGGCAGTATGGAAAACTCGGCCAACCTGGGGCAGATCTTCGGGGATGTGAACAACGTGATCTATTCGGCCGATCCCAATGCCGATCCCCAACCGGGACGCGCCTTCCAGCTGGTGGGCAAGATCTACTTCTAATCCACCAGGACAAACACACCTGAACGCAAAAGCCCCGGCCCCGAAATCGAGAAAGGGCCGGGGCTTCTTCTTGTCCAATTTGGTCTGACTTTGATTCGCGCCGGGCGCCCCGGATCGCGATGTCGAGGCCCGGGATCGAACAAATCTTGCGCATCGCTCTCGCGGATGCGCTGACTCGCTAACTCGCTAACTCGCTGACTCGCTGACTTGCTGGGGTAGGGCCGGCTCCTGCATGAACGCGAGCGCCCGCGTCAGGTATGCCTTCAAATCTTTGCGGTGCACCACTGCATCGAGAAATCCCTTTTCCAGCAGAAACTCCGAGCGCTGAAAACCCTCCGGCAGCTTCTGCCGGATCGTCTGCTCGATCACGCGCGGCCCGGCAAACCCGATGAGCGCGCCCGGCTCGGCCACGTTGAGGTCGCCCAGCATGGCAAAGCTCGCCGTTACGCCGCCGGTGGTCGGATCGGTGAGAATCGAGATGTACGGCACCCTGGCCTCGTCCAGTTGCGCCAGCGCGGTGGAGATCTTGGCCATCTGCATCAGGCTCACCACTCCTTCCATCATGCGCGCCCCGCCTGAAGCGGCCACGATGATCAGCGGCTTGCGCGTCTCTCGCGCCCGGTCCACCGCCCGCGCTATGGTCTCGCCCACCACCGCGCCCATTGAGCCGCCAATGAACGCGTACTCGAACGCGCACATCACCACGTCCTGCTCGCCCAGTCTTCCCACCGCGCTCAGGACGGCGTCATTCAGCCCCGTCTCTTCCTGCGCTTTGCGCAGCCGCTGTTTGTACGGTTTTACGTCGCTGAAGTTGAGAGGGTCGGTCGATTTCAGCCCGCCGTCCACCAGCTCGTATCCCGGCTCCAGCAGCAGGTCCAGCCGCTCGCGCGCGCGCAGCTTGAAATGGTGCTGGCATTTCGGGCATACGTGCAGATTGGCCTCGAGCTCCGCTTTGAAGATCGTGGTTCGGCAGCTGGGACATTTGGTCCACAACCCCTCCGTGCGCACCTTCTTCGGGCCAGCGTCCCCGTTCTCCGGTCCCTGCCCGGAATCGTTGTCGCCGTCTTCGCGCTTGAACCACGACATGCCGAAACCCATTGTAAATGCCGTGCCCGCTTGCGCTCCGGGCTACGCCCCGCATTTGCGCGCAACCCGCTTCTCGCGCCTTATCTGCCTCCCCGCAAATACGCGTCGTCGCCGTCGATCCAGTCCTGCCGCGGCGGATTGAAGATGTCGAACGCAATCGAATCCTCGAGCGCCGTCACCTCGTGCGGCGCGTTCGGCGGAATGCACAAAATTTCTCCCGCGCGCACCGTCTTTCTTCCCTCGTCCAGCACAAACTCGAGCGCCCCCTCCAGCACGTGGCTCACCTGCTCGTGAAAATGCTGGTGCCTCGGCACGTGCGCGCCTTTTTTCAGCACGA
Source organism: Acidobacteriaceae bacterium (assembly GCA_030041045.1). GTDB lineage: Bacteria > Acidobacteriota > Terriglobia > Terriglobales > Acidobacteriaceae > Telmatobacter. The sequence continues at coordinate 87,129 of JASHOQ010000026.1, forward strand.
TTCGCGCCAGCATGGTCTTCTCGCCCGTCACATACTGCCGCGTCACCAGCGGATTCATCGTTTCCGCCTTCACATCCGTCCAACGATAGTGCGTGCACTCGGCCACATTTCCCTCCTCCACAGCCATCCCGTTCCCTGCCCGCCACCCAAGACGGGTGCCCCAGGTCCCGATCCTGGGACCTGGGAAAGCAGAACACTCCTGCGAGCGATCAGCGAGCGTCCGCCCCACTGCAGCTGGTCAATACTCGATCCCGCGCTGCGCCAGAATCCCCTTTTCATACGCGTGCTTCACCTCGCGCATCTCCGTCACCGTATCGGCCAGCTCCACCAGCAGCGGATGCGCATTCCGCCCGGTAAGGATCACGTGCACCATCTCCGGTTTTTCCCTGAGCGTCTCCGCCACCACCGTTGCATCGAGCATCTTGTAACTGATCGCATAATTGATTTCGTCCAGCACCACCAGGTCCCACGCGCCGCTCAAAATCGCCGCGCGCGCCTCGGCCCAAGCTTCTTCCACCAGCCGTATGTCTTCAGGATCGGTCTCCGCGCCGCCGACCTTCACGAATCCCCGTCCCATCTGCTTCAGCACGAAATTCCCGCCAAACGCCTCTACAGCATCCAGCTCGCCGTAGTGCCATGAACCCTTCAGGAACTGCAGCATCAGCACCTTCATCCCATTGCCCACCGCGCGCAGCGCCGTCCCCAGCGCCGCCGTGGTCTTGCCCTTGCCGGCCCCCGTGTTGATCAGAATCAGTCCGCGCCGCGTGTCAGCCATAACAGTGGTCAGTGAACCGTGATCAGTGATCAGTCCGCTGAACCAGCTTACCCAGCTTACATGGGGCACTCCCCTCGGAAACCAGAAGAAAACTGTCCACTGTTCACTGTCCACTTACCTCTGACCCCTGAAACCTGACCCCTGGCACCCGTTCACTGTCGGTGATATGGATGCCCGGCCAGGATCGTCAGCGCGCGATAGATCTGCTCGGCCATCACCAGCCGCGCCAGGGCATGCGCCAGGGTCATCGCGCCCAGGGAAATCAGAAGCCCCGCCTGCGCCCGCGCCGCCTCGCTCCATCCGTCAGCCGGTCCCACGGCAAAGACAATCTGCTGCGCGCCCTCATCCCGACGCGCACCCAGCCACTGGGCCAGCGCCTGCGAGCCCATCTGTCTGCCGCGCTCATCCAAGAGCACCGTCATCGGCGCCGCCCGTCCCTTCAATCGTCCCAGCCAGCCGAGCAGCGCCTCCTCGCTCCGAAAAGCCTCCACGCGGCAATCCGCGTAAGCCGAACTCCGCTTCACGTATTCCTGGGTCATCGCCCCGAACCCATCCCTTGCTCCGCCTTTGGGACCGACATACGCCAGCGTGAGCTGCATGCACTGGAGCATACCCCAGCCCTCCATGCCCAACCCGCCCGAGCTCCTCTTAACCCAAGTTCCAGGGACCCTCGGCTACCCGGGCGCGCGATCCGCAATTGGGGGCGAAATTGATCCGAAACAGGTCCAAATACACATTTTCGGGTACGAAACGCCACGAAAGTTGCATTATCGGGAATCGGTTCTACAGATTTTCATATTTCCGTCAGGGGCACGGGTTTCAAATCACAAGGTAATCGCCATTTTTTCAACGAGTTGAAGATTATTTGGCAGTCTCCTGGAATTGGCCCTTTTCGTGCAACTAACGCAGCCAACCACTATACTTTGCCTCGCCTCAAGGGCACTCGAATTCCGACCTTTATCGAGACGCAGCTCACGCTATCTTCTGTTTTTCAAGAAATTTGGAGGATTCTCAATGCGATGTTTTCGGTTCCGCGCTTCCTTTTTGGCTCTTTCGCTTGCACTGGGCTGCTATCTGACGCTCGCGTCCACTGAGCGCCCCCTTTACGCCCAGGAAACCACGGGCGGCCTGGAAGGCACAGTGAAAGACCCCTCGGGCGCCGTCATTCCGAGGGCCAAGATCGTCCTCACAAGCCCCGCGCTGATTGGCAGCAAGGAGCTGATCACCGACGCCAGCGGCTACTACCACTTTGCCAACCTGCCGCCGGGCGTCTACACGGTGGTGATTTCGGCCGAGGGTTTCAAGACCAACAAAACCGCAGGCCTGACGATCGAAGCCGGCCACCTGCCCACCGTCGATCTCACTCTGCAGATTGGCGCCACGGCAACCACGGTGGAAGTGACCGAGTCGGGTCCGGTGATCGACACCACCACCACCCAGACCCAGACCAACGTCAACATCCAGACGCTGCAGAATGCGCCTACCGGCACGACCTTCCAGTCGGTGATTCAATACGCTCCCATGGCGCGCAATGAACCTCTCGCCGGCATGAGCCTGAACGGACAGGCAACCCAGGGCGGCGGCGGCTCCATGCCTGGCTCGGCCGGCAACGGCCTCAGCTATGGCTTCTCCATTGGCGGCGCGGCCGACTCCGAGTCGAGCTACCTGGTCGAAGGCCAGGACACTGAGAACGTCTCCGGCGGCTATTCAAGCGCCAATGTCCCAGTCGATTTCATCCAGGAAGTGCAGATGACCACTTCGGCCGTTCCCGCCGAGTACGGTGGCGCGCTGGGCGGCGTGGCCAACGTGGTCCTCAAGAAGGGCGGCAACGAGTTCCACGGCGAGATCTTCTCGAACTATGAATCTTCGGGAACCGACGCCAACCCGGTGAATACCTTCCTGCGCTACGACCCCACCGGCGCGGGCGCCTCAGTGGGCACAATCTCCGCCATCGATCCCAATGCCCAGGATTACTCCTCGCTGAAGGAACACTTTCGCAATGTTCAGCCCGGCGTGGTGGTGGGCGGACCCATCGTGAGGGATCGCCTGTGGTTCTTGACGGCGTTTAATCCCTGGTACAGCGGTACCGGGCGCAATATCAATTACGACAGCGCCATCGCCGCGTCCGCGGCCGTCGACTCGCCATACACCAGCTACGGCAACCAATACTTCACCCAGGATAGCCAGACCTACTACGGGCTTGCGCGCCTCGACGCAGCGCTTACGCAGAAGATTCGCGTCTATGGCACCTGGCTCTATCAATTTCAGCGCGAAACCGGGCAGCATTTCCCCACCGGGGATCCCATCTCCCAGGAAGCTGCGACAACTCTGAATGAAGCTGTCTTGCTGGCCCCGCAGCTTTATTCCCACGGCATCGGCTCTTCGTCCCCGAACTCCCTTTACACGGTAGGAGCCGACATTACCCTCACGCCGCGGCTGGTCTCCACCACCAAGTACGGCTACTTCTTCACCAACTATCACGACTTCGGCTGGCCCACTTCGTCTCCGGACCTGGTATGGAACACCTCGAACACCTCTGGCACGGGAGCGTTGGATAACAACGGGAACCCGCTGCCGTCGGCTCTGCAGCAGGATATCGGCACGCAGACGAACGCATTCAATTCCAGCTACACGCTTTTCAATGCCAGCAAGCATTACCAGTTCAACGAGGACTTTGCCATCTATAAAGGCGGCTGGTGGGGTTCGCACAACCTCAAGTTCGGTTACCAGCTCAACCACCTGACCAACGTGATCGACCAGAACGGCAACGTGCCCGAAGTCTTCATGAACCTTGGTCAAGGCCAGAGCCACCCGCCGTTTACGTCTAATGGCGTTTCCAACTGCAACACCTTGACCACGGAGTGGGGCGGCTGCACTGGCCAATACGGCTACATCACCATCCAGGACTTCGCCACGATTCTCGAAAACTCGAGCGGCCAGCTCACACCTGCCGGCGACTGGAACCACGCTCTTTACGTACAGGATGCCTGGACGATCGGCAAGGGCGTGACCTTGGACCTCGGCCTGCGCATCGAGCATGAAACCCTCCCCGCCCCGGGCGGCGTCAAAGTCAGTTCGATCAACTTCCCCTGGAGCGACAAAATTGAGCCGCGGCTCGGCGGCGCGTGGGATCCAACCGGCAGAGGCAAGATGAAGATCTTCGGCAGCTACGACGTGGTTAACGACGTGATGAAGCTGCTGCTGGCGCAAACCTCGTGGGGCGCGCAGGCCTTCGAGCAGTGCACGTATCCCCTGGGACCGGATGCTGCCGGCGCTACAGGCACTTACGTCCCGGGCGATATCGATGTCGTGTTTAAGAACGGCCGCGCTTGCCCGACGGGCTCGCCGACCACCGGCGCCAACTTCAACAATTCGAGCAACACGCCGCCGTACGCCCTTGTTGACCAGGCGACTTCGGTTTCTCTGGTCGAGAATGCCGACGAACGTCCGTGGGAGCCGGTGGCGCCGAACGTGAAGCCGTACCGCCAGCATGAGTACGTTGCCGGATGGGATTATCAAATCTCCCAGCACTGGGCCTTTGAAGCCCGCTATGACCGCCGGCGGCTCGACCATGTCATTGAGGACTCATCCTTGTCCGACACGGTTTGGGGTGAGATCTATGCGGTCGTCAATCCCGGCGAGGGTGTCGATCAGACGATCGATGGCTACGCCTCATACCTTGGCTCTCTCGGTCAGGCCTTCGGTATCCAGGGAGCGGGGTACGAATTCGACACCGCTGCCTTCGGTACCTGCCCGAGCTGCCCGCCCCAGCCCAAGGCCATCCGCAATTACGATGGACTGGAACTGCGCGCAACCCTGAGCCCTACCAAGAATTGGACCGGAATGTTGAGCTACACCTACAGTAGCCTGTGGGGCAACTATCCCGGCCTCACCACCACCGACCAGACCGACGGGGGCACCACGGGACGCAACTCACCTGACACCACCCGTGCCTTCGACGAGCCGTTCTACTATTACGGCGCCAACGGCAAGTCAACCGCTGGACCGATGCCTACGGACCGGCCCAACGTATTCAAAGGACTGGGAACCTACACTCTGCCGTGGTGGAAAGGCCAGGCCACAACCCTCGGCCTCTTCCAGTACTTCTACCAGGGCAGCCCGATGAGCACCTTTATCGATCTGCTGGGCTCGATTCCCGGCGAACCCTACGAGGCCACGTATATCTATGGCCGCGGAAACTGGGTCAATTCCACCGTCAACCCCGCCACCGGCGCCATTACGCTGGGCGCCCCTTACGCTCGCCGCACACCCTGGTACATCCAGTCCGATATGAGCGCCAAGCACGACATCAAGGTGGGCGACCACGAGGACATCGCATTTGAAGCCACGGCACTCAACGCTCTGAACCAGCACGCCGTAACCTCCTACTGGGGAGGCTTGAACTCGCTCTATTACGCCACCCCTTTGTATCCCGGAGTTAGCAGCACCACCGGTAACGCGATCAATCTCGGCTCGGGAGCTGCGTTATACCAGGAGCTGGAATCCGGGTATAACGTGCAGCAGTGGATCAACGGGAACAGCGGCGCGGTGCCGGCCGTCTCCGGCATGAGCGAGTACGGCAAGCCGTACCTGTTCCAGCCGGGCCGTTCCGTCCGCTTCTCCTTGCGCTACACCTTCTAACCATCACCCGGCCCAGGCAAAAAGGGGAACCAGCAATCTGGTTCCCCTTTGATTTTTTTGCTCCTGCGCTTTCTACTTTCCCTCTGGCCTTACCTTATTTGCCGGCTTTGGTTCTCCTGATCGCAGCCTTCTTTCTTGCGCTCTTCTTCGCCGCGGCCTTATTCACTGCCGCCGTCGGCTTTGACCTCATCGGAGCGGTCCTTGCCGCTCTCTCGCGCCTGCCTGCCGCAGCCCTCGCGCTGGCTTTCCGTCGCACGGCCCGCGTCTTGGCCTCGAGCGCCGCCTTCAGTTCCGTGTCGAACTCCGCCGCCGTAAACGGCCGCGCGGACTTGCGCAATCTCTCAATGTCGTAAAACGCGCGCCGCTCCGTCAGAAATACATGCACCACAAAGTCCACGTAGTCCAGCAGAATCCATTCGCCGTTGCGGCGGCCTTCCACCGAATGCGCCGGCACGCCGAAATCGCGCTTGAGCTTGAGCTCGATCTCGTCGGCAATCGCAATCGCCTGCCGGTCGTTCAGGGCTGAAGTGACCAGGAAGAAATCGGCCAGGCCCGAATCCGCGGGATCGAGCTCAAGGATTCTCGTATCCTGTCCTTTTTTCTCCTCGCAGACTTGGGCTGCGGCCTGTACCAGGTTCCGTGTTTCGGGTGCGATGCGCGAAGGGGATGGCGCTGGAATGGTCTTCATGCGTCCGGCAAAGTCTCCAAAACTCGATCCTATCGCTTCTCAGGGTCCGGAGGGAAATCAGCGGTAAAGCCCATGCGCGCGCACAAAGGCGGCGACCGCCTTTGGCAGCCACTCCTGCTGCGTGCTCCCACTCTCCGCCGCGTCGCTCCTCGATGCTAATGCAAGCTGCTTGCGGATCTCCGATGCGCTCGCGGGCTCGTCGACGCCCGGCAGCAGAAAGAGCTCGGCTCGCTCGCCCTCGCGGTTGCTCACGCGAAAACCGCGCACGCGAACGCCGCCGCGCACCGCATCGCCCTCCGGCCACGGCTCCAGCGTCAGTCCTTCCGGCAGCGCTGCCTTCAAATTGTCCACCGGCTGCCCCGGCCGCGAGGCCAAGACCAGGGTCGCGGCAAACGGAATCTCCGCCGCGCGGCGCCACTGCCGCAGCCCGAAAAAAGCGTCCGCGCCCACGAGGAAAAACAGCCGGCATCCGGCTCCCGAATTGGCGCCCAGGCTCACACTCAATTCTTCGCGCACGCGCTTGAGCGTCTCCGCGCTGAAATTGGGCGTTCCCGTCGCGCTGGGCGCGTCGGCCAACGAAATCTCAAACCCCGGCTCCTCCGCAATCGCCAGCCGCGTCATGGTGAGCCGGTCCTCAAAGCTCGCCGTCGCGCCCCGTTCCTTCAGCGGCTGCGCGCCCACCGGCGCAAACAGCACCACATCGAGCGCGAGCGCCGTCCGCGCCGCACGCGCCACGGCCAGGTGACCCTTGTGCGGCGGATCGAAACTCCCTCCGAAGAACGCCACGCGCCCTTTCCCGCCGCGCGCCAAGCGGCGTTCGCCGCCACTCGAACCGGCTGTCTGGCCCATGCATCCATCCTAGCAATGCTTCACCCCCCGCACCTGGGCGCCGCAACCAGCGCTTGCTACGCGACCCATGCGCGCCGCATTCGATAGAATCGTCCCGTGATGCGTTATCTCATCTTCCTCATCGCCCTGGCCGGCCTCGTCGACGCTTCACTGGCGCTCAAGATCCATTACGACACCGGCACCGAGCCCTGCTCCATCAACGAGCGCTGGGACTGCGGCATCGTCAATCACAGCCCCTTCTCTCAAATTCATGGCATACCCGTCGCCGCCATCGGCATCGCCGGTTATCTCCTGCTCGCCGTCCTTGCGCTCGCGCGCCGCCGGCTTCTTCTTCTAGTCGCCTCCGGCATTGGCCTGGCCTTCGCCATCCATCTCTCTCTCATCGAAAAGAACGTGCTTGAGGTCTGGTGTCTCTACTGCGTCATCTCCCAGGGAATCATCGCCCTCATCACGCTGCTCAGCCTTGTCTGGCTCGCCTGGGCGCTGATTGCCGCGCGCCGCCGCGCCATCTGAATCGGCGCTCGCCGCAGGCGCAGGCCGATGGCCGCCTCTGCACCTCCGCACTTGCTAAACTGGGAGCCAGGGAAATGATTCGGGACTGGTATGCGCGTCGTATGTACGCGTGGGAAACACGCCTGAACACGCGCGATGAGAATCGCGTGCTGCGCCCGCTCGAGTGGGGCATTGACTGGCTCGCACCCATTCTCGCCGATCTCGGCTTTGCCTCCGCTATTCCCGATTCTCAAATCGATCGCGATCCCTTGAAGACGGAAGCGGCCATGGTCGAAATCAACGACCTCCTGGCCTGCCACAGCGAAAAATTCTTCGGCTACCGGCGCCCCACCGACTTCCGCCTGGAAGAGCGCTACCCTGAGCTGTTTCCCACCAACGTTCGCCCCGAGACGCTCGCCCACGACGCCGCCCTCCGCCAGCAGATCGCCGATGGCCAGGCGCAGAAAGCCCAGTTCCTTCGCTTCACTTCGCCCGCGCGCTCGCCCTACCCGGAAAACGATCTCGTCAACGCCCGCTGGTTTCCCGCGCCCGCGCACAAAGACCCCGCGCGCCCCAAACAGGCCATCGTTGTGCTGCCGCAGTGGAACGCTGACGCCTTCAGCCACAACGTGCTCTGCACGCTCTTCAACCGCATGGGCGTCTCCGCGCTGCGTCTCTCCAAGCCCTACCACGACATCCGCCGCCCCGCCGAGCTGGAGCGCGCCGACTTCGCCGTCAGCGCCAACATCGGCCGCACCATCGCCGCCTGCCGCCAGGCCGTGGTCGATATCCGCTGCTGCCTCGACTGGCTCGAGGAGCAGGGCCACCAGCACTTCGGCATCCTCGGCACCAGCCTCGGCTCCTGCTACGCCTTCCTCGCCAGCGCCCATGACCCGCGCCTGCGCGTGAACGTCTTCAACCACGCGTCCACGGCGTTTGGTGACGTGGTCTGGACCGGCCAGAGCACGCGCCACATCCGCCAGGCGCTCGAACAAGCCGGCCTCACCCAGCCGCGCCTCAGCGCTCTCTGGTCTTCGATCAGCCCCGTCAGTTACTTCGCGAAGTTCCTCGGCCCCGACGGCCACGCCGCGGGCAAAAATGTTCTCCTCGTCTACGCCGAATACGACCTTACCTTTCCCAAGGAATATTCCCTCCAGGCCGTCGAAGCCTTCCGCCAGAACGGCGTCCGCTTCACGCCCCGCGCGCTGCCCTGCGGCCACTACACCACCGGCGAGTTTCCCTACAAATACATTGATGGCTGGCACCTGGGCTGGTTCGTCCACCGTGCCTACAAGGACCTGCGCCGCGAAAAGGCCGCCGGCATCTCACCCCGTTCGGCAAACAACGCCAAAGTCGAAGAGGAAGCCCTCTCGCGCTAGCGCGCGTCGTCCCGCAGGGAGCGCAGGAGAATAGCCCAGGACACGTCCGCGGACCGGGGTCCCCACCAACAGGTCTTCGTTCGTGGGGTGGGTGAGCGGACGCAGTCCTGGGAAAGCTCAAAAAAAGCGCCAAGCCCCGTAGGGGCGACGGAAATGCGATGGAGATTTACCGCACCCCGCTCCAATCCATCCTCAGCAGCTTGGCCTAATCGAGACGCACCAAAAGGCAAGCCGATCCGTCCTCACCAAGCGCCGGCACGAACTACTTCATGTCCGGCGTCCTGGCCACAACAGAACAATGCTTGCTCCCACCGGGGGCATTTCTGCATCGTTCCATTGCGCCGTCGTCGGCCAGCGATTGATCGAAGCCCGCCGCAAACAGGAACGCTTTTCCGTTTTCATTGGCCACCAGCGTCTTGTAAGGCGCAGCCAGCAGAAAGCGTCTCCACTCCTCCTTCTCCGTTTCGGCCAGCGCGGCAGGTATAGGCACATTCGGCGGTTCCGGCTCCGGAAGCACCTCGTCGCCCAGGGGCAGCAGATTCTGCGCCTTCAGGAACGCATTCACCGCATCGGTCCATGCCGCGACATGCCCGTACAAGTGGTGCCCATCCTCACCGTCCGGCGGAGCCATCACAAACTGGTCCGCACCGCCGCCTTTCTTGTAGGCCGCGTCGAACTGCTGCGCCATCGCCGGCGTAAACCAGTGGTCGTTCTGCGCGTAGATCCAGAGCATAGGCAGATCGCCGTGCTTGTGCGCCTCTTTGCCGAATTCATGGAATGCATCGATCACTCCGCCCAGGTTGCAGTTATGCTCGTGTCCGTCGCCGCCGCGTCCTCCGGCAAAACTGATCGCCGCCTTGAGCCCCTTGGGCGGATCGGCGGAAAGCGCCACCTGCGCAAAGCCGCCGGTGGAGACACCGGCGCTCAGAATCGTGCTCCCATCCACTTCAGGCTGGCGCTGGGCAAATGCCATCACCGCGCGCAGATCGTCTGCGCTGGCCTCGCCCGTCTGCTCAAAGCTTCCGTTCCGGTTGCCGCAGCCGCCATTGGTCGAATCCTGTTTTCCTCCCGAACGCCCATAGCCCCTGCGCACCACCACGAAAACAACATAGCCGCGCCGTGCGAACCACTGCGCCTGGGCAAACTGCGCCCATGGAGTCAAATGCGCTCGATCCTCCGGATCGTTGGATGTGCCGTGTGTCAGTACCGCCAGCGGGTGCCGTCCCGGAAGGTCCATATACACTTCCAATGCGTCCAGCCCGTTGGGGAAGGCATCGGGAACGGGCACCCAAATCTCCTTGGCCGCCAGGCGCACATGTAACTGCGCCGGCTCCTGCGCGGGAGCCGCTCCGGAAACACCGGAACCGGTCTCCTGCGCTGCCACGCCCGCGCTGAGTGTCGCACCCAGCACAATCAAATGCTGCAAGCCTCGCAATGCCCGCATGCGCACCAGTACATTTGATCGGCGAATGGCTGTCAAGGACGGATCGACGCCAGATTCAGCTGCAGCAGCTTTGCCGGATCGAGATACGCATTCTCCCAGCGCACCGCCCAGTGCAGATGCGGCCCCGTCACGCGTCCCGTGGCCCCGCTCAGCCCCATCAACTCGCCCTTCGTTACGCGCTCGCCCTCGTGCACATCGATTCGCGACAGATGCATCGAGATCGTGTACAGCCCCAGCCCATGATCGATGACCACGCAGTTGCCCTCGTAATACATTTTCCGCGCCAGCACCACCATTCCGGAATTCCCCGCGTGCACCGGGGTGCCCGTCGCCGCGCGAAAATCCATCCCCTTGTGCACGCTGGCGAGCTTGCCGTTGAAGGTCCGCCGTGTTCCAAAGCTGTCGGTCGGCGCGGCCTGCACCGGCGCGCGAAAATCCCCGCTCCACAAGGGCTCCGCCGCGCTCTGGCTGAACACCTTCTGCTTGAGCGCAACCTCGTCCTCAATCTCCTGCATCGCCTCCGGCGGCGGCTGCACAAACTCAGGCGCCACCGTGAGCACGCTGGTGCGGTAATGCGCCGCGTGAATCTCCACCTTGAGCATCAATACGCGGGCCGGTCCCTGAGACACGCCGCCAAATGTTTCGCTCTTGACGCCGATTCCAAGCGTCGACTCGCCCACCGGCGCTTCCACATCCACTCCCGCCAGCGCAATCCACTCCCCCGCCGCGCGCCCGCGAAAGAACGCGATCTTCTCACCCAGCCACTCGCCGCTCACACTGGCCGCGCCGGGCGCGGCCACGCGAATCAGCTCCGGCGCTCCTGCCACCACCACCGGCGGCGTCAGCGTCACCGCACCTTCTCCTGAAGGCGCTTGCGCACGCATCGAAACCGGCGCGCCGGCCAATGCGCAAACAACGCCGGCGCAAATCGCCGTAGAACAGGGAGCTCGCATCGATTCCAGCATACCCGGCGCAGCCATTGCACTCGCCCCGATTCCGCTTCTCCTGTATCCTGTTGGCCATGGCCTTCCCGGCCAAACCCGCACCGGTGCTGCTGGCCTCCCTGCTCGCCGCGGCCGGTTTCGCGCGCGCTGCTCAATCCGCGCCGCCCGCGCCCACGCCGGTTCTGGTCGAGCTCTTCACCTCGGAGGGTTGCTCCGATTGCCCGCCCGCCGACGATCTGCTCGGACAGCTTGACGCGCAACAGCCCGTTCCCGGCGTCGAGGCCATCGTGCTCAGCGAGCACGTCACTTATTGGAACCAGGACGGCTGGCGCGATCCCTTCTCGCTCGACGAAATGACCGACCGCCAGCAGGAATACCAGCGCGACTTCGGGCTGAGCGATGTCTACACTCCGCAGATGGTCGTCGATGGCGCCGTGCAATTCGTCGGCAACGATGTCAACAAGCTCACCGCCGCCCTCACTCGCGCGGCCGCTTCACCCAAGATTCCCGTTTCCATCGCGGACGCGCACCTGGCCGCCGACGGCTCCATTGCTTTCTCCGTGCACGCTCAGGACGCAAAGTCTTCGCTCCTCGCCGCGGTCGCGGAAAATGCCACCGTCTCCGAAGTTCTGCGCGGCGAGAACAAAGGCCGCACGCTCCATCACGTGGCCGTTGTCCGCGTGTTGAAAGAGTTCGGCTCGGGCAAAGCCGATGGCCGTCCGCTCGCGCTCTCCGGCGCGAATCTCGCAGCCGCGGAAAAAACCGGAACGCCGCTGCGTCTCGTGGTCTTTCTCGTCAATCGCCGCAATGACCACGTGGTCGCCGTCGCCGAGCAGACCCTGAATCCCTCATCCTCCGGGCTCGCGGAGCGATCGCAGAAATAATCGCAACTGCTCCTGCGTCCCGAGCTGCGCAAAACAGAAGTCATACATCGGTTTCAGAGTTGCTGCGTGGCCAAGCCGCTTGAGTCAAGCGGCTTTTTCTTCAGGGAAAAAACCGCCCGGCACGATGCGGAAAATGGCTGCGCCAACTCTGAAGCCGCTCCAGAACGCCAAAAAAATTGAGCGCGCCGGAGAAGCTCTCGGGCCTCTCCCTGCGCGCTCCGCTTTAGAAGCCCTTGCGGGCTGCCGCTGGTTTACGAATCAAGCCAGGTTCAAACCCGGCGCTCTCATTTGCCGCCGTGCTTCTGGTTGTAGATCGTGCGGCTCATGCCGTTCTGTTCCTTGTTGATCTGCTGCTTTTCCCCGCTGGTCAGCTTGCCGCCGTTGCCGGCGCGGTCGGCGCGAATCTGCTCATTGATGCCCTGCTCGCGGTTCTCGTCGCGCGCGGCCTGCCCTGCATTCATGGTTCCATTGCGTAGGCCGTTGGCAATCCGGTCCTGCTGGTTCTCGCGCCGCTGTCCCACTTCATTATTTCCGTAGTGTGCGGTCGTGGCATTGTGCTTGTCGCTATAGATCGACTTGCTCAGATTGTTCTGCTGCTGGTCGATCTGCTGCTTCTCGCCCGCGGTCAGGTGGCCGTCGTCGCCGGCGCGGTCGTCGCGCACGTCGCGGTTGATGTTGGCCTCGCGCGATTCCAGGTTCTTGGTCTCGCCCGCCGTCAATTGCCCTGAGTCGATGCCGTTGGCAATCCGGTCCTGCTGGTTCTGTTCGCGCTGATGAATCGTCGGCGCAGGCTGATTCGGCTGCGTCTGTGCAGCCGGCTGCGCGGGAGGTTGGCTCTGTTGAGCAATGGCCGAACCCGTAGCAAGCAAGGCGGCCGCCGCAAGCGCAAAGAATGTCCGTTTCATGTGGGTCTCTCCTTGTTTCTTTTTTGGGGTCCTGATGCGTATCGTGACCTTGCACAACCAAACCCAGCCAGAATTTGAAAGTTGCACGCCTGGAGAAGACTCGTCACTAAAGTAACTCGGGCGCCCGCATAACCGTGCCGCGCAGGGAAGAGAATCGCGTCGCACGCCGCACCGTACAATCCGGGTCGGCCTGCATCGGAAAAACATCCCCACACGTTTTGCCGTAAAATTCTTTCTATGACCGATCGCATGTCCATCCCGCTCGTCCAGGCCGACCCCGAAGTTGCCGCCGCCATCGATCAGGAAACCCTCCGCCAGCACGAGGGGCTGGAAATGATCGCCAGCGAAAATTTTGTCTCCGAGGCTGTCCTCGAGGCCGCCGGCTCGGTCTTCACCAACAAATATGCCGAGGGCTACCCGGGGCGCCGCTATTACGGCGGTTGCGAGTTTGCCGACATCGTGGAGAACCTTGCCCGCGACCGCGCTCGCCGGCTCTTCGGCGGCGAGCACATCAACGTGCAACCGCACTCCGGCTCCCAGGCCAACGCCTCTGCCTACGCCGCCGTCCTCCAGCCCGGCGATACCATCCTTGGCCTCGATCTTTCCCACGGCGGCCATCTCACCCACGGCCACCGGCTCAGCTTCAGCGGCAAGCTCTACCGCACCACCTTCTACCACGTCCGCCGCGACACCGAGCAGATCGACTACGACGAGCTCGAAGCCACGGCCGAGCGCGAAAAGCCCAAGGTCATCATCGGCGGCGCCAGCGCCTATCCGCGCCTCTGGGACTTCGCCCGCATGCGCCAGATCGCTGACAGAATCGGCGCTTATTACATCTTCGACATGGCCCACATCGCCGGCCTCGTCGCCGGCCAGGTCCATCCCTCGCCCGTTCCTCACGCCCACATCACCACCACCACCACGCACAAAACTCTCCGCGGTCCCCGCGCCGGCCTCATCATCGTCGGCAAAGACATGTCCACAGGGCCAAAGCCAGAGAACCTGCTGAGCAAAGATATCGACAAAGCCGTTTTCCCCGGCCAGCAGGGCGGTCCGCTGGTGCACATCGTCGCCGCCAAGGCCGTGGCCCTCAGTGAAGCTTTGCGCCCCGAGTTCCGCGCCTACGCCGCGCAGATCGTCGCCAATGCCAAAACCCTCGCCGAGGCGCTGCGTGCCGCGGGATTCCGCCTGGTTTCCGGCGGCACCGACAATCATCTTCTCCTCGTCGACGTCTTCGAGAAGGGAATCAACGGCGCTGAAGCCGAGCTCGCTCTGGGCAAGGCCGGCATCACCGTCAACAAGAACTCCATCCCTTGGGACACCAACCCGCCGCTCAAGCCCTCCGGCATCCGCATCGGCACGCCCGCGCTCACCACGCGCGGCATGAAGGAAAGCGAAATGCGCACCATCGGCGCATGGATCGCCGAGGCCCTCGAGGCGCGAAACAACGACGCGGTCCTCGACCGCATTCGCGGCCAGGTGGCCGAGCTCGCCAACCAGTTCCCGCTCTACGCCTGGCGCCGCGCACCCGCTGCCGTTCACGCTTGAGCCCGAATCCAAGTTCGCGCGAAAGCCGCCCGCTTGCCCTCAGCAAGCGCTCTTTGCCCGGCCCTCGCCCATCTTTCCGTTGCCCGCAGATGCTTCGGATGGATAAGATGGCATTCCTGGGCTGGATGTCCTGCATTGGATGTCCCGCATTGGAAGTCCTGGGCTGGATGTCTCTGAGCTGAGCAGGCTGAATGCCTTGCTCCGGCCCGCGTGTCCATGGCTAACCGGCGTGCTCTGCGCCGTCCCCATTCGCAAGGAGGAAATCATGCGTTCAGCGCTGATCGCTCTCGCCGCCCTGTTCCTGGCATCGGTGCCCGTTGTCGCGCAACGCGGCGTCCCGCACGCCCCTACCCACGGGCCCACTGCCTACCGCGGCACTCCCCATACCTACGAGCCCAATCACAACTTCAGTGACAAGCCGGGCCATCCCGCCGCGCCCCACGTCGACGGCAAAACCTGGGTGGGCCACGACACCGGACCCAACGATCCGAACTACCACCTCGACCACCCCTGGGAGCACGGCCATTTCACCGGCGGCTTCGGTCCGCATTTTGTCTGGCATCTCGCCGGCGGCGGCCCGGGACGCTTCTGGTTCAACGGCTGGTACTGGAGCGTCGCGCCCTTCGACGTGGGCTACTGCGACGGCTGGCTCTGGGATTCAGACGAGATCATCATCTACGACGATCCCGACCACATTGGCTGGTATCTGGCCTATAACGTGCGCCTCGGCACCTATGTGCACGTGATGTATCTCGGCACATAAGTCCGCAGCCGATCAGTGGCTCCAATCCATCGCGTTCTATTTCGCGGCCTGAAAGGGACGACACTTTGCGGAGAGAGCAATGCCGGCCAACGCCGAGCCGCCGTCTCTCCGCATGAATTCCATTACCTTCCCTTGCTTCAACTAACTTACCCGCTTGGTCAAAGTTAACTTAGCCGTTGTGCTCACGTGGCTGGATTACTCGCGCAGCGTGCAAAAAACAGCCGCTTAAGTTATCCTGTCGCTTATGGCAATTGACACTATCCTCGCTCAAATTGATGCAGAAATCGCGCGGCTCAGGCAGGCGCGCTCCCTGCTTACCAATCTCGGCTCGGCCGCAGCCCGCGCCGCCGGCAGGCGCGCGAAGAAAGCTTCGGCAAAGCCGCGCAAGAAGCGGGTGCTCAGCGCCGAGGCGCGTAAGCGCATCGCCGACGCGCAGCGCAAGCGCTGGGCCGCGCAAAGAGCCAAGGCAAAGGGTAAGTAACTGCGATCTAACTATCGACTCGCCTCTTCTTTCCCTTACTTAGCCTGCCCAAAACCCCTTCGCCGCGCGGAGTGCGCGCTCTTGTCTCCGATTTACGGCGCAGCAAGGATTAGCGCCCAGCCCACTTACTCGATTCCCGACATCACCAGCATGCGCGGCTCGGTCATCTCTTCGATTGCCGACCGTATCCCTTCGCGCCCCAGCCCCGATTCCTTCACGCCTCCATACGGCATTGGATCCAGCCGCCACGTGGGCGTATCGCCGATAATCAGCGCGCCCACCTCGAGCTCGCGGAACGCGGTCAGAATCCGTCCCGCATCGCGCGTCAACAATCCCGCCTGCAATCCCCAGCGCGAGTGATTCGCCTCGGCCAGCGCCTGCTCGAAGTCGTCGTAGGGCTCGATCGCAACCACCGGCCCGAACACCTCCTCGTCCCTCACCTTCATCCCCGGCTTCGTTCCCGTCAAAATCGCAGGTGCAATCACCGCTCCCTGGCGTTCGCCGCCGTGCACCAATTTCGCGCCGCCTTCCGCTGCCTCCTTGATCCACGCTTCCACACGCTCCGCATCGCTCAGCCGGACCATCGGCCCGATCTCCGTCGCCTCCTCCTGCGGATTGCCCGTCACCAGCTTCGCCGTCTCGTCCACCACTTTCCACAGGAAGGTCTGAAACACGCGCCGCGCCACATACACCCGCTGCACGCTGATGCACGATTGCCCCGCGTAGCTGAACGCCGCATGCGCCGTGCGCGCGGCGGCCTGGTCCAGGTCCGGCCAGTCATCGTGCACAATCAGCGCCGCGTTGCCGCCCAGCTCCAGCACCACGCGCTTGCGCCCCGAGTGCGCCTTCAGCTCCCAGCCCACGCGCGCCGATCCGGTAAAGCTCACCAGCTTGATGCGCTCTTCTTTTTCCGCCAGCCAGCCTGCGTCGGCGTTGTCGAGCGGCATCACCGCCAGCGCCTCCTCCGGCCATCCCGCCTTCAGAATCACTTCGCCCAGCGCCAGCGCCGTGAACGGCGTCTGCGGCGCCGGCTTCAGCAGCAGCGGACATCCGGCGGCCATCGCCGGCGCGGCCTTGTGCGCCACCAGGTTCAGGGGAAAATTAAACGGCGTAATCGCCAGCACCGGCCCCACGGGAAACCGCTGCACCACCCCCCAACGGCCCTCGTTGCCTTCGGTCAAATCAAGAGGGATGGTCTCTCCGCCCAGCCGCACTGCCTCCTCGGCCGCGGTCTTGAAGGTCAGCACCGCGCGGTCCACTTCCGTCCGCGCCAGCCGCACCGGCTTGCCCGCTTCGGCCACAATCAGTTGCGCGAACCGCTCTTTTTGCTCGATTAGAGCCGCGGCCACGTCTTCCAGGATTTCCCGCCGCTTCCATCGCGGCAGCGCGCGCGTGCGCCGCAGGCTCGCCCACGCGTGATTCACCGCCTGCCGCGCGTCGGCCCGCGTGGCCACCGTCGCCCGGCCCACAACTCCCTGGTCCCATGGCGAGCGTACCTCCAGCGCCTCGCCGTCGGTCCATTCCTTGCCGCACATCAGGAAACCCGTCTGTGCTCCCGGCCGCATCTTCATCGCGTCATGACTCCGTCTTCCATCTCACCATCGTACAGGCGCACGCGGCGCCACGCGTCCCGTTGCCGGGTCGCGCCGCAAACCAAAGTTCAAAAGGAAACTCTTGCGCCGGTTTCCGGCGCCTGCGCGCAAAGCATTTCACCGTTCCTCGGCAGCGCCTGCGCCGCTCTCCTCACGCAACCGCCATGACCGCTGTGCGCTGAACCGCAACCACGGTGATGTCGTCCATCTGCCCGAACTGCCGCGCTGCGGCGGCAATGGCCGCGGCCGGCTGCGTGGAGAGCGCCTTGCCGCGCTCGAAGCCGAACAGCTCGCCGCGCTCGTTCTGCGCCTCCACCACGCCGTCCGAGTAGAACGTCAGCCGGCTGCCCGGCTTGAGCTTGAGTTGCACGGTTTCGTACCGCGCGTTCCGTTCGATGCCCAGCGGCAGCGCTCCCGGCAGCTCGATCTCCCGCCCGTCGAGATAGGGCGCCAGGTGGCCTGCGCTCGCGATGGTCAGCGTGCCGTCGGCGGCAATGTGCGCAGCCAGCGCCGTCGAAAATCCCCCATCGGTGCGGCCCAGCAAGCGCTCGTTCATCTGCTCGAGCACCTCCGCCGGAGCCGGTCCGTACGCCGCCGCCGTGCGGATGGCGCCCACCAGCATGGAGACCAGCATGGCCGCCGGCAATCCCTTTCCCGCCACATCGCCCACCACCAGCAGCAATCCCCCGTCGGCTGCCGGCAGCGCCTGAAAGAAATCTCCGCCCACCTGCTGCGCCGGCTCATACACGCTCTCGATCTCAAAGCCGCGCACGCCCTCCGCGTGTTCCGGAAGGAGCACCTGCTGCACTGCGCGGGCGTTGGCCACGTCGGCTTCAAGCAGCGCCTCGCGCCGGCTGGTGCGGCTGGTGCGCAGCAGGATAATCAGGGCCAGCGAGACCCAGCCCAGCAGCTCCGGTATCTCGGAGAACCGCGGCGTGAACGGACCGATAGGCGTATGAAAGAGGGCCCGGAAAACCGACCAGGCTGAAGCGCGCAGCGACGGAATCTGCCCCAGCAATATCGCGCCATAATACACGTACAGGTAGATGCCACGCAGCACCAGGGGAACAAGCAAGATGCCCGCTTCGCGGTTGCCGCGCCGCGCCTGCGCAATCATGATGACGGGAAGAATCACCGACGAAAGCACAATGGCCGGTGCGATAAGCAGGGAAGAGCCGACCGCCGTTCCCCATCCACCCGTGTAAAGGATGCTTGCAACCGCGTTCAGAGCGGCCGCGAGCACCAGATACGTATGCAGACGCCAGCCCAGAGGCCGGCGCGCGAATGCCAGGTACATCCGCGCGAACAGGTAGGGAAGCAGCAGGTCGACGGGGACCTCGACCAACATCCAGGACATGGGGATGGTGTGCAGCAGGCTGTAGAGATGGAGCGGCACGGTTAGGAGCTCGACCACTCCCACCGCGGCAAGCCAGAGATACTCCACCTGGTTGCGCTGCGCAAAGTAGAGCAGCAACGCTCCCAGCACCAGGCACAGAAGGATGCAATCGTTCAGCCAGTCTAAAGCTTCGGATCCGAGAATCTGCAACCAGGCGTTTTCGCCCAGGGCCAAGCCGTTGCCCAGCGATAGTTTCCAATCCATCAGCCCGGGCTGTCCGTCAGCCCAATCGACGGGCGTGAGCCGCGCGCGCACGGCGATCACAAGGGAGCCGGTGGCAGCCTGTCCGGGAGGGATAAGCTCCCCGATCCAGCCCCAGGTGTAGTAGGGGACAAACGGCGTTACACTGCCCGCCTGGAGCAATGGAACCCCGTTGGTATAGACAACAAAGGCGCGGGAGATCAGCCGTTCGCGCAACGCGAGAAACTTGTCGTCGGGACGAACCTTCACGTGAATGCGGTACCAGACCACCGTCGGCATCGAGTGCGGAAACAGACGGTGCAGGGAATCGGTTGCGGCGTTGAAGGGCGTCCATTGCGAATCGTCGAAGTCCGGCTGCGCATAGGCCGGATCGTCGCCCGCGTGCACCAGCCAGCCTGAGGCAAGGTCGAGCCTCGGACCACCAAGGTAAGTTGCGTCGACGGCTTGCGCGCTCGCGCGCGGAGCTGGGAACAACAATCCCGGAACAACGGCAGCGGCAGCCGCCAACCGCCCCCAGCCGGAAAACACCGAAGGGAACACTGGAAGGTTCACGCAACCTCCTGGGGGAGACCCTTCCAAGCTACCACCGCGCCTGCGCTCTTCTGAACCGAAATCGCTGTCGGCCCGAGCCTTCCGCGCGGAAACGGGCTCAACTCCACCGCCAATTCCGCTTGCCCTTCCGCGTTACACTCCATCCATGATGCACACCGGCCGCATCCGCAAGCTTCCCTTCGATCCCCAAGAGGCCATCGCCCATCTCCGCGCCCGCGACAAAAAGCTCGGCAGCCTCATCGACCGCGTGGGCCCGTGCACCCTCCGCCTTGACGCCTCGCCTTCGCCCTTCGAGTCCCTGCTCGAATCCATCCTCTATCAGCAGCTCCACGGCAAAGCCGCGGCCACCATCCACCGCCGCGTGCGCGAGTTCTTCGGGGGCGACCCCACCCCGCAGCAACTCATCGATGTGCCCGACGAACCCCTGCGCGCCGCCGGCGTCTCCGGGAACAAGATCAAGGCCATGCGCGACCTCGCCGCCAAAACCCTCGACGGCACCGTTCCCGGCCACGCGGCCATCCGCAAAATGCCCGACGCAGCCATCGTCGAGCGCCTCACCGCCGTGCGCGGCATCGGCTCCTGGACCGTGGAAATGCTGCTCATCTTCCGCATGGGCCGCCCTGACGTTCTGCCCGTCACCGACTACGGCGTGCGCAAGGGCTACGCGCTCACCTTTGAACGCGTGCCCAAATCGCGCCCGCTCGAGGCCTCTGACCTGCCCAAGCCCGACGTCGTCTTCCGCCGCGGCCTGCGCTGGGCTCCGTTCCGCACCGTCGCCAGCTGGTACCTCTGGCGCGCCTGCGACCTGGCCAAAGCAACTCCGCCCGCCAGCCGCTCGGCACGCACCTGACGCGCGCAGGCCCTCCCGCATCCAATCTCTCCAGTTGTCATCCTGAGCGAAGATCGGCCAGCGGCCGATCGGAGTCGAAGGACCTGCAGTTGTTCTTCGCAATGCAATTGGACGATACGCAAACTCGACCCACCTTTGACATCCGATGTCTAATCGCCTTTCGACGTAAAATACTTCTCTAACGCGCCGGCCCGAACGCCGGCGTTGGTTCCGGGCCCGTTCCGGCTTTCGATGGGAAGATTCTCATGCCTCCAGCACCCAAGCGCTTTGTCTGCATCCACGGCCACTTTTACCAGCCGCCTCGCGAGAACCCCTGGCTTGAAACCGTCGAGACGCAGGACTCGGCCGCCCCCTACCACGACTGGAACGAGCGCGTCTGCGCCGAGTGTTACGCCACCAACGGCGCCGCCCGCATCGTCAATGAGAAGAACCACATCATCGCCATCGTCAACAACTACTCGCGCATGAGCTTCAACTTCGGCCCCACGCTGCTCAGCTGGCTCAGGGAAAATGCACCCCGCACCCTGCGCATGATTCTCGACGGCGAACAGGCCAGCCGCAAGCATTATCGCGGCCACAGCTCGGCCATGGCGCAGGTCTACAACCACATCATCATGCCCCTGGCCGGCCCGCGCGATCGTGTCACGCAAATCCGCTGGGGCATCGCCGATTACGAATTCAACTACGGCCGCAAGCCTGAAGGCATGTGGCTCTCTGAGACCGCGGCCGACACAGCCTCGCTCGAGATCATGGCGCAAAATGGCATTCGCTTCACCGTGCTCGCGCCCCACCAGTCGAAGCGCATCCGCCCGCTCAAGAAATCCTCCTCTGCCAGCGCATCCGATCCCGCACCCAATCCCGCTGCGGCCGTCACGCCCGCGGCGCCCGCAGCCGAAAAAGCACCGGCGGCCGATCAATGGACTGACACCCCCAACGCCTCCGTCGACACCACGCGCCCCTATCTTCTCCGTTTCGCCTCCGGCGCCTCCATCGCCATCTTCTTTTACGACGGTCCCCCCTCGCGCGCCGTCGCCTTCGAGGGGCTGCTCAACTCCGGCGAAGCCTTCGCCGCGCGCCTCAAGGCCGGTTTCAAAGACTCGCCCGCGCCGCAGCTCGTCCACGTAGCCACGGATGGAGAATCCTACGGACATCATCACAAGTACGGCGATATGGCGCTCGCCTACACGCTGCGCCTGCTTGAAAACGACAAGACCGTACGCCTGGCCAACTACTCGAGCTTCCTCGAGCAGTTTCCTCCCGAGCACGAGTGCGAGATCGTCGAAAACACCTCGTGGAGCTGCGTCCACGGCGTCGAGCGCTGGCGCTCGAATTGCGGCTGCAACGGCGGCAAGCCCGGCTGGAATCAGGCTTGGCGTGCGCCCCTGCGCCAGGCCCTCGACGCCCTGCGCGACGCTCTTGTTCCTCTCACCGAAGAGGAGGGAAACAAGCTCTTCCGCGATGTGTGGGCCGCGCGCGACGCCTATATCCACATCGTCCTCGATCGCACTGCGGAAAACACCGACCGCTTCTTCCTGGAACAGCAGTCGCACCCGCTCACGGAAGAGGAGCGCGTCCGCGCCCTCGAGTTCATGGAAATGCAGCGCCATGCGCAGCTCATGTACACCAGCTGCGGCTGGTTTTTTGACGATATCTCCGGCATCGAAACCGTTCAGGTCATCGCCTACGCCGCGCGCGTGCTTCAGCTCGCCCGGCATCTCTTCGGCGAGCGCGCCGCCCAGCTTGAGCCCGCATTCCTAGCCCGCATGGCCGAAGCCAAATCCAATGTGCCCTCCAAGGGCGACGGCGCGCAAGTTTACGAGAAGTGCGTGCGCACCATGGAAATCAACCTGGAGCAGGTTGCCGCCCACTACGCCATCAGCTCGGTCTTCTCCTCCTTCGCCGACGAAACCGCCCTCTTCTGCTTCCGCATCAAGCGCCTGTCGTATGACATCTTCACCTCCGGCCGCGGGCGCCTGGCCGTGGGCCGCGCCCACGTCTCCAGCGCCATCACCGGCCTCGGCAACACCTTCGCCTTCGCCGTTCTGCACTTCGGCGACCAGAACATCACTGCTGCCGTCAAGCCCTACGCCGATTCCGATGCCTCGGCCTTCGACGCCTTCGCCCAGGAAGCTGCCGGCCACATCCTGCGCGCCGACTTTCCTGAGGTCATTCGCCTCCTCGACCGCTTCTTCGGCCGCGCCGCCTACTCGCTCACCTCGCTCTTCTCTGACGAGCAGCGCCGCATCGTGCAGATCATCCTCAACACCACTCTCTGGGACGTCGAGGACTCCCTCGCCGCCATCTATCAGGATCACGCCAGCCTGCTGCACTATCTCTCCCAGGCCGGACTGCCCAAGCCGCCCGCTCTTGCTCTCGCCGCCAGCTTCGCCATCAACGCAGGCCTGCGCCGCACCATCGAAAACGATCCCGTCGACCAGGCGCAGTTGCGTTCCTATCTCTCTCTCGCCAAGGCCGACCAGGTTCCGCTGGAAACCGCCACGCTTTCCTACATCGCCGATCAGCGCATGAAGCGCGCCATGATTGATTTGCTGGCGTCCGAGGGTTCGCTTGAAACCCTCGAGAGCGCGCTCGCGCTGGCGCGCACCCTCACCGAGCTGCCCTTCGATTTGAATCTCTGGCAGGCGCAGAACCTCTGGTATGAAATCTTCCGCACCTCCGGCCAGGCGCTCGCCGCGCTCTCTCCAGAAGATCGCCAGCGCTGGGACAAGGATTTTGCCGAGCTCGGCGTCTGTCTCTCCATCGAGACCAACTCCATAAGAGCCGAAGAAGAATCCCGCGCCGCCGCCGCCGACTGATCCTGTTCACGCGCCGGCCAGTTTGGGTGCCCCATAATTCGATGGCAATTCAAGCTCAATAAAATGAGCGCACTAAAAATCATGCTCAAATTTTTGTGGCAGTTTTGTGGTTAACGCAAAAGTGACTTCCGAGTAAGAGACGATACTTCCGGATCGCAGAACTTCACCGACGAATCGAGCTATAATCCTCGCCATGCTCCGTTCGAATCTATTTAGCCGCCGGAACCTTGGCCCAACCAAGCTCGTCTCAAATCTATACGGATCGATCGTCTGCCTTGCCATGTTCTCGTTGAGCCTCGGAATGCAGCTTATCTCTATGGCTCGCGATTTGGGTCGTGGCGACCCGTATCATGTCGTGCATTGGACGGAAGTCAGCGTAATCGTCATGCTCGCGGGCATCATCGGCTCGGGCTTTTGGATTCATCGGTGGATTCAACTCCTTACTGCTAAGCTCAGCAGCGAACAAAAATCAGATTCTGCATCGCGCTGAGGCCACCTCTTCAGAATGATCGATTGCCGGGTGCCCCGTCCAAGCTCTGCTTGGGCGGGGAATCGAATTAACCGCGAAAAATGTGTGCCGGGCGCGAAACATGGATGCGGGGTGCCCCGGGTCCCTTGCATTTGGGGACCCGGGAAAGCATTTTCGCAAACCCGCCACTACCCCCGCCAACTCGCCAACGTCCGCGCCAGCGGACGCTAACTCGCTGCCTTAAACAGCTTCCCGCCCTTCAACACCATCCGTTCCCCGCGCCAGATCACTGTGTTCCCAGCGAAACCCGCTGCCCACAACCCCATCGCCACCAAATCGCGCACCGGCAGCAGCCACAGATAAGGAAGCGTCTCGCGGTCGCCCAGCACCTCCGATCCAACCACCATCGCCAGTCCAAGACGTAGAAAAAAACTCAGCGCCAGCAGCCACAGGCTCACCGGGCTGGCGCCGCTGGCCAGCACATTGGCCAGCGCCCACCCGCAGCCGTGCGTCACCACCAGGCCGGCATAGCCCAAGGGCCGCGCATCGCGCACCGTGCGCAGCCAGCGCAGCTGATGATCGACGAAGCCGCGCCACGCGTAGGCCGGCACGCTGGTCTCCACTACCTCTGCGCACAACTCCACGCGGTAGCCGGCCCTGGCCACGCGCGCGCCCAGTTCGTAATCGTCGGCCAGATAATCCACTAGCGCACTCAACCCTCCCGCCCGCGCCAGCGCCTCGCGCCGCACCGCCAGTGTCGATCCCAGACCGTAGCGCAATCCGCCCTCGACCATCTTTGAAAGCAGCACGCCGGCCTGAAAATCCGTGGCAATCCCCAGCGCTTCCATGTGCGAGCCAAGCGTTTCATGCGCCCGCCCGCGATAAAGCGCCGTCACCAGACCCACCTCATGGACCGCGTCGCCGTTTTGAAAAGGCACGGCTTCAGCCGTGCCGCCGATCGCATCCTTAAAATCCGAAGGGGCTTCAGCCCCTGGGGGAGCGTCTGCCCCAAACCCCGCCATCACCCGCTCAAGATACTTCGGCCCTACCGTGATGTCCGAGTCATTGATGAGCAGAAACTCGAAGCGCGCATGCGGCTCCAGCTGCACCAGCGTGCTTACCTTGCCGCTCGCGCCCAGCCGCCTCGGGCACTCGATGAGCCGGATCGTCCGCTCGGGAAACTCGCGCTGCAACTCGACCACGGCCGCAGCCGCCGGATCGTCGCGCGCGCCCACCCCGAACAGCAGCTCGAATTCGCCCGCATAACTCTGCCGGCAATGGCTGCGGAACGCATCCATCATGCCGGGGTCGAGCCCCTTGAGCGATTTCAGCACGCTCACGCCCGGCGCCGGCCCACGCGCGTCCTTGGCCGCATCTTCCGCCGCACTTCCTGCTTCGCGCTCGCTCGCCTGCCGCGCCGCGCGCGCATTCTGCCTGCGCCGCTGGGCTATGTAGACGCGCGCCGCTACCAGGCCCGCGAGAAAATAGCCCATCCCCGCCACGGCCAGCGCCGTAGTCGCCAACTCCACAGCCAGCGCCATCGCGTGCGGCATCACAGCTAGCAGTGTAGATGACGGGGAGGTCCGCGCTGGGGACCAAGGGACCGGGGGAACAAGGTGCCAAGAAGGCCGGAAAATTAGCCCTTCAGCTTCTTCATTAGCGCTATGAGTAGACGGCTTACATCGGCAGATAGCATCTCCACAGCGTCGCGAACCGTCTTGGAACCTAATCCAAGCGCACCTGAAATGACGAGCTGGGTTTGCAGCTCGCAATTCGAGCCGCGCGCATGACCCAGGAACTGGATGTATTCACCTTTGGTTGATCGACCATAGCCTTCCGCGATGTTACTCGCAATGGAAACCGATGCGCGGCGCATCTGGTTCACGAGGCCGAATTGCTCCGATGCGGGAAATGAGGCAGTGAGGCGATAGACCTCCGTGCTGAGTTGCACGGCCTTCTGCCAGGCCACGAGATCCTTAAAGGATGCACCCATTCTCATTCCTCGTCAGCCTTGTTCCCTCGTTCCCTCGTTCCCTTGTTCCCTTGTTCCCTCGTTCCCTTGTTCCCTGCCTCACTCGTATCTCAGCGCCTCAATCGGGTCCAGGTTCGACGCCTTCCACGCCGGATAAATCCCGAACACCAGCCCGATCACGCACGAGACCAGGAAGGCAATCGTCACCCACACGGCCGAGAGCGCCGCATGCAGAAACGAAACCGCGAAATGCAGAATCAGCGTGAACAGCGCGCCCGCCAGCACGCCCAGCAATCCGCCCACCATGCACAGTGTCACCGCTTCCATGGTGAACTGCAGCAGAATGTCGCTGCGCGTGGCGCCAATAGCCTTGCGCACGCCGATCTCTCGCGTCCGCTCGGTCACGCTCACCAGCATGATGTTCATCACCCCCACGCCGCCCACCATCAGCCCCACGCTCGAAACCGCCACCATAAAGAGGAACAGCCCGCCCGTAAGCTGGTTCCACAGCCGCGTGAGAGAATCCGGGGCGAAGATGGCAAAGTTGTCGTCCTGGTCGTTGCGCAACTTGCGCCGCACGCGCAGCAATTCGCGCACTTCTTCGGTCACCAGGTCGCGGTTTGAGGGGTCGTCGTACCGCACCACCAGCCAGTAGTCCAGCACCTCCGGATGCAGGTGGCGAAAGGTCTCCAGGGGAAAATACGCTGAATTGTCCTGCGTGTTGCGGCCGCTGCCGAAGGGCTGCGGCTGCGGCTTCATCACCCCGATGACGGTCAAGATCGAGCCCTCGCAGTCCACGTCCTTGCCGATCGGATCTTCGTTCGGAAAAAGGTCCTGCGCCGCATCGCTGCCCAGCACCACCACCTTGGCGCTGCGCGCCTCTTCGGCGTCCGTAAACAGCCGCCCCTCCTGGACCTCGATGTCCGCGGTCTTCGTCACTTCACTGGTGGTGCCGTTCAGAATCGTGTTTTCGATCTTGTGTGTGCCCGCCTTCAGGCTCACGCTGCCCAGCCCGGTCTGAAAATTCTGCTTCGTCAGTTCGGGATCGACCGCCACTACGTGCGGCAGCGAGCGCATGGCGATGGCATCGTCGTATGTGAGTTTCTTGCGGTTCAGCTCCTCCGTGGTCGGCCGCTTGCCGAATGGCTCGAACTGAAAAATCCAAAGATCGTTCGTGCCCAGCGTGCTCACAAAGTTCGAAATATTTGAGTCCAGCCCGTTGATGGCGGAAGAAATCAGAATCACCGTGGAGATGCCGATGGTGATGCCCAGAATCGTCAGCCCGGAACGCAGCTTGTTCTTGCGCAGCGTGTCCAGCGCCAGCTTCACCGCTTCTTTAGCATGCGTCAGCTTCATCGCTTCTACATCTCTGCCCGCAGCGCCGCAATGGGATCGAGGTTCGACGCCTTGTGCGCCGGATAAATCCCGAAGAACAGCCCCACCGCCGCCGCCACCACCAACGACACCAGCACCGACCACAGCTTCACCACTGACGGGAAGGCGATGGTCAGCGTGATCAGCTTGGCCGCGGAAATGCCCAGCACCACGCCGATCACCCCGCCCACCAGCGCCACCGTCGCCGACTCGATGATAAATTGCAGCAGAATATCCCGCCGCCGCGCCCCCAGCGCCTTGCGCACCCCGATCTCGCGCGTCCGCTCCGTCACGCTCACCAGCATGATGTTCATGATCACAATGCCGCCGATCACCAGGGAAATCGCGGCAATCGACGCCACTACCGCGCCAAAGCTGTTCAGAATCTTGCCCAGCAGGTCCTTGAACGTCGAGCTCGAATCGATGTTGAACGTGTCCGCCTCGCCCGGCTTCAGGTGCCGCTGGATGCGCATGACGGTCCGCAGCTCGTCTTCCACCGAATCCATCACCTCGCCGCCTCCGCCCGTATCCACGTAAATCTGCAGGCTGGCATTCTCGTCGTAGGCGCCGTACTGGTGCAGAAACGCGGTCAGCGGAATCGCCACCCAGTTGTCCATGCTGTTGCCGAACATCTTGCCCTGCGCCTCGCCCACACCGATCACCGTGTACGCCTCGCCGTCCACGCGAATCTCCTTGCCCAGCGGATCGCCTGCGCCCAGCATGTTGTTCACAATGTCGGCGCCCACCAGGGCCACGTGCGCCGAGTGCTCGTCCTCCGCTTCGGTAAACGAGCGCCCCAGCACAATGTTCTGGTTGGAGATCGGCGGCATCGTCCACGTCCATCCGCGAATCGTCGTGTCCGTCGTCGATTGCGTTCCGTACACCACCTTGCCCGTCGCCGTCCGCTGCGCTCCCACGGAAACGCACGCCCGGCATCCCCGCTCAATCGCCTTGTAATCGTCCAGCGTGATGTTTTTCCGTTTCTGGAACTCGAGATACTCCTCGATGGTCATGAACGTCTGCGGCATCTTGCTGATGGTCACCACCGCCGCGCCATAGGAGTTGATCTTTGTCGTGACAAACTGCTTGGCGCCGTTGGTCAGCGTCACCACCGTGATCACCGACGCAATGGCGATCACCACCCCCAGCAGTGTGAGGATGCTGCGCATCTTGTTTGCCCACAGCGCATCCAGCGCGAGTTTGACCGCCTCACCGAATTGCATGGCTCGTCCCTTTCAGAATACGCGCAGCCGCGCCTCCCCGTTCCCGCTGGGTGCCCCGTCCAAGCTCTGCTTGGGCGGGGGAGCAAGGGGAACTCCGCGAACGTCCGCGCAACCGGGGTCCCCAGCGACAGGTCTTCGTCGCTGGGGTGGGAAGCGGACGCTAACTCGCTGACTTGCTGACTCGCTAACTCGCTACCTCCCCGTACTCCCAAACCCCTCCGCGGCCCGCGCCGAATCTTCCAGACTCTCCACTTCTTCAACAGGGCCCGTGAGCACGGGAACGGGCACCATCTGGGCAATCTTCTCGCCCGAGGCGATCTCCACCAGCGCGTCGCCCAGGTTCGTCATCAACACCAGAATCTCGCCCCGGTAGCCGGCATCGATCACCCCGCCCGTGGTCGCCAGGCCCCGTGCCGCCATCGACGACCGGTCCCGCACCAGCAGCCCCAGCCCCGCGCCCGTCCGCGGATCGCGCGCCTCCACCGCAATCCCCGTCCGCACCTTCACCGTCTCCCGCGCGCCCAGCCGCACGCCTTCGAGCGCAAACAGGTCGTACCCCAAATCCTCGCCGGGATGCGCCACCACCGGCAGGCGCGCACCCGCCTCCAATCTCTTCACCCGCAGCATGGATCGATGGTAGCGGAGTCAGCGGCGTTAGCGGGGCCAACAGAAAAGTCCTCAAGGCGAGTGTTGCCCGCGAAGCGGGCTAAAGATGGTAGCCCCAGGCGTGAGCCTGGGGAAAGGGTACAAACCAGCGAACAGCCCCCGAAGGGGGCGAAAGAACAAATCGCCCGCCCCGCATGCGAACCCCCGAAATCAGCCGCGAACCCGCCAACTCGCCAACCCGTGAACGTCCGCCGCAGGCGGACGCTAACTTGCTAACTCGCTGGCTCGCTAAAATGGCCGGCCCCGGCCGGGCATTCACCCAACCGGGGCCGTCGTCATCAGCAAGAGAACCCGTAAGCCGAATTCTGTTCTACGCGGTCATTCCTCTAGGCGAAGCGTTACCGCTTGCGCTCAGCAGCGACCTACCCGGAGGTTTCGGCACTTGCACGATTACCCCAGCGACGAAGACCTGTCGCCGGGGGACACGTTCGAACCGCCTTGCCACGCCGGGCCGGCATGGCGCGCGCGCCTGGCTCTTGGCCCGCGCATCCCTCCCTATTTGGTCTTGCTCCGTGTGGGGTTTACCCTGCCGCCGCCATTACTGCCGGCGCGGTGCGCTCTTACCGCACCTTTTCACCCTTGCCGGGACTGGCCGTCAGGCATGAGCCCTTCGGGCCGGAGGTCTGCACCCAATCATGGAACCTTGGGTGCCCCGGGTCCCTCGCATTTGGGGACCCGTGAAAAACCTTCCCCGGCGGTATGTTTTCTGTGGCACTTGCCGTCCACGGGCCTTGAAGCCCGCGTCCCGGACGTTATCCGGCACACTGCCCTGCGGAGTTCGGACTTTCCTCTCCCGGCAAGCTCGCTCGCGCAAGCCCCGGCAGCGACCGCCCGGCCCTCCTGCCAGCCTTCAGTCTACCGCGAAATCCGGGACAGCTGGTCAAGTTGCCAGCCCTCTGCATGCGCCAGGGCTGTCGCCTCCCGGAGGGAGGCCCGAGAATAGCCCAGGACAAAGTCCTGGGACGCGCCAGCGACAAGTCCTACCGTCCTGTAGGGACGGCCGAGCCCGCTCCGGCTTTGCACAGGATTATGCTTCCCTGGGGCACAATGAGTGCAAGGGATTTCTGGTCTCTTAGCCCGGGAATCTGATCTGTCCAAATATCGGCCATATTCCCGGCCCGTAAAGGAGGGGGCCCCCCCACCCCCCCATCACCTGCACTGTTTGCAGTGCAAAGATGTCGTCAACCCACACAAAATAAATGACCTATTGAAGTGGTGGACGAACCCTCCGCCCTGCAAAACCCGTAGATTCCTGTAGAAAACCTGCAAAACCCGAAAACAAGTCGCTGGCGCGCAGCTCGGTCCCCGGCTGCCTACTGTCCACCGTCCACTGATCACTGTCCACTGTTCCCTGGCTTACGCCGGCATGGGCTCGGGCAGCGGCGGCTGCGTCTCCGGGCCCGGCGCAGGGTTCGGCCAGCGCGGCGAGACCGGTGGCACCGGCGGCGTCACCACCGGAGGGCGCTGATTCTCGAACGCACCGGCGCGAGAATTCACCCGGCATCGCATCCGGTTTGAGATGCGCCGTTGCCTCACGGAGACGTCCGAACGCAAACAGCTTTGCCCGCGGCCCCCTTTTTTCATCGTCAACGTCCAACAGGCACCGGGGACGAAGCTCTAAGAAACTCGCCGCCAGGGCGCCAGGTATTCGCCGCGAGTCGTTCTCGCCGGGTACAATGGAACTCTGCGCAAAGAAGCACGACAATACCCATTCTTGAAGGTTTGGAGCAGGTGCAGGTGAACAGAAACCGCCGCTGTGTGCGGCTTGACTGGCTTTGGGCCGCAGCCATGGCGTGGGCAGGCGTACTTCTGCCCGCTTCAGCGCTGGCGCAAAACACGGCCACAGAAACCACGCTGAACGTGAGCACGTCCGGCCGCCCGGGCCATACGCTCGCCTCGGTTGCCGTCACCGTGACGGACGAATACGGCCTGCCCGCCACCGGCGCCGTCAACATTCTGGAGGGCGACCGCATCCTCGCCTCCGCAGCCCTTTCGAACGGCGGCCAGGCTATGGCTGCCTTTTCTCTGCCCGGCGGCGAGCACGCACTGACCGCCGTGTATCCCGGCGATGCCACCCATCTCGGTTCCAGTTCGCCGGTGGTTGAGGCAGAGGCCTCAGCAAGCACCACTCCCGGTTTCCAAGTATCCCTTGCCCCAGTCTCGCCGTCCTCTTTTCCCATGGTTCTCACCCCGGGCCAGTCGGGAACGGCTGAGGTGACAGTGACGCCGGTCAACAATGCTGCCCTCACTTCGCCCATGTTTGTCACTCTTTCCTGCTCGGGACTTCCCAACCAGTCCTCCTGTACGTTTACTCCCGAGAGCATTGAGATCCTCTCGGACACGCCCACTTCCTGCGCCAGCGGCTCGCCTGCCTCCAGCTGCCCGCCCATCAGCTCCATGCTTCTGCAAACTCAAGCCGGGAGCACGCTCGGCCCGAGAACCTCCATCGCCCGAGGCAACGGCCTCACCTGGGCGATTCTGCTTCCCGGCGTCCTCGGCTTCGGCGGATTTGCCTGGCGCACGCGTCGCCGCCGCTGGCTCAGCCGAATTTCGCTGCTCCTGATGCTGGCGCTCATTACCACCCTCGGCACCGCAGGCTGCAGCCCGCTCTACCGCTACTACCAGCACGGACCGGGCACCACGCCCGCCACGCCGGCCGGCACTTACCAAATCACCGTTACTGCGCAATCGAGCAACGGCGTTACCGCCATTTCCAATTCCACCACCATGGTGCTCACGGTCCAGTAGAAAAACAGATCGGCACGAGCCCCTATGAATCGCCGGCATTCTCTTCCCGCGGAGGTCTACGCGCTGGTGGATCGAACGCCGGCCGCCGTTCTCCTTGAATCCGCCGGCCCGCGCGTTTTTTCCTGCGGACCCGCAATCCGCGAAGCCACGCCCGTCAAGGCCGCACCCTGCGAAGCCGCATTCTGGACTCGCCTCTTTCTTTCCCCCGAGCGCATCTGCGTGGCCCGCACGTCCGCCGAAATCCCCGCGCTTTTCCGCGCCATCGAGTCTGCCGTCGCATCCGGCCTTTTTGCCGCCGGCTTCTTCTCTTACGAGTGCGCCCAGGCCTTCGAGCCCAAAGCGCACATGCGCGCGAATCCCAATCACGCGTCTGCCGATCCTCTCGCTTGGTTCGGCATTTACAGCCGCGCTTACATCTTTGACCACGTGACCGGCGCGTTCGTCGACGGCGACCCTCACGGCCTCGCGGAGCTGCGTGAGCAGCCCTTCGCGCCCGATGAATCCTCAACCATCATCCCCGAATTTCCCCTCACCGAATCCGAATACAGCCGCCGCATCGCCCAGATCCACGAGTGGATCCGCGCCGGCGACGTCTATCAGCTCAACTTCACCGCGCCTCTCCGCATCGGCGTACACGCCGAAACCGGCATCCGCGCCGCGTCGCTCTACGCGCGTCTGCGCGCCCGCCAGCCCGTGGATTACGGCGCCTTCCTCCATTGGCGGTCCGGCCGCCGCATTCTCTCTTTTTCACCGGAGCTTTTCTTCCGCATCGACGTTGGCAGCGGGCCAGACGGCAACACGCGCCACATTCTCACGCGTCCTATGAAAGGCACCGCGCCCCGCGGCCGCACCACGCGCGAAGACCGGGAGCAAGCCGCCTGGCTGCGCGCTGATGCCAAGAACCGCAGCGAGAACCTCATGATCGTCGACCTGCTGCGCAACGATCTCGGCCGCATCGCCCGCTTCGGCACCGTCCGCGTCGACAATCTCTTCGCCGTCGAGCGCCATCCCACACTCTGGCAGATGACCTCGACCGTTTCCGCCGAGCTGCGCACGCGCGTCGGCTTCGAAGAGATCTTCCGCGCCCTCTTTCCTTCGGGCTCCGTCACCGGCGCACCCAAGGTCCGCGCCATGCAGTTGATCGCCGAGATCGAGGAGGCGCCCCGCGGCGTCTACACCGGCGCCATCGGCTTCTTCTCGCCCAAGCAGACCATATTCAACGTAGCCATCCGCACACTCACGCTTGAAAGCGGTCTCGAACCCGGCGGCGAAAGCGAACTGGGAAACGAATTTCAGATCGCAACCGAAATCGGTCCCGCGAGCAGTCCGAGCAGTCCCGCAAGCGGTCCATGCGCGCTGCGCGGCTCCATGGGCGTCGGCAGCGGCATCGTCATCGACTCCGATCCCGCGCAGGAGTATCGCGAGTGCATGCTCAAATCCAAGTTCCTTACCGGCGCGCCCGTGGAGTTCTCGCTCGTCGAAACCATCCTCTGGAAGCCCGGCTTTCCTCTTCTCGAGCTGCACCTCGAACGCCTCGCCGATTCATCCGATTATTTTGACTTTCTCTGCGATCTCGATGCCATCCGCGCCGCGCTCAACACATGCGCTCGCATCTGGGCCGATCCCTCACCGCGCAAGGTTCGTCTCCTCCTCGCGAAAGACGGCGCATTCGCTCTCACCGCACAAGCCCTTCCGCCCGCGCCCGATCCGCAGGCCGTCGCCCGCGTCCGAATCTCCTCCATGCGCACGGATCCCGCCGACCCATTCCTGTTCCACAAGACCACGCACCGCCCGCTTTATACGCAGGAGTTCGACGCGGCCACGCAGGCCGGCTTTGACGACATTCTGTTTTTCAATCTGCGCGGCGAGCTCACGGAGGGCGCTATCAGCAACGTGATTGTCGAGAAAGAAGGCCGCTGGTTCACGCCGCCCGTCGTTTGCGGCCTGCTTGCCGGCGTCTATCGCCGCCATCTCCTCCAATCGGGCACTAAAGAGGCGCAACCCGCCCTCGAAGAGCGCGTCCTCACGGAAGAAGATCTCCGCCGCGCGGACGCTGTCTATATATGCAACGCCGTCCGCGGTCTGCGCAGGGTTGAGATTGATTGCGGCAACCTCTAGAGCGATTCAGGAGATGCCGCAGGGAAGCGCAGCTACAGCGGTTTCACAGTTGCTGTATCCCGAAGCCGCAGATGCTAAGTGGCTTTTTCACCAAGAAAAAGCCACCTTCCGCAACTGTGAAATATGGCTACATGTACTGTGGAACCGCTCTAAGTGCAGAGCCGTCGCTTCTCGGGGTCGCACCGGCTCGACTGCGTCGGCTCGCCCTAAACAACTTCCCAAAGCGCTGGATTTCAACTTACCGGCTACCGCTTGACTCTTAGCTTCTGGGGATCCTCCCTCATTTTTCCGGAAGACACTCAATCGCGAAAAGGGCAAAACGCATGAGCGACCCGGAACCGTCAAGTGGTAGAACGTTGAAGGGGGAATGAATGATCCACGCAATGTTCCCGTCACACCGGCAAATTGGATTCTTGCTCGTCCTGGCCGGCATTCTCGCTGCCTCTTCCAGCACATCCGAGCAAAGCCAGCCTTCTGATTCCGCCTGGCTGCGCTACGCGCCCGTTCATTCGCGCACGTCAATCCCCGCGCACGTTCGCGCCCTCGGCACGGGAGCACTCGAAGAATCTGCGGCGCAGGAGCTGGCCTTAGGCATTGCGCAAATGACCGGCGAGCTGCCCAACCAATCCTCCAGCGAAACCGTCGTCGGCACCGCCTACGAAGTCCGCCGCGAGTTCCCCTCGCTGCCGGTGCCGCAGGATATCGGCAGCGAAGGCTTCTGGCTCTACCGCACGCTGTGGCGCGGTCACGGGCTGGTCGTCGTTGCCGGCGCCGACGATCAGGGCGTTCTCTACGGCGCCTTCGCGCTCCTGCGCCGCATCGCCACGGGCGCCGATCTCGCGCAGCTCAACCTGCGCGAGCAGCCCGCCATGCCCATCCGCTGGGTGGATGAGTGGGACAATGCGAACGGCACCATCGAGCGCGGCTACGGCGGCCGATCGATCTTCTTCGAGGGCGGCAAAGTTCGCGACGATCTCACGCTCGCGAGCGACTACGCGCGCCTGCTCGCCTCGGTCGGAGTGAACGGCTGCAACGTGAACAATGTGAACGGCGCCGCATCCTTCCTTACGCCGGAAATGATCCGCGGTGTGGCCCGCATAGCCGACGCCATGCGTCCCTGGGGTGTGCGCGTAGCCATAAGCGTGGATGTCGCCAGCCCGCAGAAAATCGGCGGCCTGGCCACATTCGATCCGTTCGATCCCGCCGTAAAAGCCTGGTGGGCGCAGAAGGCGGATCAAATCTACGCCGCCATCCCCGACTTCGCCGGCTTCACCGTAAAGGCCGACTCCGAGGGCCAGGCCGGACCCGCGAGCTACGGGCGCAGTCCCGCCGACGCCGCCAACACGCTCGCCGCGGCCCTCGCGCCCCACGGCGGCGTGGTGCTCTACCGTGCCTTTGTCTACAACAATCACCTCGATTACAACGACCCGAAAGCCGACCGCGCCCGCGCCGCCTATGACATCTTTCATCCTCTTGACGGCAAATTCCTGCCCAATGTTGTCGTGCAGATCAAATATGGCCCCATCGACTTCCAGGCCGAGGAGCCGGTCTCGCCGCTCTTCGCCGGCCTGCGCCAGACCAGCGAGGCCATGGAGGCGCAGATCACGCAGGAGTACACCGGCCAGCAGCGCCATCTTGTCTACCTGGCGCCGCTGTGGAAAGAGAAACTCGACTTCGACCTGCACGCTGAAAGTCGCACGACGCCCGTCAAACAGATCATCGAAGGCCGCAGTTTTCATCAACCCCTTGGCGGATTGATCGGCGTCGCCTGCGTCGGCCAGGACGGCTGGCTAGGTGCGCCGCTGGCCATGGCCAATCTCTACGCCTTCGGCCGCCTCGCCTGGAACCCCGATTTATCCGCGGCGCACGTCGCCGAGGAATGGACCAAGCAAACCATCAGCGACGAACCGCAGGTGGTTGCCACCGTCGACAAGATGCTGATGCAGTCCTGGCCCGCCTATGTCGATTACACCGGTTTCCTCGGTACGCAAACGCTGACGGACATCACTGGCAGCCACTACGGTCCCAACATCGAGTCCAGCGAGCGCAACGGCTGGGGCCAGTGGCACCGGGACGACGCAGAGGGCATCGGGATGGATCGCACCGTCGCCACCGGCACCGGTTTCATCGGCCAATACCCGCCTCAGGTCGCGAAGATGTACGAGTCGCTCGCCACGTGTCCCGACTCTTTGCTGCTCTTCTTCCATCACGTCCCCTGGACGTACAAGCTTCACTCCGGCAAAACCGTCATCCAGTACGTCTATGACAGCCACTTGAAAGG
>JASHOQ010000027.1 GCA_030041045.1 Acidobacteriaceae bacterium
AACCAGACAACCTTCGATCCCGCGGTTCAGAACTTCAACGTTACGAGCACTGGTGCACCGGGCGCCGCGATTGGCACTCCGGGAACGCAGGGCTACATCGCTCCCGGCGCACCTGTTCAGGGCGGCATGTGGTACGAGCAACAGGGGCAAAATGGCCGCACCACGCTGCAGGCGCCCAAGTACAATATCTGGCTGCCGCGCCTCGGCTTCAGTTTGCAGATTCGGCCCCAGACCGTCATCCGCGGCGGCATTGGCATGTTCGCCTCCACGTGGAGTGAAGATACCTACGGCGGCGGCGAAGGCGACGCCTTTGGCAGCAGCGGAGGCTACGGTGACAACACCAAGGGCATTTGCCCTGTGATGCAGACCAGCTCTCCCTTAACCGCGGTGGACACAGTGGATGCCGGCTGCGGAACGGGCAGCTACGCCCCCAACCCCGCAGAAAGCACCACTTACTTAACCGCTCCGACCACGGTGTACGCAAAGAACGGCTCGGGCG
The DNA here is from genome assembly GCA_030041045.1 of Acidobacteriaceae bacterium. GTDB lineage: Bacteria > Acidobacteriota > Terriglobia > Terriglobales > Acidobacteriaceae > Telmatobacter. The sequence goes on from JASHOQ010000027.1 coordinate 500, forward strand.
CGTCGGATAACGAGTACCATACGCCGGTGCCTTACAACTTCCAGTACGACTTGACTTTGGAAGAGCAGTTCCTGAGGGATTGGACTGGATCGCTCTTCTACGTCGGCAATAAAGGCATCAACATGATCTTCCCCAACGACATCAACCAGGTCCCGGTGGGCGAGCTCAGCGCCGACGATACAGCGTTCATGCCTTACCAGCTCTACCAGGGGATTGCCGGCAACACCAACAACGCCTCATCCAACTACAACGCTTTGGATGCGGTGCTGGCCAAGCGCATGTCCTACGGCCTGAACCTCAGCGTTAACTACGGATGGTCCCACTTCCTGAACGAGAGTGACGGCTCGGGCTGGGCCAACCGCGACGGCAATCTGGCAGTGCAGAATTCGTATGTGCCCAGGCAAAACTACGGCGCCTCCAACTTCGATGTCCGTCAGGCGTTTCGAGGGTATGCCGTGTACCAGTTGCCGTTCGGGAGAGGCAAGCAGTTCCTGAACAACAATGCAGCGGCTGACGAAGCGCTCGGCGGCTGGGAGGCGTCATCCACCTTTGTCGCGGAGTCCGGCAATCCGGTCTTGATTGTTGTGGACAGCCAGGCCAGCAACGACAATGCCAATAGCGAACCCAAGGGGATTGTCGGGGGATTGACCGACAGCGGCAACCAGGTCCTGTATCCCAATCTGACCGGCAACTACAAAGTCAACGGCGGCGTAAAAGATTGGTACGACATCACCGCTTTCAGTGTTCCGGCTCCTTACACCTTCGGTACCTTCGGCAGAAACTCTTTGCGGGGTCCGGATATGACCAATGTCGACTTCGCGCTGGGAAAGACCTTCGATCTGTGGCCGGACCGTGGAGTGCAATTCCAGATTCGCGCCAGCGCGGACAACATCCTCAACCACCCGAGTTTCGGACAACCCGGCAGAAACGTCGGGTACAGTCCGGGTCTCGTAGGTAATCCGGGGGTCGTGGATAATTCCGCCATCACCAGTACGACGATTAACGGCAGAGCCATGGAGTTCTACGGGCGCCTGTCATTCTAAAAACAGCACCATTCAACTCCGGAGAGGACGGCGCATGGTCGCCGTCCTTTTCGTTTTTCTCCCCGTCGCGCTTTGATTATCATGGAGTGGTCATGTCCGCCAAAGCTGTGCTTCTTACCGTATTAACGGTCTCAGGACTTTCCATTTCGTTACCCGGCCAGGATTCTTCCAGCAAGCAGGATCAGATCGAGGCGCATGAGCGGCTGGCGCAGCAATACCTCGGCGAGCAGAAGCCCGATCTCGCGATTCCGGAACTGGAGAAGGTGGCCGCCCTTGACCCCGATAACGTGGAAGCGCGCGCAAATCTCGGAGTCTTGCTTTTCTTTCATGGAGATTACACCCACGCCGTGCCGCACCTTCAGGCCGCCGTGCGCCTGAAGCCGGATTTGCCGAAGATCCAGGCGCTGTTGGGAATGGCCGAAGAGTATACGTCCGATTTTGCCGATGCGCGGAAGGATCTTGAAGCGTCCTTTCCGCTGATTCAGGAACCGAAGCTGAAAGTGCAAGTTGGCCTGATTCTGATCGGACTCTATAACGACGACAGCGACCTGGATTCTGCGGCCAGCGTCATAACCGCGCTGCGCAAGGCCGACCCGGAGAACCCGGAGGTTCTCTACGCCGCTTACCGCACGTACGCTGATCTTTCCGGTGAATCCATGCTGGAGTTGTCCCTGGCTGCTCCCGACTCGGCGCAGATGCACCAGCTGCTGGCCCACGAAGAGGTCAGAGAGGGCAACACCAACGGCGCCATCGCGCAATATCGCAAGGCCATCGCGATCGATCCCCGGCTGCCGGGCGTGCACTTCGAGCTCGCCGAGCTGCTCAACACCTCACAGGATCCGGCGATCAAGAAAGAGGCCGAGGAGGAATATCGCGCCGCAATCGAGGCCAACCCGCGGGACGAAAAGGCGATTTGCCGTCTGGGAGAAATCGCCATGCAACACGGCGATATGAAGCAGGCCTACGCCGATTTCTCCAAGTCCGTAGCGCTGCAGCCCGCCGATGCCGATGCGAAGCTGTGGCTGGCCAAAACCCTGATCGAGATGAACCAGCCGGACAAGGCATTGCCGCTGCTCGAATCCTCTGTCGAACTGGAGCCGACCGACGCTACCGCGCACTACCGCCTGGCAACTTTGTACAAGAAAGTCGGCCGCACGGACGATGCGAAGCGGGAGTTGGAACTCTATCAGAAATACAAGGACATGAAAGAAAAGCTTCGTCTGGTTTACAAAGACATGCTCGTGCAGCCGCAACAGATTCGCGAAGACGAGCCCGATGAAAAATAGAGTTGCGATCGAGGGTGCGGGCAAAACGCGAGGATGATTGCGTGCCGCCCGGCAGAATGCAAAGCATCCCGGGATGCCGGAAAGGAAGGTTTGCGCGCTGCCGGCGCCGCGCGGGCCCTCGCAAAAGCGTGGGTCAGACGATCGCGGATTACCGCTCGCGTTTGGCGGCCGAGAGCGCCCGGTCGCACCCGAATGTGTGAATGCGCGCGCGCGAGTAATTCTGGCCGATTCCGGAGCGCACCGGGTGGGCCATCTGCAGCGAACTGTGCTGCTCGAATCGATGGAGCACGGCGGTCTCTTTCAGCGCCGCCATGGCTTTTTCCAACTGCTTCTTGAGCTTGGGATTCTCGGTTTCCTTAATCCATTGACCCAGGAACGCCATGTGTTCGTGCAGATTTCGACACTTTACGCAACTCGCAGACGGGTCCTCCGGGGATGGAGAAAGATTACGAATCGGGAATGTTGGCACGGATCACCTGCTTCTTCGGGTTTTGCGGGATGCGGACGAGAGCCGGAAACTGCGCGCCTCTCCGGGCGCGCAGGGTTGGTTCAAAAGCAATGCAGGAAAACAATTCAGGAGTACGGCGGATCAGACAATGTAGCGCTCGACCATCTTCCACGCTCTGTCCGATCGTCTGACCTTGCGGCGCGCAGCGCCTGTCCGAATCGAGAGCAAAACCACCGGGACAATTGTAAGCAAGAGCCAAAGCGACTCAAAGATGGTGCGCATATAATCTCTACCCTCTCTCGTGATGAAGAGCCAAAGCAAATCAATTAAGTTGTGCATATAGTCTTTACCATCCTTCTATGCACTCCACGATAGCGTTTCCCATAAGTGGAAAACAATCTTACTTTCAGGCCAGCGGCTTCCCCCGTTTGGGATCACCACGAAATGCACATTACCAGCGAACTATTACTGATTGCCCATGGAACACCCTGTTCTGGCGATGCTTTCCTCGATGCTCAGGAAGGCCTGGTTCCGGCAAACGGCGGGGAAGAGCACGCGAACTGAGCCGCCCGGCGCAGTTGACAGCCGTGGCCGCCGGGTTCTAAGCTAATCGTGTTGCAAGAGATGCGGTTGGCATCTCGCGCCGTCATGCCAGGATTCTCGCAAACCCGCACATGTTGCTGCTGTCACAGGAGCACAGCGGGGGTGTGTTTTTAGAGAATCGGACTTCAGTTTCAGGAATCCTCAAAAAACCCACTCGCCGCCGAATCGGCCGGGTGGGTTTCTTGTTTTTGCACTGAATTGCAATTCAACCCAGGAGACTTCCCAGGAGGAATACGTCCAATGTCAATCCGCATTAACGATGTCGCGCCGGACTTCACTGCTGAGACTACGCAGGGCCCCATCCACTTTCATCAGTGGATCGGAGATGGGTGGGCGATACTTTTCTCGCACCCCAAGGACTTCACCCCGGTTTGCACCACGGAGCTGGGCGCGGTGGCGAGGCTGGAAAAGCAGTTCGCCCGGCGCGGCGCCAAGGTCATTGGACTCAGCGTGGACCCGGTTGCGAGCCACCAGAAATGGGCGCCCGACATTCGCGATGTCAGCGGCTATGAGGTGAACTATCCCATGATCGGCGATCCCGAGCTCAAGATCGCCAAGCTCTATGACATGCTGCCGGCCGACGCGGGCAACACCGCCGACGGCCGCACGCCGGCGCAGAATGCAACCGCGCGCACCGTATTCGTGATCGGGCCCGACAAGCGGATCAAGCTTACGCTCTCCTATCCCATGTCGACCGGCCGCAACTTCGACGAGATCCTTCGCGCCCTCGACTCCGTTCAGCTCACGGCGAAGCACCCCGTCTCCACGCCCGCCGACTGGAGGCAGGGCGAGGATGTGATCATCGCCGGGTCGGTATCGAACGAACAGGCGGAAAAGCAATTTCCCGGATACAAGACCGTGAAGCCCTACCTGCGCACGGCCAAGCAACCGCAGGAAGAAGCGGTGCTCGCAAAGTAGGACCCATTGAAGCGCATCCGCCGCAGCGGTGCGGCGGAACGCAAAACCTGAGTGAGCGCATCACGGGGGCACCAGAGCCGAGTCGCCGCGGCCTGCAGGGAGCGGCGACCTTGCACAGGATGCAGCAGGGCACAATTACTCAGGTTTTGCCAGCGGGCACCGGTGGCGAAGTGGTAACGCGCTGGTCTGCAAAACCAGTATTCACGGGTTCAATTCCCGTCCGGTGCTCCAATCCCGCGTATGCGCGTGACGAACGGGCCAGGAGATCTTCAATTAAATATGGCTTCCGGCCAGGCGGCTATCCGCCGGGAATGCCGTCAACGAGTGCCAAGGCCAGTTGGCGGCAGATGACGCCACCGAAGACAACATCAATGGCAGGGATGGACAAATCGTGAAGGCCGAAGTATATACTTGATGAGTCATACGTATGACCTTCCCTGCAGATGCCGTCACCAGCACCGATGTTGCGCGCCGCGCGGGCGTATCCCAATCGGCTGTCTCTCTGGTCTTCGCCGGAAAGGCGACTGGACGCGTGGGCAAGCGTACGCAGCAGGCGATCTGGAAGGCAGCACGCGAACTCGGCTATCAACCAAATTCTGCGGCCCGGGCCCTTCGGCTGGGACACTCGAAGCGGCTGGTTCTGGCGGTTCCCGATATCGGGAATCCATATTTTGCGGGCACCTTGAAGGGAGCTGAGCGGGAGGCTCGCAGGCATGGGTACTCCGTTGCGCTGGCGCAAGTGCAGGAGCCTGAAGATTGGCAAGCAGTGATTGTGGATGCTCTTGTCTCCAACGCGGTCGACGGGTTTGCCCTGTTTGCCCTGCGTCCTCCAGCAACGAAGGCGATGCAGGCGCTGCACGGGAAAGCCGTCCTTGTCGACGCCTCCAGCCGTGGTTTCCCCAGCGTGCTGCTGGACATCGAAGGAGGCATGCGCACAGCCGTGCGCCACTTGCTGGGCCTGGGCCACGCGAGGATTGGTCATCTGGCAGCAAACATTGATGCCGAGACGTTCGCTTTGAGAAAGAGGGCTTTTGGGGAAACAATGCGGAACGCCGGGGTGGCCAGCCGTTCTGCATGGCAGGCCGAGGCGCCGTTCGACATCGCCAAGGCTGCAAGCGCGGCGGAGCAAATTTTCTCCGGACGGGAAGCGCCGTCGGCGATCGTCTCCGACAGCGATGTCTTGGCCGCTGGAGTCTACAAAGCGGCCAAAAAAGCGCGCCTCAGGATTCCTGAAGACCTCTCCGTGGTGAGTTTCGATGACAGCCTCATCGCACGTGTTCTTGACCCGCCTCTCACAACCGTTGCCATTCCGGCTGCCGAGGTGGGGGAAATGGGTGTCCGGCTTCTCGTGGAGCGGCTTGGGGGCAGCGGGGCATCGCAGCCTGACCCCATTCCACTCCATCTTGTCGTCCGTGCGTCTACGGCGCTATTCCCGGGGAATCATTTCCAACGACGGAGAGCAAAGGAGCATTCGCGTGCCGCATCTTCAAGCTGAGCCCACTCTGAGAGTTCTTCAGGATTACCTCGCCGCGGCCTGCCAGGAACGGGGCTGGACGAAGGACAGTCCCTCCGAGAAGTTTGTGTTGTTCATGGAGGAAGTCGGCGAGTTGGCCAAGGCGATCAGAAAAAGGGCAGGGCTGTATGACGAGGCTGCACGAAATCAGACTTTTGCCTTGGAGGAAGAATTTGCCGATGTGCTCGCCTATCTTCTCGACCTCGCCAACTGCTATCGAGTGGACCTCGAAGCCGCCTTTCGCGCCAAGGAAAAGATCAACGAAACCAGGATCTGGCGCTGAGGTGCTCGCGATTCGCCGAGCCACAGCAATTTCTGAGTGACTGCATCCCGAAGGCGCAATACCCAAGTCGACGCGACCCCAGGGAGCGGCGACCTTCGGTAAAGGCCGACAGGCCACACCTTCTCTGGTTTTGGCGTAAAGACATGGCTGCGTAAAGCGCGTGCTTCCTTAACAAGAAGCATGGAGGGCGGAGCCAGGCTATGGTATATTCTCGGCACCGGCAGGCAAAATGGAAATTCTGGTTCAACGATCAGACCGAGGTTAGTGCAATGATCAGACCGAGGTTATCGAGAGCCCTTTCGTTCGTCGCTGTCTTCTGCGCTGGAGCGATCGGTTCTCGCGCACAAAGTTTCACCACTCTGCTGACATTTGACGGCGCCAATGGCGCGAATCCGAAATCGGTCGCTCTTGTGCAGGGCGCCGACGGAGATTTGTACGGGACTACCTCCAGCGGCGGCGCCACGGCCAACTGTTCGGCCGGCTGCGGCACCATCTTTAAAATCAACCTGGACGGCAAGCTCACAACGCTGCACAGTTTCTGCGCACAACCTGACTGCACCGAGGGAATGAATCCCCAAGCCGGACTCATTCAAGCCAACGACGGCAACTTCTACGGCACAACTTTGGGCGGTGGCGCTCACGAGGGCAATGGTACAGTTTTTCGCATGACGGCGTCCGGCATGGTAACAACCATTTACAGCTTCTGCGCAATGCCGAACTGTGCCGACGGCTATTCTCCCAATGGAGCTCTGCTTCAAGGCGCGGACGGCAACCTTTATGGAACCACATCGGGAGGCGGAGCGAAGGACAGCGGGACCGTGTTCAAAATTACACTTGAGGGAGCGCTGACGACTCTATACAGCTTTTGCACGCAACCCGATTGTGCCGATGGTTCGAACCCCGTTGCCGAAATGACACAGGGCGCGGATGGCAACTTGTACGGGATGACCTCTCAGGGCGGCAAGGGTAGCGGAACAATTTTCAGCATCAATTCCTCCGGCGCGCTCACCACGAGTTACGTCTTCTGCTCCAGGCCGCAATGCGCCGATGGCGGGAATCCGAAGGGCGGACTCATCCAGGGCGCGGATGGCAACTTTTACGGCACTACATTTGCAGGAGGAACCGGGAATAAAGGTACGGTCTTCATGGTCACCCCTCAGGGCGCTCTGACCACGATATTCAGTTTTTGCACGGAATGCGCAGCGGGCGCGACGCCCTACTCGACGCTCGTGCAAGGCACCGATGGAAGCTTTTACGGCACTGCCTACTACGGTGGCGCCAAGGGGCAGGGAACCGCTTTCAAGCTGATACCCCCGCCCAAAGTGACGCCACCGGGCAAAGTGAAGCCAACCTGGAAGGTAATCGCTCTTCACAGCTTCGACGACAGCGACGCTTATCCCATTGCCGCCCTGATGCAGGCCAAAGATGGAAACTTCTATGGCGTAACCTTCAACGGCGGAAGCAGTCCCAAATGTCTCAACTCCGGAGGCTGTGGCACAGTCTTCCGTCTGTCCTCTGGGCCTGCCCCCTCCGCGGAGCGCAAAAGCATTTTCTGAGTAGCTATATCCCGAAGACGGAAAGCAGAGTCGGCGCGACCAACAGGGAGCGGCGACCTTGCGAAGGAACGAAGAGGACACAGTAACTCAGAAAATGCCGTAGGGCGATTCCTGGATAGATGGATCCTCTGCGGGCCAACGCTATGTCGACGGCTCCCTGACGGTCTCACCCCACGAACGAGGAGCCGTTCGCGGGGACCCCGGGACGGTCGCGTCGACTCGAGGCACCCGGAATTCAAGCCTGGGGACAGGCCTGACACGCAAGATGGACTCCGATGTCCTGTCTGGAACCGGTCAGTATTTGGCGTCAGTACTTCGGCACCTTGGGATCGATCTGATCGCTCCAGGCCAGGATGCCGCCGGCGAGATTGGCAACCTTCGTGTAACCCGCCTGCTGTAAAAATTCGGCGATGCGCTGGCTGCGCCCGCCGCTCTTGCAGTGGACAACGATCTCTCGGTCGCGATCAATCTCCGGCAGCCTTGCGGGGACTTCATTCTGCGGGATGAGCTTGCCGCCGATGTTGGCGATCTTGTATTCAAACGGCTCGCGCACGTCGAGAACCAAGATGTCCTCGCCCGCATCGAGGCGTCTCTTGAGCTCCTGCACGCTCACTTGCGGAACTCCATTCTTCATGGCCGGCTCCTCTTTGGCTTGCGGCGCAATCCCGCAGAACTGCTCGTAGTCGATGAGCCTGGTCACCGTGGGATGCGTGCCGCAGACCGGGCACTCGGGATTCTTGCGCAGCTTCAATTCCCGGAAGCGCATGCTCAGCGCGTCCACAAGGAGCAAACGGCCGATGAGCGGCTCGCCCTTGCCGAGGATCAGCTTGATGGTTTCCGTGGCCTGGATGACGCCGATGAGACCGGGAAGAATGCCCAGCACGCCGCCCTCGGCGCAACTGGGCACCAGGCCCGGCGGCGGCGGCTCGGGATAAAGGCAGCGGTAGCACGGACCTTCGCGGGTGGAAAAGACGCTGGCCTGGCCCTCAAAGCGGAAGATCGAGCCGTAGGCATTCGGCTTGCCCAGCAGCACGCAGGCATCGTTGACCAGGTAACGCGTGGGGAAGTTGTCGGTGCCATCGGCCACCACATCGTAGTCTTTCAGAATGTCGAGCGCATTGGCGCTGGTCAGCAAGGTGTCGTGCTTGACTACGTTGAGCTGTGGATTGAGGGCCTTCAGCTTTTCTTCCGCGGAATCCAGTTTCTTGCGCCCGATATCGGCGGTCGAGTGGATGATTTGCCGCTGCAAATTGCTCGCGTCCACCACGTCGAAGTCGACCAGGCCGAGCGTGCCCACGCCGGCCGCGGCCAGATAGAAAGCCAGGGGCGAGCCCAGCCCGCCCGTTCCCACGCACAGCACACGCGCAGCTTTGAGTTTGCGCTGGCCCTCTTCGCCCACCTCGGGCAGCAAAAGGTGCCGCGAGTAGCGCGACAGATCGTCCGTTGTCAGTTGGGGCAATTCCACAGGCGCAGTTGCAGTGGCCATGGTGTCATTCTCCTGTGAGCGAGCGGCCCTCGCTCGAGGAAGAACTCCGGCGCTCACTTGGCGCCGGGCTTCCGCCCGCGATGGAGGGAATGATCGAAAGCGTATCCGACGCCGAGACCGCCGTGGACTCTTTTTGCGGCAGATAGCGCACGTCTTCGTCGTTCAGGTAGACGTTCACGAAGGCGCGCAGTTTGCCCTCGCCCGTAAACAAGTGCTTGCGCAGATCGGGAAAACTCCGCGTCAGCTCGTCCAGCGCGACCTTCACCGTGCCTGCGCTCACGCTTACAGTGTCTTTGCCCCCTGCATATTGCCTGAGCGGCGTGGGAATAAAAATCGTCATTCCGCCTCTTCCCCCTCACGCTTTCTTTGATTCAGCCGCAGCCACAAACGGCTCATCGGCCGCGGCTACATCGATGCTTTCCAGCTCGAAACGCTTGTCCTCTTCGGTGGATCCGGCCAGCAGAAACGAATTCGTTACTGTGGCTTTGCCTTGCTCCACCGCGGTAATGACGTAAGAGCAGCCGAGCCAGTGCGCCTCGGCAAAATCGGTCGCCGACCATTGCGCGGGGTGATCGGGATGGGAGTGATAAAACCCCGCGATCTCAAGCCCCTGCTGCCGTGCCTCGCGTTCGATTTTCACCAGCTCCGCGGGCGCAATCTGGTAGCGGTTGTGTGCCGAGTCTGTACGTGTATTGCCCGTCCTCGCCGAGGCTTCGATGCGCCATCCGTTCCCGCTGGAGCGGCCCAGCAGCGCGCCGCAACACTCGTGCGGGTAGGTTTCTTGGCCGTGCGCGCGGATGGCGTCGTAGACGGGGCGGGAAATCCGCAGCGTGCTCACGCTTCCTCCCAGAACCGCTCGCTCAGATATTTGTCCGCGGAGTCGGGCAGCACGGTGACAATCACCGCGCTGCGCCCCGCTTGCGCTTCCTCGCGCGCCATCGCCAGGCTCGCCACCACGTTTGCGGCAGCGGAGATGCCCACCAGGACGCCTTCCTCGCGGGCCAGTTGCTTGCACATGGCGTAAGCGGCTTCGGTTTCCACTTCGATGGAACGGTCGGCAAAGCCGGGATCGTAGATCGCGGGCACAATCGATGTGGCCATGTGCTTGAGCCCTTCGAGACCGTGAAACGGAGAATCCGGCTGCATGCTCGCAGCCACGAGGTCCGGATTCAACTCCTTGAGCCGGCGGGCCGTGCCCATGAAGGTGCCGCTGGTTCCCATGCCCGCCACGAAGTGCGTTACCCGGCCCTCGGTCTGCCGCCAGATCTCGAGTGCGGTGGTCTCATAGTGCGCGCGCCAGTTGGCCGGGTTCGAATACTGGTCCAGATAGCAGAATCGTTCCGGCTCATTGCCGGCAATCTCGCGGGCGCGGCGAATCGCGCCGTCGGAACTCTCGTCCGCTTTGGTCCATTCCACCCGGGCTCCGTAAGCCTTCAAAATGTGTTTGCGCTCGGGTGACACATTCGAGGGCATGGTGAGCAGCACCGGGATGCCGCGGGCGGCGCCCAGCATGGCCAGCGCGATTCCGGTGTTGCCGCTGGTGGCGTCGAGCAGCGTCTTGCCGGCGGTCAGCCGGCCGCGCTCCTGTGCATCGCGCAGCATGGCTGCAACTGCGCGGTCTTTGATGCTTCCTCCCGGATTGTGCCACTCGGCCTTGGCCACGAGCGTGATGCCCTCGAGCCCGTGCGTGACGCGATCGAACCGGACCAGCGGCGTGTTGCCGATCCGGTTCTCCAGCGAGGAGCCAAGCTCGATTGCACGGGATTCAGTCCGCATCGACGAGTACCGACCTTTCGTTTTCCTCAGGCCATTGCTTCTGCTTCAGAATTTCGAGCCGCCGCGAGACGCCATATGACCCATCGAGCAAATTCCTCGCGAGAGCAAGCCGCCACCATCGCGGCACTTGAACTTGTCCGGTTTCGTTCGGGTTGGGCCTTAGGTCTGAAGGCGAATTCGAATCACGCCCCGGCGCTCAACTCGACAGGACAAGCCCGCGAGGAGCAACAACAACACTGGAGCGCGACAGGCACATCCAGATTATAGAAAATGCGCTTCAGGGCGGTCAATTGCGGCCGGCTTGCTGCGGATCGTTCCTGCCCGGCTTGCGCGCTGTGCGAAAACGCCGGAAACCGCCGCAACGCCAATGCTTACCGCGCCACGGCAATTCCCGCGCCGCTGCGCCCTTTTGCGATTTGCGCAGCGCGGCCGCTCGCGCTGCTCCCACCCCGCGAACCAAGACCCGTTCGTGCGGACCCCAGCCGGTCGCGCCGGCTTGGGGCCCGTGGCTCCGGGATACACCCGCTCAGGAATTGCGATAGAATCGCTGTCACTGGAAATGCCATGATCGAGCTCGGGGTCGAGTACGGGGCAGTGCCGGGACTGAGCGCGGAGATGGTTCGCGCGCAATTGAATCTGCTGGTGCACGACGAGGTTTTCCGCCCCAGCAAGCGCTCGGTTGCATTTCTGCGCTTCATCGTGGAGCAGACGCTCAACGGATACGCAGACCAGATCAAGGAGCGCGCTATCGGAGCGGAGGTCTTCGGACGGGCTCCCGCTTACGACACCAATCTCGATCACATTGTCCGGACTGCTGCGACGGAGCTGCGCAAACGGCTGATCAGCTACTACGCGGACAACCGGCACCGCACCGAGCTGCGGATCGGGCTGGTGCCGGGGTCTTATATTCCCAGATTCAGTTTGCCGGATCACGCGCGGCCCGGGGCCGAGATCGAAAGCGAGCCGCCCGGGCTGCCGGCGCTGCCCCAAGTCGAATCTCCGCATTGGCGACCCCTTGCGGCGCACAGCGAATGGGTTGAGCCGAAAAAGACCGCGCG
>JASHOQ010000028.1 GCA_030041045.1 Acidobacteriaceae bacterium
TGAAAGCCCGCGCCTGCGCTCAACGGTTTGCGTTCGCCGTCAAAGTTCACCTGCCATAATTGCTGCTCCAGCAGGTTGCCTTCGTTCGAAGCGTAATCGATGAGCTTGTTGTCGAAGTCGACGCGGTAAACGTCGCTTACCTCAAACGTGCCGCTGGTAAGCTGTTTTTCGAGTTTCGCCGGCTGATCCATGGGATGCCGCTCGTCGTAGGAGTAGAGATAGAGGTGATTGTGGCCGTCGCTCCAGTCAGTCAGAACAATGTGGCCGTCGCCCACGCTTACGTTGTAGTTTTCATCAAGGAATTTATCGTCCTGGATCTCCAGAACCAGCCGCGCGTCGCCGGTGCTGGGGTCGCCGAAGTAGAGATCGCGGTGCTTCTGGTCGCGCGTGAGCGTCTCAACCCAAAGAATCTTGTCATTCGCCCATCCGAACCGGGGCACGTAATCCTGGCCGGGCTCGATGGGCAGATGAATCCAGTTCACGCGCCCTCCCCGCGCGCTCACCACGCCCACGCGCACATCGGGATTGGCGTCGCCCGGCTGGGGATAATACTGCGCAGCCACCAAGGCGTGAATCGGAATCCAGTCGGTGAGCGGATATTGGGGCACTTGAGATTCGTTCATTTCGAGGAAGGCAAGGTTCTTTGAGTCCGGCGACCAGAAGTAGTTGCTGCGCGTGTCGAGCTCTTCCTCATAGACCCAGTCCACCTGCCCGCAGAGATTGGCGGGATTCGGCGCCGGCACCACCATCGCGACCGGCGTGCCCGGCTCCTTGAGCCGGATCACGGCGATGCCGTGATCGCGAATGAACGAGATGAAGGAGCCGTCGGGCGAAAACTTCGGATCGTCACCGGAGGCCGCGCCGGAATAACCCATCTGCAGGCCCACGCCATTGCGCAGGTCGTAAAGCCAGATGTGACCGTCGGAGTCAAAGAGCATGTGGGTTGAATCCGGCGACCACTGGTAGCTGGCCGCGCCATAGCGCCGGCGATGGTCGAGGTCCTGTTCCGATCCGCCCTCGGTGAGGAGCTGCGCCAGCTTTTCGCGGCTCACCAGGACGTGGGACTTGCCCGTGGCCGGATCGAGATCGACCATCACGCCCCCATCGAGATAGGCGAGGTGCTTTGCGTCCGGCGACCAGGTAATCTCATCGGGCGGGTTGCCGATCAACGGCCCGTGACCGTAGATGGCTTCTACCGTTAGCGGCCGCGGTGCTGTTTGCGCGCACAGGCACGTATTGGCAAGGCAAAAACCAAGCGCGCCCGAAAACAGAAAAGCGGCTGCACGGGTCAAATGAATTCCCTCCTGGAGCAGATTGCGGCCGAGCAAGGTGCGGTCCAGCCCGGCAGGCCACGAAAGAGAGGAGCGGGCGCTTCATGCATGAGTGTAAATCAGCCCCTCACCGGCTCCGCGTCGCGCGGTCGCCCGCGCCGGGTGGTTTTACAATTGCCTTACCTTGCGGCTGTGGTTCGCACCTGACGGTCGGCAAAGAAAGAGAACGGAGAAACGATCGATGCCGTGGAGCACCTCGCAGGAGCGGCGCAAACTCGGCCAGGCGCGGCGCAAGCAAATGGGCCGGCAACAGCATGACCGGCTGCATTGCAAGGCGCGCCCTGCCCCGGCGCTGGAGCTGCTCGATCGCGCCATGCGCGGCCGCGTTGCTCCGCTGGTCAAGCTCAAATACGAGATGATGGCCCAGTCGCCGTTCGCTTATTTTCGCGGAGCAGCGCCGGTGATGGCCGCCGATCTCTCCGTGCTTCCCTCCACCGGCATCGTCAGCCAGCTTTGCGGTGACGCGCACGTGCGCAACCTGGGAGCTTTTGCCGCACCCGACGGGCGCCTGGTCTTCGACATCAACGATTTCGATGAGACCATTCGCGGCCCCTTCGAGTGGGACCTGAAGCGCATGGCCGCCTCTTTGGTGCTCGCCGGCCGCGCCGCAGGCCATAAGGAGGGGTCCGCGCGCAGGGCCGTCGAAGCATGCATCGAGCGCTATTCCGCCCAGATGCGCGAGTTCGCGCGCATGCCTCTCCTTGAAGTCGGCCGTTTCCAGGTGCACCGTATCGGCATGGCCAAGCCGGTGCACGCAGCTCTGCTCAAGGCCGAGCGCGCCACGCCGCTGCACACGCTTGAGCAGCTTACCGAGCCGCGTTCGTCTGACCGCTTCGCGCCGCGCCGCTTCAAGGAGTCCAAGCCCGTGCTCACCCGCGTCAGCGCCGCGCAGGCCCGCGCCGTGCTGGCTTCGCTCACAACCTATCGCGCCGTGCTCGAACCGCAGCGCCAGCATCTGCTCTCGCTCTACCGCCCCATCGACGTGGCCTTCAAAGTAGTTGGAACCGGCTCCGTGGGCCTGCGCGACTATTGCATTTACCTTGAGGGCAACGGGCCGGGCGATCCGCTGTTTCTGCAAATCAAGGAAGAGGCCGCTTCTGCGTATGCGCCGTATCTGCCCGACGCGCAGTCTCCGCACCACAACGGGCAGCGTGTTGCCGACGGCCAGCGCGCCATGCAGTTGCAGACCGATCCCTTTCTGGGCTGGACGCACATCGGCGCGCGCACGTTTCTGGTGCGCCAGCTGAATGACCACAAGGGATCGATCGAGATCGAAGACCTCGCCGGCAGCGGGCTGAGCGCCTACGCCGAAGTGTGCGGCGAACTGCTCGCGCGCGGCCACGCCCGCTCCGGCGACCCTCTTGCCATTGCCGGCTATCTCGGCTCAGGCGGCGGCTTTGCTGAGGCGCTGGCAAAATTCGGTTCCGCCTACGCCGACCAGACGGAAAAAGACTGGGAAGAGTTGTGCCGCGCGCGCAAAAGAAAGAGCAAGCTTTGAAGCCCGCGTCGCGGCGTATGATGCACGAGTGCACTGATCCTGCCGTGGAGGAATCTTTTTCATGAAGCTGCGCTGTAAACGCCCTTTGCTGTTTTTTACCTTGCTTCTGGCCCTGGCCGCGCCGTGCGTGCGCGCCGCCGATCAGATTTCCTTGACCGTGGATGCCACCGGCACGCAACAGAAGCTGCTGCATGCGCGCATGGAGATCCCGGTTGCGCCCGGTGCGCTCACCCTCTACTACCCCAAGTGGATTCCCGGCGAGCATGGCGCCACCGGTCCCATCGCTGACATTGTCGCCCTCCATTTCGAGGCCGGCGGTAAGACCATACCCTGGAAGCGCGATCTGCTCGACGTGTTCACCTTTCACCTGGAGATTCCCGAAGGAGTGACCCGGCTTACGGCGAGCTACGACTACATCGAGCCTGACGGCTACTCGGCCACAGACAAACTGATGGTGCTGGAGTGGAATGACGTGCTCTTCTACCCAGCCGGCACGCCCGCGGAACAACTCACCTACGACGCCACTCTGCGCCTGCCCGAGGGCTGGAAGTTCGGTACCGCGCTCCCGGTGGGGAAGCAATCTGGCAATGAAGTTCGATTCACGCCGGTTTCTCTTGACCGTCTCGTTGATTCTCCCGTCATAACCGGCCAATACTATCGCGCCGTTGACATCACGCCGCCGGGCGAGCCCATTCATCACCAGCTCGACATGGCCGCGGACAGCGAAGAGGCCCTCAACCTCAGCCCGGAAAACCAGAAAGAGATGGTGAACCTGGTGGCCGAGTCGGGCGCGCTCTTCGGTACGCGGCATTATCGCGACTATCATTTCCTGTTCGCGCTCAGCGATCATGTGGCCCACTTCGGGCTCGAGCACCATGAATCGAACGACAGCCGCCTGCCCGAGCGCGCGCTGCTCGAACCCAGCTCGGGCTTCATGCTGGGAGGGCTGCTGGCGCACGAGTTTGTCCATTCCTGGAATGGAAAATTTCGCCGTCCCGCCGATCTGGCCACACCCTACTACGAACAGCCCGAGGAGACCGATCTTTTGTGGGTGTATGAGGGTCTCACCGATTACCTGGGGCCCATGCTGGCCGCGCGCAGCGGACTGTGGACGCCGGACCAGTATCACGAGTACCTGGCCAGCATTGCCGCCCAGCTTGGGCCGGGCCGGCCGGGACGCACATGGCGCCCGCTTCTCGACACCGCCGTGGGTGAGCCGGTGCTGGGGGAACCCGGCGGACCCGGCAACCGGGGATGGCTCAACGAGCGCCGCGGCGTCGACTACTACGATGAAGGCGATCTGCTGTGGCTGGAAGTGGCCACCATCATCCATCAGCAATCGAATGGCGCCAAGTCCATCGACGATTTCTGCCACCTGTTTCACGGCGGCCCGAATAACGGCCCCGAGTTAAAGCCCTACACGTTTGACGATGTGGTGAGCTCGCTCAACACCATTGCGCCTTATGACTGGGCAACTTTTTTCCATGAGCGCCTCGACTCCACTTCAGCCGAAGCGCCCATGGGCGGAATCGAGAACGGCGGCTGGAAGGTGGTCTTTTCGAGCGAGCCCGCCAAGTTGCCGGGCCGGCGCGGCAATCAGGGCGAGATGTATTCCCTCGGACTGATGGTGGGCGACGACGGCATGGTGCATGACTCCATCGTCGGCGGGCCGGCGTTTCAGGCCGGCGTTTCCTCGGGGATGAAGATCGCCGGAGTGAACGGCCGTGTCTTTACCCCGGAACTGCTCGCCGATGCGGTGAAAGAATCGAAGGACTCTTCGCAGCCGGTCACGCTCCTGGTTGTCTCCGACGACTATTTCCGCACCTGCACCATCGACTACCATGGCGGCCCGCGCTACGCGCACCTGGAGCGCGACGCGAGCAAAGCGGATTATCTTGACGAGTTGATCAAGCCCCGCGCCGGCGCGCAATAGCTTTGCGCGTTTCATCAAAGAGGGCCCGCGTAAAGAAATTGCCGCAGGAAAGCAATGCCGGCCCGCCAGGCTTTGGCTGCGCGTGCGCCGTTCGCCGCGCAGCCGGCCGGCGCGCGCGGCGGCTGTCTCTTTCAATGCAAGCACTTTTACACGTAAATTGGCCCTGAAAGATCGACGCTTTACACGTAAATTCTCCCCGATGGTGGAACCGGCTTTTCCGTCGTAACTCCGGGCCTGCCTGGAATCGCCGCGCAGGCCTTACTCTCCCTGATTGGCAGCCACCGGTAAATTTATCCCTGCCTTACGTTTCTTCTTGCATTCGGCGAGGTATTGAATGCCTCTGGTTTCAAGAAGCTTTTCTCTGCGGCCGACTGCCGGCGCACCCGACCAAAATGCGGGGCTGGATCGGTCGCATTCGGTGAGGTTCAGGGCCGGAGTTGGCGCCCTTTTAGAGCGCAATCGCTCGCCTGCAACATCTGCTCCGCACTCCAGGTGCGGCATTCAAGGAGGAACCACGATGACAGGAAGACTTTGGAGGAAAGCGTTGACGGTTGCCGTGCTGGCCGCGCTGGGCGCGGCGGGTCCGCTTTTCGCGCAATCGGACCGCGGAAGCATCACCGGAACGGTGACGGATACCTCAGCCGCCGTGCTGCCTGGCGTTCAGGTCCAGATCACGAATGCCGGCACAGGCCAGATGGTTACCACAACCACCAACGGCGCCGGCTTTTACCGCGCAAGCGACCTCGCGGTCGGCAGCTATTCCATCCAGTTCGCAAAGGCCGGCTTCGAAACCCTGAACCGCACCGGCGTCACCCTGCTCATCGGACAGATCGCCGAGATCGACGTGGCGCTGCGCATCGGCCGCGCCAGCGAAACGGTACAGGTGACCTCAGCGCCGCCCATTCTGCAAACCGAGGACTCCACGGTTTCGACAAACCTGAACGGCGAAGCGGTGAGCGAACTCCCGCTCAATGTGCAGGGCAGCCGCAACCTCTCCAACTTCATCTTCGCTTACGTCCCCGGCGCCGAGGGCTCCGACTATAGCTCTCACATTGACGGCAGCATGGCCATGACCAAAGAAGTGCTCATCGACGGTACCTCGGCGGTCTCGCAGCTCGGCGGCTACATCAGCGAGTCACAACCGCCCATGGAAGCGGTGCAGGAGTTCGAGACCGATACCGCAGGCATCACCTCGGACGCGGGACGCAGCGGCGGCGGCGTCTTCCGCTACGAGATGAAGTCCGGCTCCAACCAGATTCACGGCTCGATGTTCGGCTTTCTGCATGACACCGCACTCGACGCCATCAGCGCTTCGAATCACCTTTCTGCCATCACCGACCCGGCCAACGCCGCGGCCTATCTCAAGATCAGCGATTCGCTCTCTGACTGGGGCGGCAGTTTTGGCGGAGACATCGTCAAGAACAAGCTCTTCTACTTTGGCGCCTTCGAGCGCTATATGCAGTCGATGTGGAACCTCGGTCCGAACTCACGCACCGTTCCCACAGACGCGATGATGGGCCTGGACTCGAGCGGCGACCTGACCGCTGACGCCGACCTGAGCCCCATGCTATCGCCCAGCGTACCGGTGCTCACCTACGGCGGTGCGCCGGCCATCGACAATTGCGGCAACCCGGTTTATAAGGGCGCCATCATCAATCCGTCTTCGACGGGAATGACGCCGGTGGCAGCAGCCAACACCCCGGCCGGCTTTGGCTGCGTCTTCGTCAACAATCAGATTCCGACGAGCATGATCAGCAAGGTCAGCTCGGAGATTCTGCAGCTTTACTACAAGTACTACCAGCCGGAATCGACGCTCACGGCCAACGATGCCGGTCCCGGCTACCAGCCCGATCCCTGGTTTCACAACACACAATCCAGCTTCAAGATGGACTATTACATGAGCAGCCGGCAGCATATCGCGGGCTCGTTCTACTGGGACGATTACCCGCGCATCAACGCCGACCAGGGCGGTGTGTGGTCGCCAACCGCGCCTGACGGCGGACCCATGGCGAACTCGTACTGGCACAACACCACGGCGCCGGGCGCGCGGTTGAGTGACGCCATCACCATTTCTCCCAATCTGCTCAACACTGTCTATGCCACCTTCAACCGCTTCCGCAATCCCAGCATCGCGGTCTCGCAGACTGGCCACTGGGACGACAAACTTCTCGGTTACGACGGCGCCGGCAACTTCCCGCTGATTTACTTCGACTCCGGCATGTACTTCGGCGGAGCGAATTACCAGAACGGCTGGAACTTTTCACCCTTGGGCAGCCAGTACAACGACTACTACGCCGGCAACACTTACGTGTATAACGATGAGACGGTCTGGAGCCACGGCCGCAATAACGTGAAATTCGGCGTCGAGTTCCGCGCCATGCAGTTCAACTACACCACCGACGACAACACCTTTACCGGCGGCTACCCGCTTATCTTCGATCCGGTGCAGACCGCCCCGGCCTGGTATGACATCAACGCTTACGACCAGGTTGGCAACGCCTTCGCCAGCTTCCTTCTCGGCCAGGTTTACAACGCGGAGACCAACAATCCCGACAACGAATACGGCCGCCGGAAGGCCTTCTCGTGGTATGCGAGCGACGACATCCGCGCCGGCTCGCGCCTTACGCTCGACGTAAGCCTGCGCTGGGACTACAACCATCCGTACAAGGAGAAGTACGGCCACTGGTCCAATTTTGTCACCGATGCGCTTAATCCCGTCACCGGCGAGTACGGCGAGTATCAGTACCTGACCAGCGGCAGCCAGTCGTTTGAAACGCGCCAGGATCTTTTCAACTACTCGCCGCACATCGGCATCGCCTACAAGCTCACGGACAAGACCGTGGCCCGGGCCAACTTCGGCGTCTTCTTCACGCCGCTCAACCTGAACACCTGGGGCGGCGTGCCGTATCAGCAGGCCGGAGATGTGGGCTTCCATCCGGTCACGCAGGAGGGTTTCGCCACCAACGGCGTTGCCTTCGACTGGGACAACGGCTACAGCCCGATCAGCTCTCAGGTGAAGACGCCGCAGTACACGCAGGCCGACGTGGTTCACGTCGATCCGCGCGCCCTTACGCCGGGCAACGTGCAGCAATACAGCGTGGGCGTACAGCGCGAGCTCGACAGCGTGACCAAGCTCGACGTGAACTGGATCCAGAGCCACAGTTACCATCTGCAGAGCGGCATCTTTGAGACCAACCAGCCCACTGAAGCCAACTACCAGAACTATGTGGTGACGGGCCAGTTCCCATCCACATACAACGGATACTGGGGCAGCACCGGTCCCGGCTGGGAGGGCCTGACGCCGTATCCGCAGGCCGAGGCCGGCTACGGCCCTATGCTTTCCGTAGGCGCACCGCTAGGCAACGGCGACTACAAGAGCCTGCAGTTCAGCGTGCAGCGCCGCGCTGCGCACGGACTCTCGCTGCTCGGCAGCTAC
>JASHOQ010000029.1 GCA_030041045.1 Acidobacteriaceae bacterium
AAGCAATACGCTTTGGCAAAGGGAGTTCTGGTTTACGGGAAAAGACGGCATAACCGATCAGCATCGGTGCAAATAGGGCGGCGGACATTACGTGACTTACCAGCAGCAGCCCGAAAACAATTCCTAAGAGACTGATTACAACGAATCGCCATTCTAAAATGTCACAGAGTGCAAGCGCCAATGGCATTCAAACAGAGGCCCATAACTCCCCGAGCCTAGGCTGCGCGTAAAGTTCTTGACCCAAGATGTAGGGAAGCGTGATATACACGAGTGCCCCAGTCGTAGCGGCGAAGGCACCGCAGCGGTTACGAAACCACAGATAGGCGGCTAAGCCTGCCGCTGCGAGGGCGAGGAAACATGCCCGCCCAAGCTCGCGAGACTCCCGGCTATCGCTGGGCGCAAAGAACGTAAACGGGCGCAGCAACGCCGGCACGTGGTAAGGCAATGGGTACTGGATGAGGAAGATCGGACTGCCATATCCTTTGTTGGCGCCGGTTAGCCAGCGCGGATAAAGGTCGCCGCTCCAGAATTCGCGGCTAAAATGGTACTGATACTCTGTGTGCGTCAGGGAGTCAGGCCCGTGGGGCACGCCGACCAGCAAGCATGGAAGGGACAGAACGGCCGCGGCCATGATGATGATTAGCGGTTGCCCAACCTTTCTCACCTTGGCCGTCTCGAATTGTGATAGAACCAGTTTCATATATAGCCATGCGGTCCGATGGCGTCTCTCATCCGTGGCTCTGCAAGGGCTTCCGGGTTTATGAAACCAGTGTCAGCAGGATTTGCGCATTGGTCGAATGCTGATATCCATCACTTCGGCACTGACCGGAAGACTGAGTGCCTGAACAACGACGGTCGCGATGTCCGCCGGCCGACAGCAGGGCAGTACTGAACGGGGTGCTCTGGATTCTGCGCACCGGGGCACAGTGGCGGGAATTGCCGGAGAAATATCCGCCGTACCAGACGGTGCACGGGCGCTTCCAGCAATGGGTGCGCAATGGGCAACTGGAGAAAGCATTGCGCGCACTGGCCGAGAAGCTGCGCGGGGAAGGCAAACTGGACCTCGACGGGGGTTTCATCGACGGCAGCTTCGCCAGCGTGAAAAAGGGGACCTGGCAGTGGGAAAAACCAAGCGGGGCGAGGGGACCAAGATCATGGCCATCGCCGCAGCAAACAGCGTTCCTCTGGCTGTCACGATCGACTCGGCCTCGCCGCACGAGTCGAAACTCGTCACCGAAACGCTCGCCGGCAGCTTCCTCGATGAGCTGTGCGGGAAGCTGATCGACGGCAAGGCGCATGACTCGGACCCGCTCGACCGGCATCTGGACAAGGAATATGGCATCGAGATGATTGCACCCAACCGCGAGAACCGGGGTAAGACGCAAGACGGCAGGCCGCTCCGCCGATACAAAAAACGCTGGGTCGTGGAGCGGCTGTTCGCTTGGCTGCAATGGTTCCGCAGATTGGTCACACGCTACGAATTCCATGCGAAAAACTTCCTCGGTATGGTTCGACTCGGCTGCATGAAGATCATGCTGAGGTTCGTATGATGCGCATTTATCGGACCAGTTCTAATCGAGACTTAATGGGTTTGGTTATAGGCCAAACATGAAGAGTGCACGTCCCGCCGAGATCAATAGAACTTGGTGCCCATCCACCGTGAGAGAGATCGGAGCCGCGGCTGTGGCTCCGCCCAGGTAGACACTCCACAGTTGGTGTCCAGTCGTGGAGTCGATTGCAAACACGTACCCGCTCGATCCTCCAAAAACCAACCCCCCACCTGTGGCGAGAAGTCCACTATAGTCATGCCCGAACGAGCTAGAGCGCCTCCAACCTGGCAAAGAACTTTCCCATCGTTCCCACTTCTTAGTCCCGGTTGCGGCATCCAGCGCTCGAACAACACGTTTTTCGGGCACGACGTAATCGCTTCCTGAGCTACCTGGATAGAAGCCAAGATCGCCACGCTCAGGTTTCTCGGCCTTCGTGAATACCGCAGCCCCTTCAGTTGCAGGTATGAAGATGGTACCCGTGACAGGATCAAATGCGGCATTCTCCCAGTTAACGCCCCCGCCAGCGCCAGGGCTGATTACCCGATCCGACGGTGAACTTTCACCTCCCCATGCGAGAATCGGCCGTCCGGCTGAGTTGAGACCTTTCGCCCAGTTCTCAGTGACAAAAGGAACGCCCAAAAGAAATTGACCGTTTGTGCGGTCGAGAACATAGTAGAAGCCGTTTCTGTTAGCAACACAGAGCGCTCGGCGCAAGACACCATCGACACGGATGTCGGCCAGAATGGGGGTCTGAACTGCATCCCAGTCGTGCTCGTCGTGAGGGGTGAACTGGAAATACCACGCCAGCTTTCCTGAACTTCGATGCAAGGCGAGCTCGCTGTCTGTGAACAGATTGTCGCCCGGTCGCACGTCTCCCTGAAGGCCAGGAGCAGGATTGCCAACACCCCAGTAAATCAGATCGAGGGTTGGATCATAGCTTCCGGTAACCCAAGTTGGGCCGCCCCCGCTCTGCCACGCATTGTTCTTCCAGGTGTCGTGCCCGAATTCGCCTGGGCCGGGAATCGTGTTGAATCTCCATTTTAGTTGGCCCGTTTTGGCATCGTAAGCCGCCAGAAAGCCGCGAATTCCGAATTCTCCACCAGCCACGCCGACCACAACCTGATCGCCTGCAACCAGTGGAGCACCTGTCATCGTGAATCCATCAGACGGCCTGCACACTTGAGTTTGCCAAATCACGCTCCCCGAATCTGCATTCAGGGCTATCAGATAATCATCCAGACTGCCGAAGAACACCGTGTTCTCGAGAACGGCAAGACCTCGATTCGAGCGGAAGCAGCAAATAGGCAGCCGGTCAGGCAGACTTCGACTGTATCGCCAGATCACCGCACCGGACCTGGCCTCTAGGGCCACAACCGTCGCGGGCGGCTCTGTGGCAAAGATGACGCCGTCAACCACGATCGGAGTTGATTCACTTTTCTCTAACTCCGCTGTACCAAATTGGTGAATCCATTTAAGTTGAAGCCGAGAGACATTCTGCGGGGTAAACTCCTTCAGCGGCGTATAACGCATTCCATTGAAAGAACCTGAATAAGTGAGCCACTGGTCCGTTCTGCTTCCGGCGTCGCGAATCTGCTCAGGGCTCACATCGATGTTAATCTGAGGTGGACTGCCATCGTTTTCGCCCGAACCGGAAGCGGATGCCTGCAGTGTCCTCAGATAACCCACGACTTGCCACCGCTCTTGCGGTGACATTGCAACGCGTGGCATGCCTGTTCCCGAAACGCCATCTCTGACAACCCTGTAGATGGCCAAGTCACTATCCCCGTGAGCCAGCCCTGGATGACGCAACGAAGGGCCATAACCACCACTTCCCCCATTACCATGACAGACTGCACAGTGGGACGAGAAAATGCGTGCGCCGCTCAGATGATCGCCGGTGGTCGAAAATGGGTTCGTGACCGCACCTTCCAGGCTGTATCCCCCGTCGACAAATCCCTCCAGGCTGAAGCCGCCACGAACGTGTGTCATGAACCAGAGTTCGCTCCACGAGAGACCGGAAATGCGGCCCTCCGCTTTGCCCGTGAAAAGCCGCGCACGCCACGAGACCGCCTCCCAAGTCCATCCACTCGGGAGAGAGTGCAACATGACAACTACAGCCGCCGCGACGCCGATGACCACCGCAGCAGTACCCACAATCAGTTTGCTTCGCCGATTCATTATCGAGTGTCTCGCTCATACCTTAGCAAAGGGGCCTCCAAAAAACTCGGCTTTCGAGTTAGTTCCTCGCTTACCGTGGATTCATTCGTTGGTTTTGCCACCGCGAAAGGACCCTGGATTATGGCCGCTCAGACGAGAAACTGTCCGATAAATACCTGAAGCGATTTTGGGGTTGAGTTTTCATGCCGATAGCGGCACAAAGGAGTTGATCTGGCGACGCTGCGAAGAAACGGATGCGAGCTCGGGGAGAGGTGTCAGATGGCGAATGGGGGATCATGGAGCCGCTGCTGCGCTTTCGGCAGCGGGTCGACGGGCGCGGTGGTCCGCCGGCCGACACGCGGGCGGTGTTGAACGGGGTGCTGTGGATTCTGCGCACCGGCGGGCAGTGGCGGGAGTTGCCGGAGAAATACCTGCCGTACCAGACGGTGCACGGGCGCTTCCAGCAGTGGGTTCGTTCCGGCCAGTTGGAGAAGGCGTTGCGCGCACTGGCCGAGAAGTTGCGTGAAGACGGCAAGCTGGATTTGGACGAGGGCTTCATCGACGGCAGTTTCGCATCGGCCAAAAAGGGGCCTCGCCGTGGGAAAAACCAAGAGGGGCAAAGGGACCAAGATCATGGCCATCGCGGCGGGAAACAGCGTTCCTGTGGCTGTCACGATCGACTCGGCCTCGGCGCACGAATCGAAGCTCGTCGGCGAAACGCTCTCGGGGAGCTTCCTCAACGAACTGATGGCACGATTCATCGGCGACAAGGCGTATGATTCCGATCCGCTGGACCGGCATCTCGAAGAGGAGTACGGCATTGAGATGATCGCGCCCAACCGGGAGAACCGGCGCCAGACGCAGGATGACAGAGCCTTGCGCCGCTACAAGCGCCGCTGGGCCGTGGAACGACTGTTCGCCTGGCTGCAATGGTTCCCAAGGTTGGTCACGCGCTACGAATATCATGCGGAAAACTTCCTCGCCATGGTTCGGCTCGCCTGCATGAAGATCATGCTGAGGTTCGTATGACGGACATTTATCGGACCAGTTCTAGTTAACCAGCCCCTCAAGAGTACGGAATCCCTGACCATACCACAATATTTTAGTTTAGCTACAGCGCGATGCCCTTCGCCGTCCGAAGCATTCCCCGATCCGCTCTATCCATCTCTGGCTGTAGACCTGACCCAGACGGCGGACAGTCCTAGCTTCGATGGCGTCGCTGTAACGTCCCTTGCTCCGCGCTACCTCCGGCGTCACTCCGAGCTGACGACACTCAGCAACGAACTCAGCCGCTTCACATCCCTAGCAGGCTGCTGAAAAAGCCTGCTGTGCAGTGATGATTCTCTGTTTTCGTCTCGTTTGCTTGTTAGCCTGGCTCATTCCGGTGGTGATCACCGTGCCCTGGGAGCTGTTTTGGCGGCCCACAGAGACACGGTTGCCTCATCCGGACACGGTTGCAACCGGGATCAGGTTTCGCATCCGCACCAGATTGTAAGCCGCTGC
>JASHOQ010000030.1 GCA_030041045.1 Acidobacteriaceae bacterium
GGGACGAAAAGGCGATCCGGGACTACATCCGCAACCAGGAAGACGAAGACAAGCGCATCGACCAGATGCAGATTTGGAACTGACCGGCCGCCTTCAGGCGGCGCAATCAAACTGGGGCCGCGTCAGCGACCCCCAACAGCCGCTTTGAGCGGCTCACACAAATAAGGCCCCCGGCTCTGCCGGGGGATACTTACCAAGAATGCGCGCAAGTTCGGCGCCGAGCGGCGGATCGGTCCCAATTGAGTTCTTCGCCCCAATCGAGAACCCCGCCCCGGCAAAGAGGGCCACGTTTCCCTTTTCAAACTGGCGCAATAGGATTTGGAACTCATGTGAATTGGTGTCGATCATCATCACCTCTCACAATCCGTCGGCTTTGGCCTCCTAGCCACACGAAACCATTATGCCGCTCACAGTGAGCCCTCTGCTAGGAAACATGATATTCGTCATGGCTGTCATTTCCGAAAATTCGTCCCCGGAAGTCGGCGTGTGTTGATCGATAGTTGCGGTTGTCGCCTATCGCGGGAGCAAGGGCGGCTAGCGCGAGTGTTCCGGGCCTGAAGGCCGGAGGATTTTTGCGCGCGCGTTCAGGGGCCTGAAGGCCCCCGCTCCCTCCATGGGGCTGAAGCCCCCGGGATTTAATTGCGTTTCTTTGGCCCGGCTCAAGTCACCCCATCGAGCAAAAATCGCTCGATGGGGACCCCGACAAGCCGTGCCCTTGTTACAAAGGTCTCGAAGCAGGTTTTTTCCTGAGGCAGTGAAGTTCCTGCCCTGATACTTCGCTCCTCTTCTTACGCCCGCTCAAGCGGGCTTGCGGATTGCGCTCGATGATCGCGACCCCAGGCTGGCGCCTGGGTCTACCTTCTTTTGCCCGCTCAAGCGGGCGTTCAGCTCTCCCACCCTAGCCACAAAGACAAAGACGTCGCGAGGGTGGGGCACCCGGGTTGAGTGTCGTTCTTTCCCACCCATTCGTCCGCCGCGGCGGACGAATGGATGGGGCACAGGGCTCTGGTACTCCGGGTTGCACCGTAGAGCCAGTCGCCACGGCGAGCAGAGCGTTCGCCAGCGGTGCCTACGGCGCAGAGAACACACCTGGATTCATCGAGGAGCCGATTGTCGAGGAGCCGATCGTCTGGGAGCCGATCATCGGGGAGCCGATTATCGAGGAGCCGATCATCTAGGATTCGATCATCGAGGAGCCGATTGTCGAGGAGCCGATGATCTGGGATCCGATCATCTGGGAGCCGATCCGGGCCCAGCCGGCACGCCAACATTGTCCGCCGATCCGCCGTTGGCGGGGATCGACTGGCTGGGCGCAAGTGTGGCGAGCGCGCAGGTCTGCTCGTCGGGTATGAAGTTGTAGTTGCCGCTGACGGCGTCGCCGATCAGGAGGCGCCCATGTACCTGATAGGGCGTGGCGCTGCCGGGATCGAGGGTATTATTGGGCCGGATCGCGAGGCTGAGCGGATGGTCCTGCGCGTCGATTTTCACGACGGCGCCGGAGGGGCCGGCCACCACGGTGTAGGGATAGGCGCGCGCCGCATCGGGTCCGCAGCCGAGGACGGCCGACTCCGGAAAGAACTGCACGCTGAAACCGCTGGGCGCGGCGTAGATGCCCTGCATGCGGATGCCCGGCGGCGTGGGCGGGCCTTTGTCGCCGCCGAATGCGGTTTTGAGCAGATCGGTCTGCATGGTCTGAATGCCCACGCCTGCGCCCTTGGAGGTGAGATTGATGGCAGGGCAGGTGGCGCGCTTGGGAATGAAGACGGTTTGCGGAGGTGTGTAGGTGCCGGGCACGTAATTGGTCTCGGTGGTGGTCTTGGAATCGATGGTGCCGTCGTTGGTGTTTTGGTAGAACCTGGTGGTTTCTGTGGTCTCAGTATGGCCGGGCGTGCCACTGCCGCCGGTGGATCCGCCGGCGATGACGCCGTCTATGGTCACCTGTCCCGGCGGCCCCACGATGGTGCCGTCGGCATGAAAGGTGAGATTGAGCGGCGCGGGCTTGGTGTTGATGATGAGCGCGGTACGGCCGGCTTCAAACTTGAGGCTGTAGGTCTCCTCATTGGGCGAGAGAAACGAGCAGTTCACCAGCACGCCGCCATCGACAAAATCGAGGCGCCAGTCGCCCGCACCTTGATAGACGCCCGCCATCACCGGTCCCGCGGGCGGCTTGCTCGAGTCGGTCACCGACGGCAGTATCGACGTGATCATCTGGCTGAAACCGCCCAGCAGCGCATTGCCGGTGCAGCTTGCCGGCAGGCGGCCGGCGGCGATGCAGCGATTCAACTGCCGCTCTTGCGGGTCCTTGGGCTGCAGAGCCTGCACCACATCCGCACGCGTGGGCATGGGCGGACTGGCCTCAGCCTTCTTGAAGGCGGCGGCTTGCGCGTCCTGCTGCCGCTGCTGGGCGTTGGTTGCCGCGGTTTTCTGCTGCGCCGTGGGCTGCTGGCAAGTGGGCAGCAGCTTTTTCAGGTTGCCGCGGGTTTCATAGGTATATTCCGGGAAGCCGTTGGGCCGCATGTGATCGGGGTGCGCCACCATGCAGGTCGAGGTGTCTGAGAGGTCACGCATGTTGCAACTGTCGATGTGCAGCCGCTCACCATTGCACACATAGGTCAGGCCGGGCACAATGGCCGCATCTTGAGCTCGTGCAGGCGAGAACACCACACAGGAAGCGGATAGAAGACTGAGCACGCAAAGCGAACGTTTCACCGTCGAGTCTCCATTCAAGAGGCAAATGGCCGTCATAAAAAGGCGCCGAGCCAACGCAAGCGTTGGTTGCGCCGGCTGCCGTGGGGAACAGGGAGTACTTGATCGTAGACCCAAACCGCTTTGGCAAGCAAGAAAAACTCCAGCGGGCGGACCTGGGTTGATTGGCCGCTCCCGTGTCTCATGGAACCTTGATGGACCCTGTAATGCAACGCGAAGTCGGGGTCTGCTGAACGATGGTCGCGGTTATCGCCGATCAGGAGGGCAAGGGCGGCCAGCGCGGGTGTTGCGGGACGGAAGGTTGAGGGATTTGTGCGCGTACAGGGGCCGGAGGGCCTGACCTATCAGCCGCGCGCTGATTCTTCGTGCTCCTTCTTACACCCGCTCAAGCGGGCTTGCGGATGGTGCTCGATGATCGCGACCCCAGGCTGGCGCCTGGGGCTATCTTCTTTTGCCCGCTCAAGCGGGCGCTCGGCTCTCCCACCCTAGCGACAAAGACGTCGCGAGGGTGGGCAACCAGGTTGAGTATCGTTCTTTCCCACCCATTCGTCCGCCGCGGCGGACGAATGGATGGGGCACAACGCGGTATGGGGCAACTGCAGGTCCTTCGACTCGTCGCCTGCGGCGACTCGCTCAGGATGACAGCATTTGTGGGGGCGGCCTGATGCTTGATCGCTGTTCCCTATTCCCTATTCCCTGATCCCTGTTCCCTGATCCCTGTTCCCTTGAACCCTTGGTCTCTGTGGTTACGAGGAGAGCAGGGGTTCGTCGGCGAGGATGCGGTAGAGGGTGGAGCGGGAGATGCGGAGCTGGCGGGCGGCGCGGAGCTTGTTGCCGCGGTTGAGGTCGAGGACGTAGCGGACGTGGTGGCGGACGACGGCGTCGAGGGCGAGATTCTCCGGGCGGGAGATGGGCTGAGGCTCGGCGGGCGCGGCGAGGGGGTGGTCGGGGAGGGCGAGATCGGAGGCGCGGATGACGCCGTTGGAGGATTCGAGGAGCGCGGTTTCAAGGACGCTCGAGAGCTCGCGCACATTGCCGGGCCAGTTGTGCTGGAGGAGGCGGGCGAGGGTGCCGGGTCCGAGGACGACGTGGCGCTGCTGATAGCGGGCGGCGATGCGCTCGAGCAGGGTTTGGGCGAGGGGGGCGATGTCTTCGCGGCGCTGGCGCAGAGGCGCGATGGCGAAGCGGATGGCGGTGAGGCGGAAGGCGAGGTCGGGCAGGAAGAGACCCTGGCTGGCCATGTGGCGTAGGGGCGACTCCGAAGAGGCGACCAGGATGACGCGGCCGGGAGGGCGATCCTGCAGGGCCTTGAGGACGCCGAGGAGCAGGCCCTGGCCGGGCGAGGTGAGGAGGTCGACGCGGTCGAGATAGAGGAAGCCGGCCATGGTGACGGGATCGGCGTCGGTGGCCAGCCACTCGCGGGTGTCGCGGCGCTGGAAGGCGGTGTTCAGGAGCGGCGAGCGGGAGAAGAGATAGCGGGCGAGGGTGGTTTTGCCGGAGCCGTGCTCGCCCTCAATGACGGCGAGCTGCAGATGAGGCGCGGCCATCTCAGCCTGGACGAGCAACTTGCGCCAGGCGGCGCTGACGCCGACTAACGCCGAAGCGGCGGATTCGGGCTCGACGAGAGATGGACCGGGGAGCGCGGGGCCGGGAGCGGACGGCTGGGCGGGTGGGAGAGGAACGGCGGTTTGCTGGCGTGTCAAAGGGCCCAAGCCTCCGTGACCCGGTCTGGTACACACGGGCCGACAAGTGTTCCATCGGCGGACGGTGGAAAAACTTGAAGGGGAAAGTTGTGGAGAAACAGGGACCGAGGGAACAGGGAATAGGGAATAGGGGTCAGGGGTCGGGGGTCAGGGGTCGGGGCGGGTTGCAGGGGATTAAGGAGTGGGCGGCTATACTCGAACCACTCTGGATGGGGTTTTTCTCACGGGAGTTGATGGCGATTTCCGGACGATTCTCGATGGCGATTCCGGCGCAGGCCGGGGCGGCGGTGCGCGCAGGCGTGAGGGCGCGCGCGGGTGCCTCGGCGGGTGCGCGAGGGGATCGGCATGGGTGGCGGACGGCGGGGATAGCGGCGTGGGTGGCGGGGATTGCGGTTTTTGCGGCGCTGCATGCGGTGCATCTCAAGGCAGATTTTCCCAATTACTCGCCGTGGACGTTTGACTGGGCGAAGTATACCGACGAGGGGTGGTATGGGAATGCGGCGGTGCGGGCGCATCTCGTGGGACATTGGTATCTGGCGGGGGATTTCAACCCGGCGGTTGCGGTTCCGGTGTGGCCGCTGGCGGAGTGGGTGCTGTTCTGCTTTACGGGCGTGAGGGTGGAGGCGGCGCGGGCGCTGGCGGTGAGCGTGTTTTTTGTGAACCTGGCGCTGAGTTACGCGCTGCTGCGCGCGAGGTCGCGTGAGGCTGGGGGCAGTCCGCAAATGGGGTCGAGGTGGGCGGCGCTGGTGGGGGTTTCGCTGCTGGTGACGAGCCCGTTTCTTTACTGCTTCAGCCGGCTGGCAATCCTGGAGCCGCTGGAGACGGCGTGGGTGCTCGCCGGGCTGAATGTGGCGGTGCGGCTGGGACAATGGCGGCGGCCGGTGTGGGGCGCGGCGGGCGTGGGCGCACTTGCGGTTCTCGCCGGCCTGACCAAGACGACGGCGATTTTTCTGCTGCCGGCCCTGGCGTGGGCGATGGCGGCGGGGCTCAAGCACAGGCGCGGAGTTGCGATCAAGTGCGCGGGGGTGGCGGGCGCGGTGTTTGCGGGCGGATATGGGCTGTGGCTGGCGCTGATCGCGCGCGCTCATCTGTGGACGGATTACAAGTACTACTTCTTCGTGAACAACTATCCACGGCCGCATGAGTGGTGGTGGCCGCTTCAGAGCTTGTGGTGGTCGACGCATGGAGTGTTGTGGGCAGACAAGAATCTGGCTCCGCTGGCGGGGGTGATGGTGGTGGGAGCGGCGTGTGCGTGGTGTCTTTCGGCGCGGCGCGCGTACTTTCCCAGGTCTCAAAATCGAGACCTGGGGCACCCGGCCGGAAATGCAGGTCCTTCGACTTCGTTCGCCGGGGCGAACTCCGCTCAGTTTGATAACGCTCGGTCGGGGCTTGTGCTCTCCCAGGTCCCCAAATGCGAGGGACCTGGGGCACCCAGCCGTTTAGGCAGCTGGGCGCGAACAATGGCGCGCGATCCGGTGTTCGGTGCGTCGGTGCTGGGGATTGCGGGGATGATTCTGTTCATGACGGTGCAGAATCATCCGCAGCCGCGGTACTTTGCGCCGGTGGCGTTCTTTGTGGTGTTTCTTGTGGTTCGAGGAATTGAAGCGCTGGTAGTGGCGCAGGCCAGCCGCGCGCGAGACGGTGCGGTCCCGGCGCGCGGAGGGATTTCGAAAGGATGGGCGGGCGCGGTGCTGGCCGCGACTTTGGTTGCGATGGGCGTGAATGGCGCGCGGACCATTGAGTACGCAGCGCATCCCGAGTACACGTTTGTGACCGCCGCGGCGAATCTGACGCACTATATTGATACGCACCCTAACGGAAACCGGCTGCTGGTTTCGGTGAGCGGGGACGAGATCACGCTGCTGACGCACCTGCCGGCGCTGTGCGACGACTTCGGGACCATGGATCTGCCGGAGAAGCTGGGCGCGTACCGGCCGGGATGGTTCGCGGCGTGGAACGATTTCGATCCGGGTACGCTCGAAGACCTGCACACGCATTTCTCCGTCGAACAGGTAGCGGAGTTTCCGGCGCTCGACGATCCCGACCGGAACGTACTGGTGCTTTACAAGCTGCATCCGCTGCCCAACGGGGAGGTGCGCGAACCGCACGATCCGGGCGAGCCGGACCTGACGCAACCGCTGGCGGAGGACCGGATTGAAGTGGAGATGCAGTGAAGGGAGCAGGGAATAGGGAGTAGGGAGTAGGGAATAGGGAGCGGGTTAGCACGCGCTTCGCGCGAGTTCTCAGGTGAGCAGGTTAGCGGGGAACGGGGCCGCGCGGCAAAGCGTAAGAAGCAGGGAGTGGGGAGATAGGGAGCGGGGAACAGGTAGCGGGAAGTACGGGCGAGGGAGCGAGATTGTAGAAGCCTCCGGATTGCCACTGAATTTGTTCGAGCCGAAGCGAGTTTTCTATTCCCTGTTCCCTACTCCCTATTCCCTGCTTTCGTGGAGGGTGCGGGTGATTGAGGTGCGGGATGCGCGGAAGTGGATCGAGAACGGCGCGCGGCGCGTAGATATATTGAAGGGCATTTCACTGGTGATTCCAGCCGGCGAGTTTGTGGCCATTGTGGGGGCGAGCGGCAGCGGCAAGAGCACGCTGCTGGGTTTGCTGGCCGGGCTGGATTCGCCGAGCGCGGGCGAAATCTGGATCGACGGCGTCCCCTTTCACGATCTGGCGGAGAGCGAGCTCGCCCGCGTGCGCGGGCGCAAGATCGGCTTCGTGTTCCAGTCGTATCAATTGGTGGAGACGCTCACGGCGCTCGAAAACGTGCTGCTGCCGTACGAGCTGAACGTGGAGGGGAACGGGCTGAGGAAGGCGCGGCAGCTGCTGGAGGAAGTGGGGCTGAAGGAGCGGATGGATCATTACCCGGTGCAGCTCTCGGGCGGCGAGCAGCAGCGCGTGGCGCTGGCGCGCGCGTTTGTGGCCGAACCGCCGATCGTGATGGCCGACGAGCCGACGGGCAATCTCGACAGCGCCAATGGAAAGCTGGTGCTCGATCTGCTGCTCGAGAGGAACAAGAAGGCGGGGACGACGCTGGTGCTGGTGACGCACGATGCGGAGATTGCGGGAAGGGCGGACCGGAAGATTGTGTTGAGGGATGGTCTCGTTGTCGAAGATACGAAGGCGGGGGGCAGTGGACAGTGATCAGTCGACAGTGGTCAGTGGACAGTGGACAGTGGACAGTGATCAGTGGTCAGAAGTACAACTGCAGGTCCTTCGACTCGTCCGCTGCGGCGGACTCGCTCAGGATGACAAGGATTTGTGAGGGACTACAACTGGTTGCATAAATCCTTGTGGGCGAATCAAAACCATCCCTCAGGGGCTGAAGCCGGCGAATTTGCCGGCCTTTTCCGGCATGGCTAAAGCCATGCCCTTTCAAAACATCATTTATGCAACCAGTTCCAAGGACTGGAGCAGAGCTATGAGGGGCAGATGGCGAAGCGGGCGCTGAGTTGGCGACGGGCGGCAGCGATTGCGTGGCGGGATTTGAAGTCGGCGCCGGGCAAGTTCAGCTTTGTGGTACTGAGCGTGGCTGTGGGCGTGGCGGCGCTGGTGGGCGTGCGCGGGTTGAGCGACAACTTCCGGCGCATGCTGAGCGGCGAGGCGCGGTCGCTGATGGCCGGCGACCTGAGCGCGCGCATCTTTCATGTGCCGACAGAGGAGGAGCTGGGCAGGATTGCTGCGCTCGAGAAGAGCGACGGCATGCGCTCGACGTGGGTGACGGAGACCATTTCGATGGCCAGTGTTGGGGCGGGCGCGACGACAAGCGCCGCGACAAACGCAGCGACGAACGCCGCGACGAACGCGACGACAAACGCAGCGACGGACGCGACGACAAACGCAACGACAAGCGCAGCGACAAACGCGACGACAGGCGTTTCAGGGCAGCCGACGCCGCTGCTGGTCTCTCTCAAGGCCGTCGATCCCAACGAGTATCCGTATTACGGCACGGCGGAGCTGGAGCCGGCGATGACCCTGAAAGACGCGCTCGCGGGCGACGGCGCGGTGGTGGCCGACGAGTTTCTGATCCGGCTGAATGCGCACGTGGGCGATACGCTGCGGCTGGGCGAGAAGACGTTTCGCATTACTGCGGTGCTTACACAGGAGCCGGACCGGATTACCGCGGGCGGAGGATGGGGACCGCGGGTGATGATCTCGCAGGAAGCGCTGAAGGCGACGGGGCTGATTGCGCCGGGCAGCCGCATGAGCGAGCGGCTGCTGGTGAAGTTGCCGGAGCAGCCGCCGCGCGGGCAGACGGCAGTGAGCGAAGCCAAGGCGGTGCGCGCGCAGCTCGAAAGCGCGCTGCCCGATGCGCAGGTGATGGATTTTCGCGAAGGCAATCCAGCGCTGACGCGCGGACTGGATAACGCGACCGCGATCCTGAGCTTGATTTGCCTGGTGGCGATGGTGCTGGGCGCGATCGGCGTGGCCATGGCAATGCACGCGCACCTGGAGCAGCGCATGGACATGCTGGCGGTTTTGAAAGCCCTGGGCGCGGGGTCGGCGGATTTGCTGCGCATTTTCCTTTTGCAGACGCTGGGGCTGGGGCTGGCCGGGGCGCTGGTGGGCGTTGCGGCGGGCGTGGGCGTGATGGCGGCGCTGCCCTCGGCGTTCGGCAAGCTGCTGCCCGTGCGTGCGCAGCTGGGGTTTCCATGGGAATCGGCGCTGGCGGGGTTGGGCACGGGCGTGCTGACCACGCTGCTGTTCTGTCTGCCTCCTTTGCTCGATGTGCGCGGGGTGCGGCCGGTGCTGGTGCTGCGGCGTCTGGTGGAGCAGGGCGCGGGCGGATGGATGGGATTTTTGGAGCGATGGCGGAAGCGCTGGCTGCTGGTGCTGCTTTCGATCGGGCTGCTGGTTCCGCTGATCGGCATTGCCTGGGCGCTGTCGGATTCAGCCGCGGTGGGCGTACGCTTCGGGCTGATGTTTGGCGCAACGCTGGTGGTGCTGCTGGCGCTGGCCGCGATCACGCTGTTCGGGCTGCGCGTGTTTTTGAACGCGACGCGGCTCCGGCTGCCTTCGTCGCTGCGGCATGGGTTGGCAAATTTGTACCGGCCGGGAAACCAGTCGGCGCCGGTGCTCGCCAGCCTGGGCACGGGCGTGATGCTGATTCTGGCGGTGTATCTGATTCAAGCCGGGCTGTTGCGCGATCTGCATGAGACGGCGTCACCGAAGCTGCCGAATGTGTTCCTGGCCGACATGCGCGGCGAGGAAGTGGCCGGCGTGCAGGAGTTGCTGGCGCACCAGGCAGGAATGACCGGGAAGCTCGATCTGATGCCGGTGGTGCGGGGACGATTTGTCTCGATCAAGGGAGAGCAGGTTGCGCAGATGAGGGGAAAGCATTTTCCAGTGCGGGAACTGGAGAATGCGGGCTTGAGCTGGGCCGATGCGCCTCCCGAAGGGGACAAGATTGTGGAGGGGGCGTGGTGGAAAGATCCCCAGGCGGCGGAAATCGCGGTGGGCGAGGGCGTGGCCACGCGGCTCAATCTGCACGCGGGCATGCCGGTGGAACTGGAGACGGGCGGCGTGACGCGGGCGCTGAAGGTGGGTGCGATTTATCGCGCGGACGGGCAGCACCTGGGCGTGTGGGTTTCGTTTGTTCTGCCTTCGGGGCTGATTGGAGCCGAGCCGGCGACGTGGTATGGAGGCGCGCACGTGGATCCGAAGCAGGTGGGCGCGCTGGAGCGCGTGCTGTTTGCACGGTACCCCACGGTGACGGTGATCAACGTGGCCGATGTGCTGGAGCGGATTGACAGCGTGGTGAACCAGATTACGTTTGTGGTGCGGCTGCTGGCGGGTTTCTCGATTCTGGCGGGGCTGATGATTCTGGCTTCGAGCATTGCCAGCACGCGCTTCCGGCGGATGCGCGAGGCGGTGGTGCTGAAGACGCTGGGCGCGACGAGGATGCGGATTGTGCGCACCTTCAGCGTGGAGTTCAGCGTGCTGGGAGTGCTGGCCGGCGGGGTGGGCGCGGTGTTTGCGAATGCCTTGACGCGCGTGCTGCTGAAGCGGATGGATGTGGCGTTTCATCTGGAGTGGGGCGCAGCGCTGGTGGCGCTGGCGGGCACGGCGGTGCTGGCCACGGCGACGGGATGGATTGCGAGCTACCGGATTCTGGGGTTGAGGCCGCTGGAGGTGTTGAGGGAGGAATAAGGAGCGAGTCAGCGAGTCAGCGAGTCAGCAAGTCAGCGAGGGAGTAGACGTTAGGGAAGCAAGGGCTAGAAAGTTTGGGGACGCGGGGGAGTGCGAGTTTGGATTTGGGCTTTCCCACGTCTCAAAATCGAGACGTGGGGCACCCGAGTTCGTGTCCGGCTCAGACTTCTTCGCTGGTGTCGACTTCGGGCAGCACGTCGGTGGGGCGGGCGACCCAGACGTAAAGCGTGGGCAGGATGAAGATGCTCATGGCCAGGTTAGTGATGAGGCCGCCGCAGATGACGATGGCAAAGGGGCGCTGCGAGTCAGAGCCGATGGCGTGGGACATGGCTGCGGGAAGCAGGCCGAGAGTGGCCACGAGCATGGTCATCATGATGGGGCGGAGGCGGAGCACGGCGCCTTCGACGGCGGCGTCTTCAATGGTGTGGCCGCGGGCGCGGAGCTGGTTGATGTACTCGAGCATGATGACGCCGGTCTGCACGGAGACGCCGAAGAGGGCGAGAAAGCCGACCTCAGAGGAGACGCTGAAGTTGGTGCCGGTGACGAGCAGGATGAGCAGACCGCCGAGGCTGGCCATGGCCACGGTGGCGATGATGAGCAGGGCCCACTTGAGGGAGCGGTACATGGAATAGAGAATGATGAAGATGAGCAGGACGGTGAGGGGAACGATGATGGCCATGCGGGCCTCGGCGCGCACTTCGCTCTGGTACTCACCCTCCCAGCCGAGGTGGTAGCCGCGGGGAAGGTTGACCTGCGCATGGACCTTGGCGATGGCTTCGCGGACGGCGTCGCCGAGGGCGCGGTTGCGCACGCTGTACTTGATGGCCACGTAGCGCTGATTGTTTTCGCGATAGATTTCGCTGCCCTCGTCGGTTTCGCGGATGTCGCAAAGCTGGGCGAGGGAGACGCGCTCGCCGGTGGGCGATAAGAGGCGGATGTTCTCGATGGCTTCGCGCGTGTCACGATAGTTGGGCAGGTAGCGGAGGGTGAGGTTGTAGACCTCTTCGCCTTTGAGCACCTGGGTGAGCGCGTTGCCGCCGACGGCGGTCTGGACGGCGTCCTGCACGTCGGCCACGTTGATGCCCCAGCGCGCGGCCTTGGCGCGATCGACGGTGACATCGAGATCGGGCTGGCCGGTGACCTGGAAGACGCCGAGATCGGTGATGCCGCGGACGCGGCTCATGACGGCCTCAATCTGGTCGGCGAGATCTTCGAGAGTGTGCAGGTCGTCGCCGTAAACCTTGGTGGCGAGCTCACCCTTGACGCCGCTGACGGCCTCTTCCATGTTGTCTTCGATAGGCTGCGAGAAACCCCAGATGACGCCAGGAAATTTCTGCGCAAGTTCCAGATTCATCGAGGAGATCAGATTGTCCTTATCCCCATGGAAAATCGATCGCCATTGCTCCCTTGGCTTGAGGCCCACGAAGTACTCGGTATTAAAGAAACCCGTGTGGTCAGTTCCGTCGTCGGGGCGGCCAGTTTGACTGGTGCAGTCGGTGGTTTCGGGAAACGAGCACAAGACC
>JASHOQ010000031.1 GCA_030041045.1 Acidobacteriaceae bacterium
AGGGGAGAAACCATCGCCGCTGCGAGTAAGAGTGGAGCGATTTTCCGGAACAACAAATGCATGAGCATTGTCCTCCGGTAGGAATGATACGCGTGTATGCCAGACCGCGCCACGCGGGGGCGGCCTTCGGATTTCCGGACGCAGGCGGCTGAAGTATCGATGTATCGCTCGCTGCCGTAATGGTGCGGAAGGCGGGACTTGAACCCGCAAGCCTTTTGGGCGCTAGCTCCTAAGGCTAGTGTGTTTGCCATTTCACCACTTCCGCACAAAGCCGGTGGGCAACGGGAGCCAGTTCCAAGTCTAGTGGGAACACCGAGCCGACGCAATGCCGATGCGGCCGTGCGCCGTGAACGAGCTCGAAGAGCTGCCCGGCGCGGTGGAACTGGAGTGGCGCGGCATCGGGTCAGGCCCGGGCTGAGCGAGAGCCGCCCGCTCTAGAACGACGTCACCAGGCGAAGCGTGTATTGCCGCCCCGGACCCAGCGCGTTGCCTGAGAACAGCCCGCCGAAATCGATGACTTCGAGCGCGTTGCTCACGTTCGCGGCATCGCCCTGCAGGCGCACTGAGGTTTTTTCCCGCTGCCAGATTTCCGCGCCCACAGATGCATTCTGCGTGAAGTAAGGACTGATGCGGTCGCGATTGAAATTGAGGTGATCGATCACCACCTGTCCGTACTCCGTGGCATATTGCTGCGGCGTCAGATCGGGCTGGAACGGGAGTCCGCTGTTGGAATCGCATCCCGCGGCCACCCACATCCGCGGCGTCACCTGGTAGATCGCGCGGCCGCGAAAAGTATTGCGCTGGTCCTGCGAGTCGGGGAAATGCCCGCTGGTCGGATTGTCCGCGTTATCTCCCAGGAATAATCCGCCTGTCACCGGGAACCAGGCATTGCCGACGATATAGGAGTAACTGGCAAATCCTGAGAACCGGCCCCACCGCTGCACTTCCAGCTTGCCCTCGGCGCCGTAGAGAACGGCTTTGTTGAAGGCGATGGGGAAACTGATTCCCGTACTCAGCACCTGGTTGTCGTCGGCGTAATTGTTTACATCGCGGCGGAACATGTTCGTGTCCAGCCGCAGATTGCCGAAAAAGGCTTTCGTCGCTCCCAGCTCATAGTAGCTTCCGTGCGAAGGCTGTACGGGGAGCTGCACCGCGGGCACGCTGGTATCGAGAGCTTCCGCGCTGGGAGAACTGGAGAGAAGGATGTTCTCAAACGACGGCGTCTGAAAGATGCGGTCATAGGAGCCGTGCACATTTACGCCCACTGAAGGAAAGTAGCGCGAGAGGGCGACACGCGGGCTGAGTGCGGTCTGATTCAGCAACAACTGGTAGTGGTCCCAGCGCAGCCCGGCATCGACCGACCAGTTGCCGAGCCGGATGGCATCCTGCACATAGGCCGCCTGTTCCAGATCGGGACGGCTGCCGGTAAAGGCAAAGGTCGTGGCGCCGGCGTCCAGCACTCCCACATTGATGGGGCATTGGGGGTCAGAAGGGTCGGCACAGTCGGGCATCACGTAGCTGAAGTTTTCGTTGAGGAAGATGTTGTCCGATTCGACGCCCATCTTCCACTCCTGCCTGCCGCGGTGCACGGATACGCTGCCGTTGAAATAGACTTCCTTGAAGTCGTTGTGCTGCGTGGCGATGAGGGGCCAGGAAGCCGGGTTCGAATTAAAGTCGATGGAGTTATCGCGGGACATGCCGCGCACCACGGCCAGCGCGTCCGGAGAGAGAATGTGCTGGTAGGAGATGGTCCCCATGGTCTCAAAATTGTCGCTGGACTGCAGCTGCCCCCCGGGAATGAAGACGCAGTCGCTCGGCTCATCGGCGGGGGGAACCGGCGGGCAGCCGGTGTCGTTGTCCTGGTTCGGCAGATAGGCTCCATTCTCCTGCACCAGCTCGTTGGGAATCTCGAACCGCGCGAGCTCATGGCGGACAATCATCGTCAGGCGATCCTTGGGCGTGAAATCCCGCTCAAAGCTCAGCGCAAAATCGCCCGTGGTGCCGTTGTTGGTATAGTTCTCCGGCACCACCGGGTTGAGATAGTGGCCCGTCATATCGCCTGAGCCGCTGAAGCCAAGCGTATTTCCCTTCCATGTGTATTGGTCCTGCGTATCGATGCCGCCCGTCGCGTAGGTGCCGCCCAAAAGCGTGAGCTCGCCGCGAAATCCCGGCTCTTCATTCCTGAGGGTATTCACCTCAACCACGCCGCCCATCTTCCGGCCGAACTCCGCCGGGATACCGGCGGTATAAATCGCGATCGACTCCACGTCGTCGGCTTCCTCAGCCTCCGGGCCAAAGCTGGGTGAGCGGTTGTCGGTGAGCGGGATGCCATCCACCACAAACTGCGTCTGGTATTCCGATCCGCGCGGGTGGAGAACTGCATTGCCCTCGTAAAGCCAGCCCGGTTGCGAGTTCACCAGGTCCTGCATGGAGCGGCCGGGCAGGGCGGTGAGACGATCCGCAATCGCCTGCTGGCCGATCTCGTTGACTGACCCCGCGCGATAGGGATCGATCAGCGTAGCCGACGCGCTGACCTTCAGCGATTCGGAAACCGGCGCTACCTTGAGCCGGACCGTGCGTTCCTGGGGAAGGGCTGACCGGATTTCCACCGGCTCGGAGATCGCAGCAAAGGCCGGCGCCTTGATCTGAATCTGATAAATCCCGTAAGGCAATCGCTGCACATCCAGGTTGCCCCGATCGTCGGTCGTGAATGTAGAGCGATATTGATTGGCCTGGCTGACGAGCTCAACCGTGCTCTTCAGGCCCGATCCGGAGGGATCGGCGACGGTCAAACGCAGCTCTCCGGTGTTGCTTTGGCACAGTGCGGGTAGCGCAGCTGCAAGCAGGGCCGCGAGATATTTCCGCATGGGGAGGGCCTCAAAGACGCATTACCTTCGTGTGTAGACAGAACGGAGCCTGCCTCCCTTTGCGCCGGGAGACTATTCTGCCGCTTGAATATTCTCATTGGAGCCCGTCTGTTCAGTCTATTTCGCGGCGGGGGATGAAACTTTTGAGATAACCTGAACAGAAGCCCGACGAATCGAATATAGTAATGGCAGTCTCCGAAGGTGTGTCCACTTTAAATTCAATCGGCGAGCTTTGCGTCCCTCGAGCCGGCGGAGCCGCGCACGCGTGTGCGCAGCCGGGAGTGGAGCGCGAAGTGATGCGGCTCTTCGAAGAGTTCCGCGAGCCTCTGCTGCGCTATGGCCTTTCCCTGGGCATTGACGTGCACGACGCGGAAGAGGTGGTGCAGGAGACCTTTCTGGCCTTGTTCCAGCACCTGCGGCAGGGACGGTCGCGCAAGAACCTTCGCGGATGGATCTTCCGGGTGACGCATAATCTGGCGTTGAAGCGGTGCTATGCAATCAAGGCACTGCGTGCGCGCACCGAACCCGGCGAGTTGATGGTCCAGGAACCGCCCGATCCGGGGCCTACGCCGGAGCAGCAATTCTCTGACTGGCAAAGACGCCGGCAACTGTTGGCCGTGGTCCAGGCATTGCCGCAGACCGACCAGAACTGCCTTCGGCTGCGTGCCGAAGGCCTCCGCTATCGGGAGATTGCCGCCGTGCTCGGAGTTTCTCTGGGCACCGTGTCCATGTCGCTGGCACGGTCTTTCTCCCGGTTGATTCGCGCGGACGGGAGGTGAATCCATGTTCGACGCGCAACCCCATCTCTCAGACGAGGACCTGATCCTGGCGGCGGATGGTGAGGCCCCTTCCCTTCAGGCGCTTCGCGTGCGCGCCCACCTCGCGGTCTGCCCACGCTGCCGGAAAATCCTGCTGCAGTTGGAAAGAGCCTCGGCCGATTTCGCCCGCGCGCACCGCGAGACCTTCACCCCCCATATCCCCTCCGGCCAAGGCCCGCGCGCACTCCTGCGCGCCCGCCTGGCGGAGATTGCGCAGTCTTCCCGGCCCGCTTTCTGGCCATCCCTTCGGCAGCGCACGCCGTCGCTGGGCTGGGCGGCCGTTGCGGCCATTGCGGTGACGGGAATCGCGCTGGGCAGCCTCGTTTTTCATCGCAATCCATCGAGCGAAAACACGCCTCAGGCGGCTTGGCCTGAGGCCGGCCTGGTTCCCAACCGCGATCTCACTCCCGGCGCAACCCGGCCGGTCTCGCTCGCACAGGTCTGCTCCGCGCCGCACGAAGAGGTAGTCAAGGAAGTTTCCCCCTCCCAGCGCGCCAGTGTCTTCGAAGAGTACGGAATCCGGGAGTCGAACGCCGAAGACTACGAGGTCGATTATCTGATCGCTCCGGGATTGGGCGGCACGGACGACATTCATAACCTTTGGCCGGAGCCGTATCGCGCCGGAACCTGGGACGCCCATGTGAAAGACGCGCTCGAAGAGCGCTTGCACCAGATGGTGTGCGCGCACCAGCTCGACCTGCAGACTGCCCAACGAGCGATCGCGAGCGATTGGATTTCCGCTTACAAGAAGTACTTCGCTACAGACAGGCCGCAATTTGTCGCCGCCGTTCCGCAGTCGCCCCTGCTTCTGAGCCGGCGCACGACGGTTCGGGCCGGATAATGCGCTGCGCGCGGCAAGCTGGCTTGGGCTGCGCTCCCGCCGTTCCCGAAACCGGCAACCATCCGATGGTCGCTGCCGCGCCGCCGGCGGCCAAAACGGCCCTGGCCCTCGGCTGGCGCCAGCCGAAATTTCCGGCAATAAAACTTCAGAAAACTGATTGGATTGATAGGTTATGATCATATTGGCGGTTCAATACCGTCACGCCGTGCGAATGAGGTGCGCCCATGTCCGCCTTTCCCCACCAGATGCTGCGTGAGATTTATGAACAGCCCCAGGCCATGAGCCGGACGCTTTCGCTTTACCTGGACGAGCACGCGCTGAAGCCGGAAGTGGGCGCGATGCTCTCGCAGTGGGTCAATCCCAATGGAGAAATCCTGATTGCCGCCAGCGGCTCCAGCCGGCACAGCGGCCTCTACGCGGAGATTCTGCTCGAGGACCTGTGCGGGCTCGCGGTCGACGTGGAGTACGCCAGCGAATACTCCTGCCGCGGCGGCTCTGAGTATGTCGATCCGCGGCGTCCCAGCGTTCTCGTGCTCTCGCAATCCGGCGAAACAACGGACACGCTGGCCGCGCTCGAGGAGGCGCGCCGGCAAGGGCACAAAACGCTGGCCATCACCAACGCGCCCGCATCGACCATGGCCCACGAGGCGGATTACTCCATGAGCCTTGCCGCCGGCGTGGAGAAAGCCATTCCGGCTACGAAAAGTTTCACCTGCCAGTTGGCCGTTCTTTTTCTTGTGGCCCTCTACGAAGGGATGCATCTGAACACGCTGGATCCCGAGATTCTCGCAGAGGCGACTCGCGAGGTCATCGCGCTGCCGTGCGCCCTTGAGGCGCATCTCGATGCCTGGCGGGAGCAGACTGCCGCGCTGGCCGGGAAATACTCCGGCGCCGCCACTTTTCTTTACCTTGGCCGCGGCATTCACTATGCCATTGCCCGCGAAGGTGCGCTGAAGCTGAAAGAGTCATCCTACATTCACGCCGAAGGCTACCCGGCGGGCGAGCTCAAGCACGGGCCCAATGCGCTGGTGAGCGAGCGCGTGCCGCTGGTGGTCCTGGCCACGGTCGATGGCAAACTGGCGGCTTCAATCCGCCGCTACGAAAAGACGCTGCAGCTCCTTGCCGACATGAAGGAGCAGGGTGCAAAGGTGATTGCGCTCGCCAATGAGAACGACCGCGAGGTGCCTGCGCTGGCCACGGACTGTGTACGCGTGCCGGAAACCTCGGAGTATCTGCTTCCCATTCTCGAAGTGGTTCCGCTGCAGCTGTTCGCGTATTTCATGGCCATCGAGCACGGCGTGGATGTTGACCGGCCGCGGAACCTGTCGAAAGCCGTGATCGAAAAATAGCCGGCCAAAAGGAATCAGGAGGAGTGGATGGTCTTTCCGCCCCACGACTCCGGTTCGACGTCGGCGAGTGTCTCCGTGAACGTCCACTGATGGCCGGCGAGGTCAGCCGCAGTGTACATGCGCTCGCCGTAGGGGAAATCCTGCAGCTCGTCGAGAATTTGAGCGCCGTGTGCCTGGGCTCGTTCGCAATGGGCGCGCGCATCTTCCACGCGCACCATCACGCAGTGCGTCACTTCGCCGGCGCGCGGAGGGCAACGATCGCGGCGAATGTCGCCGAGAATCACGGCGCCGTCGCCCACCTTCATTTGCGATCGATGACTCTCGCCGATCTGCACGCGTTCCTTGAAGCCGAATGCCGCGCTCAGCCACGCCACCGCCGCGCGCACATCGGGATAATAGAGGACGGGAATGACCGTCGACTGCGGAATGGAGCGGTTGGGTTTCATACCGGATTCAAGGCTACCCGGCAAATGTAGCGCGGGCTGAATACAATGTCAAATATTTTTTACATCCGGTTTTCTTGGATTTGT
The DNA here is from genome assembly GCA_030041045.1 of Acidobacteriaceae bacterium. GTDB lineage: Bacteria > Acidobacteriota > Terriglobia > Terriglobales > Acidobacteriaceae > Telmatobacter. The sequence continues at coordinate 6,406 of JASHOQ010000031.1, forward strand.
CCTCGAATGTTCGTTGCCCCGGGCAAGCGCGAAAGTCATACGCCCGCGACGGCCTTCCCTGCGAAATGCGCCTCGATCTCTTCGAGCGTCTTGCCCTTGGTTTCCGGCAAGAAGAGCGTGGCCACCAGAAAGTACACCAGGGTGAAGGCCGCGAAGAGGAAAAACATCGACGAGTAGCCGTGCCGCGCCACGAAGGGAAGAAAAATGGCGGCCAGCGTGGTGGAAACCAGCTGGTTGATCAGCAGCGCAATGCTCATGCCATTGGAGCGGATGCGCGTGGGCATGAGCTCGGAGAGCGCGAGCCACACCACCACCCCCGGACCCATGGCATAGAGCGCCATGAAAGCGTAAATGCCCAGCGCCACCAGCCATCCGTGGCCCGGCTGCGGCACTTCGCCCACCAGCGCCTTTTGAATCCTGAGCGGCGCGCTTCGGGCCGCGTTCAAGTCTGCGAAAGGATTCCTGAACAGCGCTTCAATGCGGTTGGCGGGCAGGCAGTTGGCGCGCGTAATTTCCACCGGGGTCGCGGCTGTGTCATCGGAGCGGGCGAAATCCGTGGCCGCAGTGAAATCGCCGTAGGAGTAAATGATGGCCAGTGACGCGCGCCGGCTGTCGATCCGGTTCGCGGCCCCGCTCCCGGTCCCGCTCCCGGTATTGCCCTGCGCCGCGAGCAGCTTTTGCGCTGTATCGGGGTCAAAGCGCAGCGAGAGCTGCTCGCCCGGGCCCACCATGGCCTGCACCGCCGAGCGGCAATCCACCGAGCCGGACTCTGTGGTCTTGAAAAGAATGCCCACGAACGACTCCGCGACGATGATGCCCGCGGTTCCCAGAATAATGAGAAACCGCCGTCCCTTGCGGTCCACCAGCGCCATGCCCACGCTGGTCATGAGGAAGTTCACGCAGGTGAAGATCACGTAGCCCCAGTGCGCCGAAAGGTCGCTCAGACCGCTTTCGATGAGGATGCCGGTGTTGTAGCCGATGATGGAGTTCACGCCGGTGGCCGTGTTGCAGGCAAGAATGGCGCAGGCCAGCAAAAAGGGAATCACGTACTTGCGGCGCAGCAGCGACTCCCCCGTGCGTCCATCTTGGGCCTGCGCGCCGGCCGCGTTGGCGGCATTTCGCGCCGAGGCATCCATCTCCTCAAGCTCCAGCGCAGCCTGCTCCGGCGTGCGCGAGCGCAGCAGCGCATCGTGCGCGCGCTGCCGTTGGCCGCGGCGGAACAGCCAGCGCGGCGACTCGGTGACCATCAGGCTCCCGAGCACAAATACCACGCCCGGCGGCAGCGAAACCCAGAAGATGCCGCGCCATGCATGCTCCTTGAAACGGAACAACGCCGCCGGGTCGGCCATCTTCGCCACCGCATCCACGCGATAGCTGAAATACATGCCCACCAGAGCCGCGGCCACAATGCCGAGCGTAAGCATCCACTGAAAGATGGCCGTGCCTCTTCCGCGATGAGAGGCCGCCAGGCACTCGGCAAGGTAGAGCGGAACCACCACGCCGATCAGGCCGGCGCTTACGCCCTGCAGCAGGCGTCCCATGAGCAGCGATCCCAATCCATGCGAAAGGGCAATGACGGGGATGCTCAGCGCAAAGGCGAGTCCGCTTAGGCCCATCAGGGTCCGGCGGCCAAGCCAGTCTGCCAGCATGCCCGCGAAGAGCGTCGAGAAGACGCTGCCCAGCAGCACCGCCGCCACCACGTCAGACAGTTGCCCCGGTGTGAAGCCGGAGGTGGCTTCGAGATACGGGTAGGCGCCGCCGATAATGCCCACATCGATGCCATACAGTAAGCCGCCCAATCCCGAGACCAGCAGCAGAAACGTGTTATAACGTCGCGTAGCAGCGGAGGCAGCCGCCGGGGTTCGAGACGTGGAGCCGTGGGCGCTCATCGAGGCTAAGGTCTCCTCAACCGGTCCTTCTCGCCGGATTTCGGCGTTTCCGGGCAAAGACCGGATCAACCGTGAATTCCTAGTCTACAATGATCGTATTCAATTCAAACGCTCATATTTTTGAGCTGAAGGTCCATTCCGATGCTGTGCCGTCACTGCCTGGCCATCTCCCTGGTTTCTTTTCTCGCCATTCCCTCCTTGCTCGCCGCCCAGCCCTCCTCAGCCTCGCCGGCCCAGGCTCCCGTCCCGCTGCTGCCGGCTCCGCGGGAGGCGCACTGGGAGACTGCGGTTGACCTGCCGGCGCGCATCGTTGTCTCTGCCCCCGGCCGCAGCGCGGAAGACGAGTTTGCCGCCACCGATCTCGAAGAGGCCATCAAACAGCTCCCGCCGGCGGCGGCGCAGGGCACTCAGCTGCCCTATCGCGTGGTCCTGTCGCGCACGGATTCAGTTGAAGCCAAGGCACTGCTCGCCCGCGAACACCTTGCCTTCGATCCGGCCATGGAATCGGAGGGCTACATCCTGGTTCTCGACGCGCACGGCGCCACCATTGTTGGCGAAACCGGCTCCGGTGTTTTTTATGGCGTGCAGACGTTCAAGCAGTTGCTTCCGCTTGCCGGCGCGCCGCGCGTCATTCCCACAGGAACCGTTCGCGACTGGCCGGCCATGGCCTATCGCGGCATCGACGACGATCTCTCCCGCGGCCCGTTCCCCACGCTCGATTTCGAAAAGCACCAGATTCGCGTCTTTGCCTCGTTCAAGATCAACATCTATTCGCCGTACTTCGAGCACACTCTGCTCTATCCCGACCATCCTCTGCCCGCGCCGCCGGGCAGCGCGCTCACCCCCGCTGACGTGGCCCAGCTGGTGGCCTACGCGCGCCAGTATCATGTGACCGTTCTTCCCGAACAGGAAGCCTTCGGCCATCTTCACCACGTGCTCAAGTACGAGCTCTATCAGGATGTGGCCGAGACGCCGGAGGGTCACGTTCTGGCGCCCGGCCAGCAGGACACCCTGCCTCTCATCAAGGATTGGTTTACCCAGATCGCGCAGGAGTTTCCTTCGCCCTTTATTCACATCGGCGCCGATGAGACCTTCGAGCTGGGCGCGGGCCGTACGCGCGACCAGGTGCAGGCGCAGGGATATGGCCCCGTCTATGTGAGCTTTCTCAAGCAGATTCACGATGCGCTCGCGCCGCTCAATCGCCGGCTGCTTTTCTGGGGCGATATTGGCGACGCCAATCCCGATGCGGTACCGGGCCTTCCCAAGGATATGATCGCCATACCGTGGCTTTATTCGCCCACCGCGGATTTCGACAAGGGCATCGAGCCCTTTGCCAAGGCGGGCATGGAGACCTGGGTGGCTCCCGGAGACGCGAACTGGAACTCGGTTTACCCGGAGGAGAAGAATGCGCTGTGGAACATCCAGGGATTCATCCGCGAAGGCCAGAAGCTGGGTTCGACCGGCGCCCTCACCACGGTGTGGAATGACGATGGAGAAGGGCTTTTCAACATGGACTGGTACGGCGTGCTCTTTGGCGCCGTGGCCGCGTGGCAGCCGGGCGAGAGCTCGATTGCCGATTACCAGGATGCCTACGGCCAGGTGTTCCACGGCGATGCCAGCGGCAAGATCAACGCCGCCGAAAAAGAGCTGATGGCCGCCGAAGAAGCCCTGGGCAACGCGCAAACCGGCCTGACCAGCGACACCGTCTTCTGGCTCGATCCCTGGAGCGCCCAGGGGCAGGCGGTTGCCGCCAAGCTGCAGCCGTACATCCAGGATTTGCGCACGCACGCCGAGCAGGCCATCGTTCTCATTGAGCAGGCGCGCTTCGCCAATCCCGGTCTGCGCGAGCCCAATGCATTGGTGGCCATGGATCTGGGCGCGCGCCGGCTCGATCTCATCGGCATGGAGTTCGAGCTGGCCGCACAGATCGCCGCCGGCTATGCGCAGGCCGTGGCCCAGCAGCACGACCGGACCAAGGCCGACTCGACGCAACACCTGCTCGAAGAAATCAGCAGCGACAATGGCCGCTGCCAGGATCTGCGCGACGCTTTCTCGGCCATTCGGGGAGAGTATTCTCAGGTATGGCTCGGTGAGAACCGGCCCTACTGGCTCAATAACGTTACCGTGCGTTACGATCTTGCCATCGAGCGCTGGCAGCAGCGAGGCAATCTCCTCGATCAGGGCGCGCGCGATTGGCAGAACGGCAAGGACCTGCCTGCGCCGGCATCGCTCGGGCTCCCTTGACGTGAGCGGGCGCTGACTGAAGTTTCACCGGCTACCGCGATCGCCATTAACCAGGACCCCACATAGCCGCTATAATGATCGTCAAAGTTCAACTTAGGCCATGCACACCAAAGCCATGCTCGATCTTGGAGTCCGGCAGGATCAGCTTACGGTTCTGCTCGTGGACGACGATCTTGTGAGCCGTGAGGTGACGGCTACTGTGCTCACCATGAACGGCTTCACTGTGCACACGGCCGACAACGGCAACTCCGCGCTCGCCAGCGTGGCTACCGGCGAAGTTGCGCCCGACGTGATCCTGATGGATGCGCAGATGCCCGGCCTGAGCGGGACCGCGCTGATTTCTGCCCTCCGCGGCCGCAGCCGTGCGCGCATCATCGCCGTTAGCGGCAGCCCGCCGCCGGCTGAGATTTCCGCGGCGGCCGACGGCGCGCTGCTCAAACCGCTGGAAATTGCCGCGCTGCGCCGGCTCCTCGAGGACCGCTCCGCCCTTCAGGAGGCGATGCAATCGGCTGCTGCCGGTGCGGAGGCGCCCGTGGTCAGCGTGGAAACGCTGGCCAAGCTTCGCCAGCTGATGCCGGAATCGTCCCTGCGTGAGATTTACCGCGCCATCGTCACCGATCTTTCGCGCCGCGCCAAGCTTCTTGAGATCGCCATGGCCAAGGGCGACCTTTCTGAGATTCGCCGCATCGGCCACGCGGTCAAAGGCGGCTGCGCCATGGCTGGCGCCATGCAGGCTGCGCGTGTGGGCGCGCGCCTGGAGGCTTGCTCGTTCGATTCCACAGGTAACCAATCGGATAACAGAACCCAATTGCTCAAGGATTTGCGTTCCGCCGCCGAAGGCTTGGAGCGTATTCTCGAAGGTGAATTGCCCGCCTGACCCATAGCATCCATCACGCCGTGGACCGGGCCAACGGAGGCGAGCCGCTCAAATGGAGCACAACATACGAATTGTCCTTGCGGACGACCACCCGGTCGTGCGCATCGGTGTGCGCAACATGCTGTCGGAAGCCGATGGCTATGAGATCGTGGGCGAAGCCGCCGACGGCGATGAGGCCATCACGGCGACCCTGGAGCTCGCGCCCGATATTCTCCTGCTCGATGTGCAGATGCCGCGCCTGCCCGGACTCGAGGCCATGCGCGCCATTGTGAACGGGACCTCGACGGCCAAGATTCTTCTGCTCACCTCCACCATCACCACGCAGCAGATCATCGAGGCGCTACACATCGGCGCGCGCGGCATCGTTTTGAAAGACGCCCTCGCCAGCCACTTGCAGACGGCCATCCGCACCGTGTACGCGGGCGATTACTGGATCGGCGGCAAGCGAGTCGTGAACCTGGTCTCGGCCTTGCACGACCTGATGCAGCAGGCCGCCGTGCCGCAGCGCAAGACCTACGGGCTGACGCCGCGCGAGCTTGAAGTGGTGGGCTGCATCGTGGAAGGCTGCTCCAACCGCGACATCGCCAAGCAGTTCTCGTTGAGCGAAGAGACGGTCAAGCGGCATCTCTCCAACATCTTCGACAAAACCGGCGTTTCCACGCGGCTGGAACTGGCGCTGTTCGCCATTGCGCACCATCTGGTCACGCCGCAGTAGACGGCAGTTGACGAACCAGGTAGCGGCGGCTATGCATCAGGGCGCGGCTGGCAGGTCACGGCTTTAGCCCTGACTGCCGGAGAGGCCGCATAAACACCGGCACCTCAAAGTCTGCCAATAAACTCGATCGAAGGCGGTTTTGTACGAAGGGCACGGCTCCAGCGGTGCCGTGATGTCCGCAAAGATCCAGGGCTTTATCGGAAAATGCGTAAGGAACGTTCTGCGAAACGCGCCGGAGGCGCAGCGTTGATTAGCCCCGCGCTTCAGCGCGGGGAGAGCGGATTCCAAATATCCTTCCAGGAGTCCCGGAGGGACGGTGCAGGGCATTTCCTGCGCCGGAATCAATAGCTCCTGGGGAAGTTCAACACTCATCGCGGGATTGAAGCGACCGTGTTTACGGATGGCTCTGCCCGCCGGCGGCAATTTCCATCCCGTGCCGCACCAGGGCCGCAACCGCCATCCAGCTTTCTTCGGCTCCGCGCCGGCTGCCCGGCAGGTTCACGATCAGCGTGCGTCCGCGCAGTCCGGCGATGCCGCGCGAGAGCCACGCGTAGGGATTGCGCTCAGCGCCCGCGACGCGCATCGCTTCGGCAATGCCGGGCGCCTCGCGGTCGATCACCCGTCGCGTCGCCTCCGGCGTGCGGTCGCGGGGTCCCAGTCCCGTTCCGCCCACCGTAAGCACAAGGTCCGTATTTTGCGCACTCAGGTCCTCAAGCGCCGAGGCAATCGCGTCTTCGTCGTCCTCGAGCAGCAGCGCGCGGATCTCCGCGCTCGGCCACTCGTTTTTCACGCGCGCTTGAATGGCCGGGCCCGCGGTGTCTGCCATCAACCCGCGCGCGCAGCGATCAGAGACGGTGATGACGGCAATCAGCATGGATCGGCGCGGCCCTCCGCGAAAACTAACCGCAGAGATCATCGCATCCCGATGCCGCGCTTGCAAAATGCGGCTCTCGTTTGTCCGAAGGGTACGGGCTTCAGCCCGTACGAGAGAGCCTTCAAATAGAAAAAAGGGCTTCAGCCCCTGAGGGATTGCATATCAAGCTCGGTCTTGACCCCAAATGCGCCCACGCTGCAAAATGTCCGGGGGAGAGAACTTATGCGGTCAGCCGCTCCAGCTGCTCGGGCTTGACGATGGTGAGGCTTGTGCCTTTGATGGTGATCCACTGGTCGCGCCGGAACTGGTTCAGCAGGCGCGTGACGGTTTCGCGCGAAGTGCCGGCCATGTTGGCGACCTCCTCGTGCGTGAGCGCCATGGTGAATTTGATCTCAGGCCGTCCGTCGGCTGCCGTGCGGCCCCAGTCGAGCAACAGGCGCGCCAGCCGGCCTGCGGCGGAGCCGGAGAGCGCCAGCCGCTTGGCGTCGTGGAACACGGTGAGATATTCGCTCGAAAGCGACTGCGCGGCATGCATGGACGCGATGCCGTGCCGGCCGAGAAACTCGACAAACTCCTGCTTGCGCACCGTCTTCACCTGGCAGGGCTCAAGAGCCTCGGCGGTCACTTCATGGGGCACGTTGGCCAGCACCGCGCTCAGGCCCAGCACGTCGCCGGGGCCGGCAATTTTCAGGATCATGGTTTTGCCGTCGCGCGAAGTGGAAGAGATTTTTACTTGCCCAAAGCAAAGGACAAAAACGTTACGCGCCGAGTCGCCCTCGGAAAACAGCTTGGCGCCGCGCGCATGGTTCATCATGATGCCGATTCCGTCGTAGTCCGCGAGCGCCTCCGGCGTGAGATTGCAAAACATGCGCAAATGCCGATGTTCGCAATTGAGACAATCCTCGGGAGCGTGATGGGGATGGAAAGCAGCCATAACTATGCCCTGAAGCAACTAATCAAAGTATAGCCGGGATGCAAATGCACACTGTGACGCAGATCACACCATCTTCGCGTGCGTCCGCCGCGCACGCGCCTCGAGCCGGTTGAAGCAGCATAGCGCGTACGCGCGTGAAACTTCCCGCGCCAGCTCCTCCAGCAGATGCATGCGCAGCGGCGGATGGAGATCGAAGGCGCGGCTGAGCGTCGCCATGGGCAGCATCAGCAGCGATCCCGCGGATACCGCGGTGAGCGTGTAGGTATGCCGTCCGCCGCCCAGCGCAGCGGCCAGTTCCACCAGTTCGCCCGTGTGGGCCATCCCCAGCGCCAGCCGGGTATTCAGCCTGACCGCGCTGCGGGCAAAACTTCCGCAAGCGAGAAGGTAAAGACCATTGCAGATCTGGTGCTGGCGAAACACCACCCAGCCCGCGTCGAATTGAAAGATTTGCGCAGCGCCGGAGAGGATATCGCCCGCCTGCGGAGGACACGCCAACAGTTCGGCCAGCGGATGCGCAGCCGCCTTCGGTGCGCGGACTCCTGTTTCACTGAGCATCGTCTTAACTCGCGTCGTACGCCGAAGCGTCAGCCGGTCAGGCTTCGACAGGCTGGATCGCCGGCGGAACACACAACACCGGCACACGTGAACCCGCGAGCAAGGAAAATGCGGTCCCGTGCGGCCCCGGAGTTTCGCTCGCCCGCTTCACGCCCACCACCAGGATGCTGGGATGGTATTGCGCAATGGTCGCGGCAATTGCGTCTGCGGGAGCGCCATCCTTGACAATGCACCGCACCGGTACTTTGCCGTCCGGCTCAATGCCGAACTCCTCGCGCGTGGTGGCGCAGGGATTCAGAAAGGCGGAGGCCTCGGCCGCGGTGCGCGCGTGCAGGACCACAAGCGGCCGGTCGAAGGTTTCGGCTAGAGAATACGCGGTGGCGACGGCCTCCTGAGCGGCTTCGTTTTTCTCCATCGCCAGCAGAACCGGGCCGCCGGGAATGGGGCGATAGGGACCGGCATTCCAGTCTGCCGCAACCGCAAGCACCGGGCACGGAGCCAAGCGGACAACCTGTTCCGCGATAGAGCCCACCAGCAGCGGACCCACGCCATCCTGCCCTCGGGTCCCAATGACAATCAGCCCGGCCCGATACTGCCGCGCCACGTTCACCAGCATTTGCGCCACGGCGCCCTGGCGGACTTCCGAGTGGCTGGAAATCGCTTCTTTGAGCAGGTCGCAGGCAATTTTGTCCAGCGCCTTGCGCGCATCTTCATTCATCTTGCGCAACACCCGGCCCGGAACGCCGTCCACGGTGGCATATTCCATCGGGTCCAGGGAGTGCGCCAGCACCATGCGTGCGCCATATGAGGCGGCCAGCTTCCGGGCATATTCGAGCGCCGCTTCCGACTCGCGATTCGCATTCGTGGCCACGACGATGGTTTTCAAACCCTCCTTGAAGCTCATCTCCGCCTCCTTCTCGCGCCATCCCTGCGCCCTGGCGCACCAAGGTAATGGCTCGTTTCATTTCGAGTTTGCGCGGCGACGAAAGCAACGGCAGTGACCCATTTCACTCCAGTTTGTGATTTAAATCACAACCGGCCCCCGAACGGGTTCCAGGTTCGACGAGCAAAGAAGCGCAAGTGCGTATCCAAAAGTTGCGGCCTCCATCCGGTTTCCAGAGGAGGCCGCTTCCAATGCAATGCAGTTATCGGTCAGATCGCCCGGCGCGCTTCTTAGAACACGGCGTCGGGATGATCCACGACTGTCTGCGCCAGGATCTGGGGAGGCGCAATGGCCGCATCCATCATGCCGTTATCGCTTTCAAAGAGCCAGCCGTTGACTGAGACCAGGTCATTCACTGCCAATCCGCTGAAACTGTCCGTCTCAAACCCCGAATAGGTGGTTTGCGATGTTGTCTCGACCGACGTCGTAACCAGGGCGACAAACTCGGGGCAGGGCCCGGATGGAACGCAGGGCGGCCAGACCGTGTATTGCAAGGTGAAGTCCGGCGAAGCCAGGGCTGCAATGCTGCCGGTGATTTGCCCGGGCTCCAGCTCCACATCGTTGGTGGTGAAGGAAACCGAAGGGGGTGGTCCCCAGGCCGCAGTCGGACCGGAGCCCGTCGAGGTGAGCGATCCCTGCACAACGTTCACCTTGACGGTTTGGCCATTGGTCAGGTTCTCCGTGCTGGCAAAGCTCAATCCTGCCGGAATCGTGAATCCGTTGGCGTCGACGGAGAAGGTGGTTCCGGTGGCAAACGTAATCTTGGCCACTCCGCCGAGCGGCAGAGTGGGGTTAAAGGTGGGATTGCCGCGAATCAGAATCTCCATTCCTGTGGCGCTGTAGTTGAAGATTACCCCTTCCACGGTCTGCTGGCTTGCGGCTTGCTCGTAGGTTACTGCGCTGGCCTCGAGGATTCCACCAGTCCCGACGCCGGAGATTTGCGCCTGCACCACCTGGCCTTGCGCCAGGCATCCAATGCCCGCGGTGGTGCACGCGCTCGACGGAAAATCGCTGAACGTGGTATTCGTCGTGGTCTCGACGGTGAAGGTCCTGCCCCAGAGCGTCTGCAGCGTGAACTGGTTCTGGCTCGCGTTTACGCTCTCGACCGTCCCGTTCAGGAATCCGAACTGCGGGCTCGGCGTTGGCATCGCAGGCAGTTCGCCCACCGTGATGCCGTTGGTCACACCCAAATCGACCGAGAGATCGGACTGGATGATCGTGTTCAGGTGGAAATCGACGAGTAAGCCCAAGGGCGAATTCGCGGAGACGGTTACAGGAAAGGGCGCCGACGTAATGCTCACCGTGGCGGAGTTGTCATCGATCGTGGGCGTGAGCTGGCAAACGCTGCCCACGGCGCAGGTGCTGGCAATTGATGAATCGGAAGTGTTGAAAATGACGAGCACCGGGCTGGCGAAAGTCAGGCTCAGCCCGGAGTAGCTGCCGGCCGACACGTTGGCCGTACTCAGGAATGCCGAAAGCGCCTGCAGTTGAGTCACGTCGATCTGAACTGGCGTATTGCCGCTGAGCAGCGAGACCGGCGAAGTGGACGACGATCCCGAAGACGGCGTGAGTGACGCTGCCGTCAGGCTTACCTCAAAAAACAGGACCTGAACGCCCGCAGGCGGATCGTCGGTCATGGAGAGGGAGACGGGCACCGAATCGCCGGAGGGCGAAGTTGGATTGGTGGAAGTCACGTTCGACATGCCGCACCCGGTGAGAAGAGAAAATGCTGCGGCCGCGGCAAAGGGCAGGGAAAAGCAATTTCGCATGCAAGGCCACCTTTCGCAATGTCAGCGTGATCGCTTTGGGAGGACCCGTCTTCGGGTTCGAAACCACCACGCGCTTCGTGGAAGGAAGAGAAGATGAATTTCTTGCTATAGACCTTGCGCAACGGGGCAGCCAAGGCCTTTTGCTGGGCACGCACACCCACGCGGGGAGCGAAAATCCGGCAAATTCCTCCCATCCGTTTCCAATTTGATTGTATGGACGAATTCTGCCGGGAAATGTTGAGCAGACTGGAGGAATCAACACTCCTGTAACCAGGCCTCTCTTCTATACACAGCCCCCCTCGGTGCGCTAACCTTTCCCGTTATGAAATTCAGACGTGGAACCTTCTCTCAAACTTCTTCATTCTTCTTCTCTTCGCTTTGGTTCCCGATCGTGCTGGCCTGCGCGGCCGGCTTTCCCTGCGGTGCCGGGGCGCAGGCGCCCGTCCCCGACTCGCCCGAGATTGAAGCACAGGCACACGCGATGCTCGCCAAGCTCACTCTGGAGCAAAAGGTCGAGCTGCTGGGCGGGGTCGACAGCATGTTCACGCGCCCCATGCCCAGCATCGGCCTGCCACGCTTCAAGATGTCCGATGCCTCCGTAGGCGTGCGCACCTGGGGCCCGACGACGGCCTACGCCGGCGGCGTGGCCTTGGCTGCCACCTGGGATCCCGATTTTTCCCGCACGCTGGGCGAGAGCCTGGCCCGCGACGCCCGCGCCCGCAATGTGAATTTTCTGCTCGGTCCCGGCGTGAACCTGGCGCGCTCGCCTCTGGCTGGCCGCAACTTCGAGTACCTTTCTGAAGACCCTTTTTTGAACTCCGCCCTGGTCGTCCCCTATGTCCAGGGCTTGCAGTCGCAGGGCGTGATCGCCACGGTGAAGCACTATGCCCTCAACAACCAGGAGTTCAATCGCCACAACGCCAGCGCCGACGTGGATGAGCGCACCATGCGGGAGCTGTATTTTCCCGCGTTCGAGGCCGCGATCACCAAGGGACACGCCGACGCGGTGATGAACTCCTACAACCTGGTGAATGGGGTTCACTCCACGCAGAACGAGTTTCTCAACCTGAAGGTGCTCAAGGGCGAGTGGGGATTCCAGGGCATTCTGATGTCCGACTGGGATGCAACCTACGATGGCGTGGCCGCGGCCAACAACGGACTCGACCTGGAGATGCCCAGCCCCAAGTTCATGAACGCGAAAACCCTCCTGCCCGCGGTCCAGAACGGCCAGGTAAAAGAGTCCACCATCGACGACAAGGTGCTGCGCCTGCTGCGCACCGAACTGCGCTACGGCTTCACCACGCGGCCGCAATTCGACCCCGCTGATTCCACTTATTCCGTGGCCGATCGCGCGGTTGCGCTCCGGGGCGCGCTCGAGAGCATCACCCTGCTCAAGAATGAAGGCAATCTGCTGCCCCTCGATCCGGCCGCGATCAAGACCATCGCCATCATCGGTCCCGATGCGTGGCCTGCTGTTCCCGGAGGCGGCGGTTCCTCCCAGGCGACGGCTTTCGATCCGGTCAGTTTTGTCACCGGCATCGCCAACTTTCTCTCACCCGATGTCCACGTGCTCTATAGCCGCGGGCTGCCGCAGATGAACGACGTCTTCCGCAACACCCACTGGGGGGGCGATGTGCGTGTCCAGACCTTTCCCAGCGTCGATTTCTCCGGTACGCCGGAGACCGGAGTGCGGCTCAATGTCGCCGACTGGAAGCCGAACCAGTGGGAGCCGGCGGAGCTGACTCCGCGCAGCGTCCGCTATACGGCCACGTACACCGCGGCCAACGCAGGCAAGTACCTGCTGCTGGCTGCGGCCGCGGGTGAGGATGCCTTCAAGGTGTTTGTCGACGGCAAGCCGGTGCTTGACCAGGTGCACGCCGAGGGGCAGGTGCCCAAGTTCACATCTCTCGATCTCGCAGCCGGGCAAACCGTGAATGTGCAGGCCGATTATCTGCCCCACGCCTCGGGCTCGCGCTTCGGTTTTGGCGTTGCCTACGAGCCGGACCTGGTGCAGGCGGAGGCGAAGCAATTCGCTTCTCTCGCCGATGTCGTGATTGTCGCCGCGGGCTTTGACGCCGCCAGCGAAGGCGAAGGCCACGATCGCACCTTCACGCTGCCCTGGGGCCAGGACGCGCTGATTGAAACCGTCGCTGCCGCCAATCCGCACACCATTGTCACCCTTACCGGCGGAGGCGGCATGGGCACGGAACGCTGGCTCGCGCAGGTGCCCGTGCTGCTCGACAATTACTATCCCGGCCAGGAAGGCGGCACGGCGCTGGCCGAAATTCTCTTCGGCAAACATGACCCCGAAGGCAAGCTTCCGGTAAGCTTCGACCGAGCCTGGGAAGACAACCCCTCCTTTCCCTGGTACTACGGCGTGCCCGGCGCCGATACGATGCTGCACACACCTGGCGAAAACGGGCGGGGCGAGGATTACACCATCCAGCACATCCGCTACGGCGACAAGCTGATGGTCGGCTATCGCTACTGGACCACCACCGGCAAGCACCCGCTCTTTCCCTTCGGGTTCGGCCTGAGCTATACCACCTTCAGCTTTTCCAATTTGCAGGCGCCGGCATCGGCCGAAGCCGGCTCCGCTGTCCCCGTCAGCTTCGACGTAACCAACACCGGCAAGGTGGAAGGAGCTGAGGTGGCCGAGCTCTATGTCTCCGATCCGTCGGCCAAAGTAGATCGGCCGGAGCGCGAGTTGAAGGGCTTCGAGAAGGTTCGCCTTGCGCCCGGCGAAACCAAACACGTCACGCTCGAACTCGATGCGCGTTCCTTCAGCTACTGGGATGAGGCCGCGCACAAGTGGACCATCGACCCGGGTAAGTTCGTCCTTCGCGTGGGCAATTCGAGCGAGAATACGCCCCTCGATGCCGATCTCGTGCTGCGCTGAATCGTCACGCCAGGTCGCAGTGCTTGACCGTACTCCGTGCGCCGCCGGCCGCTGCTCGAAGCTTGGGTGCGCGGTTCGCCCGCAGCGCCGTTTTCTAGCGCTGCTGGAGCAATCTTTGTTCCGCAGCCGCGAAGGAGATGTTTTCCGGCAGCTGCTCGAATCTCGATTTCTCCTCGTCCTCTTCCTCGGAAATGCTCTTGAAAACCAGCGCGTATCCGTCGATGTGCACGTGCGTCTGGGTGATCTGCCATTCATTCTGGCCCGTGGGGCGGCGCTCCACGTCGAAAGTGCCGCCGACCTTCAGTTCCCCAAACAGGCCGTAGCCGAATTTCACATCGTGAATGAGGCGGCCGTTGAGGCTCATGATGCGATGTTGCGCGTCATCCACCGTCATGTCGCCTTCCATCGCGCAAAACACACGCGATTCCCATGTGGGCGGAGTGAAGTCCGGATCGGGCCGGAAATGCAGCGTGGTTTTGCCGTTCTGGTCGCCGGTCTTCGTCCAGAGGAATGCCTCGGGCAACAGGCTGAGCATCCGCGTCGCCTGCGCATCGTCATGCCGGTCGGCTCTGCGTTGCTTTGCCTGCGCGCCGGGGTCGCGGATAAAACCGTTCATCGCGTTTTGCTGGTCGGCCTGGTCGAGCGCGTGCCCGTTATTGTCCAGCACGCGGCGCAACTCCCCCGTGCGCGTCTCGGCAACCCACTGTCTTACGCTCGACCCGGGTTTGCGATCGACATCGTAATAGATCCAGAGTGAGTGGTCGGCCGCGTTGGCGGCCAGCTCCGTGCGCACGGCCTGCGTCACAATCTGTTTTGCATCCTGGGCCTCTGCCGCGCATGCACCCAGCAGGATTGCCCAGGCGAGCATGCACGCATTGTCAAACACGGTTCACCCTCCGCCCGCGCGCCCCGCTCTGGTCGGCGCCAGGTGCTTGCTTCAATCTGCTCCATTCTGCTTGGATGCGCGCTGAGAACGGCGCGAAATCAAGAAACCGCTTGCCTGCTCCCGGCGAGTCGCCGTTTATCATCTTCTAATGAAACGGGTTCTGCTTTCCTGGAGCAGCGGCAAAGACAGCGCGTGGACTCTTCACGCGCTGCGCCATGATCCCGCGATTGAGCTTTGCGGGCTGCTGACCACGGTGAATACGGAGTTCGATCGCGTGGCCATGCACGGCGTGCGCCGCTCCGTGCTCGAAGCGCAGGCCGCAGCCGCCGGGCTTCCTCTTTGGATCGTGCCGCTGCCCTGGCCGTGCTCGAACGAAATCTACGAACAGCGCATGGCCGCCGTCTGCAGGCGCGCCGTGGACGACCATATCGACGCCGTTGCCTTCGGCGATCTTTTTCTGGAAGACGTCCGCGCTTATCGTGAGAAGAATCTCGCCCCCACCGGCCTCGAGCCGTTGTTTCCGCTCTGGAAAATCCCAACCGACCAGCTCGCACGTGAGATGATCGCCGGCGGCCTGCGCGCGCGCGTCTCCTGCGTCGACACCGAAAAGCTGCCCGCGAGCTTTGCCGGCCGGGAGTTCGATGAAGAGCTGCTACGTGATTTCCCTCCCGGCATCGATCCCTGCGCCGAGCGCGGCGAATTTCACACCTGCGTCTACGCCGGGCCCATGTTCTCTGCGCCGCTTCCGCTTCAGAATGGAGAGATCGTCACCCGCGACCGCTTCGTCTTCGCGGATTTCTTCTGTCCTGAGCCGGCACTCTCGATGTCATCCTGAGGAGGTCGCCGCCGCGACCGACGAAGGACCTGCAGTTGTCCCTTGCGTGCAGTCCGAACGACCTCTCGCCCTAGCCTCGCAGCCCTCTTAACGCCGGATACACCTTCCGCCATTTTTCGTATCCGGCCGCGTACACAGCCCGCTCGGCCGGGTCGGGCTCGATGCGCTGCGCCACTTCAATCGCCGCGGCGCAGGCCTCGTCGAGATTCTTCCAGTGCCCCGCGCCCACGCCGGCCATCAGCGCGCAGCCAAAGGCGCCGCCCTCCTCGGCCGTGAGCACCTCGACGGTGTGACCGTAAACTCCCGCCTGAATCTTCCGCCACAACGCGCCGCGCGCGCCGCCCCCGCCCAGCCGGATGGCCGTCACCGGAATCCCAAGCTCGCGGAAAAGCGCGAACGTGTCTTGGAGCGAGTAGGCCACGCCCTCAAGCACCGCGCGCACAAAATGCGCTGCCGTGTGCTCGACGCCGATGCGCACAAACCCCGCGCGCACCTCCGGATCGAGATGCGGCGTCCGCTCGCCCAGCAGATACGGCGCCCACTCCAGGCCTTCGCTTCCCGCCGGCACCTTGGACGCGGCCTCGCTCAGCGCATCGTAGCTCTGGCCTGCAAAAAAAGTTCCGCGCAGCCAGTTCAAACTCAGGCCCGCACTCTGCGTCACGCCCATCACATGCCAGCGGCCGGGCACGGCATGACAGAAGGTGTGCATCCTCCCTTTGGGATCCTTCGTCGGCTCGGCCGTTGCCGCGAAAACCACTCCCGAAGTTCCGATCGTCGCCGAAACGCTGCCCGGTTGCAGAATGCCCATCCCCACCGCGCCCGCACCCTGGTCGCCCGCGCCCGCGGCCACCGGCGTTCCCGCCTTCAATCCTGTGAGCGCCGCGGCCTGCTCGCGGATGCGCGCGCAAATCTCCGGCGACTCGTACACCTTGGGCAGCCAGTTCTCGTCGATCCCCGCCACTGCGGCCACTTCGCGCGACCACCGCCGGTGGGCCACGTCGAGCAGCAGCGTGCCCGAGGCCTCCTGCACATCGATGGCAAACTCGCCCGTGAGCCGGTAGCGTACATAATCCTTGGGGCACATCACGTGGCGGATCCTGGCGAAGATCTCCGGCTGGTGCGTCTTCACCCACAGCAGCTTGGTCAAGGTGAAATTCGGCAGCGCAGGGTTGCAGGTGAGCTCGATCAGCCGCTCGTAGCCGATCTTCTGCGTGAGCCAGTCGCACTCCGGCTGCGTGCGCGTGTCGCACCAGATGAGCGCAGGCCTGAGCACCGCGCCGTTTTGGTCGAGCATGACAGCGCCGTGCATCTGGCCGGTGAGCGCGAGTGCGGCAATCGACTGGCGCGGCTCCGGCGCGCGGGCGAGCGCCATGCGGATGGCCTCCTGCGCCGCGCGCCACCAGTCCTCGGGGTCCTGCTCCGCCCACCCGGGATGCTCGGCGCGAAAGGGCGCATGCTCACTTGACGCGCCGGCAATCAGCTTCCCCTCGGCGTCAACCACCACCGCCCGCGTTCCCCCCGTTCCCACGTCCATGCCCAGGAACCACATGCCGTTCTCTCCTGTTTCCTAAATCGCTTTTCTTTGAGCGTTCCAGCATAGCAGTTCACGCGGAGGTGAGGGAAGCGGTCGCGCACGCAGCCGCTCAATCAGCTTGACTGTGCCCTACAGGAGCACGGTTTCACGGCCTGCCGAAAAACTCTGCGGAAGAACCACGAAGTGTCAGGGCAGGAGTTGTCGTGCCGCAAGAGGCGGAGAACCAACATCGCCTGACGCCGCCCATGCTGCAAGCTCCAGGGCGCAAGCTGAAAGAGCGCCGCTGCTCGTCAACCCAGCGTTGAGAAGGCGGAATCAAAGCCCTGCCGGATCGACGTTCGCGCCACTTTCGAGCACTGCGCCATCGAAAACCACAAGCTTCGGCTTGCGCAAATTGCTCACGGCTTCGAGCGGCGCGTGGCACGTGAGCAGGAAACGGCTCAGGAAGCCCGGCTCAATGCGGCCAAATCTCTCGCCGAAGGCCAGACGCCGGGAACCCGCGCCGGTCGCGGCGTTGAGCACGGCCAGCGCAGAGAGCCCGGCGCGCTCCATCAGTTCGAGCTCGTAGAAAAAATCGATGCCGTGGGCCACGCCGACGGATCCCGCATCGCTGCCCGCGATCACGGTGACGCCCATCGCGTGCGCCTTTACAAGCGATGCCGCGTGAGCCGCGAGAATGCGCCGCAGATGGGAGACAACCCCGGCATCCCAGCCCATGCCATCGGCGTGGTCGATTTGTTTTTGCACCGGCGCAAAAGTCGGCACCCATGCAATGCCGCGGTCGCGCATGCGCGCGAGCTGATCGTCGCGGACAAAAAAGCCGTGCTCGACGGAATCGACGCCGCCCTCAAGCACGCGCTCAATACCTTCGTCGCCGGAGGCGTGCGCGAGTGTCTGCCGGCCGAGCGATTGCGCCGAGGCGACGAGCGCGCGTACCTCGTCTGCGGTCATTTGCGGTTGGGTGGTCACGGCGCCCTTCTTGAAATTGATGATGCCCGTGGGAATGATCTTGATGCGGTGCGCGCCGGCCGCAACGCGCGCCGCGACGCAGGCGGCCGGCGAAGGGAAGTCTTCGATCGCTTCGGCCATGAATCCGCCGTATCGGCCGCGATGATGAATGGCCGCGCCGGGGCTGTCGACATAAGGCATGAGCGGGCGGTCGCCGTTTGCGTAAAGCTTGCTCAGCGCCAGGCCCACGCCGTGCTTGTCGCCGGCGTCGCGGACACCCACGATTCCCAGGCGCGCGAGCTTTTCCAGTCGCGGCACGGCAAGCCGCAAAAGCCGCTCGGCCGATTGCTCCAGATACGCGGCGCGTTTTTCCAGGTCGAGCTCGCCGCCTTCCAGGAAAAAGTGCGCATGGGCCTCGATCAATCCCGGCAGAAGAGTGAACCCGGGCAGATCGAGATCGGGCGCGCCGCGCCCCTCGGGAACAAGCGCGCGCGGAGGAGCATTCGCACCGGCGAAGAGAATGCGGCGGTTGTCGTAGACAATGTGCGCCCCTTTGAGCGGAGTTGTGCTCACGCCATCGAGCAGCGTGCCCACGCGCAGCCACACCGGCCGCTCGCGGGTTGCCTCGGGAATGCGCAGAGTCTCATCCATGCTGGCGGGTGCGGATCGGGCGATGCGCGGCTCGGAGGTCGGCAATCATAAGTCCACGGAGTTCAGGGCCTCGGCTTCCCGGCAGATTTCCATGATCGCTTCCGCCTGGCGAAAGCCGGAGATCTCATGCGATTCGCCTTCGCGCGGGCGGCCCAGCGCAAGCGCTTCACGCAACCTGCTCACCATGGGGTGGTCTTTCTCGAGCGGCGCAGGACTCTTCTCTGGATTGGCCAGCGCGAAATCGAGGCCCGCCTCCATGCCCAGCGTAAGGTACGCCTTTTCGAGTTCCTCGCGCGCGCCTTTGGGTGTGCCCCAGGCAAAATTCGAGAGACCGACAAGGATGTGCACGCCTTTGAGATCGGGATCGGCGGAGATCATGCGCATGGCGTCCAGGCCGATGTTGACCAGTCCATACGTGTCCGCGCCCACCGGCGCCAGTCCCGGGTCGATGATGATCTGCTCGTTGCGGCGGCCGGCCCTGGTAGCGAGCAATTCCACAAAATGTTTGACCGCGCGATAAGAGTCCTGCGGGTTGAGGCACTGCGCCGTTCCGCCGGGAACGAATCTCTCCGAGGCCATGACCACGGCCAGCGTGTCGTAATGCTTCACCAGCTCCACCATCTCGTCGAGGTGTTCGCGCGAGGCGGCAAGAGAATTGAGAATAGGCGCGCCGCTCTTCCTGCGGTCGTAATGGCGCAGCGCAGCCTTGTGGTATTCAACCGAAGGATTGTCGAAGGCGATGGGCGTCGAAGTGGCTTCTTGTATGGCGGGGATCACGTCGGGAAGAAAGTCGAGCATCTCCTGGCGGCGCACCTGGATGCGCTGCGTGCCGTCGAGATTCAGGGTGAGATAGTCCGCGCCCAGATGCGACTGCAACCGGGCCAGCGCCTGGTAGCCTCTGGGGTCGCGCTCCGTGAAGGCCTTGCGCGCGCGGGCATAGGAGTTGTTCATCAATTCGCCCACGATGTGCAATTTTCTGTTCATTGCTTTTGCAACTCCGGTTGTTGAGTCGGCGATTCTGCCGGGGCGGCTTCGCGTTTACCCGCATGGTCGCGGCCCAGCCACTGATTGGCCCACGCTGAAGTCCCGCGCAGCCCCTGGTTCTGAACCACCGGCGCATGGTCAAGCATCGACTGCTCGCGATGGTCGTCCTGGAGCCGTTCGTAGGCGCGCAGCCAGATGCAATCGCCGTAGCCGTCCACTTCGCAGCGGCCTTCGCGTGTGCCGCCGCAGGGGCCGTTGCGCTGGTTCTTGGCGCATTGTGACTCGGGGCAGAGATACGCGGTCTCGGGCAGGGAGCAGTCGCCGCAGTCCTTGCAGCCATAGAGGGCTGCCTTCGTCAGGTGCTCGAGAGCGCGCAACGGCGCCGGGCCCTGCATCGGATCCCTTGCCCGCGCACACACCTTTGCACCCCATTTGGCCACGGCCGTGCCGGGAACGAACATCGACTCGTGCGCACCCTTCGAAATCTGGTAAAGAGCCGTCACGTGCCGGGAGTGCGCTTGCGGCCGCGGCGTCTCCCGCGCCGGGTCGGCCAGGCCGGTCGCCGGATCGGCCTCATAGAAGAAGAATTCGCCCGGCCGCGAAAACCGAATCTCGCGCGCGAACTGCTTCCAGTCATCGGGGGCGAAGGAGCTCTCGATCGCCAGGATTTTTTCGATGGCGGGAAAGCTGTGCACGCCGCCCAGGTAGACGCCGCGGAATCCCAGGCCGCGGTAAATGGCGATCTGCTTGGCGGCCAACTCGAGGAAGAAGCTCTTGCCGCCGTCGGCCGAGCCGCTGTGCTGCCGGCACAACTCCAGGAGCGCGGGCGTCACCACCACACCGGGTATTTTGCCGTCGTGGAACATTTGTGCGACTCGCGAACTTAAAAGGTACACATTGCCGATGAAAGGCGTGCTTCCGAGGCCGTGCGCGTCCATCCAGGCGCGCAACTCGGAGATTTTGCGCGAGTCGAAGCCGATCTGGTTGATGATGAACTGAGCCCCGCACTCGATCTTTTTCTTGAGCTTCAAGTACTGCGGAATCACTTCGCCCTCGCGCAGCTTGAAGTTGGTGGTCACCGCGCCGGTGCAGAAGTGCGTTTTCCCCAGCAGGTGCCCATGATCCCGGCCGGAGCCGGCGCCAAGGCCGCGGTTCATCTTGTCGAGAAGTGAGATCAGGCCTACGGAGTCGAGATCGAAAACCGGCTTGGCCAGGCCGTCGAGACCGGCAACCGGATAGTCGCCGGTCATGGCGAGGATATTGTGGAATCCCTCACTTGAGAGCATCCACGCCTCGCTCTCCAGGCCATTGCGGTTCAGGTCCTTGCATGTGAGGTGAATCACGACTTCCTTGCCGGCATAGAGAATGGGACGGCCCAGGGCGAGCGGGGCCAGCTGGGGATTGCCGCCGGCATTGTCGGTGATCGAGATCCAGTCGATGGCGGGGCTGGAGATGAGCTGGTTGGCGAAGTCGCGGGCGCGGATGGCGCTCTCCTCGCTCATCGAGCCGCGGACGGAGACCAGCTCGGACGCGACGAGAAAGCGCGAGGAGTCAGCCAGTTTTTCCTGAAGCGTCTCCATCCCACACGACAGTATCGCATATTCTTCGGCACTTGAACTTTTTCCACCAGACTGCGCGGCGCTGCCGGATGAGTGTAACCCATTGAAGAAAAAGGAGAGAGCGTCAGCTGCCGTCCAAAGGTGCTCCGAACCGGAAGTTAAATTATTTTTCTATTGACAATAACCCTTCCAAGCGCATTCAATGCATGGCTGAGGTCAGACCACCCCTCTCCAGCCCTCGAGACTGGCGCACGTTCTGTGTTCTCGTCAGCACAAGAAAAATCACGAGCGGTCCCTTCCAGTTCAATTCCAAGGAGGTTCTTCAAGCAAACCCATGAAAACGTTCGCAGAACAACTCAGCTTGCTAAGGAGGTTGAGGGCTGGTGCGGCCGCCGCGGCGCTGGCGCTTGCCCTCGCCCTTTGCCTGATGCCGGCTTCAGCGCAGACCGCCGGCGAAGGCTCCATTGAAGGCACAGTGACTGACTCCACCGGGGCCATGGTCCCGGGCGCGTCCATTACCATCACCGACAACGCCACCGGGGTCAAATCCGTGCGCACGGCCACGGGCGCGGGGTTCTTCAGCATCTCGCCGGTTCTTCCGGGCACGTATACGGTGACCATCTCCGCCAAGGGATTTGAGACGCTGGTGCAGGACAACGTGGTGGTGGACGCACTGCAGACCAGGACCATCAGCCCGGTGCTGGCCGTAGGCGCGGCTTCACAAACCGTAACCGTCACCGGCGCGCCGCCCGTGCTCGACACCGCCGACGCCACCATCCAGCTCACGATGGAAAATTCGACTTACGCAAATCTGCCCATCCAGATGAACAATGCGCAGCGAGACCCGACGGCGTTCGGGATTCTCTCTCCCGGAAGCCAGTCGGGTTCAAGGCTTCCGGTGATCGGAGGCACGGGGAACTATCTCGGCCAGCTTTATCTCGACGGCATGCCCGCGGAGACCATCAGCCAGCAGGGCGACAATCGGCTGGTTTCGCTCACCATGAGCGTGGACGCAGTCGATCAGTTCCAGGTGCTCAGCAGCACGCCCCCGGCCGAGTATATGGGTGCGGGAGCGGAAAACTTCACCATGAAGTCGGGCGGCCTGCAGTATCACGGGCAGGCCTCCGATTTTATCCGCAACACGGCGTTCGATTCGTGGTCGTTCACCAACAAATTCGCCACTACCAAGAATACGGCGGGGCAGACGATTCCCGCGCCCAAGCCGCCCGAGCACCAGAACGAGCTCTCGCTGAGCGCGGGCGGCGTAGTGCCGCATACAGCGCATAAGCTGTTCTTTTTTGTCGCCTACGACAAATACCACGAGAGGAAGGTGACGCAGCCATCACTTTTCACCATCCCAACAGCGCTGATGCGCACAGGGGATTTTACCGAGCTGAACGGCAACGTCGGTTCCGGCGGCCAGAGCGGCGAAGGAGCCACCAATCCCGCCATCCTCTACGACCCGACGACCAACAGCTGCACCGGCAGCACCTGCTCGCGCACGCCGTTCCAGGGAACCAAGAACGGCGCAGCGAGTTACAACGTGATCCCCACGGCCGACATCTCGCCCATCGCGCAGGCGATGGAGAGCTTTCTGCCCGCGCCGAGCAATCCGGACACCATTGTGAACAACTACCTCGGCGGCACACCGACCGGCTACGACAATCACCTCACCGATTACCGCGTGGATTACGATGTGAGCTCTAACCATCGCATCTCTGCGTTGGGCACCATCGGCGTGGAGAATTATCTCAACAATTACAGCACCCCCTACATCCCCCCGCCATACATCGGCGGCGACCTGGCCAACATTTATCCCAAGAACTACGTCGTGGAAGACGCGTACACCATTTCGCCCAACCTGGTGAACCAGTTGAAGTACGGATTCACGCGGTTCTTTCAGAACATTCACAATGCAACCCAGGGCGTGACCAAGTGGGAAGCGCCCACGCTGGGCATCTCCAACCTTCCCGCCGGCCAGGCCGGGCAGGAGTTTCCCGAGCAGTCGTTTGGCACCACGGCGGCTTTCGGAACCGTGCAAAGCACCTGGACCGGGAACGGGAACTCCGTCTCCACGCAGCTGACCACGCCCAACAACTACGCCCTCACTGACAACGTGCAGTGGCTCAAAGGCAAAAATGCCTTCACCTTCGGCCTCACCTTCCAGTGGCAGGAGATCAACAACGCCAACCCGGCCACCTTCACCGGCGTGCTGCAGCTGATGTATAACGCCTTCTCCACCGCCAACTTTTCCGGCAGCGCTTTGAGCACAGGAACAGCGGCCGCGCCTTCGGGCTATGCCTACGCGAGTTACCTGCTGGGAGCCATTGCGGGATCGACCGGCAACGACACCTCGGCGCCGTCCATCGGCCTGGATTACGTAAGCGAACTCGCCGGGCGCTATAAGGTGCTTTCTCCTTACGTGCAGGACAGCTACAAGCTGACGTCGAAGCTGACGCTCGACCTGGGGCTGCGCTGGGATTATCTGCCGCCCTTCCACGAATTGAAGAACCGCTGGACGTTCCTGGTCCCCGACCTCGTCAATCCGCTCACCGATACCGGCGGCATGTTGCAGTTCGCCGGCGACTACGGGGGCTGGGGAGTGAGTTGCAACTGCACCACACCGGTGAAGACTTACTGGAAGAACTTCGGTCCGCGTGTGGGACTGGCTTACACCGTCACTCCGAGGACCGTGATCCGCGCCGGCTACGCCCAGGTGTTCTCGCAGGGCGGCGGCGTGGGCGGACGCGGCGGGGCGTATAACGGAACCGGGCAAACAGGATTCAACACCACGGCCATCGGACCCACGGAAAATGGCAACGGCGTCACCGCGGGTCCCGCGTACTTTCTGAACCCCAACACCGCGTACCTGGGCGCCAGCGCCAATACCGGCCTCTTCGGACCCGGGTTCACCTATCCGGCTCAGCCCGCACCGGGCGTGGCGGCGCAGGAGCTGGAAACCGGCAATTACCTCAATAGCGCGGGCGCCTATGTGAGCGCAGGCGGCGTCTCCTACGCCGATCCTCATTACTCCGGCCGCGCGCCGGAGCTGGAGATGTTTAACTTCGGCATCGAGCGCGGGATCACCCAGAACATGACGCTGGCGGCCAACTACGTGGGTAATGAGAGCCACTTCCTCATCGACTCCACCAACACCGGCACGGGCAACGCGCGCGGATACTGGACCAACCAGGTGAACCCCACGTATCTTGCCGCGCTGGGGCCGCTGGCTGACAGCACAAATACAATCCCTCTGCTGACGGCGCAAGCCACGCCGGCCAACGTGGCGCTGGTGCAGGCCGCAGTGCCCGGCGCGCCTGCGCCGCCGTTCTACGCTGCCGCCGGCGCCGCAAGCCCCAAGGCCACCATCGCCCAGATGCTGACGCCGTTCCCGCAATACAGCGGCGTGACCGATACCTTCGGCAATGTGGGCAACTTTGTCTACCACTCCCTGCAGATTGTGCTCGAGCAGCGCCTGGCCCACGGGCTCACCTTCAACGCCAACTACACCTTCGCCAAGAACCTGGGCGACGACGGCCCCTACCGCGACGGATACAACATTCCCGCAGACGCCATCTCGCACGGAACGCGCGCCTGGAAGCAGGACCGCATCGACCGCTCGTGGACGACGCTTTCCATCCCCAACATGCTGCATGTCTACGGCGCCTATGCGCTTCCTTTCGGCAAAGGGCAGATCGGCGG
The DNA here is from genome assembly GCA_030041045.1 of Acidobacteriaceae bacterium. GTDB lineage: Bacteria > Acidobacteriota > Terriglobia > Terriglobales > Acidobacteriaceae > Telmatobacter. The sequence goes on from JASHOQ010000031.1 coordinate 31,204, forward strand.
CAATTCCATGCCGGTGCGCTGGCTCGCCGGTGGATGGCAGCTTTCAAGCATCTATCAGTACTACGAAGGCACGCCGCTGCAGCTCACCTGGTCAGGCTGCAACGGAACGCAATGTCCGGCGCAGGGACAGAACATGCCGGACGAAGCGCAGGGATACACAGGCCATCCGCGCGTCAACGGAAAGTACGGCAGCGGCCCGGGAGGCGTCCAGTTCGCCAATCTTGGCCACGTCCAGTACATCGACCCCACGGCCTTTGCCACGCCGCAGAATGTCTCCTCGGTAGCCACGCCGCAGTACCTCATCGGCAATGCGCCGCGGACCGCGCCGTATGGCCTGCGCAACCCGCCAAGCTGGGAGCTCGACGCCGGCTTGCACCGCGCGTTTCCTTTGCCGGGAGAAGGACATGAGTTCGTCTTCGAAGCCGATTGCCTGAATGTGTGGAACAACGTCGTATTCTCTGGACCGCAGGGGAGTTGGGCTTCGGGCTCGACCTCCTTCGGCACCATTGGCGGCATCTCTAACAATCCGCGCGACTGGCAATTCGCCGGCCACATCAATTTCTAACGGCTTCCGGCGCCTCGCGGGAGAATTCGCTCGCGGCGCACCGGTTGAACAGGGCCTCCCATCATGAGCACCGCGCTCCTGCGGTGCTCTTTTTTTCGACGCACAGGTGCGCTTACGCGACGGTCCGCGGCATTGACTTCGGTCCATACGCTGATTCAGACTGAATGGGCCGTACACGTGTGCACAAAGGGGAATCGATGGCGGAAAAGGATCGGGGCAATGCAGCGGGAGTGGCCCCGGCGCAGGGCGCGCCCCGTCGCAGTCCCCGCCAGCTCTCCATCAAGGACATTGCGCGGATTGCGCGGGTCTCGCATCCCACCGTTTCACGGGCGCTGCAGAACAGCCCGTTGGTGAACGCCAAGACCGCGGAAAAGATCCGCAGGATTGCCGACGAAGCGGGCTATCGCGCCAGCGCCGTGGCGCGCGGCCTGGTCACGCGACGGACGCGCACCATCGGCCTGGTGGTGACCACGGTGGCCGACCCCTTCGCCAGCGAAGTGGTCTGCGGCGTCGAGCAGACGGCCAACGACCATGGCTACAGCGTCTTCCTTGCCGACTCCAATGCCGACCCCGAGCGCGAGCGCAAGGTGGTGCAGGCCTTCGCGGAGCGGCGCGTCGACGGCATTCTGGTCACCTCCTCACGCGTGGGCGCCCTCTATCTGCCCATGCTCGCCCAGATGCAGGTTCCCATTGTGCTGGTCAACGACCAGTATCCGGGCGCATTTGTGCACTCGGTGATGATTGCCAACTTCGAGGGGATGCGCGCCGCGGCCGGGCATCTCGTCGAGCTGGGCCACCGGCGCATCGCCTATCTCGGCGACCAATTCGGCTACCAGTCGGACGCGGAGCGCCTGGCCGGCTTTCGCGCGGCTCTCGAGAGCGCGAGCATTCCCGTTCGCTCACAGCTGATTGCCCATGGCGACGGCAAACCGGAAGCGGCCATGGCGGCGATGAAAGCCCTTCTTGCCGCGCGCCCGACCGCCATCTGCTGCTACAACGACATGACGGCGCTGGGCGCGACGCACCAATTGCGCGCGCACGGGCTGCGCGTGCCAAAGGATATTTCCGTTACCGGCTTCGACGATCTGTTTTTCGCCGCGTATCTTGAGCCGCCGCTCACCACCGTGCGCCAGCCCATGCGGCGCATGGGGCAGTTGGCGATGGAGAGCCTGTTGCGGCTGATGTCGGGCGAGGAGTCGGTGCCGCAAATTCGGGTGGACGCGGAGCTGGTGGTCCGCGCCTCGACTGCGAGAATGAGCGGCCGGGGATGAGAGCCGCTATTCCAGGTCCGGATTCGGGAGCATGATGTCGCGCACCAGCGCATTCATCTCCGCCACCGCGGCGATAAACTGGCGCAGCGTGCGCCGCGTGGCGCCGAAGGTGTCGAACTCCTCCGGCGTGAGGCCGTCCTCGGTATAAGCGCGGCGGAAATCGGGGAATTTGTCGAGCAGCGTATCGACGATCTTCGCGTCGACCGGCGTGTCGATACGCGGAATCACGGCAATGTCGCTCTCGTTGTAGCGTTTCTGCCACGCGCAGGGCGGTGAAATCACCACGTCGCCGCCGATCAGCTCGCTCCAGTGCATGTGATTGCGGAAGGCTGCCGAGAGCAGGCGCAGCCGGTAGCCGCGCTCGCGGTAAATCTTGTAAGCCTTCTTGAAGACGGCCACGCCCGCCCACTCCAGATACCCGGGATCGACGGAGAGATTGTGCTTGTCGTGCAGCACCTTGAGCCAGTCGTCGAGCCGGCCCACCATCAGCGTGCAAACCGGCCCCATGGTCGCAATATCGGCGCCTTCCGCTTCACGGCGCTTGAGGCCGCGCTCTACAGCTTCCGCCACGGCAATGGCCTGGGGGAGGGTGAAGCTTACGGTCGCGTTGATGCTTACGCCGCGGTAAGTGGCATCTTCGATCGCCGCGAGCCCGGCGTGCGTGGCCGCAATCTTCACAATCATGTTGGGCGCAAGCCGGCTGAAATGGAGCGCCTGCGCGAGCATGGCGGCGGCGTTGCGGTAATTGCGCGGATCGGTTTGAATCGACAGCCGCCCGTTGCGGCCTTTCTCGCGCTCGAAAACCGGCAGCAGCAGCCGCGCCGCGTGGGTTGAGATCTCTTCGACCACCTTCCACGCGATCTCGTCTTCCGTGGCCTCGCGATGGGCGCGCACCATTTCCTCAATGCGCGGCTTCCACACCGCCATCTCTTTTTTGAGCACGGTCACGGCGATGGTCGGATTGCAGGTGGCGCCGACTGCGCCGTGCTCGATCGCGTATTTGAGCTCTTCCGTGGAGGCCGAGTCGTTCCACAGGCAGGTGGGAGTGGTCTGCGTCATCTGGTGCAGCGGACTCTTGAACTGGAGCGAGGCGGGCGCCGCGGTCATCGAGCCTCCACGTGTGCAAACGTGTGCAGATGAACCCTACCATCGTGTGAAGTTGCCGGTCAAGAATGGTGCAGACAATGCGGGATGCGGAGGCGCGATCGGCACAATTTGCAGGTCGCGAAGGAATGAGGCGAACCGATGGGGCTGCCGGATGGAAAACAGAAGTCGTGGCCCACGGAGAAAATCGATTTTTCCCTGTTGACAAATTCTGTTGGGGATAGCAGAATAGAATGATTGCACACGTGTGCACAACCGGGGTCACCCCCTTTTCATCCCCATCGCAATAAGCTCTTCCTTTGCTGCCGCTTATGGCGTTTTCGAAGAGACTGCGCCCCGGATATTCTTTGGTCGGACGGCGCTTAAGGCGCCAGCTCGGGTTCTGCGCCCGCAAGGGATGGAGCCCGGGAAGGTGTGTTGGTCCGCGAGAGCCGCAGGTATACCAGGGGGCAGGCATTTCTGAATAGGCCGCAAATCCGGACATCGCCGCCGACAATCGCAAGAAGGAGAATGCAAGACCAGATGAGCAGTTTGCTTGTCCGGCCGGAGAGATTCCGTGACCGGACTGACGATTTTGGCTACGAGTTTTTGTCTTTTGAAAACCGCAGACTCGCAGCCGGCGAGGTATATCACGCCGAAACCCTGGAGAAAGAGCTGGCCATTGTGGTGCTCGGCGGCATTTGCTCCGTCACCAGCTCGCGCGGCCACTGGAACAGGATCGGCCGGCGCGCCACAGTCTTCGAGGGGCTGCCCTACACGCTTTACCTGCCGGTGGGCACGCGCTTCACGGTGAAAGCCGATACCGCGTGCGACCTTGCCCTTTGCTACGCGAAGGCCGAGGAAGAGTACCCGGCGAAGCTCGTGCATCCGGCCCATGTGGGCATCGAGATTCGCGGCGGAGGCAATGCCACGCGGCAGATCAATTCCATGTTGCCGCCATCGTTTCTGGCGCACCGCCTGATGGTGGTGGAGGTGTTTACGCCCGCAGGCAACTGGTCCAGCTATCCCCCGCACAAGCACGACGTGCATAATCCGCCGGGCGAGGTGGATCTCGAGGAGATTTACTACTACCGCATCGAGCGCCCGGAAGGCTTTGCCGTGCAGCGCGTGTATACGGCCGACGGACGCATCGATGAGACGCTCACGGTGGGCGACGGCGAGCTGGTCCTGGTGCCCGAAGGCTACCATCCGGTGGTGGCTGCGCACGGATACAACGTGTATTATCTGAACGCGCTCGCCGGGTCGGCGCGATCGCTTGCCTGTTCTGACGATCCCGTGCATGCGTGGGTGCGCGGCGAGTGGAAGACCAAAGACCCGCGGCTGCCGATGGTTCACCGCTGAGCGCAGCCGGCGCGAGCAACGCAACCGAAGGCGAGGAGCGAAGCCATGAAGACGCGCCGATTGACCATGGCCCAGGCGCTGATTCAATTCCTCACGGCTCAGTACGCGGAGCGCGACGACCGCGAGCACAAATTCTTCGCCGGCGTGCTGGGCATCTTCGGTCACGGCAACGTTGCAGGCATCGGCCAGGCGCTCGCCGCAACGCCCGGTCTGCCCTTCATTCTGGTGCGCAATGAACAGGCGGGCGTGCACCTGGCCGCCGGCTACGCCAAGGCGAGCAACCGGCTGCGTGCTTTCGCGTGCACTTCATCCATCGGCCCGGGCGCAACCAATATGATCACCGGCGCGGCGCTGGCCACCATCAATCGCCTGCCGGTGCTGCTGCTTCCCGGCGACATCTTCGCGCGCCGCAACGTGGCGCCGGTGCTGCAGCAGCTCGAGTCCCCGGCCACCCAGGACACCGGCGTGAACGACTGCTTCAAGCCGGTCTCGCGCTACTGGGACCGCATCTACCGCCCCGAGCAGCTCATCACCGCGCTGCCTGAGGCCATGCGCGTGCTCACCTCGCCCGCCGAATGCGGCGCCGTGACGCTCGCCTTGCCCCAGGATGTGCAGGCCGAAGCCTGCGACTACCCGCAAGAGCTGTTCGAGAAACGCGTGTGGCTCATCCGCCGCGCCGCCCCGGACCAGGTTTCGCTTGCGCGCGCGGCAGAAGCCATCCGCAAGGCGCAGCGCCCGCTGCTCATCGCCGGTGGAGGCGTGCTCATGAGCGAGGCCGCGGAGACGCTCGCCTACTTTGTGGAGCGCACCGGCATTCCCGTCGGCGAAACCCAGGCAGGCAAGGGCTCGCTCGCGTGGGACCATCCGCAGTCCATGGGCGCCATCGGCGCCACCGGTTCTCTTGCCGCCAACCGCCTCGCGCACGCGGCCGATCTCGTCGTCGGCATCGGCACGCGCTACTCCGACTTCACCACCGCCTCCATGACCGCGTTCCAAAACCCGCGCGTCCGCTTCGTCAACATCAACGTGGCCGAGTTCGACGCGTACAAAGTAGGCGCGATTCCCCTTGTGGCCGATGCGCGCGTCGCCCTCGAGAAACTCGGTGTCGCCGTCGGCGAGTATCGCGTGAGCGCGGAATATGCCGCGGAGACTGCCGCGCTCAAAACGCAGTGGGAGGCTGAGGTCGATCGCCTCTATCACCTCGACAATGCGGGAAAGCCCGCGCAGAGCGAAGTGATCGGTGCACTGTGGGAGGCAGCGGGCGAGCGCGATGTGCTGGTTTCCGCTGCCGGCAGCCATCCCGGCGACTTGCACAAGCTGTGGCGCACGCGCTCGCCCAACGGCTATCACATGGAGTACGGCTACTCCTGCATGGGCTATGAAATTCCCGGCGCGATGGGCGCGAAGCTCGCCGACCCCAGCCGCCAGGTCTTCGTCTTTCTCGGCGACGGTACCTATCAGATGATGTCCGGCGAGATCGCGACCGCCGTGCAGGAAGGCATTAAGATCGTCATTGTGCTGGTCGACAATCACGGCTTCGCCAGCATCGGCGGGTTGAGCCGCTCGCTCGGCCAGGGCGGATTCGGGACCTGCTACCGCGCGCGCAATGGCGCATCGGGTCAACTGGACGGCGAAGCTCTTCAGGTCGATTACGTTGCCAACGCGCGCAGCCTGGGCGCGCATGCGGTGAAAGTGGAAACCATCGCGCAGTTGAAGGATGCGCTCGAACAGGCGAAGGTTGCCGAGCGCACCAGCGTGATCGTGATCGAGACCGATGCCGCGGTGGGCGTACCCGGCTACGATTCGTGGTGGGACGTGGCGGTTGCTGAAGTATCCGAGAGCGACGGCGTGCGCGCGGCGCGAGCACGCTACGAGGAGGCGCGCAAGCGCGAACGGTATTTTCTCTAGCGGAGGGTGAGGTTATGGCAGAACGGCTGCAGAATTTTATTGATGGAAACTGGCGCGCTTCAAGCGCGAATCAGGCGCTCAACGTCATCAATCCGGCGTCGGCTGCGGTGCTTGCGGAAGTGCCGCTGTCGCCGGCAACGGACGTCAACACCGCCGTCGAAATCGCCGAGCGAGCATTTCTCTCCTGGCGGCGTGTGCCCGTGGTCGAACGCGTGCAGCCGCTTTTCAAACTCAAAACGCTCCTTGAGCAGCACCATGACGATCTCTCTCTTTCGATTACCAATGAGTGCGGCAAAACGCTGGCCGAAAGCAAGGCGGAGATGCAGCGCGCCATTGAGAATGTGGAGACGGCGTGCGCCATGCCCATCCTCATTCAGGGAACCAACTGCGAAGACATCGCCAGCGGTATCGACGAGCACATGATCCGCCAGCCGCTGGGCGTGGCGGCTGCAATCGTTCCCTTCAATTTTCCCGGCATGATTCCCTTCTGGTTCATGCCTTACGCCGTGGCCGCGGGCAATTGTTTTCTGCTCAAGCCCTCTGAGCGCGTGCCCATCACTTCGCAGAAGGTGTTTCATCTCATTCAGCAGGCCGGCTTTCCTGCGGGCGTGATTCAGCTGGTGAACGGCGGGCGCGACACGGTCAACGCCATCCTCGATCACCCCGGCATCCGCGCGGTAAGTTTTGTCGGTTCCACGGCCACGGCAAAATACATCTACAGCCGCGCCGCGGCCAGCGGCAAGCGCGCGCAGTGCCAGGGCGGGGCCAAGAACCCAATTGTGGTGATGCCGGACGCAGACATGGAAATGACTACGCGCATTCTCGCCGATTCGGCCTTTGGCTGTGCAGGCCAGCGCTGCCTCGCGGCTTCGGTCGCGATTACTGTGGGCAGCGCGCGCGTAGGCGTCACGGAGCGGATTGCCGCTGCGGCAAAGAGCCGCAAGGTAGGCTACGGCGCGCAGGCAGGCGTGGAAATGGGACCGGTGATTTCTGCCGAGAGCAAAACGCGCATCGAGGGGCTCATCGCCAAGGGCGAGCATGACGGCGCGCGTGTTCTGGTGGATGGCCGCGGCTCAAAGATCTCCGGCTATGAGGACGGATATTTTGTTCTCCCCACCGTGCTCGACGACGTCGCTCCTGACGCCGAGGCCGCACGGACGGAAATCTTCGGCCCGGTCCTGAGCCTCATGCACGCGCAGACCATCGAGGAGGCCATCGCGCTGGTGAATGGCCGCAGCTACGGCAACATGGCCTGCATCTTCACCACCGACGGCGCTAATGCGCGCCGCTTCCGCTACGAAGTCAATGCCGGTAACGTGGGCGTGAACGTGGGCGTGGCCGCGCCCATGTCGACGTTCCCCTTCAGCGGTTGGGGCGACAGCTTCTTCGGCGATCTGCACGCGCAGGCGCACCACGCCGTCGAGTTCTTCACGCAGACCAAGGTGGTGGTGGAGCGCTGGCCCAAGGAGTGGAGCCGCAAGTTCTAAAAACAGCTTCTAGCCGTTAGCTACCAGCTCGTAGCTCACTCCGCGAACTGGAGCTGGTTGCATAAATGGCAACATGAAAGCGCCCGACCGGTAGGTCTGGGCTGGTAGGTCAGGGCTGGTAGGTCAGGGCTGGTAGGTCAGGGCTTCAGCCCTGACTGCCGAAAAAGCCTCATAAACATTGGGGTTTTAGCCCCCAGGGACGCCTTTGAAGGCCCGATCATTTATGAGACTGCTTCCAGGAACCAAGGGTTGAAGAACTCCAAGGAGAACCATGAAGCAATTGCTGGTGGGCAATGCTCCCTGTTCCTGGGGCACGCTGGAACATCAGGACACGAGCAAGCAGATTCCCTTCAGCCGGATGCTCGACGAGTTGGTGGAGACCGGCTACACGGGAACGGAACTGGGCGACTGGGGCTACATGCCCACCGATCCTGAGGCGCTCCGCAACGAATTAAAGAAGCGTGGCAACGTCGTCATGCTCGGCGCATTTGTCCCTGTAGCCCTGAAACACGCGCAAGCGCATGCCGAGGGCCGCGAACGCGCGGTGAAGACGGCGCGCCTGCTCGCCGCCGTGGCCACCGCGCCGGCGCCGTTCCTGGTCCTTTCCGACGACAACGGCACCGATCCTCTGCGCACGCGGCGCGCCGGGTTGATCCGGCCGATCGATGGATTGCGCAAAGAGGAGTGGCGAGTCTTTGCGCGCGGCGCGGACGAGATCGCCGGCGCAGTCTTCGGCGAAACCGGCCTGCGCACCGTCTTTCATCATCACTGCGCGGGCTACGTCGAGGCGCCGGATGAAATCGAACTGCTGCTCGAGAAGACCAGCCCGGAGCGGCTGGGATTGGTATTCGACACCGGCCATTACATGCACGGGGCGGGCCGCGAAGACATCGACCTGACGGCGGCGCTCAAGCGTTTCAGAGAGCGCATTTGGTACGTCCACTTGAAGGACCTCGACTCGGCCGTTGCCCGCCGCAGCCGCAAAGAAGAGTGGGATTATTTCACCGCCATGCGCAACGGCCTTTATCCCGAGCTGGGCAAGGGCTGCGTGGATTTTCCCGCGGTACTGCGCTGGCTCGCCGCGCAGCATTACCAGGGCTACGCGCTGGTGGAGCAGGATGTGCTCCCGGGCATGGGCACGCCCAAAGAGAGCGCGCAACGTAATCGCGATTATCTTGGTTCGATCGAGGCAAACTTTGCATAAGAATCGGCCGGAAAGCTGAATGCTGAGAGCTGACCGGCCATAGGGGAATTCATGAGCGGAAAGAAGCTGCAATTCGGATTGATCGGCGCCGGACGCATCGGTCCCGTGCACGCGGCAACCGTTGCCTTCCGCCTGCCGGAGGCAGAGATCGCCGCGATTACAGACATAAACCACGAGGCCGCGCAGGCGCTCGCCGCCCGCTTCAGCATCCCGCGCATCGCCGCTTCAGCCGCCGAAATCTTCGCCGACCCCAAAATCGACGCGGTGCTCATTTGCACGTCAACCGGCACGCATGCTGATCTGATTGTCGAGGCCGCAAAAGCCGGCAAACATATCTTCTGCGAGAAACCCATTTCCCTCAGCCTCCGCGAAATCGACCGCTCCATAGCCGCCGTGAACGCGGCCGGCGTCAAGCTTCAGGTGGGCTTCAATCGCCGGTTCGATTCGAATTTTCTGCGCGTGCGCCAGGCCGTGGCCGCGGGAGAAGTGGGCGCGCCGAACCTGCTGCACATCATCAGCCGCGATCCCGCGCCTCCGCCGCTCGCCTACATCAGGACCTCCGGCGGAATCTTTCTCGACATGATGATTCACGACTTCGACATGGCGCGCTACCTGATGGGCGAAGAGGTGGAGGAGGTGTATGCGGCAGGCGGCGTCTTTGTCGATCCCGGCTTCCGCGAGGCGGGCGACTTCGACACCGCGGTCGTGATGCTGCGGTTCAAGGGCGGAGCCCTCGGCACCATCGACAACAGCCGCAAGGCCACGTTCGGTTACGATCAGCGCGTGGAGATTCTGGGCAGCAAAGGAAAAATTTCCACCGAAAATCGCTATCCCAACCAGGTGGTGGTCAGCAGTGAAAAAACCGTTTACACTGATCTGCCTTTGAACTTCTTCATGCAGCGCTATCCGGAAAGTTTTGCTTTGGAGCTGGAACTGTTCACCAAGGCCGTGCTCGAAGACAGGCCCACGCCCGTATCAGGGGCCGACAGCCGCGTGCCCGTGGTGATGGCGCTCGCGGCCCGCAAATCGGCTGACGAACACCGGCCGGTGCGGCTCGAGGAGGTAGAGCGATGAGCAGACGCGAGAAAAAATCGATGCTCGCCTGTGTTCTTACCGACGTGCACCTGTGGGTGCCGGTGATCGTGCTCATTCTGGGAACCGCGCTGCTGATGAGTCTGAAGTGAAAGAAATGAGCTCCAACGCAACCGCCGCGCCCGCGCGCTCCACGCTTTCGCTCCACCAGCTCGGCGTCTTCTGCGGGCTGGCCGCGGCCGTGTGGCTGGGCAGCGCTGAGGCGCCCACCAAGCTGGTCAACGAGGGATTCTCGCCCTTTCTCATTTCCATGGGCATGGTGATGGGCGCGTTCGTGGCGCGCTGGAGCGTGCCCACGCTGCTCAAGGGCACGGGCTTCCTGTTTTCCGATGTCCGCCAGAAGCCGCACCTCATTGTGTGGGCTCTGCTCGGCGGTATGTTGTGGGCCGTGGCCAACACGCTCACCATTTTTGCCGTGCGCAACGTCGGCCTCTCCATCGCCTTTCCTCTCTGGAACACCAACAGCCTCGTCGGACTCTTCTGGGGCTGCCTGCTGTTCAAGGAGCTGCGCGGCTCGAGCGCGAAAGACTGGGCCAAGGTGATCGGCGGCGCCGCGGCCATCGTCTTCGGCGCCGCCGTGCTCGCCGTGGCCACGGCGCAGCAATCGTCGGGCGCGCCGGGCAGAGCTGCCGTCGGCATCATCGCCGCGCTGGGTGCGGGCGTGCTGCTGGGCACCATGTATATTCCTTATCGCAAGGCCTACATCAGCGGCATGAACCCGCTCTCCTTCGTCACCATCTTCACCTTCGGCGAAGTGGCGACCATCCTCATCCTCGGCCTCGATTTTTATGGCGGTGCGGCCGGGCTGGCGGCAGAGCTGCATCGCGCGCGGACCATGCTCTTCTGGCCGTTCCTGGGTGGATTTTGCTGGGTGATCGGCGATCTCTTTCAGCAGTACGCGGCCAAGTACATTGGCATCGGCCGCGGCATCCCGCTTTCCAACACCAATCAGCTTTGGGGCCTCGCTTGGGGCGCGCTCGTCTTTGCAGAGTTCGCCGGACTCACTTCCTCGGGCAGGCTGCTCATAATCGCCGGCTCGCTCATCATGATTGCGGGCGCGGTGTCCATCAGCCTGGCCGAGCCGCCCGCATCGGAGCTCGAAAACTGGAACGCGGCCATGCACCGCGAGTGCGGACGCTATGCGCTGGACGCGGAGAGCGTGGCCTCCGTAGTGGGCGGCGAGGATCCCCTGGCCGGTCACGCGCGCACGAGCCGCTGGTGGGAGTGGCTCATCGTGCTCGCCGCCTGCGCCATCTTCGTATGGCTGGCCATCGGTACGCGTGCACAACACATTTATGTCAATATTCCCTGGATGCTTGTGCTCATTGCGGGCACTTTGATTCCGCTGTTTGTCGTCGGTTCGATGTTGTGGCGCCGGACCCGGTTTTCTTAGCGCGCGCCACGCTGAAGGTGTTGCCGCACGATTACTTGCCGAAGATGAATCTACACCGGGCCGCGCGAAAGACACCACATAGCCTGAAGCGGGACTTGGCCGCTCGCGGGGGCGCTGCGTTTCGCCGCAGCGCGGGAGATTTTGCTGCTAGAGTTGCAAAAGCGTGGCAATGAGAGCGGAAATCCTCAAGAGTCTGGGCCGGGAAACGGATCCGTGGGACGTGCTCGTGGTCGGCGGCGGGGCCAGTGGGTTGGGCACCGCCGTGGACGCCGCTTCGCGCGGCCATCGCACACTGCTCATCGAGCGCCACGACTTCGCCAAGGGAACCTCGAGCCGCAGCACCAAGCTGGCGCACGGTGGCGTGCGCTATCTGGAGCAACTCAATCTCACGCTGGTTCTGGACGCGCTGCGCGAGCGCGGACGCATGCTGCGCAATGCGCCGCACCTGGTGCACGATCTGGAGTTTGTGGTCCCGGCGTATAGTTACTTCACCCTCCCCTATTACGGTTTCGGCCTCAAAGTATACGAGCTGCTTTCTGGAAAACTGTCGCTCGGCCACTCGCACATCCTTTCCCGTGAGCGCACGCTCGAGCGGCTCCCCGGAATTGCCGCCGAAGGCCTGCGCGGCGGCGTGCTCTATCACGACGGTCAGTTCGACGATGCGCGCTTTGCCATTGCCCTGATGCGCACGCTCGAAGACCTGGGCGGAACGGCCATCAATTACGTCGAAGCGGTAGGTCTCCTGAAAGAAGGCGGAAAGATCATCGGCGTGAAGGCGCGCGACCACGAAGACGGCGTGGAGTTCGAGATTCGCGCCCGCGCGGTGATCAATGCCAGCGGCGTTCACGCCGAAGAGGTGCTGGCGCTCGACGGCGATGCGCATAAGGGGCTCCTCGCCGTGAGCCAGGGAACGCACTTTGTGCTGCCGCACTCGTTTCTCCCCGGAGAAACCGCGCTCATGATTCCCAAGACCGTCGACGGCCGGGTGCTGTTTGCCATACCGTGGCACGGAGCCACGCTGGTGGGCACCACGGACCAGCCCGTGGATGGCAGACCCGACGAGCCGCGCGCTCTGCCCGAGGAGCGCGCTTTCCTCATGCAGCACATCGCGCGCTACTTTCATCGCCGCCCCAAGCCCGAGGAGATTTTGAGCGTATGGTCCGGCCTGCGGCCGCTGGTGCGCAAAGCCGGCGTGAAAACGTCGAAGCTTTCGCGCGACCATACCATCCTGGTTTCACCCTCGGGCCTGATCACCCTTACCGGCGGCAAGTGGACGACCTACCGCCGCATGGGACAGGACACCATCGACCGCGCGCAGCAGGTTGCGCGCCTTCCTGTACGTCCCTCGCAGACGTTGAACCTCAAGCTGCACGGATTTGCTCTCGAATCGAGCGCAGCCTTGGAGTGGGAGCGCCAGTACGGTTCCGATCTCGCAGCTCTTTGCCGGATCTCCCACGAGGATCCGAACCGGAATCTCGATGGGTTGCTGCATCCGCGGCTGCCCTTCCGGCGGCGCGAGGTCATCTGGGCAGCGCGCTGCGAGATGGCACGCACCGTCGAAGACGTGCTGGCGCGGCGCACGCGGGCTCTGTTTCTGGACGCGCGGGCTGCCATGGAGGCCGCCCCCGCGGTTGCCGATTTGCTGACCGCGGAGCTGCAGCGGAGCCTTGCGTGGAAGGCGCGCGACCTCGAGAACTTTCTTTTGATCGCCCGCGGCTACCTCTACGATGACTGCGATGCCGACGCTACTCCGCGTTCAGCACTACGTCAAAAAGAAGCAGGCTGAGCGTCGTGAAAATGATGTCGTAGCCGAGAAGCATCTTGATCCAGAGGGTGGGGTCCTTCTCGCCGGTCAGAATGTATGTTGTGGCCAGCACCATGGCTTGCAGCGCGGGAATGAAGATGGGGAAGAGGATGAGCGGAAGAAGCAGCTCGCGATTGCGGCTGCGGATGGAGAGCGCGGCGAAAAACGTGCCGTTGGCCACCAGCGCCCATGTGCCCAGCGGCAGCACCAGCAGCAGCAGCCATCCGTCGCCCACGACGCGCAGGTTGTAAAAGACCAGGAAGACCGGCGCCAGCAGCAACTGCACAATGGAAACGAAGAGAAAGTTCGCCAGCACCTTGGCCAGGAACATCTCTGCGCCCGGAGCCGGAGCCATGCGCTGCGCGTCGAGCACCTGGTGGCGGATTTCCCGCGCCCACGCCTGGTTGAGCGCGCTCACTGAAGCAAAAAGCGTAGCCACGCAGAGCACGCCGCCGGCGATCTGGCGCGCAAAGGGACCTTGCGGATCGAAGGCCAGCGAAAACAGCACCACCACCAGCAGCGCAAAAAACAGCATGGAGTTGATAGCCTCGCGCGAGCGCCACTCAATGCGCAGGTTGTTGGCGAGATGTGTCCAGAGAACGCGGCTCATGCGCGCCCGCCCTCCTTCGCCGCATCTTTAGTCAGGTCGGCCGTCTGCACCTCCACCCCGGGCGCGCGCGCCGCGCGCAGATAATCGTCGGGCGAAAGAATCAACTGCGTGCCCCGCGTGCCCGCTGAAACGCTGATGCGGTCGAATAGCAGCGCGGTCTCATCTACCCAGGCCGGGAACGCTTTCTTCGCGCCAAAGACAGTCACGCCGCCGCGCACATATCCGGTCAGCGCCTGCACGTCTTTGAGCGGCACCATCTCCACGCGGCGCAGGCCGGCGGCGCGGGCCAGTTTCTTGAAGTCGAGTTCGGCGTCGCCGGGGATGATGGCAAAGACGTACGCGCCCCGGCCATCGGTCGTGATCAGCGTTTTGAAGACCTGCTCTGCGGGCATGCCGATCTTCTTCGCCACCGTAATCGCGGTCAGGTCGTTGGGATCCACCTCGTACTCGCGCAGCTCGAAGGCGATGCCCAGCGACTCGAGAAGCCGCGCGCCGTTGGTCTTCATCGCTGAGGCTCTCCCGGTTCAAGTGACGCAACTCTTCCCGCGTGGAGCGTGAGCACCCAGTCGGCGATGGGGCCGGCAAGCTCGCGCTGGTGCGTGGTTAGGACGATGGTGCGATCGCTCCGGCGAAAACCGGCAAGCAGCGCAACCATCTGCCGCGCGCTTTCCACGTCCATGTTGGAAAACGGCTCGTCGAGCAGAATCAGCTCGGGCACAGACAACAGCACACGCGCGAGCGAAGTGCGCTGGCGCATGCCCTGCGAGTACTGGCCGAGAATGCGCTTCAAATCCGGATC
>JASHOQ010000032.1 GCA_030041045.1 Acidobacteriaceae bacterium
CGTCAGCCTTTACAGCGTTTCGCAGGGCCAGGCGAACTATGACACCTTCCTCTACGAAGAGTATGTGAAGGGCGTGCGCCGCCCGGAAGATGCCTCCCTCGCCGACCTCAGCCTGAAGGTGCTGGCCGTCCAGACCGGCGGCCTGGTGGAGACGCCCACCAACGATCTGGCTGCCTCGATCGATGCCTGCGTCCGCGGCGCCGGGACCTTTTACCGGCTTGCCTTCGTTCCCCCGCCAGCCGACGCGCCCAATGAATACCACAAGCTCGAGGTGCGCATTGACCGGCCCAACCTGAGGGTCCGCACCAGCGCCGGCTACTATGGCCAGCCCCTGGGAGGGCCGGCCGCGCCTTGACAGTGGTCAAATTCTCTTCCTACAATAGATAAGGAGAGAGCCGCCGTTTACCCCAATAAGTTGAAGAATGAAAAAGGCTTAGGGGAATCCGGAAACGGTCCTCGAGCGGTGGGCGCGGCTGCCTGCCGGCGGCAGATGGCGGCGGCAGCGTAGATCAACAATGCCCGAAACGCGTCTCAGCTCGCGAGAGCGGCTGGTGCTCACGGCCCTCATCGACCTGTATATCGCCAGCGGCGAACCGGTGGCCTCGCAGGCGCTTGCGGCTTATTTTGAGAATCGCGATGGCTTAAGCTCGGCCACGCTGCGCAACGTGATGTCCACATTGGGCGAGATCGGCCTGCTCGAGCAGCCGCACACCTCGGCGGGGCGGGTTCCCACGGCGGCCGCGTTCCGTTTTTATGTTGAGCAACTGGCGCAGTCGGGGCGCGCGCCGGCTCTGGCGCAGGCAAGCAGCGCGGCCGCCGCTGCGGCGACGGCGCCTTTGAGCGAAGCCCGGCGCGGCCAGATTGAAGAGAGCTTCTCCGGCGTGACCAGCTCCAATGATTATCTTGAGCGCACTTCGCACGTGCTGGCCCTCATCTCCAGTGGCCTGGGCGTGGCGCTGGCCAGTTCCACCGCCGGCCAGATTCTGGAGCACATTCACTTTTCCAGGCTAGCCACCGGCCGCGTGCTGGCTGTGCTGGTCACGCAGGCCGGCGCGGTGCAGGATCGCGTGCTCATCCTCGACCGCGAGATGACGCACCAGGAGCTGGAAACCGCGGCTCACTATTTGAACGAGAATTTCCGCGGCTGGCCCATTGAGCGCATCCGCGCGGAAGTGGGCCGCCGCATGGAAGTGGAGCGCGAGGCTTACCGCCAGCTGGTCGCCTCCGTTGAAGAGCTTTGCCGCAAGGGCGCGCTGGCCGGCGTTGAAGCCGCGCCCGTTCTCTTTGTCGAGGGCATCGCCAACCTCATCGCCGCCGAGCAGGACCGCGAACGGCTGCGCCAGATGTTGTTCGCCCTCGAAGCCAAGCAGCGGCTGGTCGAGCTCCTGACCGCCTACGTGGACGGCAGCCGGCAGGACGTGCGTGTCGTGGTCGGTCTCGACGAAGCTTCGCCGGCCATGCAGGATCTGGTTCTGATCGGCGCGCCGGCGCGGCTGGGCGCTGCCAACCTGGGGACGGTCGCCGTGATCGCACCCACGCGCATCCAATATCAGGAGATGATCCAGGCAGTCAGTTACATCGCCCGGCTTTCGGAGCGAATCTTCGACGTTCCCGCGCAATGATGGCGGTAACCCTGGCGCCTGCGATCCCTTGAGCGACATCCAATGAAGAAAGAGCACCTGACCGCCGCGGCGGCGCAGCCGGACGAGACCGATGGGCAGGCCAAAAGGATGGAAGGAAAAGGAAGCAAGGAAATGCGCAAGCAGGAATCGGAATTGAACGTTCTCGAGCCTCTCGAAATTGCCCCTGGCGAAGCTGAGGACGAAGCCGCAAACGACGCCGTCGCAGCACCGGGCGCCGAGACTGCAGCCGAACCGGGGCTCGCAAAGCCTTCGGAGGTCGAAAAGCTCAAGGCGGAGCGCGACCAGTTGCTCGACCGCCTGGCGCGGCTGCAGGCCGAATTCGACAACGCGCGCAAGCGCACCGAGCGCGAACGCCTCGAATTTCGCGACTACGCCGCGGGCAACGTGATTGAGCAGTTTCTTCCCGTGCTCGACAACTTCGATCTCGCCCTCAAGTCCACCGGCTCGGCCGAGCAGTTGCGCTCCGGCGTCGCGCTCATTGTGAAACAGATGGAAGAAGCGTTGCGCCAGCTTCAGGTGGTGCCGGTCCCGACCGTCGGCGAGGCGTTCGATCCCCGCGTGCACGAGGCGCTGGGTGCGGTGGAGCGTGACGATTTGCCCGACCAGCATGTGGCTGAAGAGGTGCGCCGCGGCTACAAGCTGCGCGACCGCCTGCTGCGGCCTGCGTTGGTGCGCGTGGCTCACAATCCCAAACAGAAGAACGAGTGATAACTGTTCAAGGGATCGGGTTTCAGGTGCCAGGTTTCAGAAAGGCGGCCAGCATGCTGCGATCGTTCCGAGAGTTGACGGTGTGGCAGAAGTCGATGAAGCTGGCGACCAGCGTCTACAGACTTACGCAGGGTTTTCCGCGCGAAGAAACCTACGGGCTGGCCAGCCAATTGAGGCGAGCTGCGGTTTCCATCCCAAGTAACATCGCTGAAGGTCATGGCCGATCGGGCATCGGACAATACAGGCAGTTTCTCTGGATCGCCCGAGGATCAAACTTTGAGCTTCAAACGCAATTGGAGATCGCCAAGGACCTCGAGATGGGCGACCCCAAACTGCTCGAGGAGTCCGAAGCGCTTTCGCAGGAAGTGGGAAAGATGATCTACGCGCTTCTTAACAAACTGAAACCCGAACCACAGGCGCGTCCCGCCTGAAACCTGAAACCTGAGTTATGAGTTCTAATACAAGAGTGGGCAAAGCAGATTACTACGAGGTCCTGGGCGTCAGCCGCGACTGCTCGGATCAGGAGTTGAAGAGCGCCTATCGCAAGCAGGCGCTCAAGTACCATCCCGATCGCAACCCCGGCGATCGCGCGGCGGAAGAGAAGTTCAAGGAAGCCAGCGAGGCCTACCAGGTGCTGAGCGACGCCGACAAACGCGCGGCGTACGACCGTTTCGGCCATGCCGGGCTGGGCGCGCAGGGCTTCGCCGGCAACCCGTTTGCCGGCGGCGTCGATCTCGGCGACATCTTCGGCGATCTGTTCGGGGAGATGTTCTCGATGGGCGGCGGCGGCGCGCGCCGGGCTTCACGCCAGCAGCGCGGAGATGACCTGCGCTTCGACCTCACCATCCAATTTGAAGACGCCCTCTTCGGCACGGAGACTGAGATCAGGATCCGGCGCCTGGAAACCTGCGCTCATTGCCAGGGTCGCGGCAGCGCCTCGGGCCGCGGGCCCACGGTTTGCAGCCAGTGCCAGGGCCGCGGCCAGATTCGCTATCAGCAAGGCTTTTTCTCTGTCGCCCGCACCTGCAGCGCCTGCGGCGGCACGGGCTCGGTGATCAGCGACCCCTGCGCTGCTTGCCGCGGCGAAGGCCGTGCGGCCGCCGAAGTCAAGTTCCACGTCAAAGTGCCGCCGGGCGTTGAAGACGGCACCCGCATCCGCTATTCCGGCGAGGGCGACGCCGGCCGCGCCGGTGGTCCCAAGGGCGATCTCTACATCGTGCTCTCCATCCGCGCGCACGAATTCTTTGAGCGCCATGGCCACGACCTGCACTGCGTCATTCCCATCAGTTTTCCCCAGGCCGTGCTCGGCGCGGAATTCGAAATGCCCGCACTTGACGGCGCGGTCACCATCAAAATTCCCGAAGGCACGGCCAGCGGCAAGCAGCTGCGCGTCCGCGGCCGTGGTATCCCCTACCTCAACGAGAAAGGCAAAGGCGATCTCGTCGTCACCGTGGTCGTCCAGATCCCCAAGAAGCTCAGCCGCGCCCAGCGCGAGCTCGTCGGCCAGCTTGCGGAGACGCTGAAAGTGGAAAACCGTCCTTCGTCGCCCGGCCTGCTGGAGAAGGTGAAGGACCTTTTCAACTGATTCTTTTTCGCCTGATTCTTTTTCGCCGCCTACGGCCTGCGGGCGGATCACTCCCTCCACGGATTCACCACCGCCACGCCCGCGGCAAGGAACGGCGCCGTGTCCCGCGTGGCCACGGCGAAACCATGCACGGCCGCAATGGCGGCAATCTGGCAGTCGGTCACGGAGATCGCGAAACCCTTTGATTTTGCAGAACGCGCAAGCTCCGCGTAGGCCACGGCCGCCGGGCGATCAAAGGCAAGAAACCGATCCGCGAAGAAGCGAAGAAGCAGTTCTTCTGTCGCTAGCGCCGTTCCCCTCTTGCGCCTTCCTTCCGGCAGCAACGCAATCCCAAGAAGGACCTCCATCAGCGTAGGCGCGGTCAGGAAGAGCTCTTGCTTCGCCTGCCGGTCGAGCCAGGCCTGCACCACAGGATCGGTGTGCGGCTTCAGAGGCTCCGAGATCACATTCGTATCAAGAATGATCACGGGAATAGAGGCGCGCTGGACTCGCTCCTCACGAGAACTTCGCCGGCTCGGCGGGCCGCGGGTCGCGCACAATTTTCAGGTCGATTCCGCCAAATCGCCGGCCCAGCGCCGCCAATTGCGTGCCCAGGCCGGCTTCGGTTCCTGCTCCGTTCTTCGCAGCCACTGCCTCATTGAGGATGGCGCGAATCTCCGCCTCAGTGCTGCGGCCGTTGCGCGCCGCGCGCAACTTGAGCGCGCGATGAGTCTTCTCGGAAAGTTTGCGGACGGTAACGGCGGGCATTTTGCCGCCCTCCTCAAGGCGTGATAGCAATGATATCACTTTGCTATCATGGCGGCAATCGCCTCTCAGATCGCCATTACAACGATGGCCGCCGATGCCGCGCCGATGAGCAGGCTCATGCGGTCGGTGAGCGCAAATACCAGCGGATCTTCATTCAGATTTCCGCGCGAAGCCAGCAGCCACACCCGGCACAGCCACAGAATCATCAGCGGCATGATGAGCCAGAGCACCGCCGGCCTGCGGTAGAGCGTGATCACTTCCTGGCTGTTGATGTAAAGGGCGAACACCACCACCGCGGCAAAGGCGCTCGAGGTGCCGAAACTGCGCAGTTGATTGAGATCGGCCACCAGGTAGCCGCGCCCGTTGCGCGGTGACGAGCCGCGCGAGCGCAGGTTCTCAAGCTCGGCAAAGCGCTTCACAATGGCGAGCGAAAAGAACAGGAACACGGAAAACCCGGCCAGCCACGGCGAAATGTGCGAGTGCGTGGCCGCGCTCCCGGCGAGCAAACGCAGCGTGTACAAGCCGGACAGAATCACCACATCCACCAGCTCGATGCGTTTGAGATAAAGCGAATAGGCCAGCGTGCTCACGAGATACAGCAGCAGCCAGCCCAGGAACGCAAGCGGCAAGAGGCGCGCCCCGGCAAGCGCCGCCAGCAGGAACACGGCGACTACGCATAGCCCGGTCAAGGCCGGCAATTCGCCCGAGGCAAATGGGCGCAACCGTTTCTGCACGTGCTGCCGATCGGCCTCGATGTCCATGAGGTCGTTCACGATGTAGGTGGCCGAAGCTGCCAGGCTGAAGCAGCAAAACGCCAGCAGCGCCGTCAGCAGCCTGCCCGCGCTGATGATGTGCGCCAGCAGCAGAGGCAAGAAGATGAGCAGGTTCTTGGTCCACTGGTGCGGCCGCATTGCCTGCACCAGGGATCGCAGCGGCGGGTTGCGCTCTTCGAAGGTCCGCGCCGGACGAATGCCGCGCGCCTTCAGCTTCCTGCGCAGGCGCGCGCTGGGATTGGCCACCAGCGGCTCGGCCGCGCGTTCGAGCAGCGGCAGATCGGGCGTGTCGTTGCCTACGTAATCGAATTGGCCCGCGCCCAGGCGGCTGCGCAGGTTGTCAAGCTTGCGGATGCCGGTCAGGTTGACTTGGCCGTCGCTGCCCAGCACATCGCTGAAGATGCCCAAATAATCGGCCACGCGCGCGGCAAGGCGGACATCGGCGCCTGTGGCCAGGTAGAGAGCGCGCCCCCGCGCCCGCTCTTCCGCCAGGAACGCGAGCAGCTTGCGGTTGTACGGCAGGTGCGCCACGTCCAGTTGCGCGTGCTCAGCCACGTACGCCTTGAACGCTGCCTTGCCGTGCAGCAGGCGCTGCGCGAGCCCGAAGACCCGGAGCGGCCGCTTGCGCGCCATCGCCAGCAGCGAGTCCACCAGCGTGTCCGACTTCACCAGAGTTCCATCCAGGTCGACACACAACGGTCGCCAATCCGTTGCGGCCGCCTCCGGCGGTGAGAGCGTCTGCAGCAATCCGGTTCCCTCGTGCTGGACCCAGTATAAAGCGGCGTCCACTGCTCAAGGGGCTGCCGGGCCGCTGAAGATTGCCTCCTCCGAACCCTGGATGTTGGGCCGGAAATTTGCCGGATCGGCTTATACTTCTGTCATGGCTGGACCTTCCGATAGCTTATCGGCGTCAATCTCGGCAGCTGATAGTCAGCTCACCGTACTTGATGACCGCGTGGATGTGGAGGACCACGTTGTATTCCGGTGGTTGCGCGCCCATCGGCTTTATGGCTATGCCAACCACCGCCTGGCGATTGGCACGGAAATTCTCACCGCAGACTGGAACCACCGAAAGAAAAAATTCTTCGACCAGCATGCGGCTCACATGTACCTGCACCATTTCGTGCACAGCGGCAGTGCGATGCCCGTACTCAGAACGCTTGCCCGCTCCCTGAGTCTGGACACGGATCCGTTATCGGATACGCAAGTGCTTGACGTTCTGGCGGCCAACCTGGTCAGCGGGCGGGTCTGGATGATCGAGCTGCCTCGATCGGACTTGAAAAGCCGTTTTGTTTCCAAGACGTCGGCGGCGGTGTTTGCGCCCTTGAATCCGCGCTTCGGCACCAAAGTGGACTTTGCTTTCATCGCCTCGCTCGAGGGCGATCAATGGCTGCGGGGCTACGTCCCGATGAAAGACGACAAGGTGCTCGGCAAAAGCGGAATGACCGTGGCCTCCGGCTTTGACCTGGGTCAATGGACTGAGTCGGAATTGCAGCAGTTCGGATTTCCCGCAGCGCTCATGAACAAGATCAAGCCTTTCGCCTCGCCGCACCGCTTCAAGGGAATGCATAAGGCGCAAGTAGCAGCCGCGGTGGCGAAGCTCGGCCCGGTGCCGGAGTTGACCAAGGACGAAGCTGACCTCTGCGATGGAGCGGTCTTCGGCAGAATCCTGGGTGATGCCATCCGCGCCTGGAACAGTGCCAAGGACCCTGCCGTTCCTGTTTTTAGCAAGCTCCCGGCAGGATGGCAGACGGTATGGCTTTCCCGCGTGTACCAGGAAGGACCGTCTCCGAAGAGTACGGACGCCATCGCGTTCCGCAATGCAGCGACCGCCGGCAATTGGCAGCAGGCAGTTGCCAAGCTGCGCGCTTACACAGACTACAAGAAGCGCGCCAACGCAGAGGCCGACCTGCTTGCGAAAGAACTGCCTGCGCCCATTGTGACCGGTCCGGCGCCGCAAACGCCCGTGTCTCCAACCTCAACCAGTCCAACTTCAACCAATCCAACCTCGGCCAATCCAGGCCCGAAGCTTCCGTAATGAGACTGTGGCTCGCTGCAGTTGCCGGATGCTGGTTGTCGCTCGGCGCGGCGGCCCTGGCAACCGACTGTACCCAGGCTGCCTCCCCCGTCGAACGGACGATATGCAGCGAAACAGATCTCCATCAAATGGATGCGGATCTGAATCGCCTCTATAGCGGACTGCGCCCCCAGCTGACGGTGAAGGCGCGAACCGAGCTGCTTGCGCAGCAGAGGAACTGGCTTGCGGAGCGCGACCGCGACTGCGCCACCGGCGAAGGCAAATGCCTGCGCGAGCATTACCGAGCCCGGCTGGACGAATTGGAGGCGATCAACGCGAGCGCCGAGGCCAGCGATCAAAAACTGGACGATGTGACTCCCGTCATGGTGAAAGGCGAGTGGAAGGCGACTGCGATTCAGGACCCGAATGGTGCGGGCGAGATGGATAAGACCGCTCTGCAAGCGTCGCTTGCCAGTGCGAATCTGCCGGCAATAGGCGCCGTGGTCGATACCGCCCCGGGCAAGCTTTGCCTGCCGCCGCAGCCCTGCGACGCGATGGGGTGGACACAAAAAAAACTGGCTGAAGTGGATGACAGCGCGGCCATCGGCCGCTACCTCGGGCTGAGCTCGACGATCCGTGTTTTGGTCGGGAGTTCCGGCGCCACCCGCTCTTACTATTTGTTAGTGCCGCGCAGCGACGGCACTTTGTGGGCGGTCTTCGCGCTGTGCAGCACAGATTTGCAAGACTGCCGAAAAGCCGCCGAACTGTGGACCCCGGCCAGTGCGGATGCAGCGGTTTTACCCGCTCCTTAACGGCACGGCATTCGCAGCCTGACGCCGGGCGCAAGAGGCTCCAAGAGAAGCGCTGAAGGCCGAACAGGCGGCAACTGAGGCGGGAAAAATACTGGCTGAGGGAGTTGGTGGAGCTGAGCGGGATCGAACTTGAGCCGCCATGCGGGCGTCCGAGCCCGCAGGCGAAATCCCGAGCGGAGCGAGGGACCGCAACACCGGAAGATGCTTGGTAGGGATGGTGGAGCTGAGCGGGATCGAACTTGAGCCGCCATGCGGGCGTCCGAGCCCGCAGGCGAAATCCCGAGCGGAGCGAGGGATCGCAACACCGGAAGATGCTTGGTAGGGATGGTGGAGCTGAGCGGGATCGAACCGCTGGCCTCCTCGTTGCGAACGAGGCGCTCTCCCAGCTGAGCTACAGCCCCACAACCTATCCATGTTACCAGCCGCGCGTAAATTTCGAAAGGCACTCCCGTGCCGGTGCAAACGTCGCGGCGGGCTAAAGAAAAAGGGCGATCTGCGGCGGCAATGACTTTGGGGGAATAAATCCTCCTACCGATCTGCCGATAAACAACGTGGACTCCAAAGTTTTGCATGCAAGACGCCGCCATTGACCTCGCCTATTCCGCGCTGCTCGTGTTCGTATTTGGAACAGTCGCGTGGGTGCGGCGTCCTGACGACCGGGCCCGTTGCTGGTTTGCGGGCTGGTTCATGGTACTCGGATCCTGCGGCGCCCACCTGGGCGAGTTCTACGCAGCGGGGTGGCATAGGATAGCCGCGTCGGCGGGTACCGTCGACCTGATGGCCCTGGCGGGGATTTATTTCGTTGTTTCGTCCGCCATCCCTGTGCGCGGCCGGCGATCCGGAGTCCTGGTAGGAGCGACCGTTGCCATCCCCACGCTGCTGTGCCTCTCGCTCACAATCTTGCCCGTGCAGAACCGCTGGATTCTGCTCGCCGCGGTTGCCGCGCGCCAGACGCCGTTGATCGCTACCAGTTGGTCCATGCGCCGCCTGCGGCCCCGCTTCGCAGAGATGCTGGCGGCCCTGTGCGCGGCCAATGCGGTATTGCTGGCGGTTTTGATCGTCCATGGAAGCCTCCACTGGATCGCCCCCATCATCGTTGGCGAAGTGTTTTTCGCGGCGGGAATGGACACGTGGAACAGGAGTATCGGGACCACGTTCGGGTCGCGCGTGACCGCGTTCGGGCTGATGGCCTGGGGCGCCGTCTTCCCGCTGGCGGAGATGATGCACAAGACCTCGCCGCAGATCTCGGCCGAAAGCGATATCTGGAACCCGGCCAAAGCGTGTGTTGCGGTGGGCATGATGCTTATCGTGTTTGAGGAGCAGGTACGCACCGCGCGCGCTCTCGCCGGCGACTACCGTCTGCTCTTCGATCACAATCCCAATCCTGTCTGGATCTACGACACGGAAAGCCTGCATTTTCTCGCCGCCAATGAGGCGGCGTGCTCGCTGCATGGGTATACCAAACACGAGTTTTTGCGCCTGCGGCTGCCGGATATCCTGCATCCCGATGTGCGCGAGCACGTTCTCTTTGAGGCGAAATTGCCCAAGTCGACGCAAAATCGCGCCTCCCGCCACGTGCGCAAGGACGGCAGTGAATTCCCCATGGATGTCACTGCGCACACTGCGGTCTTCCAGGGGAAAAACTGCCGCTTTGTCCTGGGACTCGACGTGACCAAGCGCCACAACCTGGAGCGCCGGCTTGAGTATCAGCAGGCGCACGACGCGCTTTCGGGACTATCCAATCGCCGTTCATTCGAGGAACAGCTCACTTATACCGTTGCCCTTACCGTCGAAAGCGGTCGCAAGCTGGCCATCGTCTGCCTCGACATTTGTCATTTCAAGCGGCTGAATGAAATCTACGGGCCGGGTATCGGAGACAAGTGCGTCCAGTATGTCGCCAGTGTCTTGAGCGAGCACACGCGCATGGACGATCTTGTGGCGCGCACCGGCGACGACGAGTTTGCCATCGTGCTGACCAGGCTGAAGGACCTTGCCTTCGCCGAGGAGATGACGGCTCGCATCCAGGAGAGCTTCAAAATGCCCGTCCTGATCGGGGAGTGCGAGGTGCAGATCTCTTTCAGCATGGGGGTGGCGGTTTGCCCTGACGACAGTACGGACGGGATGGGGCTCTGGCACCTGGCCGAGAACGCGCTTCGACGGGCGCAGGCCAAGGGCAGCGGACAGATCCTCTGGATTTCGCCCGAGCTGCGCGCCGACGCGGAAAAGAGAAAGGAAATCGCGGCCGGCATGAACCGATTGTTGGAAGAAGACCGCTTCTGTCTTGTTTACCAGCCGGTCTTTGCGGCGGATGGAGCCATGGGCGCAATGGAGGCGCTGTTGCGCCTCGACCATCCCCGCCACGGGCCAGTCGATCCGCTCACCGTGATCCGCATCGCGGAGGAGAACGAAATGGTGGAAGCGCTCGGCCAATGGATATTCGAAAAGGTGTGCCGGCAAATCCAAATGTGGATGGACCATGGCGTGCGGCTGGTTCCTGTGGCCATCAATGTCTCCTCGATGCAAATGATGCGCAGAGGATTCGCCGAACGCCTGCTCGAGACCATGGAGCGGTATTCTGTCGATCCGCGGTGGATTCACCTGGAGATTACGGAAACGGCGGCCATGGAAAACCTGAAGGCGGTATCGGGCGAGATGATGGCACTTTCCGCGCTGGGATCCACATTCTCGATCGACGATTTCGGCACCGGTTACTCGTCCCTGGGCAGGCTGCACCGGCTGCCCATTTCGATTCTGAAAGTCGACCGCTCGTTCGTCGAGCATCTGTGCGACGGCGAGGGCGGCGAAGCGTCGCGCACCATCGTGCAGGCGATTCTTTCCATGGCCCACGCTCTGGGCATGCGCGTGGTGGCTGAAGGCGTGGAAACCGAGCGGCAACTGAACTGTCTTCTCCGCCTGGGCTGCGACCTTTACCAGGGATTCCTGCTCTCGCGCCCTGTGGAGCCGGAGAAGATTCCCTCGCTGCTCGCGCATGCCCACCCGGCATTTCGATCAGCGACGGAACAGGCGCGGTCCTCAGCCCACCGGGAGAGCCCGCAGGAGGAGCCGCTGAGCGCAGAGCGGCTGTCGGTCATCAAGTAGCGCGATTCCCGCAAGGTCATTATGGATGCGCCGGAGCACAGGCCCTTCAACGGCCCCGGCCTAGAGCTGGTTCATGTTGGTCAGGAACTCGGCGTTGTTGCGCACTTTTTCCAGGCGGCCGATCAGCAGCTCCATGGCTTCCACCGGCGAGAGCGGGTTAAGCACCCGGCGCAGCACGAAGATGCGCTGCAGGTCGTCCTTGGGGATGAGCAGCTCTTCCTTGCGCGTGCCCGAGCGCTGGATGTCGATGGCCGGGAAGACGCGCTTGTCCACGAGCTTGCGGTCGAGGATGATTTCCATGTTGCCGGTGCCCTTGAACTCCTCGAAGATGACCTCATCCATGCGCGAGCCGGTGTCGACGAGAGCAGTTGCAATGATGGTTAAAGACCCGCCCTCTTCGATGTTCCTAGCCGCGCCGAAGAAGCGCTTGGGCCGCTGCAGTGCGTTCGAGTCCACACCGCCCGAGAGCACCTTGCCCGAAGGCGGCACGATGGTGTTGTAAGCGCGGGCCAGGCGGGTGATGGAGTCAAGCAGGATCACCACATCGCGCTTGTGCTCGACCAGGCGCTTGGCCTTCTCGATCACCATTTCCGCCACCTGCACATGGCGCGCAGCCGGCTCGTCAAACGTGGAGGAAATGACCTCGCCCTTCACTGAGCGCTGCATGTCGGTGACTTCTTCCGGACGTTCGTCAATGAGCAGCACGATCAGCACCACCTCGGGGTGGTTGGTGGTGATGGAGTTCGCGATCGACTGCAGCAGCATGGTCTTGCCGGTGCGCGGCGGCGCCACAATCAGCCCGCGCTGCCCTTTGCCCACCGGCGTCAGCAGGTCCATTACGCGGCCGCTGGTGCCCTCCCTGACCGTCTCCATCTTGATGCGCTCCTGGGGATAGAGCGGCGTCAGGTTGTCGAAGAGAATCTTGTTGCGCGTCTCCTCCGGCGACTCGAAGTTAATGGCCTCGATCTTCACCAGCGCGAAATATTTCTCGCCTTCGTGCGGGGGCCGCACGTTACCGCTGATGGAGTCGCCGGTCTTCAGATCGAACTTGCGAATCTGCGAGGGGGAAACGTAGATGTCGTCCGGCCCGGGCAGGTAGTTGTAGTCGGGCGAACGCAGAAACCCGTAGCCGTCGGGCAGAATCTCCAGCACGCCCTCGGCAAAGATGTGACCCTCCTTCTCGCTCTGCGCTTGAAGAATCTTGAAGATCAGATCCTGTTTGCGCAGGCCGCTGGTTCCAGGAATCTCCAGCGTGCGCGCGATGCGGCTGAGTTCTGTGATGTTTTTTTCTTTGAGTTCTGCAATTGTCATGAGTTCACCTGCGATAAGGCGGGGTGGGGATGCGGGCGGGAAAGGGCTCCAGGATGAAACCGGAGGATACTCGGCAAACCATCCGGCGCTGGCCGGCCTTCAAAAAGTGCACCCGAATTCAACTGGAGGATAAAGCCGGGGGGGAAGAAAAACCAACTGAGACGGGAAAACCGATTGAAACTGCTGCCTGCCTTAAACACACTTTAGGTTGCGACGGCGCCGTCAGGCAGCGCGGCGCCGTTCGATAGGTTGCGAAAGGCGCGCCGGCTCCGGCGCATCCGTTCCCGGATTCGTGGAATGAAAGCGAACCAATACTTCGTTCGTAGTGTCCTGCAGCCGCGTATTGGGCTTGTGCAGCTTGCGGGTTGCCTTGCTGGCCAGCTGGCAGAGCTGGTAGCGGTTGGACACGTGAGAGAGTGCCCCAAAAACCAAATCAGAGCGCATATTCAAGATTCTCCTTCTTCGTGATAACCTGCTCGGCCAGAACCATTTGGCGCCGTCAGAGCAGCAGGGAAGCTGACCATCGACCAGGGGACTTCCTCAAAGTGCAGCATTCGATTGTTAGACGCACGACCCGCGCCTGCAGTTCAAATTGTTGACGCACTGTCGCACGTTGTGATACTGGCCATCCCGCAGCCGGATGAGTGAGTTTCTGGGCGGGAATCTCGAGGCCCGTGTTCCCATTCCGGCGCATTCCCGGCGCACTGCGCGGCGAAATTCCATTCACCAGCCGGAACTCTACCTTGTTCCCCAGTATTTGGATGCAGGAATTGGCTGACGGGCGCGCGGAATCGCACAGCGCAGCCTGCCCTCATGGATGGCTGTTTTGAATGTATACCGCGTATGGTCGCAGGTCAACCCTTTTTTCATCGTTAGTGCACCATGCGTAACCCGCTTCCCGCGGGTGCTCGATCTTTTAAGCTGCTGATTTCGTTTCGGTTATTAGGAGATCCCAATCAGTCGCGCCGGCTGAGATTCACCCCGATCTTCCACAGGGCGCTCGAAATCCGGTTGCGCCGGTCACGCCCGGTCCCTCTTCACGCCCAGTAGCTCCGGTCCAGCGTTCTATATTGGATAGCCTCGGCCAGGTGCGCCACAGTGAGGGCTTCGGCGCCTTCGAGATCGGCGATGGTCCGCGCCACCTTCAGAATCCGGTCGTGCGCCCGCGCCGTCAGCCCCTGCTGCTGCATGGCCCGCTCCAGCAGCCGCTCGGCGTCTGCGCCCAGCTCGCAGTAAGCGCGGATTTGCCGGGTGGTCATCTGGGCATTCGAGTAAATTTTCTCATTGGCTTTCAAGAAGCGCTGCCGCTGCACCTGCCGCGCCTTGAGCACCCGCGCGCGAATCTCGGCCGAGCCCTCGGCAGCCGCGCCGCCGCGCAGCTCCTTGTATTGCACGGCCGGCACTTCGATATGAATATCGATACGGTCGAGCAGAGGCCCGCTAATCTTGGCCACATAGCGCTGGATCATCGGCGGCGTGCACAGGCACTCGCGCGACTTGTCGTTGAAGTAGCCGCACGGACAGGGATTCATGGCCGCCGCGAGCATGAAGCGCGCGGGAAAGCTCAACGACATCGACGCCCGCGCAATGGTCACGGTGTGGTCTTCGAGCGGCTGCCGCATCACTTCGAGCACGTTGCGGGGGAACTCCGGCAGCTCGTCCAGAAAGAGCAGCCCGTTGTGCGCGAGCGAAACCTCGCCCGGCCGCGGCACAATGCCGCCGCCGATCAGCCCCGCATCGGAGATGGTGTGGTGCGGCGAGCGGAACGGCCGCTGGGTCACCAGGCCGGCGCCTGCGTCCAGCACGCCGGCCACGGAGTGAATTTTGGTTGTCTCGAGAGCCTCGTCGAAGGTAAGCGGCGCCAGAATCGACGGCAGCCGTTTGGCCAGCATGGTCTTGCCCGAGCCCGGCGGGCCGATCATGAGAATGTTGTGGCTGCCGGCCGCAGCCACTTCGAGGGCGCGCTTGGCTGTCTG
Source organism: Acidobacteriaceae bacterium (assembly GCA_030041045.1). Classification (GTDB taxonomy): domain Bacteria; phylum Acidobacteriota; class Terriglobia; order Terriglobales; family Acidobacteriaceae; genus Telmatobacter. Next base: position 14,672 of record JASHOQ010000032.1, read on the forward strand.
CTGTCCGCGCACATCGCGAAAGTCGAGCGGGAAATGCTGCAGCTCGCCTAGCAGCTTTTCTGTGGCCACATGAAAAGGCTCGCGCTGGATCACGCCCACCACCGCCGAGTTCACGAGCTCCAGCACGTCGAGCAGCGACGAGACCGGATACACGTTCACGCCTTCCACCACCGCGGCTTCGGCGGCATTGCCGGCGGGCAGAATCAGGTTGGGAATCTGCTTTTCGCGCGCAAGAATGGCGATCGGCAGCATCCCCGGGATGGGCCGCACGCTTCCGTCCAGGCCCAGCTCGCCCACCAGCAGAAAGCGGCCCAGGTCGCTGATGCGCAGCGCCCCGTATGCGCCCAGGATCCCGACCGCGATGGGCAGATCGAATCCCGAACCCTCCTTCTTCAGATCCGCCGGCGCCAGGTTGATGGTGATGTGCGTGGGCGGAATCAGGTAGCCGGAGTTCTTGATGGCCGCGCGCACGCGATCGCGGCTTTCGCGCACCGCCGCGTCGGGCAAGCCGACGGTGTGAAAGTGATCTTCATTGGCCACAACGCCGCTGTAATCCACCTCCACGTCAATGAGGTTGGCGTCGATGCCGTAGACCGCGGCGCTGAGTGCTTTGAACAGCATGGCTGGAGGATTGACAGCGAGTGTATCAGAAGGCAGGGATCAGGGATCAGGGAGCAGGGAGTAGGAAGTAGGGAACAGGGAGTAGGAAAGACGAACAGGTGCGCTTTGAGCGCTCGCGCCCTTACCATGGAGAGAAGATCAGAACGCTGCGGGAGAAAAACGATGGACGAACGGAGGCGGATGCTCAGGCATTTTCTCGCCGCGCTTGCCTACAGGACACAGAAGGCGCTGCGCGATGCGCCGCCGGAGTTTGCTTCGTTCCGGGCAGCTCCAAAGGTTCGCACCCCGCAGGAGCTTATCCGGCACATGGATAGCCTGATGGGCTACGCGCGCACTCACTTCATCGGCGGGACTTACCGGCCGCCGGAATTCGCGGATTTCGCTCAAGCGATCGCTCACTTCCATGGAGTCCTGGAAGACCTGGCCCGGCATCTCGAAACCGGAAGCGCGCTGCGCGAGATTACGCCCGAAATCCTGCTGCAGGGTCCCTTTTCGGATGCGATGACCCACGCCGGCCAGTTAGCCATGCTGCGGCGGCTCGCCGGAAGTCCGGTCCCGCCGGAGAACTTCATCTTCGCCGCCATCACCGCCGAGAATCTCGGCCCCAATCAAGCGCTCCCCGCCAGCCCTGACGCGGACTGGCCTGAGAAGCCCTGATCGCCCGCTCCCTTCCCCGTCCACCACCCACTGTCCACTGCCTACTGTCCACCGTCTACTGTTCACTGTTCACTGTTCACTGTCCACTGTTCACCGTCCAGTGTTCACTGTTCACTGTTCACTGTCCGCTGACCACTGACCCTGATCCCTGATCCCTGATCCCTGATCCCTTCAAAGACTACAATCGAATGCGTGACGGCGAGCCTCTTCGAGCTCTACAAAATCGGCGTCGGCCCCTCGAGTTCGCACACCATGGGCCCCATGCGCGCCTGCTGCCGATTCGCACGCGAGCTTGACTCCCACGGCGCGCTCGAGCGGGTGGCGCGCGTGCAGGTGGAGCTTTACGGCTCGCTTGCGCACACCGGCCTTGGCCACGGCACCGACAGGGCCGTTCTGCTCGGTCTTTCCGGCAACGAGCCTGCCACCATCGATCCCGCTCTCATCGAATCCACGGTAGCGCAGATACGCTCCGCGCAACGCATCCATCTCGCCGGCACGCGCTCCATCCCTTTCGACGAAGCCCGCGATCTGCTTTTCCGCCGCGAGCAGATGTTTCCCCCCGGCGCGCGGATGCAGCACCCCAACGGCCTGCGCTGCACGGTATTCGATTCGGAAGGCGCCGTCCTCGACCAGCGCACCTACTTCTCCGTCGGCGGAGGGTTCATTGTGGAAGATGGCACGACCGAGACCCTCGTCCAAAACCAGAAGAGGATTCCGTTCCCGTTCCACAGCGCCGCGGAGCTGCTCACCCTCGCGCATCAGCACGAGCTCTCCATCAGCCAGCTCATGCTTGAAAATGAGTGCGCTCTCATCAACACTGATTCGGGACCCGCTTCCGGCCGTGCGCCGGTCGAAACCGTGCGCGAAGGCATTGACCGCATCTGGCAGACCATGAGTGCGTGCATGGAGCGCGGCATGGTTACCGAAGGCATCCTTCCCGGCGGCCTGAATGTCCGCCGCCGCGCGCATCGCTTGGCCGAACGCCTCCGTGAGAAGGAAGTCGACGGCAAGGTTGGCGACCCGCTCGCGCCGCTCGACTGGGTGACCGTCTACGCCATGGCCGTGAATGAAGAGAATGCCGCCGGCGGCCGCGTGGTCACCGCGCCCACCAACGGCGCAGCCGGCGTCATTCCTGCCGTCGCGCGCTATTACGAGCGCTTCATCCCCGGCGCCGATCACGAAGGCATGGTGCGCTTCTTTCTCACCTCCGCGGCCATCGGCAGCCTCTACAAGGAGAATGCTTCCATCAGCGGCGCCGAGGTAGGATGCCAGGGCGAAGTGGGCGTGGCCTGCTCGATGGCCGCCGCGGGCCTGACCGCCGCGCTCAACGGCACCAATGGCCAGGTGGAACACGCGGCAGAGATCGCCATGGAGCACAATCTCGGCATGACCTGCGATCCCATCGGCGGCCTGGTGCAGATTCCCTGCATCGAGCGCAACGCCATGGGCGCGGTGAAGGCCGTGCACGCCACGCGCATCGCGCTCAATGAGTCGGAGGCGCATAAAGTCTCGCTCGATCAGGTCATTCGCACCATGTATCTCACCGGTCTCGACATGCAATCGCGCTATAAGGAGACCAGTCTCGCCGGCCTTGCGCTCAACGTCATCGAGTGTTGAATGCCATTCTCGCGGCGCGCGTGCGCATCGCAAAATTCTCTTCCACGCTCTCATCGAAGACGGCTTCATCTTCCATCACGCTCCCCTTCACCCCGTCCAACGATTCCACGGCGAGAAAAATTGTTGCTCTTTTTTCCACCCTCGATGCTTTTTTTCCTTGACATCGATGCCGCGCGATTCTATACATTCTTCAACTGCAATGTAACGATTGCAGACTCGATGCAACCCATCGAAAAGGGAGAATAGGCAAATGGCAACAAAGAAAGCAGCCAAGAAACCCGCGAAGAAGGCGGCCAAGAAGTCAGCGAAGAAGGCCGCGAAGAAAAAGTAGCGGATTTTACCAACAGAAAAAAGGCAACACTTGAGGGGGACGCTATAAAGCGTCCCCCTCAGTGTTTATGCGGGTATTTGCCATTCTCCGTGCTTCGCCCGCGCGCCAGCTCCTTTTCTCTGTGCCTGCCGTCGGCCGTCATCCCTCTTGAAAATGCAAAAATGAGATCGGGAGATTTCACCTCCCGATGATGCTTCCCGCGGTCAGGTCGAGCGTTCTCATCGGCCGTGAGGAGACGCCCAGAGGACCTGCCCCGGGGGAGGAAGGTTGCGTGACGCGCCGCCGCTGGATCGCCGAAAGATGGGATGAGACCTCTGCCACTTTAGTGGGAGCGCAGGCCGAGCACCTGGCCCGCGTTCTGCGCGCGCAACCGGGCATGACGGCCGACGTGGTGGCAGGTGGACGACTTTTTCGTGCCGAGGTGGCTACCGTTTTTCTGGCCGGCGCAGAGAGCTCCCCGGAAACAAGTGCGGTCCGCTTTAACCTCATCGCCGAGCTCGAGGCCGATCCGGCATTGCCGATCACGCTTGCGCTCGCCGTCTACAAATTCGACCGCATGGAATGGGCCATCGAGAAGGCCACCGAGCTCGGCGTCGCCGCCATTGCACCCATGATTGCGCGGCGCACGGAAAAGCACCTAGCCCAGGCTGCCCAAAAGCGTGCGGAGCGCTGGCGCCGCATGGCAAAAGAGGCCGCCCAGCAGGCCCGCCGCAGCGATGTGCCGCTGATTCACGATCCCGTCCCGCTCACTGAGCGCGTCCGCGCCCAGTCCACTTCCGCGCCCGGGGCCACGCGCATCGTCCTCGCCGAGCAGGAACGCTCCACCACGCTGCGCCGCGCGCTCAAAGAGGCGCTCGCCGCATCTGGTGCAGGGATGCCCGCGCTTGAACTTGCCATAGGCCCGGAAGGCGGATGGGTCCCCTCGGAAGAAGCTCTCTTCGACGCCAACGGCTGGCGCGCCGTCTCGCTGGGGCCGCGCATCCTGCGCGCGGAAACTGCGGCCATTGCCGCGCTCGCCGTCGTCGCTTCGTATCTGGAATGAGCTAGAGCGAGACGCCCCGCTTCCACGGGATGAAATCCACCTGCCCGCGTTCCTCGGCTTTGGTCCTGCGCGTGCCGCTGGCCACTTCGATGGAAAGCTCGAGCAGCCGCTCCGCGCAATCCGCCACGGTCGTCTCTCCGCGCACAATGCCGCCCGCGTCAAAGTCGATAATGTCGCCCATCCGGCGGGCGAGATCCGAATTGGTGGAGATCTTCACCACCGGCGCAATGGGATTGCCCGTGGGTGTGCCCAGTCCCGTGGTAAACAGCACCAGAGAGCAGCCTGCGCCCACCTGCGCGGTTACGCTCTCCACATCGTTGCCCGGCGTGCATTGCAGCGTGAGCCCCGCCGTGCGCGCGTATTCGGGATAATCGATCACGTCGCTCACCGGCCCCACACCGCCCTTGCGCGCCGCGCCCGCCGACTTCATGGCATCGGTCAGCAGCCCGTCGCGAATGTTGCCCGGCGAGGGATTGAAGGCGAAGTCCGAGTCGACCGCGCGCGCCCGCGCCGCATAGGCCTGCATCAGGCCGGCGAAGCGCTGGGAAAGCTCGTCACTCACGCAGCGGTCGATCAGCTCCTGCTCCACGCCGTGCAGCTCGGGAAACTCGCTGAGCATGGTCTTGCCGCCCGCACCCACGATCAGATCCGAAACGTAACCCACAGCTGGATTGGCCGAGATGCCGCTGAATCCATCTGACCCTCCGCACTGCAGCCCGAGGGTCAAGGCCGCGAGCGGGGCCGGCGCGCGCCGCGCTTCATTCGCTTCCGCCAGGCCGACCAGCGTCTCATCCAGAGCCCGCTCGAGCAGCGCCGTCTCGTGCCCTGATTTTTGCTGCTCAAAGACCAGCACCGGCTTCCTAGCCGATGCGGACCCAGCGTCCCGCGCGCGCAGCTCCTCCATCAGCAGGCTCACCTGCGCATTCTGGCAGCCCAGGCTCAGCACCGTGGCCCCGGCCACATTGGGATGATGAATGTAGCCGGCCAGCAATCCGCAAAGGGCGCGCGCATCCTGCCGCGTGCCGCCGCAGCCGAGCTGATGCGTGAGAAAACGCACACCATCCAGGTGCGGAAACACCGGCTCCGGTTGCCCAGTCCTTTCCTCGTCTTTTGCCGCAAGGGTGGGAGAGGAACTCGGTTGCCCCATCCTTTCCGCGTTTTTTGCGGAAACGGTGGGAGACGATGCATCCACTTCGCCGCGCTCCGCGAGAATTCGCCGCACATGCTGCCGGTAGCGATTGTTCGCGCGCCCATATCCCAGCTCTTCCTCAAGCGCCTCGCGCATCTGCTCCACATTGCGGTTTTCGCAGAACACCAGCGGCAGGACGATCCAGTAATTGCGCGTGCCCACCTGTCCGTCGGCGCGATGAAAGCCGAGAAACGCGCGCCCCTTCCACGCGGCCGCATCCGGCAACGCAATCGCCGCCGGGCGCCGCACGGTTGAGTACTCGCCCGCTTTATGCCGGATGTTGCGCGTGGTCAGCAGCCGCCCGCGCGCGATCTGCTCGACCGCCTCGCCCACCACCATGCCGTACATCACGATCGGGTCGCCGGGCCTCAGATCGGCGAGCGCCATCTTCTGCTTGGCCGGAATGATTTCGGCGGCGCGGCACGTAATCCCTGCCACGCGCACCTCCACGCCCAGCTCCAGGCTGGTGAGCGCTACGGCCACGTTGTCCCGGCCATCAATTTGAAGTGCAATCTCCGCCATCTCCCTGATCCCTGTTCCCTGTTCCCTGCTCTTCACATCCGCACAAAATGCACCAGCAGCCCCGCGAGCGCGCCTCCGGCCAGATCGCCCAGCACGGGAATCGGCGCGTATTTCCAGTTGGACCCGCCCTTGCCGGGAATCGGCAGCAGCGCATGCGTCAGGCGCGGGCCCAGGTCGCGCGCAGGATTGATGGCGTAGCCCGTGGTTCCACCGAGCGAGAGGCCGATGCCCCACACCAGGCTGCCCACCAGCCACGGTCCCACACCGGCAGCGGGCCCGATTCCCGAAGGAGAGGCGTCCGCGGCCACACCGTGCGAATAGATCGCTGTGGCCACCACCACCAGCATCATGGTGCCGATGATTTCGCTGGCCACGTTTGCCAGCGGGCTGCGCACGGCGGCGTTGGTGCAGAAGACTCCCAGCTTGGCCGCGGGATCGGGCGTGAGCTTCCAGTGCGGCGAGTAATGCAGCGCCATGAGCGCCGCGCCCGTCATCGCGCCCAGCAACTGCGCCGACCAGTAGAGCGGCAGCACGGAGTAATCCCCGCTCACCACGGCGCTGGCCAGGGTGATGGCCGGATTCAGATGCGCGCCGGGACTGCCGAAGGCCTGCGCCACCACCACGCCGCACAGCACGGCCAGTCCCCAGCCGGTGGTAATCACAATCCATCCCGAGTCTGCCGCGTAGGATTTGCGCAGGGTTACGCCGGCGTTGACGCCCGTGCCCAGCAGCACCAGAACCAGCGTGCCCATGAATTCACCCAACCAAATGGAATGCATCTGCTTCCTCGTCTGCGCCGCCGGGCACAAAGCCCGTGTGCACGCCGCGCTCCCGATCTCGATTTGCGGGACGTTAGCATTCTCTACTGCGGAAGCCTCGCTCGCCAAGCTTCTCGATCGTCCTTCACGGCGCTGGCTGGGCACGCGGCGGCCTACGGAGCCGTTGCATCCGCGACCGGAATCGCCGCCTCGTAACACGTCCAGTGCGCCAGCAGCTCGCCCACCACCGCATGCCCCACCCGGTACGCGGCCTCGAGTGACGGCAGATACGCGGCGTACGCGCCCACCCTCTGCTGCGCCAGGCTTTCCGCGGCGCTCAACCCCTCGGGCTGGCGATCGTAATTGCTCACCGCGCGCAGCACCAGCACGCGCTCAGCGTCCACGCGTCCGGCACGGGCCAGGTAGGTGAGCGACGCGAGCGTCCCCGTGTCCTCCATCGCCGTAGTGGCAAACACGCCCTGGCCGCCGGTGAAGTACGGCACCCATTGCTGCGCCCACGCATCCAGCAGCTTGCCATGCCAGTAGGTCGAAGAGGAAATTTCATCGCCCAGGGTCACAAAAGGCGGCCGCTGGGCCGAGGCGCCTGCGAAATGGCCGCGAATCTCGCGCAGCTTTTCGGAATCCTCGAGCGCCATGCCGCGCGTCTGCGCGAACGCCCACTGCGCCAACCCCGCATTCAGCGCGAACACCTGGCCGGGCTCGGGCGCAGCCGGCTCTTCGAAGGGTGTCTTTTTGTGCCGGGGAAGATAACCCGTGTTCCAAGCCGGTGGAATTTCGCGCGCATCGATCTCGTACGCCATGTCGCCATCCACCACCCACCGCGCCCACGCCGCCGATCCCAGCGAGATGCGGTCCGGGCATCCGCCGGCGATCCCCGCCACCAGCCAGTAGGCGTGGCTCAGGTCGAAGCGCGGGTCCAGTCCCACGGCCATGATCGTCGCCGCGGCGCTGGCCGTTCCCTCGCCCGTCAGCACCGCCATCTCGCCCTGGTCGTTCATGCGCACCGGGTGATAGCCCGCAGGCAGCGGGTACACGCGGTCGAGATGGTCGCGCTCCACCCAGTACTGCAGCTCGCCGGGGGTGTCGCCCGTGTCCGCGCCCACCTCGAACATGGTCACCACCACCACTTTCACCGCAATCGGCCGCGGCTTCGCGCCGGCCCCGGCGGAAAACAATGCCAGCAGGGAAAGCGCAAGAAAGAGCCGGATGTGCTTTGTCATTGATTGCGACGCTAACTGTTCTCTGTTCTCTGGTCTCTGGTCTCTCGTCTCTGGTCTCTGGTCTCTGGTCTCTCGTCTCTGATCCCTGATCCCTGACCCCTGACCCCTGACCCCTGTTCCCTGTTCCCTTCAGAACCACGTCTTTTGCTTGTACTCGAGATAGGCGGTGCCGAACCTGGCCTCGAGCACCTGCTCTTCCTTGCGTACGCGCATGATCTGCAGCGGAATCAGCACCGCAAAGACCAGAAGGAACAAGGGCCTCTCGAACCACAAGATCAGGCCCGCAAGCATCAGCCCGCCGAATACGTAAATGGGATTGCGAATGCGCGAGTAAATGCCCGTGGTCACCAGCTCACTTGCCTTCGCCTTTATGTTGAACGCATCCCCAAGCTGCATGCGCGCCACCAGAAACAGCACAAACGCCGGGATGATGAGCGCCAGCCCGGCCAGGCGCATGGGCGTCAGCGGCAGGCTCAGCGCATACCACAGGAACACCACCACGGCCGCCACGATCACCATCAACGTAATCACGTTGGTTCTCATCGCACCTCCTTGCTTTTTCCCGCCCCGCTTAGCCGGTCTCGCCCGGGTCCCCGCAACGGCCCCACGCGTTCCGGTCTGAAGCTGTGCGTCGGCAACCGCACCGCTTGGTTCGGCATCCACATGATAAGATCAGAACCCCGCAAGAAAGGAAGATAAATGCTGGCATTGCTTCTTCATTGGCTGCTGAGCGCGCTCGCGCTGCTGATCGTTTCCCGCCTCGTGCCCGGGTTTCACGTACACGGCCTCGTGCCCGCGCTCATCGCGTCGCTGGTCATCGGCCTGCTCAACGCCACGCTCGGCCTCTTCCTCAAAATCATCACCTTCCCCTTGACCATCCTCACCCTGGGCATCTTTCTGCTCGTCATCAACGGAGCCATGATCCTGATCGCATCCGAACTGGTGCCCGGTTTTCGCGTGTACGGTTGGGGTCCGGCATTCTGGGGCGCCGTGGTCCTGGCGCTTCTCGGGATGCTCATCCGCGCCATCCGGAAGGACGCGTAAGCTCGCTGGGAGGGCCCGCACGCCAACCGGGTCCGGGCGGCGCGCAGAACCATAGAATCTTCTCTCAGAGGCGAACGGAAAGGCGTTTTCGCGGCAGGAGCCTCTCCAATATTGGAAAGGGCGCAGCCATGGCCGCGCCCTTCAAGAACCGTCAAGAAGCTGCAATCAGGGATTGGCGTTTTGCGTTCCCGCCGGCTTCTTTTGACCGCCCGCAGACTGCGCCGCGCTTTTCTTCTTCTCCATTTTCGCCGCCCCGGTTTGCGCCGGCGCCGGGCCGCTGAGCACTGGGCCGCTGAGCACTGGGCCATTGAGGGTTTGCGGCGTGCGCCTGGCGCTGGCGCCGGCAAAGGCGCCCGCATTGGCTCCATGGGAGACGAGCGGAATCCCGTTCACCGTCTGCCTGGGCTGCACCTCCCGGTACACGCCCCACCCTCCGCCTGCAATCACAAACGCAATCGCGGCCGCGGCCGCCGCCCGCAACCATTCCCTGCCCACGCCGGGCGGCGCAGTCCACGCCAGCAGCCGGCCCGGGCGCTGGACTTGCGCCGTGCGCAGGGTGCGATGCACGCGCTCCTCCAGCCCCTTGGGCGCCGGCAGCGTGGCAATGAGCCGCAGCGTCTCTTCCGCGTCGCCGCGCGTGGTGTTGCCGTTGTTCTGGTGTTGAGAGTTGAAATTCATCGCAAACTCCTGGAGTGCGCACTCCTTTCATGCTTGAGCAGCCCAGCCATCAGGTTGCGCGCGCGAAACAGCCGCGAGCGCACGCTGGACTCTGTAATGCCCAGCACCGCGGCGATCTCCACACTGGAAAGCTCTTCGAAAGCCGAGAGTTGCAGCACTTCGCGCTCCTTGGCCGGCAGCTGCTCCACGCAGGCCAGCACGTGCGCGTGATGCTGCGCCGCCGCCGCCAACTCTTCGGCTGAAAGCCCGTTCGAAGGCAGCACGCGCGCCAGCTCCGCCACGTCATCGGTCTCCGGCCTGGTCTTGGCCCGCCGCTTGCGGTCGAGCACAATGTTCCACACGATGCGGATCAGCCACACGCGGTGGTCGCGCACCTCGCCCAGAGAGTCGCGGTGCCGCAGCACGCGCACGTAGGCTTCCTGCACCGCATCTTCGGCATCGGCGGGATTGCGCAGAACGGAGAAAGCCACGCGATAGAGAGCGCTGGCGTACTGATCCACCAGGGCCGCGAGGGCCCCTTCTTCGGCCCGGGTTCGGGCTTCTTCGACCGCGGCGCTGTTCGGTATCTCCATCCAACCTGCGCAAACTGCCTGGCTGGTGCTCATGCAGAACCAGACGCAGGCGCATGGGAAAATGCTCATGCGCGGGCCGCTTACCTGTCCGCATCCGGCTGGACCCGCCGCGTGGCAGGGATTTCGGGAAGGCGCCGCCCCGCCCGCCTGCCTTACTGCCGGGCCGTCAGCTTTTGTTGGGCAATAGTGGCGGCCGCGCTGTCCTTGTTCAAGTCCTTGATCTTCGCCCAAAGGATTCGCGCCTGGTCCTGCTTGCCTTCGGCAACGTACAGGTCCGCCAGCGCCAGCTGGGCTTCGCTCGCGGGCACGGTTTCCGACGGCTTGGCAATGAGGCCGTTATACAGGTCGATCGCCTGGGAGTCGCGGTTGGTCTGGTGATAGACCCCGGCCAGCGCATAGCGGGCCAAGTTGGCAAGATTGCGGCTGGAAGAGCCAGCCGCGGCCTTCAGCGCCGTTTCCGCCTGCGCCGTCTCGCCCAGCTCCGCATAGGTCACGCCGGCAAAATAGCGCGCCTTCGCCACCTCCGGCAGCCAGTGAAAGTTTTGGGTTATGGCTACAAACTCCCGATTTGCCTCCGTGGCGCGCGCCGTTGCCGTGGTATAAATGCCCTTCTCCGGCGGCTCACCCGGCTCGGCCAGCGGCGCGTTGTAGAGATCGATCGCCTGCCCCAGCGCCAGGTCCGCTGCCGACGTGCGCAGGTTCCACCACACCCACGCCGCCACGCCCAGAATCACGACGACTCCGACGGTAATCACCCAGCGCAGCACGCCGGAGCGGTGTTCTCCCACCCAGCTGGCGCTGCTCTTGGCCGCACGGGCAAACTTGTCTTGTTTCAGGGCATGTCGGGTTTGTGTATCCACGGGTCTCTTTGAATCCTTCGCAGATGGACTTCGAGGCGCGTCCGAGCGGCCGCATCACACAAGCCCACCCACAGGTTAGAGGCGCTGCGACTCGAACCCTCCTAGTCTATCAGCGGCGCAAAGCGAGCGTCCACTGCGCTCCGCGCTCACCGCTGAATCTCGATCAGCAGCACCCACGCGTCCAGCAGTGCAGCGATCATGGAGAAAATGGCGCCCGCCGCGAGCCAGTACAAGCCGCCGCCGCGCCCGTAGACCAGCGAAACTCCGCCCACGACAAAGGGAAACACCGAGACCTGCGTAAGCAGGGTAAAGAATACCTTCGACGTGCGGCCGGCGTACGGGTTCTTATGCGAAGCCCGGTGCTGCGCCCACGTGGTCGTCAGCCAGATCGCCGTTCCCAGGGACGCCAGCTCCCACCCCAGCCACGCCCGTCCCAATGCGGGAACGAGGCACAGCGCCGAGGCCAGCAGCACGACCATCAGGCCCAGCAGCGATTTGCCTGCCCGCGCCACCAGCTGCCTCTGCTTCACAATCTTCGCCAGGTTGATGGAGATGGCTACGAACTCGAGCCCGGCAAGCGCCGCCGACGCGCTCACCTGCGCCGAGAAAAACGTGCTCCAGCTCGCCGGGGTGTATGCCGTCTGCATTTGCTGATATGGGCCAAGTCTAACAGTCCGGTTCCTGGCTCCTGGAGCTGGTTGCATCGATGGATGAAGACCAAGGAGGAAAATCGCTCAGGGCTGAAGCCCGCGATTTTGTCGGCCTTTTCCGGCCCGACTAAACAGGCTGCGGAAAAACTCTGTCGAAGAGGCTTTGCAACAAGGGCACGGCTTCAGCCGGGCCATAAAGGACGCAAAATGAGCGCGGGCTTCAGCCCCTGCCGTACCGCGTTCCCTGCAAATCTCTGCTCAAACAAGTTTCTCCGCAACCTCTCAAGTCGAGCCCTTCTTGAGAACCGCCTGTGCAATCGGTTCTCGTTCCTACTCTCTACTCCCTACTCCCTATTCCCTTCGTCCCTTGTTCCCTTGGTCCCTTGGTCCCTGCTACTCTGAATCCATGTACGAGGACTTCCACGTTACCGACCGCTGGACCCAGGAAGACCTGCACATCCGCTGGAAGGGCACTATCGTCGCCATCGCCACGCGCCACGCCGATGCCGTCGATATTCGTTTCGATGTCAACGGCCATCCCATGTGGATCGCCCTGCCCTGCACCGCCTGGGTGGAGCAGAAGAAACGCTCGGACAAGGTGATCACCGACCAGCTCGCCGCGCAGATCGCCGGGCGCTACCTGAAGCAGCTTATCGAAGAAGGCTACGACGCGCAGCGCCAGGTTTACACCATGAGCGTCGCCGAAGTCCTCGACCATCTCGACGCCGTGGTCGCCGAGGCCAAACAGCAGGGATCCATCCCCACGCTGCCGGTAATTGCGTGAGCGAGCCATTCGGGGAAAAACCCCGCGCCGCAATGAGCTCCACCACACCTGACACGGGCACGCGGCCTGACGCAGGCACGCCGCCTGCCTTGCTCATCCTGGCCGCGGGCATGGGCAGCCGCTACGGCGGCCTTAAGCAGATTGAGCCGGTGGGACCCTCAGGCGAAGCCATCATCGACTACTCCATCTACGACGCGCTGCGCGCCGGCTTCGGCCGCCTCGTCTTCATCCTCCGCAAGGAAATCGAGAAACCTTTCCGCGATACCGTGGGCGCGCGCTTTGAAAAACGTATCCCGGTTGCCTACGTCTTCCAGGAGCTCGACAAGATCCCCGCTCCATTCACCGTTCCTGCCGGCCGCACCAAGCCGTGGGGCACCACGCAGGCCATTCTCATGGCCGCAGACGCGATCCACGAGCCCTTCGCCGCCATCAACGCCGACGATTTCTACGGCGCCCAAAGCTATCGCCTGCTCGCGCGGCATCTTCAAGACGGCGCCGGAGAGGATGCGCCCGACTATGCGATGGTCGGCTTCATCCTGCGCAAAACGCTTTCCGAATTCGGCTCTGTGGCCCGCGGCGTTTGCCGCATCGGCGCCGGCGACACGCTCGAAAGCGTGGTGGAGATGACCTCGATCGCGCGCGACGGCGCGGCGATCAAGAACACCGATGCGGAGGGCCGCGTCACTCCGCTCACCGGCGACGAGCCCGTCTCCATGAACATGTGGGGCTTTACGCCGCGCATCTTCCCCCAGCTCCGCGAGCGTTTTGAGACTTTCTTGCGCGCGAACTCCGGCGACCTCAAGCGCGAGTGCTACATTCCCAATACCGTCAACGATCTAGTCGCCGCCGGTGAGGCCCGTGTCAAAGTGCTGCGCACGCCCGACGCCTGGTTCGGCGTCACCTACCGCGAAGACCATCCCCGCGTGGTCGAGAGCATCCGCCGCCTGATTGCCGCGGGCGCCTATCCCGAGCGGCTGTGGCCATGAACTCTCCACGCGGCCCTGAAGCCGGCGTGGGCGCCGTTGTGCGAGCCTTTGCAATTGGCGGCGATTTTGGCGAGGCTTTGTGCGCCGAGCCCTACGGCAACGGCCACATTCACGACACGTACCGCGTCTTCTTCGCACCCGCCGGCTCGCCCGCGCGCCTCATCCTGCAGCGCATCAACACCCAGGTCTTCCGCAATCCCGATGTGCTGATGGAAAATGTTGCCCGCGTCACCGCGCACCTGGCCGCGCAGCTTGCCGGTTCGCCGGAACGCGATCGGCGCGCGCTCACGCTCATCCCCACGCGCACCGGGGGCGCCCTGCACACAGACGCAGAAGGAAATCTTTGGCGCGCCTGGCGCTTCATTGACGCGGCATTTTCCCGGGACCAGATCGAGTCGCCCGGCCAGGCATTCGAAGCCGCTCGTGCCTTCGGGCTCTTCCAGCAGCAGCTCGCCACGCTGCCTGCGCCGCGCCTCCACGACACCATTCCGGATTTTCACTCGACGCCGAAGCGCTACGCAGCCCTTGAAGAGGCGATCGCGCGCGACGCGGCCGGCCGTGTGCGCACGGCGCAGACCGAAATCGCCTTTGCCCGCGCGCGCCAGTCGATTTCCGGCGTCTTCCTTGGCGCCGGCCCGCATGCTGGCTCAGGGCTGCCCGAGCGCGTGACCCACAACGACACCAAATGCAACAACGTCCTGTTTGACGAGCGCAGCGGCGAAGCCATCTGCGTGATCGACCTCGACACCGTGATGCCCGGCCTCGCCGCCTACGATTTCGGTGACATGGTGCGCACCATGACCTGCCCCGCAGCGGAAGACGAAACCGATCTCGCGCGCGTCCGCGTGCACCTCCCGCTCTTCGAAGCCGTCGCCCGCGGCTACTTGAGCGCCGCCGGCTCCTTCCTTACCCCCGCAGAAAAAGATTCGCTCGCCATCGCCGGCAAGCTCATCACCTTCGAGCTCGCCCTCCGCTTCCTCACCGACTATCTCAACGGCGACACCTATTTCAAGGTGCATCGCCCCGCGCACAACCTCGATCGCTGCCGCGCCCAGTTCGCGCTTGTCGCCTCGCTTGAAGAGCAGCAGGCGCCCATCGACCAGGTCATTCGCTCGGCTCGCTAGAGCGGTTCCACAGTTCATGCAGCCATATTTCACAGTTGCGAAAGGTGGCTTTTTCTTGGTGAAAAAGCCACTTAGCATCTGCGGCTTCGGGATACACCAACTGTGAAACCGCTGTAGGGCTGCCGGGCGCCGGACTGCAGCATCGTGCAATGCGTGCTCGTCGCCGCGCATTGAAGCTCAATCGCTCCAGCTACTTCTTCTTAAGCAGATTCTTGGCGCCGTCCAGATGCTTCTGGAGCGTGGGCAGGGTGGCGCCGGCATAAGATTTCACGTCGGGGTTCTGCGCGTTGGCAGCTTCCCTGGTGTAGACGGCAATGGCCTTGGTATGGCCCTCGATCATGGTGCGGGCGTAGCGGGCGTCGAAGGCAGCGCCCTTGAGCTTTTCAAAGGGCACGGTCATCTTGTAATGCTCGTTGTCGAGTCCCTTGGGCACGGTGAAGTTGTCCTTCGCTGCGAGAGCGCCGAGCTGTTGGTAATCGGCGGTGTGATCGGTGACCAGCATCTGCGCGTAGTCCTTTACATCCTGGCTCGAAGCCTGATCGGCGGCCATCCGGCCGAGATGAGCTTCCAGCATGTCGGTCTGCGCAGCCATGTCAATGAACTGCTGATCCGTCAACGCCGCCGGGGCAGTAGTCTTGGCCGCATGGTGGTGCTGGGCCACGAGAGTCGAGCCACAGAGAGCCACGCAACAAAAAACGGAAAAAACCCTTTTCATCTGTCGTTCCTCCTGGAGGATAAGAGTTGGTGAAACAGTGGATGGTTTTCCGAAAAAGTGGCTTCCACCCGGCGAAAGCCTGCGGCAGCGGCGGGCCCGGCTTGGTGCGCTACGATGGGGACAAGCCCATTCGGGAGCGCGTATGTTCGTGGTGGTGTGGCAGTTCGAGGTTGCCGAGGAAAAAGTGGCCGCATTCGAAGCCGCTTACGGCCGCGAAGGCTCCTGGGCGCAGCTCTTTCGCCGTTCGCCCAGCTACCTGGGCACGGAGCTGCTGCGCGATGCGTATGTGCCCGGAGCGTTCCTGACCATCGACCGCTGGGCCAGCGAGAGCGACTTTCGCGCCTTCCGCAAGCAGCACGACGCCGAGTACGAGGTGCTGGACCGCGCCTGCGACGCGCTCACCAGCCGGGAGTTTCGCGTGGGTGCGTATACGGTGTGAGTGCGTGTCCGCGCGACTCAGAGGGGTTCCAGAACCTCGACGTTCCGGCTGAATTCGGATCCGGCGAGATAGCGCAGCCCGCGATCGAAAGTGACAAGGACGCCACCTTCCCGAATGGCCAAGCCGAGGAGGTAGGCGTCCGTTACCTGCTGATGACCGAAGACCCGAGTTGCGAACGGAGCGGTGAGTGCGGTCCAGCTGTCGGTGATAGGCCAGAAGGTATAACCGGGGCGACTCTTGAGCATCTGAACTGCCGCAATCGCCTGATCCAGAGTGCGGGCGTTTGCGACCATTGCC
This sequence comes from Acidobacteriaceae bacterium, assembly GCA_030041045.1. Lineage (GTDB taxonomy): Bacteria > Acidobacteriota > Terriglobia > Terriglobales > Acidobacteriaceae > Telmatobacter. Next base: position 30,799 of record JASHOQ010000032.1, read on the forward strand.
GGATTCGTGGTTACCCGAATAAAGCCGGCCTCCGTTAGTGGACAGAGCCCCCAACTCTCCTTGCCGGATGAGGCAAACCAGTTCTGCGCTGCCTGGAAGTGGGTGTGAGCGAAATCCGTCAGCGCGATGAGCACATTCAGATCAAGTAAATTTTTTCGGGTCAAACTCCTCCTCCTCCAGCCTCTTCACCAGTTCGGAGGTAATGGTTCCCCCGGTGGGCGGAAACATGGGCAGACCATTCGGGCCGATCCGTATGTCCGGCTCGGGAGCCGGCGCGGTTTCGGCCTTGCGGATGAGCTCGTTCAGCGCCGCGCTGAGAGTAATGCCGCGCCCGCGCGAGTAGCAAAGTACGAATTCGTAGATGTCGTCCTCGAGGGTGACGCTGGTTCTCATAAGTCAAGGTTACACCAAGTTTCAGATATGCGCCATTTATATGAACTGCATTATAAGTTGAATGTGCACCAGTTCTGACACATGCACCAAAGCTTCGCCGGTTTTCCACCCTGATTTTCCTATTTTCTTCGCCATTTTCTTGTGCCGTTGGCTGTCCGCTCCTGCTACAATCCCCTTCGAATCCCGTCCAGGACGCTCGCCGTTACGCCAGGAAGGCGTGAGGGAGACGAGCGCGGACCCCCCAGAAGGAGTTTTCAAATGCCGGTTGTAGATGAGCGAGCCAAGGCCGTGGAGCTGGCCCTGGCGCAAATTGAAAAGCAGTTCGGCAAGGGGTCGATCGTGCGCTTGGGATCGCGGGAGGCGCTGCTGCCGATTGCGGTGATTTCGACCGGATCGATCAGCTTCGATGCGGCGCTGGGGGTGGGCGGCATTCCGCGCGGGCGGGTGACGGAAGTTTTCGGGCCGGAGTCGTCGGGCAAAACCACCATCACGCTGCAGGTGATTGCGGAGGCGCAGCGCAACGGCGGCCTGGCCGCGTTTGTTGACGCGGAGCACGCGCTCGACCCCGGCTACGCGAAGAAGCTGGGCGTGGATGTGGACAACCTGCTGGTGTCGCAGCCGGACTCGGGCGAACAGGCGCTGGAGATTACCGAAGCGCTGGTGCGGTCCGGCGCGATCGACGTGCTGGTGGTGGACTCGGTGGCGGCGCTGGTGCCGAAGGCGGAGCTGGACGGCGAGATGGGAGACAGCCACGTGGGCTTGCAGGCTCGGCTGATGTCGCAGGCGCTGCGCAAGCTGACCGGTACAGTCTCGAAGTCGCGCACGGCGCTGATTTTCATCAACCAGATTCGCGAGAAGATCGGCGTGATGTTCGGCAATCCCGAGACCACCACCGGCGGGCGCGCACTCAAATTTTATTCTTCGGTGCGCGTGGACATCCGGCGCATTGCCGCAGTGAAAGAGGGCGACGCGGTGGTGGGATCGCGGACCAAGGTGAAGATTGTGAAGAACAAAGTGGCCGCGCCGTTCCGCGAGGCGGAGTTCGACATTCTCTATGGCGAGGGCATCAGCCGCGAGGGCGATGTGCTGGACCTGGCCTCGCTGCACAACATCGTGGAGAAATCGGGCGCGTGGTACAGCTACGGCGGCGAACGCATTGGCCAGGGACGCGAGAATACGCGCACCTTTTTGAAAGAGAACAAGGACGTGTACGCGAAGATTGATGCGGAGCTGCGCAAGCGGCTGAGCATTGGCGCACCCAAGGTCGAAGTACCCGCGGTGCCGGCGAGCGGTCCGGCAGAGGCAAAGGAAGCCGTGCGCGCGCGCAGGGGATGAGCGGGCACCGGAGGCGCGGTGTGGATCCCGCACTTTCACGCAGATCGGTCATCTCGGGCGTGGCAGCGGCATCGGCCCAACTGCTTTTCCGGGCGCGGCTTCGCGCAGCGCCTGTGTTTGCTGTTGCCGATCAAAATCCTCTCGCGGCAGCTCCCGGCGCGCTCGATCTCACTTTGACGGCGATGACCGGGAACACGCTGCGCATCGGCATCGCGCCCGTCACCGCCGAAGCGCCGGACTCCGAGCTTGGCATCGCTCAGGATCCGTGGCCCGCACCGCTTGAATCCTCCGGCCCCGCGCGCGCGCACTCGCTCCCCTGGGGAAGATATCGCATCGAAGTCGAGCTCGATCCGCTGCGCATCGCAGTGCTTGAAGGCGACCGTACACGCCAGCAGATCAGTTTCGATCCGGATTCGACCAACATTCATTCCCCCGTCGACGGACCTCTCTTCGGGCTCGGCGAGGGCGCGCATCCGCTCGACCGGCGGGAAACGAGAGAAGCTGCAATCAACGGCCAGGTGGGGCCGGACACGCGCACCTTCGGCGCGCGCGTGCAGATTCCCTGGCTGATGAGCCTTTCCGGATGGGGTGTCTTCATCGGGCAGCCGCTGGGCGCGTTCGAATGCACACAGACGGACTTTGTCTTCCGGCCGGTCGAAGCCTATTCCACGCGCAATGTGTTTCTGCTTCTTGGCGACGGACCCGCGGAGGTGCTGAAGGAATATGCGCGGCTCACGGGCTTTCCGCACATGCCGCCGCGCTGGGCTCTCGGTTATATGCAGTCGCACCGCACGCTGGCCAGCCGCGAGGAGGTCTTGAACGTTGCGAAAACTTTTCGCGAAAAGAAGTTGCCCTGCGACGCAGTGATCTATCTCGGCACGGGCTTTTGCCCCTCGGGATGGAACACGGGGCACGGCTCCTTCACCTTCAACCAGGAGATATTCCCCGATCCCTCTGCCATGCTGCGCGCGCTTCATGACCTGCATTTGCGCGTGGTGCTGCACGTGGTGCCGCCGGGCAATTTTCACGGGACCATTGCCGATACCGGCGCGGCCGCAGAAGAGCCAGGCGATGCAGCCCCGTACTGGGAGAAGCATGCGGCGCTGGAGAAGATGGGCGCCAAAGAAATGGGAGTCGACGGATGGTGGCCGGACGAAGGCGACAAGTTGTCTGTCGCCGCGCGCTTCGATCGCAACCGCATGTACTTCGAGGGATCGCGCAGGACGAGCCCCGATAGCCGGCCCTTCGCGCTGCACCGCAACGGCTACGCGGGGTTGCAACGTTTCGGCTGGCTCTGGTCGGGCGACACTTCGTGCACGTGGGAGACGCTGCACGCGCAGATCATGGTGGGCATCGGCGCCGCGCTGAGCGGATTCACGTACTGGGGCACGGATATCGGCGGGTTTGAGCCGACGCCGGAGCTCACTCCGGAGCTTTACCTGCGCTGGTTTCAGTGGGCGGCCTTCTGCCCGCTGTTTCGCGGCCATGGGCGCGCCTGGCACCTGCGCCTGCCCTGGGGATGGAACACGGGCGATGCGGGACCGAAAGAAGTGGAGGGCGATTGGGTGCCGGCGTGGCCGCCCGCGGCCGATCTGCACCGCCCGGACGTGGAGGAAATCTGCCGGAAATATCTGAACCTGCGCTACCGGTTATTGCCTTACCTCTACTCGTGCGTGGCTGAGGGTCACAGAACCGGATTGCCGCTCATGCGCGCTCTTGCGCTGGGTTGGCCGGGCGATCCGCAGGCCGTGGCTGCCGATGATGTGTATCTGTGGGGCGACCAATTCCTCGTGGCGCCGGTCTATGAAAACGACGCAACGACGCGCCGCCTTTATCTGCCGGCAGGACTTTGGCATGACTGGTGGACGGGCGATGCCGTCCAGGGCGGCCGATTGATTGAGCGCGCGGTGGACCTCGAAACCATGCCGCTCTATGTGCGCGCCGGGGCGATTGTACCCATGGGGCTGACGAAACAATATAGCGATGAACCTTCGTCCGATCCGGTTACGCTGCGCATCTATACCGGCGCCGATGGCAGCTTTGCCTGGTATGACGATGACGGGATCAGCTACCGGCATGAGCGCGGAGAATTTTTCCGCATCGCGTGCGCGTGGGACGACCGGGCGCGAACGCTCACGCTCAGACCCGATCCGGCGGGAACGATGCCGCTGCCCGAGACAGTCCGCGTGGAGATTGCCGGGGCAGAGCAAGTGTCCGGACAAAGCCGGCTCGTTACCTTGACGAGGAAAGGCGTCACCGTGAAGTTTTGAAATGCGGGGACCGCGATGCGGCGCAGGCAACGGAGCGGGCCGGCCGCTTACGGGAAATTAACGCGCTTCAGTGACAAGCTGGGCGCTGGCAGCCTCTACAATGGACTTCCCACCAGGAGGCCCAAAGAATATGCCGCTGCCCCAGGACGAACGCATCGTTGCGCTGGCCGGAGATTTGCTGAAGCAGTTTGAAACCATGTTCGGCCCGCATCCGGGCTATCGGCCGGCGCATGCCAAGGGGCTGATGCTGACCGGCGCCTTCACTCCGTCGCCCGGCGCAGAGCAGCTCACGCGCGCGCCCCATGCAGTGCGCGCGTCCACCTCGGTGACGGCGCGCTTTTCGAATTCGACGGGATTGCCCGCGCTTCCGGATAACGTGGCCGACGCCAACCCGCGCGGTTTCGCCATCCGCTTCAACCTGGCCGAGCATGTGCACACTGACATCGTGAGCCACTCGACGAATGGGTTTCCCACGCGGGACGGTTACCAGTTCCTTGAATTTCTGCGGGCGGCCGTGGCCAGCGGACCGGATGTGCCTTCACCGAAGCCAGTGGAGATTTTCTTCGGCTCGCATCCGGCGGCGCTCGCCTTTGTGCAGGCGCCCAAGCCCTTCCCCTCAAGCCTGGCGCGGCAGACCTACTACGCGGTGACGGCGTTTGCCTTCACCAATGCAGCCGGCGAGAGACGGTTCGGGCGTTACCGGATTGTGCCCGAAGCGGGCAACGATTTCCTGAGCGACGGCCAGGTGGCGAAGATCGGGCCCGACTACCACTTCAACGAAATTGCCGAGCGCGTGGGCAAAGGGCCGGTGCGGTTCAAGATCAACGTGCAGTTGGCCGCGCCGGGCGACGTGACCGACGACGCGACGGTGCACTGGCCGGAGAGCCGCGAAGTGGTGGAATTGGGCACGGTGGAGCTCGATCCGGTGATGCCGGACTCGCTGGCGCAGCAAAAGCAGATTATCTTCGACCCCATTCCGCGCGTGGATGGTATCGAGCCCTCGGCCGATCCGCTGCTGGAGCTGCGCGCTGCCGCCTATCTCCTCAGCGGGCGGCAGCGGCGTGCCGCAAAGGCCGAGCGTTAGCGCATAAATTTGCGAACGACGCAGGGGCCGGCCTCGTATATACATAAGACATCGCATGAAGATCCTGAGGCCAACGGCGACGCTCAAGAACCCGCGCTCGAAAAGTCGGCGGCTGGCGCGGGCACGCACTTTGACCGGCTTTCTGATTGGCACCCTAGTTGTAGCGGCCATTGCGCACGCGGGATCCGCGCCATCCGCGGCGCAGGCGCCGGCGAGCGCGGCTGCATCCGCTACAAACGCGCCGCCCTCACCGCACCTCAAGGGAGTGTTGAACCTGGATGGCCCATGGCGCTTTCAGGAAGGAGACGATCTGCGCTGGGCCGATCCCGCGTTCGACGACTCAAGCTGGACGGCGGTAAATCTGAGCCAGCCGCTTTCGGACCAGGGAGTCGATCCGTACTCGGGTTACGGATGGTATCGTCTCCGGCTGGAGCCGCAACAACTCGAGCAAGCGGCGGCGATCTCAGCCAATGCCACGCCCGCGCTGCTCATCGAAAGCGACCAGGTGGGACAACTGGCGGTGTATGTGAACGGCGTAGAGGCCGGGCATAGCCGGGGCATGACGGATGAGCCCAGCGAGTACGAGTCGCCGCCGCTCGCGATCTCGCTGACGAATGGAAACCCCGGCGCTCCGGTGGTGCTGGCCATACGCTCGTGGGCGGGTCCGAACACCGCCATCAAGCGCGGGCTGCTGGCGCAGGTGAATCTCGGCTCGCAGGACGAAATCAACGACAGGCTGGCTGCTGCCTCCGCACGGGAGTGGGACGAGCACGCGATCGCGGCCATGGTGCTGACGTTTCTGTTCCTGTGCGTGGCGCTCCTGGGTGCGGCGCTCTATCTGGCGCAGCGGCATCACTGCGAATATCTGTGGCTGGCGCTCTTGTGTCTTTCCGTGGCGGTGGGCGGCGCAGACGAGGCGGCCTTCGGGCTGGGAAAGATGACGCTGGCCATCTTCAGCGTGCTAGCGCTGTTTACCGGGCGCATCTTTATGGCGGTGACGCTTGAGTTCGTGCTGCGCTTCACGGCCAGTCCGGCGCGCAGAACGGTGCGCGTGGCGCAGGCCTGTTTTCTTCTGGTGCCGTTCGTCTCGCTGCTGCACTTTGAGGAGACGTACGAAGTTCTCTCCGTGAGCGCGGAGGTCGTTTTCTGCGGGCTGATATGCGTTCTGCTCTTCCGCGCGTGGCGCAGCGGACGCGGCGAGGCGGGCGTCATGCTGGTTCCATTCTTTCTGGCTGCGACCGCAGACTCCGCGGACACGGTCCTGGACTATTTGGCCAGCAAGCACTGGATTCCGGAGTGGTTTGCTTCGCACCGCTTTTACGCCGGGCCCATCGAGTTCAGCACCGGCACGATTGCCTACGCGGTGTTTCTGGCCAGCCTGGTGGCGGTGATTCTCTACCGGTTTATCCGCGTGAGCCAGGAGGAGCAGCGCGCGCACGCGGAGATTTCTGCGGCGCGCAGCGTGCAGGCGCTGCTCATTCCCACGCAGCTGCCCTCGAACAGCAACTTCATGCTGGAGAGCGCGTACCTGCCGGTGAACGGCGTGGGCGGAGACTTTTTCCAGGTGCTGCCGCTCAAGGACGACTCGCTTTTGATCGTGGTGGGCGACGTGAGCGGCAAGGGATTGCAGGCGGCGATGAACTCCAGCACGCTGGTGGGCGCGCTTCGCAACGAGCTCTCGCACGATCCGGCTACGGTGCTGGACCACCTGAACCACGTGCTCCTGGGCGCGGTGCGGGCGCCGGGCGCGGTGCCGGAGCTCGATTCCGCGCCTTGCTTTGCCACCTGCCTGTGCGCGCGGATTTATCCCGACGGCACCCTGATAGTGGCCAACGCGGGGCATTTGAGCCCGTACCGCGATGGGCGCGAGGTGCCGCTGCCGCCGGGGCTGCCGCTGGGCGTGATTGCCGACAATCACTACGAGCAGACGACCTTTCAACTGAACCGCGGCGACCGGCTGGTGTTTCTATCGGACGGCGTGGTGGAAGCCACCAACGCCGAGGGCGAGCTGTTCGGGTTCGAGCGTACGCAGCAGGTGAGCAATGAGTCCGCGCGCTACATTGCGGCGTCGGCGAAACACTTCGGGCAGACGGACGACATTACGGTGGTGTCGTTGTATGTGGCGTCGAAGGCGGCGACGCGGGACACGGAGCCGGCGCTGGAGACGAAGTGAGGGATCGGCGCGTCCGGGGGCCGCTGTTTCACGCTGGTTCCTCAAAGGCAACCGCAGATCCTTCGACTCCGGTCGTCCGCCGCGGCGGACGACTTTCGCTCAGGATGACAACGCAAGAGCTGGCGGGATGGCGCGGGACGGGGATGCCGTAGAATCGCGGAAGAGCCATGCCCGTAAAAGCCCTTTATCCCGGCACCTTCGACCCGCCGACCAACGGCCACGTGGACCTGATTCAGCGCGGGTCGCGCATCTTCGACCAGCTCACGGTGGCCATCCTCATCAACCCGGTCAAGAATCCGCTGTTCACGGTAGAGGAGCGCGCGGAGATGATCAAGGAAGTCACCAGCTCGCTGGGCAACGTGAGCGTGGCCACGTTCAACGGGCTGATGGTGGACTTTGCACGGGAGCAGGGCGCCACGGCGGTGCTGCGCGGCATCCGCGCCATCAGCGATTACGAGTACGAATTTCAGATGGCGCTGATGAATCGGCGCCTGGCTCCGGAGATCGAGACCGTTTTTCTGCAGCCCGCGGGGCGCTACTCGTTTGTGAGCTCGCGCATGGTGAAAGAGGTGTTCAGCCTGCACGGCGACGTGAGCGGGCTCGTTCCCCCGAACGTGCTCAAGCGGCTTCGCGGGCGGATGAACCAGAGAGGATGAATAATCTTCGCGATTGAAGGCCAGAGGATTTGGGCACGCGGTTTCAGCGGCCTGATGGCTGCTGTTCCCTTCCCTCACTTCGCAATGTCGACCTTCTTGAGGTTGTCGTCGGGGACGCGGTCGATGAGCAGAAGCAGCGGATCGACCCCGGCCTTGTCGGGCTTTTCGTCTGTGGTAAAGGTCCAGGTGCTTTGCTTGCCCGTCATGTGCTCGAGCTGGCGCGCAAGGACCTTGCCGTAGCGGTTGCCCTTGGCCGGAGAAGCGAGCGCGCCCACCTCGATCCAGTCGTCCACGGGAACCTCCGTTTCAGCGCCTTTCTCGTTGGCCTTGTATTTGCGCGTTTCCACGGTGACGGTTACGTCATATTTGCCGTCGGGGCGCTTTTTGGCCGTCGCCGTGATGCAGCGGTTCGAGAACAGCGTGATGTCTTCGAACAGATCTTTGAGCAGGTACTGGTACTGAGGCGGCGTCTGCGATTTGAGCGCGTTGACCAGCGCCCATGATGCGGGATACGGCGGCGGGTCGTACCGGTATTGCGCCAGCACCTGGCGCAGAGCCGTGTTGATGGCGTCCGCGCCGATCATCTGGCGCAGGTAATACATCACCACGCTGCCTTTCTGGTAGTGGATGTAGCCCTGACTGGCTTCGACGCGCATGAGCGGGCGCTCCTTGAGCCGCTCCGTGCCGCGCGCACGCAGATACCCGTCCATCTCGTACTTCATGAACTTGCGCATGGCGTCAGGACCGTATTCCTTTTCCATCACCATGAGGGCCGAATACTGCGCCAGGGTCTCCGACAGCGAGGTTGCGCCCTCCATGTTGGCGCCCACAACCTGGTGCGCCCACCACTGGTGGCCCATTTCGTGGGCAACCACGTAGTAAACCATGTCGATGTCGTCGGGCTTTTCGATGTCGGCGATGAAGCCGATGGATTCCGAATACGGCATGGTGCCGGGGAAGGCCTGCGCAAAGCTGGCCACGCGGGGAAACTCCACGATGCGCGCCTGCTTGTCGTAATAGGGGCCGTAGTTCGTGGTGTAGTAGGCGAAGGATTTCTCCACCGAGTTGAGCATGCGGGGAACATTCCAGGGATGCTCAGGGAGGTAATAGACCTCGACGTCGATGCCGTTCCAGTTCTGGCGCGCGATGGTGAAGCGCGCGGAAATGAAGGAGTAAAAATTGAGCGCGAAGTGGTCGAGTTTGTATTCGTAGTAGTTGCGGCCGTCCTGCTGCCACTGGCGGATGAGCGAGCCGGGCGCGACCGCCATCTGGTCGGCGCTGGTGGAGATGACGGCATCGACGTTGACCCAGTCGGCGTTGTTGGCGATGTAGGAATTCATGCAATCGGCCGTGCAATTGGCCTCGAGCGCCGGCATGAGATCTTTTTCTTTGAGGCCGAAACGCTTGCGGTCGTTGGGATCGGTAAGCTCATTGCCGTCCTGGTAGCCGATCTGGGGCACGGTGCCGGAGTTGAAGAAGCTGCCGTTCTGCGCGATGCCGTTGAGGTTGAGCTGGTTCTCGAAGCCCTTGGGGTGAAGCTCGACATCGATGCTCATGGGGCGGACTTCGCCGGGCGCGAGGGCGGGCGCGATTTTGTAGATCTGGAAGCCGAGGCGCTTGTCGTCGGTGGTCAGCTTGGCACCTGGCAGCGAGAGGCTTTCCTGAAAGTTGCGGTCGGTGGTGATGTAAAGCGTGTCGATGGGATTGGCGGACTCATTTTTGACCTGCTGGACGCAGTGCAGGACCATCTCGCGGGTTGCAGGATACAACGCGAGATTGTATTGGACATTGATGATGCGCGGCTGAGGAAGGCCCAGGTAACGCCTGTAATTCTTCTCGTAGTCGGCCTGGATCTTCTGATTGTCGTACTGGCTGTAGACGTGGTTCAGAACTTCGGTATTCCAGTAGACCCAGCCGCCGGCGAGGACGAATCCGACCGCGGAGGCCGCGGCAAAGAGGCGCATGGGCCCGCGGAAGCGCAGCGCAGCGTTGGCCAGGCGCACCTTCCAGCGCAGGTCCTTGCCACGCGGCCAAAGCAGAATGGCGGCGATCGCCAGCAGGACGCCGAAGAGCGACCAGTACGCGCTGAACCACCACCAGGACTGCATCCACGGCTGGTAGCCGAAGAAGTCGGAGTAGGTCATGTTGGGCTGGCCGCCGAACTGGACCATGTAAGTTGCTACGTGGAGCGGGCGCCAAATGAAGACGTTGGCGATGACGAAGCCGACGTAAGCGAAGTAGCCCACGTACTTGTTCGGCGAGACGACGTGGACGAAAAAGGCGAGGACGGCGAGGAAGGCGAAGCCGAGCAGATCCTGACCGAAGAGGGTTTCAATATAAACGCCCAACTGCAGGCGGGTATAGTGGTGCGCTAGCTGCACGCCGATGGCAATGAGCATGACCAGTAGCTGCAGCGAGGCCATAGCGGTCATGAGGGCGATCAGCTTGGCAAGGAAGTTGGGCCACTCGGGGACGGGGAGCGCGTCGTTCACTTCGTCGATGCGCGCGTCGCGCTCCTCCCACACCAGCAGGCCGGCGAAGAACGTGATAAGTGCGATGACGAAGAGATAAAAGGAGCCGGCAATCAGCTGCACCATCATGTAGGTGACGGGCCGCGTGGTGAGGCCGAATCCCTGGGTGGCGGTGAAGATGAGGGTGAGGACGCAGTTGAGCACAGCGAAGCAGGTGACCACGATGAAGACGACGGACTTGAAGAGGCGGCGATATTCGATGCGCACGATGCCGAAGAACTGGCGCAGGCGCGCGGCGGCGCCAAAGCTGAGCGTGGCCTTGGCAAGCAGCGCGGGGATGGGCTCCTGTGCGGTCGCGGGCCCGGGCGCGGACTGCTTCCCTGCCCCCCGGCCGGCGCGCTCAGAAAAGCTGAAGCGCCAGTAGACGAACGCGAAGATGAGCAGGCCGGCCGCAATCCAGATAATGCGGTTCCAGAGCAGGATGCCGGCGAGGCCGAGGACGTGCGTGTTCTTGTCGTCGACCGTCCAGTACTTGGTCATCAGGCCGAAAGCGTTGTTGCCAAAAGGATCGACGAGAGCGGCCAGTTTCTCATTTTCGAGTTTGCCCGTGAGGACGCCGGCGACGACGTCGGCGACGAGCAGCAGAAGAGCGCCGAGAAAGGAAACGATGGTCGAGCGCGAAAGCGCGGCGATGGTGAAGAGGATGGCGGCGATGAAAAAGGTGTTGGGCAGGGCAAAGTCGAGGATGCCCTTGAGGTGAGCCGACCAGAACACCGGGCCGAAGCGGTCGGTGTCGTTCCAGGGCGCGATTTTGGCCAGCAGCGCGCCCAGCGAGATGCCGAGCATGGGGATGGTGGAGACCACGACGGAGCCGAAAAAGCGGCCGAGGAGGAAGTCGCGCTTGCGGATGGGTTTGGTGAAGATGACCTGGTTCATGTTGTACGCGAACTCGCGCGCCGCGGCCGAGTTGGCGAAGGCCGTGGTCATGAGCAGGGTGATGAACCAGAAAATGGAGTAATACTGCTCCACCACGAAGGGCGCGTTGCGCAAGGTGTTGCCGATGGCGCCGCCCACCTGGAACTGGTCAGTGCTCATGGCCAGAAGCACCATCAGGGTGACGATGCCGATGAAGACCCAGAGCATGACGGAGCGCAACCAGTAGCGAATCTCGAAGAAGAAGAAATAGAGCATGGCGCCGTCTCCTAGTTATTCAGTCCCGCAATGCGCGAGAAAAAGACATCCTCGAGATCGGGAGCCACGGGAACAAAGCCCTCTTCCGGCAGCGAATCCGCATAGACGTGAATCTGCGGGCGCCCGGCGACCAGCTTGTTGGAGATGACGTGCATGCGGCTGGAATAATCCTTGACGAGTTCGCGCTCGACGGATTTGCGCCAGACCTTGCCTTCGAGGCTGAGCACGGCGCGATCAGGCGCTCCGGTAAAGAGCACTTTACCGAGATGAATGATGGCCATGTTGCTGCAGAGGTCCATCACATCTTCGACGATGTGCGTGGAGAGGATGACGATGACGTTGTCGCCAATCTCCGAGATCAGGTTGTAGAAGCGGTTGCGCTCGCCGGGATCGAGGCCTGCGGTGGGCTCGTCGACGATAAGGAGCTGGGGATTGCCGATAAGCGCCTGGGCGATGCCGAAGCGCTGGCGCATGCCGCCGGAGTAGCCGGTGAGGCGCTTCTTGCGGTGCTCCCACAGATTCACGCGATGCAGGAGCTCGTGCACCGTCTCCTTGCGCTGCTTGCGGTTGACCATGCCCTTGAGCAGCGCCACCTGGTCGAGCATCTCTTCGGCGTTGACGCGGGGGTAGACGCCGAAGTCCTGAGGCAGATAGCCGAGGATGCGGCGCACTTCGTCTTTTGAGCGGAGCACGTCGAGCGAGCCGAGCCCGGGCCGGTCGAGATGGATGGAGCCCGAATCCGGCTCCTGAAGTGTCGCGATGGTGCGCATAAGCGTGGATTTGCCGGCGCCGTTGGGGCCGAGGAGGCCAAAGAGGCCGCAGGGGATGGTAAGGGTGACATTATCGAGGGCGCGCACGCCCCCTTTGTAAACCTTGGCGAGGCCTTCGATGCGAAGCTCCATGGCCGGCGAGTCCTCCCGTTGCGGTGGGCGATGCGGTTGTGAGGCAGATCGCTAGCGCGCGATGCCTCTGGGCAAAAGGCGCGCGGAAGATAACGCGTTTTGAAATAGTACGTGAGCGGGGCGGGAAAAGTGTCATCAAAATGAGAGAAATTTGACGAGTGGTGCAGGCGATTCGCTTCAACAAGCTTTTGCGATTCAGGAAAATTCTGTCAAGATAGAACTATGACAGTCACTGCTTCGCAAGTCTTTGCCGACCGTATTGGCCGCATCGAGGTTTCCGCAACCATGGCCGTGGCCGCAGAAGCGGCCAAGCTGCGCGCGCAGGGCGCCAACCTGGTGGATTTCGGTGCCGGCGAGCCGCATTTCGCCACGCCGCGGCACATCAAGGACGCGGCCATCGCCGCCATTGACGCAAATTTTACGCGCTATACCGTGGTGGCGGGCATTCCCGACCTGCGCAGGGCCATCGTGGAGCGGCACGCATGCGACTTCGGCTCCGACTACTCGGTCGACGAGGCCATCTTCACCACCGGCGGCAAGCAGGCGCTGTTCAACGCCATTCAAATCCTCGTCGATCATGGCGACGAGGTGATTCTTCCCGTTCCCTATTGGGTGAGCTTCAAAGACATCATCCAGTACGCGGGCGGCACGGTGCTGTATCTCGAAACCAGCGAGGGAGAGAACTTCCGCATCCGGCCGGAAGCGATTGAGGCGGCGATTACCCCGCGGACGAAAGCGATCATTCTGAATTCGCCGTCGAACCCGGCGGGCTCCGTGGTTTCCGCCGCGGACCTCGAGCGCATTGTTTCGCTCGCGCACAAGCGGAATATTTTTCTGCTTCTCGACGAGTGCTACGTTTACCTCAACTATGCCGGCAAGCCGGTGAGTGGAGGATCGTTTCCGTGGGCCAAGGAGCACGTGGTCATCCTGGGCTCGCTCTCCAAGACCTACGCCATGACCGGCTGGCGCGCGGGGTATGCGCTGGCATCGAAGGCGGTGGTGGCCAACCTGAGCAAGCTGCAGTCGCAATCGACCTCGAATGCGAGCAGCGTTGTGCAGAAGGCGGCGATTGCGGCGCTGTCCGGGCCGCAGCAGTGCGTGAGCGAGTTTCGCGCGGAGTTCCTGTCGTTGCGCGACCACATGCTTGCGCGCCTCAACGAGATTCCCGGCGTAACCTGCACCAAGCCGGAGGGCGCGTTCTACGTCTACCCCAACATCGGCGCGTATCTGGGCAAGGGCGGCGTGCGCACGGCCACGGAGCTGGCCACGCGGCTGCTGCACGAGGCGCATGTGGTGACGGTGCCGGGCGAGGCCTTCGGAACCGGCGAGCATATTCGCTTGTCGTACCCGGTGACGAAAGAGAACATCGACGAGGGCACGCGGCGTATGAAGGATTTCTTGTTGGCGTTGACTTAGCTTTTGGGACGCGGACGAAGCGCCGGGGCCTGAGGCTCCGGCGTTGCTTTTTTCCTTCAGGAGGCCCGTTCAGACGAAGCCGGATGAGGGATCTGGCCGGCGGGAGCAGCACCAGCGTACCACTGGCTCAAGGGACGGCGCTCGAAACAATAGATGCACATGGTGGTGTCGAAGCGGGCGCCGCAATGGGGGCAGACGCCGCCGGTCGCAAAGGTGTCGAAATTCTGGCGGCAGTGCGAGCAGCGCCAGAGCGCGGCCAACGGCGGCGCTTCACGGCATGCGGGGCAGGCGAAGCCGGGACGGCGCGGGAGCTTTTCGTTGCGGATGAGGACGCGCGCAGCCTTGAGCCCGCCCCAGCAGCTCATCAGCAGGTAGCCGCCCATCACGAGGCCCCAGACTGAGCGCCCAATCAGCGCGAGGACGAGATAGACGATGAGCCCGATGAAGCCGATGACGGTGGCCGCGGCGAGCGAGCGGCCGCGGCCGAGTAAGAACCACAGGAGCGAACGGAGAATCTGGCCGCCATCGAGGGGATAAATGGGCAGCAGATTGAATCCGAGCAAAACGCCGTTGATCCACGTGACGCCATAGAAGTACTGGAATAGATCGGGATGCGAAAGCGGCCATCCGGCGGCAACGGCCTGGAAGTAGGCAAAGAGTGTCACCGGCAGAAGCGCCACGTTGACCAGCGGCCCTGCGGCGAGGCTCCAAAGCTGGGCGCCGGGGCGCTGGGGCGGATTGACGTAGGCCACGCCGCCCAGAGGCCAGAGCATGATGCGCTCGGCTTTGCCGCCCACCGAGCGGCAGGCCAGGGCATGACCGAACTCGTGCAGCAGCACGATGATGAAGAGGGTGAGGTACTCGAGGACGTTCCAGGAGATGGAGGAGTAGCGGCCCCGCCAGGCCTCGATCTCGATGACGGCCACCAGGAACCAGGACCAGTGCAGAAAAACGTCGATTCCGGCAACTCGAAACAGATGCAGCGAACCCTGGCGGAGAGACGGCATTTTGAATAGCTTACCGCATTTAAAGATGACGGCGGGCCAGGCGCGGGCGAATTCTGGCAGAATAGCGGGGACATCCCTGTGCAAACCCGGCGCGGGTCGGGTAGGATGTTTCTTCAATGTTAAAGCCAATCGATTTTCGGCCCGTGATACTTGCCGGGGGTAGCGGGACCCGATTCTGGCCGCGCTCGCGCCGCGCCCGCGCCAAGCAGGTGCTGGCGCTGGACGGCGAGAAGAGCATGATCCAGCAAACCGTGGAGCGGCTGAAGCCGCTGGCCGGGTTGGACAAGACCTGGATCGTTACCAACGAGTTTCTGGCGCAGGAGATTGCGGACCAGTTGCCGGGACTGCCGGCGGAGCAGATTGTGCAGGAGCCGGTGGCGCGCAACACCGCGCCGGCCTGCGGGCTGGCCGCATTCCTCATCGAGAAGTTGAATCCCGATGCCGTGCTGGGCGTGTTTCCCTCCGACCACGTGATCGCCGACGAGCCGCGCTTTCTCAAAGCGCTGCAAAAGGGAATCAAGCTGGCCGCGGCCGGCGAAAACATTGTGGTGCTGGGAATTGAGCCGGTGCGCGCCGAGACCGGGTACGGCTATATCGAGACCGGCGACCTGGCCCAGGACGATTCTGCGCTGCACGTGCGCCGGTTCACGGAGAAGCCGAACCAGAATCGCGCCGAGGAGTTTGTGGCCGCAGGCAGCTACTACTGGAACTCGGGGATGTTCTTGTGGAGCGCGCGCACGCTGGCCAACGCGGTGCGCGAGCATCTGCCGGAGACAGCGCCGCTGCTCGAGGGCATTGCCGCCACGTGGGGCACGCACAATTTCGAAGAGACGTTCCGCGCGCTTTACCCCAAGTGCGAAAACATCAGCGTGGATTACGCGGTGCTGGAGCCGCGCTCGGCCAAGGGCGAGCACCTTTCCAATCTTTACTGCCTGCCGGCCGAATTCAGCTGGAACGACCTGGGCTCGTGGGCTTCGCTTTACGAGTACCAGCTGGAGACGCGGCTGCGCGGCGACCCGGAAGGCAACGTGGCCGATACCGGCGGGCACATGGCCATCGAGGCCAGTGACAATTACATCTTCAGCCCCAAGAAGTTTGTGGCGCTGGTGGGCGTGGAGAACCTGGTGGTGGTGGACACGGAGGATGCGCTGCTGATCGCCCACCGCGACCACTCGCAGGACGTGGGCAAGATCGTCAAGGAACTGGGGCTGACAGGGAAGAACGAGCTGCTCTAGGCAGCTCTCCCATCCGGCTCCCGGTCAAGCATCCGCAAAAGCTCCTCCTTTACAGGGCTGTACAATTCTTGCGTAGCTCGGCGTGCTCCTGTGCCTGAGCGGAGTGGCAAATGCCCGAAACCATCGATTGGCCCATGCGCGCCAAGCCGAGCGCGGGGCGGCGCGCGTTCCTGGTCCTCATCCCTCTTCTGGCTCTGATCCTCTTTGGCAGCCGCTCCGCAATTTCCTACTGGGTCGATCTGCTCTGGTTCCGCTCCCTCGGCTACCAGGAGGTTTTCTGGAAGACATGGGGACTGGAGTGGGCCACGTTTGCCGCCTTCGCGGCTCTCACCTTTCTGATTCTTTATGCGGCGCTGCTTGCGCTCAAGCACACCCACGCCGAAGATCTGCCCGAAGATCACACCATTTATCTCGCCGGGCGCCCCTTCACGCTGCACGTGGGCCGCGCGCTGCACCTGGCGGCGCTGGGCGTTGCCATGCTCATCGCGCTGGTGACCGGCGCGGCCATCGAGTCAGAGTGGCCCACGCTGGCGCTCTTCTGGTATGCGCCGCGCCCGGCGGGCGGCGTGACCGACCCCATTTTTTTGAAGCCGCTCGGTTTCTACCTCTTCACCCTGCCGGCGTGGCAACTTATCGCGGGCTGGCTGCTGACCCTGGCCATCCTCATTTGCATCGCAGCGGCGCTGTTTCTGCTGATTGCGGGCGGGGCGCGGGCGCTGGACCGGCACGGTCTGCCGCAGGCGCTGCCGTGGCGCGGCGTCCTGCTGGCCGCCGGGTTCCTGCTGCTCACGCTCGCCGTTCGCGAGTACATCGGCCGCTACGAGCTGCTGCTCGAGCACCACACCATTTTCGACGGCGTCACCTATACCGACGCGCACGTCACGCTCGCGGGAATGTTTTCGATCACGGTGGCGCTGCTCGCGGGCGTGGTGATTGCCATTGCCGGAGGGCTGCTGAAGCCGGGGGGGCGCTGGCTCGCCGGGGCCATCGCGCCGGCCGCAGCCTGTTACGGCGTGTTCGCGCTGCTGGGCTGGTATGTGAGCACGTTTGTGGTCAAGCCCAACCAGCTTGATAAAGAGCGGCCCTACATCGCCAACAACATTCAAATGACGCGGCAGGCTTACGGGCTCGACCGCTTTACCCAGCGCGAGTTTCCCGCGGAGACCGATCCCGGCGCCGCCGACCCCAAAAACAACCAGGCCACGCTCGACAACATCCGCCTGTGGGACGTGGAAGCGCTCCAGGACACGCTCCGGCAGGTGCAGGAGATTCGCACCTACTACGATTTTCCCGACATCGACATCGACCGCTACGAGATCGCGCAGGCCGCGCAAAACTGCGCCGGCGTTTGCCCCACGGCGAGCTCCCTGCGCGAGGTGATGCTGGCCGCACGGGAGCTGAACCTGGACAAGCTGCCGGAGAGCAGCCGCAACTGGATCAACGACAAGCTGATTTACACGCATGGCTACGGCATCACCATGAACCCGGTGAACGGATTCACGCCGGAGGGGCTGCCGACACTGTTTTTGAGCAATATGCCGGTGCAGAGCACGGTGCCTGGGCTCCAGGTCACGCAGCCGGAGATTTACTTCGGCGAGATGACGAACACGGACGTGTACGTGAAAACCGGGCTGAAGGAATTCAATTACCCTGAGGGGCAGTCGAACAACCTGACCACGTATGAAGGCACGGGCGGCATCGTGCTGGGCGGGTTTCTGCGCCGCGCGCTGATTGCCTTTGATCGGGGGGATATCACCAAGGTTCCTTTCAGCGACGACATCACCGCGCAAAGCCGGCTGCTGATGCGGCGCAACGTGCGCGACCGCGTGGCGGCGCTCGCCGCCTTCCTCACCTTCGACCAGGACCCCTACATCGTGGTGGGCGAGGACGGGCGGCTTTATTGGATCCTCGACGGCTTCACCTCCTCGGAGACGTATCCGTATTCCACGCAGTCGAGCCTGGACGGCGAGCCGCTCAATTACATGCGCAACAGCGTGAAGGCGGTGGTCGACGCCTACGACGGCACCACGACGTTCTATGTCTTCGACCACGAGGATCCGATCGTGGCGGCGTGGCGGGGCATTTATCCCAGCCTGTTCAAGGACGAGGCGGAAATGCCTGCGTGGATGCGCAAGCATGTGCGCTATCCCGAGCTGCTGCTCAGGCTGCAGGCAGACGTTTACGGCCTTTACCACATGACCGACCCGGAAGTGTTTTACAACCGCGAAGACCAGTGGACGGTGGCCACGCAGACCGGCCTCAGCAGCGAGGGCGACCAGTCGGCGCAGGAGATGGTGCCGAATTTTGTGCTGATGAAGATTCCCGGCGAGGGCGGGGGTCTGGAGTTTGTGGAGATTCTCCCCTTCACGCCCATCAGCCGCAACAACATGATCGGGTGGATTGCGGCGCGCAGCGACGGCGCGCATTACGGCACCGCGGTGGTGTTCGATTTTCCCAAGACCAAGCTGGTGGATGGGCCGCAGCAGATCGAGGCGCGCATCGACCAGAATGCGCAACTGAGCGGGCAACTGACGCTCTGGAACCAGCAGGGCTCGCATGTGCGCCGCGGCAGCCTGCTGGTGATACCGTGCGGGCAGGCGCTGCTCTATGCCGAGCCCATTTACCTGCAGGCTGAGCGCAGCCCCATGCCGGAGCTGCGGCTGGTGGTGCTGGCGCTGCAGGACCGGCTGGCGTACGGGCCGAACTTTTCCACGGCCCTGGCTGCGCTTTTCGGGTCTGCGCCCTCGTCGCTGACGGTTGAGACCGCGCCGATGCCGGCCAGCGGGGCTGCGCCATCGGTTCAGGGTTTGGGCGCGGCCCCGGCGCCCACGGATTTGAACACACTTATCCTCGAGGCTTCGCGCGACTTTGACGATTACCAGCAACTCACCTCTCAGGGCAAGCTGGCCGAGGCCGGGCAGAAGCTGGACGACCTGAAGCGCGTGCTGGATGAACTGCGCGCGCATGCGAAATGATCCTCCAGTCTCGTGAATGGGAAGTTCGCCCCATAACCGTGCTGTCATCCTGAGCGCAGTTTGCCGCGCCCGGGGTCCCCAACGAGCGATCCATGCTCGTTGGGGTGATTGAGCGGCAAACGAAGTCGAAGGATCTGCAGTTATCCTCCAAAGAAACTTCGGATTCACCACGTTCGGTTCGTTTCGCCATGCGCCTCGGGAGGAATCCACATGCCGCAATTCGCCGCCAACCTGACCATGATGTACAACGAGCACGGGTTTCTCGACCGGTTCGCGGCGGCGGCGCGCGACGGATTTCGCGCTGTCGAGTTTCTGTTTCCCTATGAGCATCCGGCGGCGGCAATCGCGGCCCGGCTTAAGGAGAACGGACTGCACCAGGTGCTCTTCAACGCGCCGCCGGGCGACTGGCAGGCGGGCGAGCGCGGGATTGCGGCGCTGCCGGGGCGCGAAGCGGAGTTTCGTGAAGGGTTTGAGCGCGCTCTCGCGTACGCGCAGGCGCTCCAGTGCCGGCGGATTCACTGCATGGCGGGGCTCGCTGCCGCCGGAGCCGACCGCGCGCGGATGCGCGCTACGTATTTGACAAATCTCAGGTGGGCGGCAGAGAAAGCCGCCGCGGAAAAAGTTGACGTTCTCATCGAGCCCATTGCCGGGCGCAATGTTCCCGGTTACTTTCTCGAGTTTCAGGCCGAGGCGCACGCCTTGGCGGAAGAGATTGGAGCGCCGAATCTGAATGTGTTGATGGACCTGTTCCACTGCCAGGTAGCCGAGGGCGATTTGGCGGTGAAGATGCGGAAATATCTCAGCGACGGAAAGACGACGCGCGTGGGCCACTTTCAGATTGCCGGCGTGCCGGAGCGGCACGAGCCGGACACCGGCGAGGTGCGCTACGAATACCTTTTCGCCCTGATGGACGAGCTGGGCTACGCCGGCTGGGTGGGCTGCGAGTACAAGCCGCGCGCGGGGACGAGTGAGGGCTTGCAGTGGTTCAGAAAGTGGCGGGGATTTGAGCGTTAATCCGCCGGGTGTTCCCGATTTCAAGAGGGACTCCATTGGGTGCCCCCGGTCTCCCTCACACCCTCATCGTGAATTGCCAGGCCTACGGGATTCGGCCACCGCCCGATCCCATTGCCGGCGGGACCCCCCCTCCCCCGGTATTATGGGTGGAAATTCCTGGTTTGCTTTGAGATGGGCAAGGCGTTTCGGCGCAAAATCCTCTGCAGGAAGGGCTTACCCGCAGATTCCTCTGCCGATTGAAGTTACGTCTGCCGGGTCGGGGTGGGGCCGCTCCCGAGAGACTTGGATTGAAATTGCGGTTGGGGTTAGGGTAGCAAAACTAGAGGAAATAGTACGCAAAGGGCTCCTGAGGACGAGTGCCATGCTTGCGAGGGAGCACGTTGCAAGAATGGGCGAACAGCGACCCGGCGACGGGTGGAGGTTCTTTCGCCCCCAGGGGGCTCCGCTCCGGCGGCATGATTTCGACCCCAGGCTTGCGCCTGGGGCTACCTTCTTTGGCCCGCTGAAGCGGGCCGAGGGCGGGAGGGTTCTCGCGCCGGAATTCAGGGGAAGTAAAGGCCCGTGCTCCCTCCGTTATTTCACCACGCCGAAGGTAAACGTCGTGGTGGAGTGGAAAGTCTGGCCGGGCTTGAGCTCGGTCGAGGGAAAGTTGGACTGGTTGGGCGAGTCGGGAAAATGCTGCGTCTCCAGGCAGAAGCCCGCGTGCTTCTGGTACGGGACGCCGTGGCGACCGGTGAAGGTGCCGTCAAGAAAGTTGCCGGAGTAAAACTGCACGCCGGGCTGGGTGGTTTCGACGGTCAGCTTGCGGCCGTTCTCCGGATCGACGACCGTGGCCGCGGGGCGCAGCGTGCCCGGCGTGCCGTTGACCACGAAATTGAAATCGTAGCCGCCGGCCAGTTTCATCTGCTCGTCGTTCGCGTCGATGCGAGCGCCGATGACCTCCGGCGTGCGGAAATCGAGCGGCGTGCCGGCAACGGGGACCAGCTGGCCGGTGGGAATCAGGCCGGAGTCGACGGGCGTGAATTTGTCCGCGTCCAGCTGCAGCTTCAAATTCAGGATGGTGCCCTGATCGTCGCCGTTCAAATTGAAGTAAGCGTGGTTGGTGAGGTTGAGCACCGTGTCCTTGTCGGTGGTGGCGGAGTAGTCGATGCGCAGCGTGTTGCCGGCGAGCGTGTACTTCACATGCGCCGTAAGCGTACCGGGAAATCCCATGTCGCCGTCGGGGCTGACATGCGTAAACTCGACGCCGCCGGGAATTTCTTTCGACTGCCACACATACTGGTCAAAACCTTTGGGTCCGCCGTGGAGCGCGTTGGCTCCGTTGTTCACGGGGATCTGGTAGGTCTTGCCGTCGAGCGTGAACTTGCCCAGGGCGATGCGATTGCCGTAGCGGCCGACAACCGCGCCGAGATAGGGATTCGGCACCTTGAGGTAATCATCGAGCTTGTCATAGCCCAGCACCACATCCGCCCTCTTGCCGTTGCGATCGGGCGCCTTCACACTTACCAGGTGCGCGCCATACGCCATCACCCGCACTTCCACCTGACCGCTGGTGAGGGTGTAAATCGGGACTGCGGTTCCATCCGCCGTATGCCCCCAAATCGCCATCTTCACTTCTCCTTGCGCAACGGCGGAAAGAGCCATTGCCATGCCTAAGAGTAATCCAGCGAACCTCAGTGCCTGTGTCACGCAGTTGTTTCTCCTTTGCGCCGGCACACCGATCGCGAAGGATTGCGGAGGGTTCCGGCGGGCGCTTTCTGCTCCACTGGACACTATAGTTTATCGCCCGGGAGTCAAGCAGTTGGCAGGGCGCGATAAAGGAAGATTCTTTCGCCCGCTTCGCGGGCTCAATAGAAGCGGCTGGCGATGACCTGGGTTCCGGTGGCGTTGGACTCGATGGATGTGGAGCGGAGGAGCACTTCGAAAGGCCGCAGGGAGCCGTCCGCACGGGTGGCGCGGCGGAGGATGGGCTCAATCGCCGAGGGATGGAACAGCATCTCCGCGGCGGCCTGGGTTCCGGCTACGTCGAGACCTTCGAGAATCAGGAGATGGCCGTTGCCGCTCAGGTTGGGAAGAAAGGCGATGATGGCGAAGGTCTCGTGCGCAGGCTCGTTCCAATGGCTCAGGTAGGAGGCGTCTTCGCCGGGCTGCGGCTTGCGGTTGATAATCTCCGCGCCCTCCATGCCAGCGCGGTCCACAATGCGAAAATTGGCGTTGCTTTCGGCAATCGCGGCCCAGGGATTGCTGCCCACCGAGCCGATGATCACGGCGTTGGCGCTCTTGAGATCGTCGAGGCGGAGGTCGCGGGGAAAGCGAATCAGCACGCGTTGAGCGTTGTTTTCCCTCAGGTGGGCAAGCGCGGTGGCAATCTGCAGGTCGACGAACGGCACGAGCTCCTGCGAACGCAAATCGGAAGCGCTGTGGGTATCGACGCCGGCCAGGGGCAGCTCCTGATAGCTGCCGGCAATGTATTCAGCCAGGGGAACGGGGCGCCGGGCAAGGTCTTCGAGCAGATTGAAGCCGGCATCGGAGGGGACGATGTAGCTGTTGGTGGGACCGGAGAAAAGCGCGGTCCACAGCGCCTGGGCCGGTTCCGGAGCGGGCTGCTCCACCTGATGGGAGTTCCTGGAGAGAGAGCGTGCGGAGAAGAACAAGGTGAGGGCGACCAGCGCAGTGCTGTAAACGGCGGCGAGCAGAAGAAAGGCGAAGTTTCGCTTCCACCTTGAAGGCGGCGCGGCGGCCGAGGAGAAGGCTGGGATGGCGGCTTCAGCCGGCTGCGCCGACGCGGCGAGAGCGACGGGCGCGGAGTGAACCGGTGAAACGTGAACTGAGGCACTGAACGGTTCGGCGGAATGCATTTCCGACGCCGGAACGAAGACGGGAACATAACCGCCGACCGGGATGTCGATGCGGACGGGCTCGAGGGCTCCCTGCTCGGCAAAGTGTTCGGCCAGGCGCTTGCGCAACTGGCGGGCATAGTTGCGGACGATGTTGTCCTCGAGGGTGCGGTAATCGGGAGGGCGGTCGAAGACCTGGACGCCGATCTGATGCTCGGTGATTTCTCCCGAGCGGCCCTCCAGGGTCTCCGCGACGACGAAGAGAAGGAATTTCGACAGGAGGGGTGAGCGGGCAAAGTGCGGGCCGGCGACTACGCGCTGGGCGAGCTGCCAATGGGGATTATCGTCCAGAACGGAGGGGAGAGCAGGCGCGCGGAGCTCTTCAACGAGCGGCTCTTTGGGCTTTTGCTGGACGGCGGTGAGGCGGTCCATGGCGATTCTCTCCCCATCGATCCGGGCGGGAACCTGCCCGGGCAAGGTGCCGGTTGCGATAACCAGAGGCCGGCGGCGCGGCCCCCGGCGACACTGCCTGGTTCCTCAGCTGCAAATGCCTTTCCCAGGGAAATACGCGCATGCCGATTCTAATCCAATAGAATCAGAGCGATCTATGACTGTCTGTTTACCTGCCGGTAACGCCGGCTTAATAGTTTGCGCAGGGGCCATTTCCACAGTTCACCAGCAATTCAAACAAAGCCATTTTGTTTTGCATTCAGCATTTTATACCGTCTATGCACAGGTGTATACACGGTCATCCCCTTAGGGTAAACACTCCCAAGCCTCGCGGAAAACCTCTACTGTGTCGCTGCCCACCAAAGTCTCTCGCGGGCAATACCCAAGTTGAATTTGTGAAATTCGGAGGAAACAAAACTGCAATGAAAACTGCAAGAAGTTTTGGAGGCACGCGCATAGGTTTGGCCGTCGTGGGGGTGATGATGGCCATCGGCATTCCCGGCAGGCTGGCGGCTCAGCTGGATCGAGGCGAGATCACGGGAACGGTTGAGGATCCCAGCGGCGCGGTGGTGCAGAATGCCCAGATCGTCGTCACCAACGAGGCGACCGGAGTGAAGATTGCCACGCGGTCGACAAATACCGGCACTTATGTTTTTGACGACCTGATCGTGGGCACATACACGCTGGAAGCACAGACGGGGGGATTCGAGAAATACGTGGTGCACGGCCTGATCGTGCACGTGCAGGAAGTCCAGGGCGTGGATATTCACCTGGCCACCGGCAATGTACAGCAGTCGGTGACGGTGACGGCCGCGGCGCCGCTGCTGGAAGCGGAAAATGCGCAGGTGGGCCAGTCGATAACCAACCAGACGGTGAACGACCTGCCCCTGGCGACGCGGGACTGGGGCTCGCTGGCGCAACTTTCCGCCGGCGTGAATACCGATGCCACCGGGACCAGCTCTGGCGGGAACGGCACCGCCGACGCAGGCAGCTCTGAGTCTGCTTATTTCAGGGTGGATGGCGTCGACGAATGGCAAAACGATTTCCGCCTCGACGGCATCAACGACAACATCGAGATTTATGGCGGCAACTATACCGGGACCAATGCCGCCATCGTGCCGCCGCCGGACGCGGTGCAGGAGTTCACGCTGCAGAGCGGGGACATGAATGCGGAGTTCGGCCACTCCACCGGCGGCGTGATCAACGCGGCCATCAAATCGGGTACAAACGGAGTGCACGGCGACGTGTGGGAATACGTGCGCAACAACGACCTGAACGCAAATTATTTCTTTAACACCACGGGCTGCCCGGCAGCTTGCAAGGCCAAGCCCGTTCCCTCCTATCACCAGAACCTCTTCGGGGTCACCGCGGGCGGTCCGGTGATGATTCCGCGCTTGGTCCAGGGGAAGAACCGTCTCTTCTGGTTTGCCGACTACCAGGGCGGCCGCTACGTGCTTCCGGAGCCGGACGGCAATTTGACCGTGCCCAGCACAGGCATGGTCAGCAGCGCGTTTACCAATCTCCAGGACAACATCACCTACAACTACTCCAGCACTTGCAGCGCCACGGTTACCACCGGGTGCCACACCGACGCCCTGGGCCGCGCCTTCTCGAACGGCACCATCATGGATCCGGCTTCAACCCGCCAGCTCCCCGCGAGCGGCCTCGACGCCGTAACCGGACTCACCGGCACGCCCAACGCCTACGTGCGCGATCCCTTCTACAACTGCACGGCTGCGGGTAATTGCACGAGCTTTGTGGGAGAGACCAGAACCGATTTCACCCAGGACGCCGGCGGCGTTGCCCTCTCCACTCTCAATGTGATCCCCACCAGCCGCGAGGATCCGAACGCAGTCAAACTGCTGGGCACGTATCCGGCGGCGACAGCCTCCGGACTCGCCAATGATTTCCAGGGCTACGTTCCCATCGAAGACAAGAACACCAACACCTACGACATTCGCATCGACGCCAACATCAGCTCCAAGGACATCCTGTTCGGCGTCTATGACCGGAGCTACCTCACCGCCGACGTGCCCTCGTATTTCCCCGGGGTTGGAGCGGGCGATAGCGGCGGACGCGTTGACCAACTGCCGGCCTGGGCCTGGGCGGTCGGCTACACGCGCAGCTTCACTCCTACCTTCACCAATGAAATGCACGTAGGCATGGTGCACAGCGACAAGCTGCAGGTATCCGTCTGGGGCGACGACTTCGGAGGCTCGGCCTGTTCAGGAACCATATCCCCGGGACCGGGGACATGCGACATCCCGCTCGAGTACGGCATCGCCGGCGTTCCGCAGGTGGCCGGCAACGGAGGCTTGCCCGTCATCTCCATTGGCAACCTCAGGGCACTCGGCGTCGGAAACTACTCGCCCACGCTGCAGTATGTCTGGAGCCTCGAGGGCGTGGATGCGGTCACCAAGCTCTGGCGGAACCACGCCTTCAAGACCGGCATTCAGGTGGACGATCTGGAAGCCAACATCTCGCAGCCGCCGCAAGGCCGCGGCGATATGAGCTTCAACGGCCAGTACACGGACATTTCCAACAAGAGCTCAGGGTTGAACGGCATCAGCGACCTGCTGGTGACGCCCATCAACTACGAATACGCTACGTCGGTTCCGACCAGCACCGGCGTCAACCTCGTCGGCGGCCAGAACGGCTTTTCCGCCTCCAACATTCCTGTCACCGACGACCATCGCTGGTACATCGGCGCCTACTTCCAGGACGACTGGAAGTTCAACCCCAGGCTCACGCTGAATCTGGGCCTGCGCTGGGATCTCTTTACGCCTTACGCCGAAACCCGCGGCTACCAGTCCAACTTCCTTCCCGCGGGCGGCAATGGCCCCACCGCAACCTTTTATATCCCCCAACAGTCATGCCAGACGCCGCGGGCCACGATCTTTAATACCGTTGCTGCCCTGAGCAGTATCAACATCGTCTGCTCTGGAAACTCCGCACTCGGCAACGATCAAAAGACCAACTTCGCGCCGCGTGTGGGATTCGCTTACAAGCTCCAGCCTACGCTGGTGCTGCGCGGAGGTTTCGGCACGGCCTATGGAGCGCTGGGCAACCTGGGTTACGGCGGCACGCTGGGACTGAACTATCCCTTCGGCTACACGCAGACCATCCCCTCGCCCGACTCCAATCACCCGCTGCTCGCCGGCACTTCGGGCGCGCCCGCGACTCTGGAGAATACCTTCAATAACTTCAACTTCAACAATCCGACCGTGCTGCAAAGCCCGACTCCGTACACAACCACGCCGGCTTCTTGCTCCACCCTGCCGCTCAGCTCTTGCGTGGGAGGCCAATACATCGGAAGCGACTATCTCGGCGCGACTCTCAACGGCCGCCAGTACAACTACCACACCCCGCTGGTGCAGACGGAGAACCTGACCATCGAAGATCAGTTCACACCCCACGACGCCCTCCAGGTGGGATATGTCGGCACCCAGGGCCGTCACCTGGATATTCTGGGGACCTCGAACAGCAACTCTATAATCTTGCCTCCCGGCACCAACACCCAGCTGTATATTCCGTACCCGTACATGGCGCGGAACGGCACCTACGAAACCACCAACGCCGTCACCAGCTACAACTCCATGCAGGCAACGTATCAGCACCAGATGAGCTATGGGCTTTTGGTGCTGGGCAACTACACCTGGTCACGGTGCGGGGGCGACCAGCACGCGCCGCAGAACTCGGAATTCAACTCAGGTTACCGCGCCCAATGGCTCGCTGGTTTCGGCATCAGGGGCGACTATGGCCTCTGCGATGCCGACGCCACCGACCTGTGGCACGCCGCCGCCACCTACGACCTGCCTTTCGGCCGCGGACGGCAGTTCGGGTCCTCCATCAACAAGGCCGCGGACCTCATCGTGGGCGGGTGGGAAATCAACGGCTTCTACACCTTCCAGAGCGGGCAGCCGCTCACGGTCACTTGCCCCGTGGCCACGACGGCCGACTTCAATTGCGCCGCCAACGTGGTGGCCGGTCAAGGCCTCTATACGGGCCCGCACAACTTTACGCAATGGCTCAACCCCAGCGCGTTCGCACAGCCGCCCACGGCTACCCAAATCGGACAGGTCGATTACTCGCCGCTCGGTGGAGAGATCCAACAAGTGCGCGGACCGCACTTCAACAACCTGGATTCGTCGATCCTCAAGAACTTCCACTTCACAGAAGCGGCGTACCTGCAGTTCCGCGCCGAAGCCTTTAACATCACCAACACGCCGCCCTTCGTGCAACCGCAACAGTTGAATTGGGAGGCCGGCAGCTTCAGCAACATCGGGGCTACGAAGAACAGCAACGGAAACAACGGCGCGCGCACACTGCAGCTCGCGCTGAAACTTTTCTACTAGGCTGCTTGCGGTCTTTCCGAGCCCCGCATTCGACGCTCAAGGCGCCGGATGCGGGTTGTTTTTTCCGCTCGAGCCTCCGCATCGAGGGGCAGCGTTGCTAGGGCATTTTCTGAGTGACTGTGTCCTTTTCGCTGCCTCGCAAGATCGCCGCTCCCTGTTGGTCGCGTCGACTCAGCTGTCCGCCTTCGGAATACAGCTACTCAGAAAATGCATTAGAATGTGCGGTGCGCCGCCCGCGCCTCCCACCATGAAAAGAAGAGATCAGCGATCCTTTTTGCGCACTGCCGGAATTGCGCGCCTCAGCCTGTTCATGCTCGTCTGTCTTGCGCTCCCGCGCGCAATGCCGCAGCAACCGGCCTTTACCGAGCAGGTGCTCGAAGGCGTGGTGCTTGGGAGCCAGAACCAGAGTTACGTGCAGGCGCCGTTTCAAGTGCCCGCAGGGACGGAGCGGGTGACGATCACCTTCGCCTATACGGCCAAAGATCAGCACACGGCGCTTGACCTGGGCCTGCTCGATCCCGCGGGGCTGCGCTGCTGGAGCGGCGGCAACAAATCGATGCTCACGCTGGGGCTCTCTGACGCGACGCCCTCCTGCGAGCCGGGCGCGATTCCCGCGGGTGAGTGGAAGGTGCTGATCGGCGTTCCCAACATCCGCAAGGGCGTGGAGTCGCACTACACGATTCACGTATTTCTTTCGAAGACGGGCGCGGCGGCGCAACAGCCCGTGATCCTGCGCGAGCCGCTGCGCTCGGCAGCAGGATGGTTCCGCGGCGACCTGCACATGCATACCGCGCACAGCGATGGGCAGTGTCCAAGCCAGACGGGAACCATGGTTCCCTGTCCCGTGTTCTTCACCGTGGATGCGGCCGCGCGGCGCGGGCTCGACTTCATCGCCATTACGGACCACAATGCCAGTTCACAGTATGACGCCATGCGCGAGCTGCAGCCGTATTTCGATAAGGTGCTGCTGATCCCGGGGCGGGAAGTCACCACCTTTCAGGGGCACATCAACTTTCTCGGCACCACGGATTTTGTGGATTTCCGCCTGGGAACGAGCGCGGTTCCCGACGTCAACACGCTGCTCAAGAATGCGGATGCGCTGGGCGCTCTGACTTCGATCAATCATCCCGAGGCGCCGAGCGGCGAAATCTGCCTGGGCTGCGGATGGACGCCGGCAAAACCCGTCGATATGCGTCTCCTGGCCGGCGTGGAAGCGGTGAACGGCGGAAGCGAGCAATACGGGCTCTCGGGCATTCCCTTCTGGAACAAGGAGCTGAACAACGGCTGCCGGCTCACGGGAATCGGCGGCAGCGACAATCACCGCGCCATGCAACCGCTCGATGAGATCGGCTCCATCGGGAGCCCGACCACGGTGGTGTACGCCCGGGAATTGTCGACGCCCGCCATTCTCGAAGGGATTCGCAAGGGGCATGTATTTATCGATCTTGCCGGCACGCACGACCGGCTCATGGACGTAACCGCGAGCGCGCCGGGGGCGGCGCAAGAGGAAGAGGCGCACGCAGGCGACGAGCTTGACGCGGCGCGCGGTGCGAGCGTGCACTTGAGCCTGCGCGTGACCGCGGCGCAAGGAGGGACGATCCGGTGGGTTGAGGACGGCAACGAGATTGCGCCCGGAGGCGACACGGCGATTTCATCCGCGGAACAGGAGTTCTCTCTGGATTGGACAAGCGACGGAAACCGCCACTGGTTTCGCGCCGAGGTGACCGATGGCGCGGGAAAGCTATGGCTGGTGGATAATCCGGTTTACGTGAACTGGCAGGTTGCGAATCGGTGCGGCGCGGATTGAGGCTTCTTCTGGAGGCCGGATGAATTTGAGCGCGGATTCAGTCGGGCCTGAGGGCTCGCGTTCCCTTCGCCAGACTATTTATGCAAGCGGCTCTCGCTTGCAGAGGCGAATTTGCCGCGGAAAAAGTCGAGGCAACGAGCCAGACCTTCCTTGAGCTCGACCTTGGGCTCCCAACCCAGCAGCTTGCGCGCGCGGGTGATGTCAGGGCGGCGGCGGATGGGGTCGTCTTCGGGCAGCGCTTCAAAGCACAACTCGCTTTTGGAGCCGGTGACTTCGAGAACGGCCCGCGCGCACTCGAGAATGGTGAACTCGTCGGGATTGCCGATGTTGACGGGCAGGTGCACGCCGGAGCGCGCCAGCCGCACAATGCCTTCGATGAGATCGTCGACAAAACAGAAGCTGCGCGTCTGGTTGCCGTCTCCATAGATGGTGAGCGGTTCGCCGCGCAGGGCCTGCATCATGAAGTTGGAGATTACGCGCCCATCGCTGGGATCGAGCCGCGGCCCGTAGGTGTTGAAGATGCGAGCCAGATGGGTGTTGACGCCGCGGGTGCGGTGATAGGCCATGACCAGCGCCTCGGCGTAGCGCTTGGCTTCGTCGTAGACCGAGCGCGGACCCACAGGATTCACGTTGCCCCAGTAATCTTCTGACTGCGGATGCTCGAGAGGGTCGCCGTAGCACTCGGAAGTGGAAGCGTGCAGAAATCCCGCGCCCTGGCTGGACGCAAGCTCCAGCATGTTCTGCGTGCCCACGGAACCGGCGGTGAGGGTTTCGACCGCCAGGCGCATGTACTCCGGCGGGCTGGCCGGCGAGGCGAAATTGAAGACGTATTCGATGGGGCCGGGATCAAAATCGGCCGGGAAGGTCCTGCAGATGTCCCATTCAAAAAGGCGGAAGCGCGGGTTCGAAGCGAGATGGGCGAGGTTCTCCCGGTTGCCGGTGGAGAAGTTGTCGACGCCGAGAACGGCGTGCCCCTCGGCGAGCAAGCGATCCGTGAGATGGGAACCGAGAAATCCTGCAGCGCCGGTGACGAGAACGTGCATGGCTATGTGTGCGCGCTCCTTGCCGGCACAGAGCGGCCAGGCGCGCCGGGACGGGATTGCGCGATGCCGGCGAATCTCTTCATATGGCGAGGCTCCGCGGCTTGCCCTGCTGCGCCTGATAGATTGCCGGGCGGCCTACGCTCACATAGGTGAATCCGTGATCATGCATGACCTGCGGCTGGTACAGGTTGCGCCCGTCGATGACGATGGGGAAGCGCACCTCCTGGTTGAGCCGGACGAGGTCGATATTGGCGAACTCCTTCCAGTCGGTCAGGATCAGAACGGCATCGGCATCGCGGGCGGCTTCAAACACGCCGGACGCGTAGCCCATCCTGTCGCTCGCAGGCAGAACCTCGCGGGCGCGTTCCATGGCTGCCGGATCGTAGGCGGTCACGAGGGCGCCGCTCGCGAGCAGCCGTTTGATCATATCGATCGCCGGCGACTCGCGAATGTCGTCGGTGTCACCCTTGTAAGCCAGGCCGAGAGCGGCGAGCCGCTTGCCGCGCAGCGTCCACAGCGCGGAAAGCACCTTGTTGAAGAAAATCTCCTTCTGCCGCTCGTTGATTTTGCGAATTTCGTCGAGCAGCTGGAACTCGACGCCGCGCTGCTGCGCCACCCAGCGGAACGCGGCCACATCCTTGGGGAAACAGGAGCCTCCGTAGCCGAGTCCGGCGCGCAGAAAGCGCGGGCCGATGCGGGTATCGAGGCCCATGCCCGCGGCAATGTCCTGGATGTCGCCGTCTACCGCCTCGGCCAGATTGGCGACGGCATTGATGAAGGAAATTTTCAGCGCCAGGAAGGCGTTGGAAGCGTGCTTGATCAGTTCCGCGCTCTGCGCCGAAGTGACCACCAGCGGCGCCGGACGGGAGGCGCTGCACGCGCCCTGGAGAGCATCCGGTTGCGCGTAGTAGGTTCCCTCGGTGAGCGGAGCATAGACGCGGCGCATGACTTGAGCGGCGCGCTCGGAGTTGGCCCCGACCACAATGCGGTCAGGGTGCAGAAAATCGACCACGGCCGTGCCTTCGCGCAGAAACTCGGGGTTGGAGACGACGTCGAAGCTGGAGGGAGCAACGCCGTGCCGCTGCAGGACACGGCTGATCCACTCGTTGGTGTAGACCGGAACCGTGCTCTTTTCCACGATGACTTTGTATCCGCTGATGGAGCGGGCAATCTCGGAGACCACCGCCTCGACAAAGGAGAGATCGGCGGCGCCGCTATCACCCTGCGGCGTGCCCACGGCGATGAAAACCACTTCGCATTGTTCGACCGCCGAGGCAAGGTCCACGGTAAAGTCGATGCCGCCCATTCTGTGCCGCGCGAGGAGCTCGGGCAGATGCTTTTCGAAGATCGGAACTCCGCCCTCGCACAGGGTTTTCACTTTGGCCTCGTCGTTGTCCACGCAGAGTACGCGATGGCCCATCTCGGCGAAGCAGGCGGCTGCGACCAGTCCCACATAACCGGAACCGATCACGCAGATGGAAACTGGTTGTGACATGCGCAACTACCTCTCCCTTTTCCGATTCTCCGGCGCCGGACGAGTCACGGCGCGGCATTGCCCGGAACATCCGATCCCGTGCATCCGTTGTGCCGCAGATTTCTTCAAGAACCGAACTGCTGAAGGACCCTTCTCAGCCTATCGGATTCCGGCGGAGGCGGGCAATATGACCGATGGAGACACTCCAGGCGCACATGGAAGGTGAATGGGCGGCAGCAGCTTGGGCAAGAGACTGCCCGCGCGCTGGGGAAAATGCTGCCGGTAATGGGCCCGGCGCCTTCTGGTGAAGCGTTGTGCGCGTCTGGCATAATCAATCGCAGATTCCATGGCGATACGCGACGGACTTGGCAAGGAGATGCAGGATTGACTGAATTGCCGGCGGAGCATGCGGGCGAGGCGGCGGTCCGCGCGTTTCTGGAGGGGCTCGAACGGCATTGCTCCGCCTATTGTTTGCTGGGCGCGTGCAACGACCTGCCGGCAGAAGTGCACTCCGACATCGATTTCATGGTTTCGCCTGCGGACTTCGTACGCGTGCCGCAGGTTCTTACGGAGATTGGGAATGCGGCGGGGTTCCGGCTGGTGCAGGAGATCGAGCACGAGACCACGGCCCGGCGGTTCGAGCTGGCGCAGAGCGGACCGGGCAGGGTTCTCTACCTGCATCCGGATTCGGCCTCCGATTTCCGCCTGAAGGGCCGGAGATGGCTGTGCGCGGAGGAGATCCTCAGGCGGCGGCGCCGGCACGCGAACGGATTCTGGGTCGCCTCAGCCGCCGACAATTTTCATTATTACCTGGTGAAGAGTCTTGAAAAAGGCAGGCTCGAGGCGCCGCAGGCGCAAGAGCTGGGCCGTCTTTTCACGGAAGATCCGGAACGCTGCGGGCAAATCCTGGAGCAGCGGCTCAGCCGCGAATCTGCGCAGCAGATGGCATTGGCTTGCGGATCAGGCGATTGGCAGGGTGTTTTTGCGAGGGTGCCGGCGCTGGGCAAGGAGCTGATGGCGCGCGCTCCGCATTACCCGCTGCGGGACCGCGCGGCGGAACTGGGCAGGCTCATCCGCCGCTGGAAGAACCCGGCTGGCTTGTGGATTGCGGTCCTGGGTCCGGACGGCAGCGGAAAATCGACGGTGATCGAGCAATTGCAGGCGGCGCTTGCTCCCGCGTTCCGGCGCACTGTGCGCATGCATCTGCGCCCGCGGCTGCTGAGGGGAACGAGTGCGTCCGAGATCGCGAATACGGATCCGCACGGACAGCAGCCGCGGGGAGTTGCCGCGTCCACGCTGAAGCTGGTGTATTTCTGGGCCGATTATGTGCTGGGGTTTTGGGGTCGCGTGCGGGCGCTGCTGGTGCGCAACTCCCTGGTCCTCTTCGACCGCTATTATTGCGACCTGCTCATCGATCCGCGGCGATTCCGCTCGCGCGCGCCACGCTGGCTGGCACGCACGATTGGCGCCATGATTCCCATGCCCGATCTTATGCTCATTCTGGATGCGCCCGCGGAGGTGCTGCAGGCAAGAAAGCAGGAGGTCACGGCGGAGGAGTCGGCGCGGCAGGCGCAGGCCTACCGGGAGTTCGCGGCGTCGGGCGCGGCGCGCGGGCGGGCCGTGGTGGTCAACGCGGCCCTCACCATCGACGAAGTGGTGGGCGCGTGCGCAGGGCAGGCGCTGGAGTTGATGGCGCAGCGCACCACGCGGCGGCTGGGAATGGATGTGAACAAGCGGTGATGCACGCGAGATCGAAGGGTAGATTCGGGCGACCGGAGCGCGGTCAGGCGGCGCGGGCGGTGCGGCGAAGGAGCGCGGCCAGGAGAATCGACACGTTGAGGATTTGTCCCGCCACCAGAGCCTGCATTCCGCCCACGGCGCCATAGCGGCGCGCGAGCCACACGCAGGCGGCCACCGCGACCATGGCCACGGCCATGGCGGTGTGGGCAATCACGGCGGTTTTTTCCAAGGCGCGGAAGTAGTAAACCAATCCGCGGTAGGCCAGGGCCAGATAGACGTAAATGCCCTCCCAGACGACGAGAGCCGCAAACGGCGCATAGGCGCTGCCGAAAACGCGCACCATCAGCGGGCGGGAGAAGAGGCAGGCCGCCACAATGGGCGGCCCGATAAGCGCCGCAAGCAGGGAAAAGGAGCGCAGCATGTAGCGCAGCATGCCCGATTCTCCTCCTCGCGCGCAGGCGCGGGCCGCGCGCACCGGGATGACGTTGTCGATCAATTGGTAGAGCACATTGACCGGACCGAAGAGCGTGACTGCGGCCCTGATGCCGCCGGCGGCACTGAGGCCGGCCAGGGCCGCGACCACAAGAACGATACCCTGCGAGCCGAGCCACTGCGATTGGCTGGCTACAAGCAGGCTGCGCCCCATACTCCAGCTGCGCGCGATGGCCCGCTTGATTTCGCGCCAGGATGTGCCGAGGTCATCCAGAAAGAAACCGGCCGCGAAAGCCGCGAGAGAAGTTCCCGCGATGACGTAATAGGCCGCGCCGGCATCGATGCGCCGCATGCGCCACAGGAGGGCGAGGAGGACGAGCTGGCCCCCATAGCTGATGACATCGTTCCAGAAGACGATGCGGCCGCGATCGTGCAGATAACAGAGGCGGCGGTACCAATCCTGCAGCTGAAAGCAGACGACGGTGAGGAGAAAGGGAAGGAGCAGTCCGGGTTCGCCGCGCCATCTGACGAAATGCGTGCCGGCCAGGAGGGCGAGAGCGGCGGCGACTGCAGCGCAGGCGAGCGAGAAGAGATATTGATACCCGGCCATGCCGCGCAGGAAGGCGCGTTGTTCAGCGGCATCCTCGAGCTGCGGGCCGATGCTCATCATGGCGGGGACAATGAGCGCAAGCTGGATGCTGTTGAGATATTGCAGAGAGATGTAGTAAACGCTGAAGACGCCGAAGCCGCGCACGCCCAGCGCCCGCGCCAGCAGGGCGGTGGTGAGGAAGTTCGAGCTGCTGACCAGCGCCTGGTCCACCAGGAGCCACTGGTTGCGCGCCATGCGGCCGCGCAGATCGGCGCGCCAGCTCTTCTCTCCGGGCGAGGCGTCGATATTCCGGCTTTCGGGCATCGGTTACAACCTCGCACAAAAGATGGAAGGCGCAAAGAACATTCCGTGGCCGAAGCCTTCTCCGCCGGAATGGAGGCGGCGAAGCCGAAAGGCGGCGGCTACGGGAGGGTGCTCCGGGCAGGGCGAACGAGCCGCGCGGGGTTACCGGCGGCGGTCGCATGAGGCGGCACATCTTCAAGCACCACTGAGCCGGCGCCGATGGCGGCGCCCTCACCGATGTGAATGGGCCCGAGGAGGACGGCGCCGGCACCGATCGTTGCACCGTCACCGATGGTCGCGCCCTCAGTCTCTCCGGGCCGGCGGAAACCGATGGTCACGTTCTGCATGATGGTGACGTTTTCGCCGATGCGCGTGAGCGAGTGGATCACGATGCCGTAGGGATGGCCGATGATGGTGGTCTCAGGGAGCGTGCAGGCGACGTCGGAACCAAGAACCAGGCCGACGATGCGGCGGATGGTCCACGGGGCATGCCGCGTGCTCCAGATCAGAAGACGGCTTGCGATCGGGTTCGCATGCTTCATGCCGCGCGGGGTGCCTCCTCGCCGGTCAGGAAACCGGGTGGCGCCGGAGCGGAACCGGCAACACCAATACTTTACATCGCTCCCGCACGCGCGGCCCTAAGAGCGGCGAACGGGTTCCCAATGAATCAGCCCGGCAGGTTCCACTTTAGATGCCTGCAACCGGCAATGCCTTGCATGCAGAATGTTACGATGGAACCATAAGCAAGCGTGAATTGACGCGCAACGTTCCTCAACCCCCCAGTGAAGGAGCAGACGGAGATGACGGCGAAAAGGGCTCTGGTGTGCGGCGCGGGCGGATTTATCGGCAGCCACATGGTGCGGCGCCTGCGAGCCGAAGGCTACTGGGTCCGCGGGTCGGACCTCAAGTACCCGGAATTCGGCTCTTCGGAAGCACACGACTTCGTGATTGCCGATCTGCGGCTGCGCGAGAGCTGGGAAGCCATCCTCGACGAAGACATGGACGAGGTTTACCAGTTTGCCGCCGATATGGGCGGCGCGGGGTACATCTTTACCGGCGAGAATGACGCGCATGTGATGCACAACTCGGCCATGATCAATCTGCATGCCGCCGATTTCGCCGTACAGCGCAAGGCGAAGAAGATCTTCTATTCCTCCTCGGCGTGCATGTACCCGGCTTATAACCAGGAAGACCCCAACAATCCCAAGTGTGCCGAGGAGACGGCATACCCGGCCGCTCCGGACAGCGAATACGGATGGGAGAAGCTGTTCAGCGAACGGCTCTATTTTGCCTTTTCACGAAATTTCGGACTGAATGTGCGCGTGGCGCGCTTCCACAACATTTTCGGCCCCGAGGGCACCTGGCGCGGCGGCAAGGAGAAGGCTCCGGCGGCGCTGATCCGCAAGATTGCCGAGCAGCCCGACGGTGGCACCATCGAAGTGTGGGGTGATGGGCAGCAGACGCGCTCCTTCCTCTATATCGACGAGTGCATCGAGGCGGTGCGCCGGCTGATGGAAAGCTCTTTTCCGGGACCGGTGAACATCGGCTCGGAAGAGATGGTCACCATCAACCAGATGGCGGGCATGATCATGAAAATTGCCGGCAAGAAGATCGCCATCAGAAATGTTCCCGGACCGACGGGCGTGCGCGGCCGCAACTCTGACAACCGGCTGCTGCGCAAGGAACTCGGCTGGGAGCCCACAATGAGCCTCTACGATGGCCTCAAGAAGACCTATCCATGGATCGAGGGCCAGTTGTGGAAGTCTCTCAGAAAGACTGCCTGAGCTGAGGACCGGCGGAGCACGGGCGCCTCAACCTATAACCCTCAAGCAAACAGGAATTGCGGACCAGGGATGAAATGTCCGCAAGCGGTGCGCGGCCGCGTTCGCCGGCGCCTGCGCTTTTCCTCAGGCATACGGGTCGCCATCCGGGTCGTAGGCCGCGCGGCGCAGAATTCTTCCGTAGCGCAGGATGATCCCGAAAAACAGGTAGTACGGAATGGCGTAAAACGGCTTTTCGAATCCATCCTCGCCGATGGCGGTGTTGAGCAGCAGAATGTTGAAGATGATGAGGACGAGCAGGTTGCCGCGATCTTCAAACCACTCCATGCGGCCCGCAAGCCGGTAGGCCCGCGCCCAGGAGAAAAAGAGCGCACCCTGCATAAGAAGCCAGACGATCATGCCGGAAACGCCGAGGCGCGCAATCACGGAGACATAACTGTTGTGGGGCTCTCGCGTGTAGACGCCTCCAGCGCGGAAGTTGGTGAGCGGGATACCGTACCCGAGGCCGAAGACGATCTTCCCCGGCGAGTCGGTCATCTTCTTGTAGATGGCCCGCCACCAGCTGATGCGCTGCGGCACGCCTCCGGCCGCGCCCTGGGTTTCTGCAGAGGACGACTTGCCGGAGATGGCCTCAAAGTGGGAGACGATGAAATTGAGCGAGATCTTCTGGCCCAGGCGCCCCTTGACCTCGATGCCGGAGACGGAAATCGCGGCGATAATCAAAGCGCCCAGCAGCAGCATTGCGGACCAGCGCGCGGCCATGCGGCTGCGGGTGAGGAAGAGTACAACGCCCACCACCAGCACGCCAAGGTACATGGTTCTCGCCTGCGCAAAAGCAACGGCAAACGCGATCAAAATGCCGGCCAGCAATTCTCTGCCCCGCACCGGACTGCGACTGCGTCTCCGCTTGATGAGCAGCCAGCAGGCTGCCCAGACGAGGATATTGGGCGTGTTGACGACCTGGAAAAACAGGCTTGCCGAAGTGGTGCTCATGCCCGGCAGGCTGGGCGAGAATTTCTGCAGGGTGTCTGAAAGGGGAAAGAGCAGGCCGTAGATAATGGCGGCGATAAACATGCGCCGCTGCCAGCGAAAGAAGTAATGCATGTTCGAGGAGCTGTTGACGAGCCAGAAGCCGACGATCAGGTAGAGCGATTCGATGGCCTGGGAGGCGTCGCGGAAGGACCACGCACCGCCGACGTGAAGGTCGTAGAGCGAGCGGCTGAGGCTCAGCGCCCACCACAGAAGAATGGGGACGATCCAGACCTCGGCCGCCATCTTGGTGAGCACGGCCATGCTGTCGACGATGCAGAGCGAAATGACGAGGACCAGTTCGCCGATGGGGATGCCCGCGCCGGCGGGGGGAATGCGGATCATTTCGAAGCCGGTGTTCAGGATGAGATAGCCGGCGACGGTCCAGAGAACGATCTTGCGCCAGAGGTTGACCTGGCCGAAGGACCCTGCCTCTGCGAAGGCGGGAGATTCAACTTCGGGCCAATGCCCGGGGTTGGCCAGCGCAGGAGTGGTCATGATTCAGCGGTCCACTTAACGGTTCGGGCGTGCCGGCGCGCTCTGTTTGCACTTTTTCGGCTGAGCACAGGGAAAGGATAACAGAATGCGGATTGGCACCGGGACGAGGAGAACGTCCTGATTCCGGTGCGCGATCAGGAAATGGCCGGGGCGAGAGCGAGCGCGCTCATTGGGGCGGCTGATAAGGCTCGATGCGCAGGAAATTCGAAAGAATATCGCGCTCTTGCGGCGAGAACTGACTCTGGAAGCGCGCGGAATTGAGCACGGTGTCGCGCTGATCGGACGGCACGGCGCGCAGATCCCGAAAAGCGTTGGTCATGGCCTGGCGGCGATCGGGCGGCAGCGCGGCAAACTGGCGGCTGGCGGCGCTCAAGTTCATGCGCTCCTGCGGAGACAGGCGCTCCAGCATCTCATTGCGCTCCAAACGGAGCGTGCGCTGCTGCTCGCTCATCTGGTTGAGCTGATGGAGCTGTTGCACTTCGCGCTGCTGCTCGGCCGGCGCCTGGCGCGTGAAGGCGGGATCGTTGCGCAGCAGACGCTCCTGGTCCTGGATGGCCAGGCCGCGGTGCTGATTCAACCAGTCCTGAAGATGGCCCGGAGGCGCATAGCGGGAGTTGGGATTGCCGGCGCGGCCGGCGGCGCCGGGATAGGCCGGACGCACGTTTCCGTCATTGGGATTGGCGTTGGGATAGGCCGGCCGATCGGCAGCCGGAGGACGCTGGTCCGGATTCTGATTGGGCTGATAGCGGCCCTGCTGACGCTGCCTGGCTTCCTGGCGAGCTTGCTGGCGCGCGGCGGCGCGGGGATGGTTTTCAGCAAAGCGAGAGCGCGCAGCCGGCGCCTCCTGGCCGCGCTGCCCGAAGGCCGGGGCCGCAAGCAGGCAGAGCAAGAGCAGGGCCGCGGTTCCCGCCCAGGGACGCGTGACCCATGGGCGCATCCCGCGTGGATGCATCCGCTCCGTGCTCGAGTTCCACTTCACGACTTTCTCTCCCTGCCAGTGGCCGCAATTTCAACCGCCTCAGTCTCCGTTCTGATCGGCCGAGAGCGTGTCCATCTGGTCCAGCACCTGGGCATTGTTGTCCAGAAGCTGCAGATCGTGGACCACGGCGGCATCTTTGTCGACTTGGGTGGGCGTATTCCAGACGGCAACGTCGAGATAGGTTCCACCGCCCAGGAGCAGCACCACCGTCAGCGCCATAGCAGCCAGCGGACGCGCATGCAGGCTGGGGCCATAGGCGACGCGGGCGCGGAGCCGTGCGAACAATCCAGCAATGGGGCCAGCGGGCGCGGCCTCACGCTCCTCGCGCATCCGCGCCTCAAGCCGGGTAAGAAAGTAGGGGTTCGGTTCCGGAGCCCGCCACGCATCCATCAGGCCCATGGTGGCGCGCAGCGATTCCAGCTCCTTGCGGCAGCTCTCGCACCCGGCAACGTGCGCTTGAACCTTGGCAGGCGCCGATGCAGGATCGAGCAACAGGTCAACAAGCTTCGACTCCGGCAGCTTCGATCCCATTCCGGTGCAATTCGAATTCATCCGCTTCATAATGGCCACCCCACTCCCTGCCGGTCGATTCCCGTTCCTGGCCGGCTTGTATGCACTCAAACAAAATCCTTCAGTTTTTCCCGCAGCGTCTGATAGGCGCGAAAGAGCAGCGACTTGGTCGCCGATTCACTCAACTTGAGCACCTCTCCGATCTGCCGGTAATCCATCCCCTGATACTTGTGCATCAGCACCGCCATGCGCTGGCGCTCAGGCAGCGCCATCACATGACTGCGAATGGCGGCCATGCGCTCCTTGCGCAGCAGCCGCTGCTCCACCGAGGGCTCGTCGTCGGCCAGATCGGGGGTCGTCCCGGTTTCTTCGTCCGGAGCGTCCAGATACACCGTCTGCGCCGCGCGCTCGTGCCGGGTGTCGCGCGCATGATTCACTGCCAGGTTGGTGGCAATCCGGTAAAGCCAGGTAGTGAACCTGGCTTCGGCCCGGTAGCTGTCCCTGGCACGATAGACACGCAGGAACACCTCCTGCGCCAGTTCTTCGGCGACGGACTGATTGTGGACCATCCGATAGAGGAAGTGAATCATGGGCCGGTGGTATTTTTCCACCAGGTAATTGAAACTGGCTTCGTCGCCCGCGGCCACGCGCAGCATCACCGCTGCATCGCCGGCCGGATCCACTTCGCCCCGAGAGTTCAGACCGGACTCCGGTACCGGGTTCGGCCGGAGGTTGGAGCCCGCGGCTGATCCCGCTACCAGGGCCGCACTGTCCAGGACCATGGTCGCCATATCTTCAGAAACCCCGTCGCGAGGGGAAGGTTGCGCCCCGTAACCGGTTTCTTCGCCGGAATTTCCGTTCCCGCCGCGCTCTCCGGGAGCCTCCCCGGCGTCCTTGCCGGGACGCCCGGTCCGGGCCAGCCGGGCCCCGGGCGAAGAAGCCGGTTTGCGGCCGCCTGCCGCAGGCGTGGCCGGGGGGTTTTCGGCGGGGATCCGGCCGGCAGGACGGGCCGAAAAGGGGGGCAAGCCGGCAGGCTCAAGGACGCCGAAACGCCAGCCCGATTCCCCGGCGATTTCCCGGAAAATGCCCCCAAACCGCCCCAGCGCCGATCTCTGCTGACGGGCCGGAGGCAGCTCTTTCGGGGTCGATTGGTTTCTCCAGAACATGCCTGGTTTTGCTCGCACAAAACCGCCCCGGGCCAACCGGAATGCCGGTTTGGCCCTGAACGGCTGCTGGTGTTACTCTACCCTACGGGAAGGCCAGCCGGCGCAGTCTTTTCTTCTTTCCTTTCGGGCGGTTAGCTCAGTTGGTTAGAGCGCTTCCTTCACACGGAAGAGGTCCGGGGTTCGAGTCCCTGACCGCCCACCAAACCAGGCAAAATCAATAATTTGAACAGTGCGCACGCGTTCGCAGACGTGGGATGGCTCTGGGGTGATTTCGCGCGCGGGTGAGGATTTGCCTCCGGCTCCCTGCCGCATCTCAATCCAAACCCCATCGCCAGTTTGATTTAGCATGGCAGCATTCTTTTTGGGGGCGCGATGCCGGCGATGGCCGCGCTCCGCGGGAGTCCTGTTTTGCCAGCGAAATGGCTTCGGGGAATAAGGCCGTTCAGCCGATCGGGCGCGCTGCGCGATGCGCGTGCGGGCGTGGCGCTGGCGGCGATGAACATTCCCCAGGTGCTGGGATACACGCGCATCGCCGGGATGCCGGTGGTGACGGGCCTTTACACGCTGCTGTTGCCCATCGTGGCCTTTGCCGCGTTCGGCTGCTCGCGGTACCTGGTGGTTGCGGCGGACTCGGCGACGGCCGCGATTCTCGCCAGCGGCCTCAATGGCATGGCGACGGCAGCGAGTGCGCATTACGTCCTCCTGGCCGGCTACGTGGCGCTGTTGACGGCCGCATTTCTCCTGCTGGGACGGCTGCTCAAGCTGGGCTTCATTGCCGACTTTCTTTCGCAGACGGTGCTGATCGGATTCCTGACCGGGGTCGGATTCCAGGTGGGTATCGCCGTGCTCGGAGAGACCCTCGGGGTGCAGGTGGAGTCGCGCAGAACGGTGATGCAGGTGATCGAAATCTGCCGCGGGCTGGCTCAGGTGCATGTGCCCACGCTGCTGGTTTCGACCGCGGTGCTGGCCGTAGTGCTGGGATTGAGCTATGTGACGCCGAAGATTCCGGGTCCGCTGGTAGCGGTGGTGGGCACGACCTGGGCGAGCGCCTACTGGCATCTGTCCACGCATGGCGTGGCGACGATTGGCGCGGTGGCCGGCGGGTTGCCGCATCTGCACTTTGCGCTGCTCCCATGGCGGGAGATTCTGCCGCTTATTCCGGTCGCCGCCGCGTGCGCGGTGATGATTGTGACCCAGAGCGCGGCCACGGCGCGCGTGTATGCCGTGCGGCATCATGAGGAGTTGAATGAAAACCAGGACCTACTCGGGCTGGCCGCAGCCAACGCTGCCGCCGCGGTGAGCGGAACCTTTGTGGTGAACGGGAGCCCCACGCAAACGGCGGCGGTGGAAAGCGCCGGAGGGCAGAGCCAGATAGCCCAGGCGGCAACGGCGGGCGTGGTGGCCTGCGTGCTGGTGTTCCTCACCCGTCCGCTCGCGTACCTGCCGCAGTGCGTGCTGGGCGCACTGGTGCTGCTGGTGGCCATTCACCTCATCAACCTGCGCGCCTTGTTCGGTATTCGCCGTGAGAGCCCGGGAGAATTTGCCGTGGCGCTGACCACCGCCATCGTGGTGGTGGTGGCGGGCGTAGAGGACGGCATTGTGGTGGCGATGGCGGTTTCGCTGTTGCGCATTGTGCACCACAGCTACCACCCCTACACGGGGGTGATTATTCCCGATGCCAACCTGACGTGGAAGGTGATCCCGGCGGTGCGCGGAGCAGCGACCGAACCGGGGCTGGTGCTGTATCGCTTCGGCGCCTCGCTTTTCTATGCCAACGCCGGCCGCTTTGCCCAGGAGATCCTGGTGCTGGCGGAGCGGCCGCCTGACCCCACACGGTCAGAAGGGGTGCGCTGGGTGATTGTGGACGCCGAAGCGATTGCCAACGTGGATTACAGCGCGGCGCGCATTGTTCTTGAATTGAAGGATCAACTGGAGAAAACAGGCGTGCGGCTGGGATTTGCCCGACTGGCGCCGAGCACGAAGGCGGATTTCGAACGCCATCATCTGAGCGCAGCGTTCGGCCCTGGTCAGGTCTTCGAGCGGTTGCACGATGCGCTGGGAGCTTTCGAGCGATGGCGCGCGGGTGCGGAGGCGAATCAAGAACCGGCGGGCGAGGGCGAGTGCGTATGAGGGGTTCGTTGACGGCGAGTGCGGCGAGTCAATTGTCGTGGTCTCCCACCCTTGCGGCAGAAGCAAAAGCGCCGCAAGGATGGGGCACCGTTTTTTGGTGCCGGAAGCGGGTCTACTTCTTTTTCGCGGCGTGGTATTCGCGGCGGATGTGCTCGATGTCGACGGTGGGCGCGGGGTATTTCATCTTGAGCGCCTCCAGATGCTCCACCACGATGCGGGCGACGGCGAGATTGCGAAACCACTTGTGATTGGCGGGAATCACGAACCAGGGCGCGTGCGCGGTGCTGCACCGGGAGAGCGCGTCCTCGTAGGCTTCAACATATTTGTCCCAGTAAGCGCGCTCCTTGTAGTCCGATTCGCTGATCTTCCAATGCTTGGCAGGATCGTCGAGACGCTGCTTGAAGCGCTTCAACTGCTCGCCGGCGGAGATGTGCAGGAAAAACTTCAGGACCTGGGTCGAGTTGGCGACGAGTTCCTGCTCGAAAGCGTTGATCTGGTCGTAGCGGCGCGACCAGACGGATTTGGGAACCAGGTTGTGCACGCGGACCACCAGCACATCTTCATAATGCGAGCGATTGAAGATGACCACTTCGCCGCGCGCCGGAGCGGCCTTGTGCGCACGCCAGAGGAAGTCGTGCGCGAGCTCTTCGGCGGAGGGCTCCTTGAACGGAGCCACGCGGCAGCCCTGCGGATTCATGGCGCCGAGAACGTGGTTGATGACGCCGTCCTTGCCGCCCGTGTCCATGGCCTGCAGGCAGATGAGCAGGGAGTGGCGGCGCTCGCCATAGAGCAGGTCCTGGAGGGCGCGCAGCTTCTGCTGATAGTGATCGATCTCCTTTGCCGCGGCCTCATGGCTTTTGTGGCCGCCCTTGAACGAGGGGTCGAAATCCTTGAGCCTGACCTTCGATCCGGGCGGGATTTTGAAGCGTTCGATGGATTTCATGGGAGGAGCGCCGCGCGTTCCCTGCGTCAGCGAAAATCGCGCAACGCGCACCTCGAGTGTATATCGGCAGGCGGCGGTTCATCCGTTGATCCGGGGCTGAAGCCCCGCAACGAGAGCGGCGGTTATGCCGCGGCCTGAAGGCCGCCGATCCCTCCCGTCCGCTCGAAGCCCAAATTGGTCTTTGGGAATCCGCGCAGGCTGATGGCGCGCCCGGTTCAAAACGCTTTGACACAGCGTTGATCCCGCAGCGTAATACTGTTTGCAGAGGAACGGAACCCGCGCGCGTCCTGCGCATCGGATGACGTGAACGAC
The DNA here is from genome assembly GCA_030041045.1 of Acidobacteriaceae bacterium. Taxonomy (GTDB): domain Bacteria; phylum Acidobacteriota; class Terriglobia; order Terriglobales; family Acidobacteriaceae; genus Telmatobacter. Next base: position 75,299 of record JASHOQ010000032.1, read on the forward strand.
CAGAGGAACGGCTGAGGAGAAGAAGGATGGAGAAGACGCTTTCGCCCGACCTGCTCAGGAAGATGGATGCGTACTGGCGAGCCGCCAACTATCTCTCTGTGGGTCAGATTTATCTTTACGACAACCCGCTGCTCAAGCGGCCGCTCGAGCTGGGCGATGTGAAGCATATGCTGCTTGGCCACTGGGGCACGACGCCGGGGCAGAACTTCATCTACACGCATTTGAACCGCGTGATTAAAAAGTACGACCTGGACATGATTTATGTCTCGGGGCCCGGGCACGGCGGGCCCGCCGTGGTTGCGGGCACGTATCTCGAAGGCACGTACAGCGAGATTTATCCCCACGTCAGCCAGGACGAAGAGGGCCTGAAAAAGCTGTTCATCCAGTTCTCCTTTCCCGGCGGCATTCCCAGCCACGCGTCGCCGGAGACACCGGGATCGATTCACGAGGGCGGCGAACTGGGCTACTCGCTGAGCCACGCATTTGGCGCGGTGCTGGACAATCCGGAGCTGATGGTGGCCTGCGTGGTGGGCGATGGCGAGGCCGAGACCGGGCCGCTGGCGACGGCGTGGCACTCGAACAAGTTTCTCGATGCGGCGACCGACGGCGCGGTGCTGCCGATTCTGCATTTGAACGGATACAAGATTGCCAATCCCACGTTGCTGGCGCGCATTCCGCACGAGGAGCTGGAGCAGCTTTTGCGCGGCTATGGATGGACGCCGTATTTTGTGGAGGGACACGAGCCGGAGAAGATGCACCAGGCGATGGCGGCCACGCTCGATCGCGTGATCGAGGAGATCAGGAAGATCCAGAAGGACGCGCGCGCCGGAGGGAAGACGGAACGGCCGTGCTGGCCGATGATCGTGCTCAACTCGCCCAAGGGATGGACGGGGCCGAAGGTGGTGGATGGCAAGCAGATCGAAGGCACCTTCCGCTCGCACCAGGTTCCCATTACCGATCCGGCGACGAATCCCGCGCACCTGAAGTTGCTGGAGGCGTGGCTGCGCAGTTACAAGCCGGAAGAGCTCTTCGATGAGACGGGCCGGCTGAAGGCAGAGCTGGCCGAGCTTGCGCCTCAGGGCAACCGGCGCATGGGAGCCAATCCGCACGCCAACGGCGGCATCCTGCTGCGCGACCTGCGCCTGCCGGATTTTCGCGATTACGCGGTGGAGGTGAAAACACCGGGCACCATGGGCATCGGCGACACGCGCGTGCTGGGGCCGTTTTTACGCGATGTGGCCAAGCTGAACCGGGAGCAGCGCAACTTCAGAATCTTCGGCCCCGATGAGACCATCTCCAACGGCCTGACTGCGGTCTTTGAAGCCACCAGCCGGCAATGGGAAGCGGCAACGGAAAAAAACGACGAATTCCTGGCTCGCCAGGGCGAGGTGATGGAGGTGCTGAGCGAGCACCAGTGTGAAGGATGGCTCGAGGGGTACCTGCTCACGGGCCGGCACGGATTGTTCAATTGCTACGAGGCTTTCATTCACATTGTGGATTCGATGTTCAACCAGCATGCGAAATGGCTGAAGGTGACGAGAGGGCTTGCGTGGCGGCACAAAATTGCGTCTCTCAACTACCTGCTGGCCTCGCACGTGTGGCGGCAGGATCACAACGGATTCACGCACCAGGACCCCGGGTTCATTGACCATGTGGTCAACAAGAAAGCCGAGGTGGTGCGGGTTTATCTGCCGCCGGACGCAAACTGCCTGCTTTCGGTGATGGATCACTGCCTGCGCAGCCGCCATTACGTGAACGTGGTGGTGGCGGGCAAGCATCCCGCGCCGCAATGGCTCACCATGGACGCCGCGGTGAACCATTGCACGGAGGGAATCGGCATCTGGCAATGGGCGAGCAACGACCGCGGCGACTCTCCCGACGCGGTGATGGCGTGCTGCGGCGACGTGCCCACGCTGGAGACGCTGGCCGCGGTGTCGATTCTGCGCCAGCACCTGCCGGAACTCAAGCTGCGGGTGGTGAACGTGGTGGACCTGATGAAGCTGCAGCCCCAGACGGAGCATCCGCACGGGCTCAGCGACGCGGACTTCGATACGCTCTTCACCCGGGACAAGCCAGTGATCTTCGCCTTCCACGGATATCCCTGGCTCATTCACCGGCTCACCTACCGGCGCACCAACCACAACAACATTCACGTGCGCGGCTACAAGGAAGAGGGCACCATCACCACGCCCTTCGATATGACGGTGATGAACGATCTCGACCGGTTTCACCTGGCCATGGACACCATCGACCGCATTCCGCAGATTGAGGACAAAGGCGCGTACCTGAAGCAGGAGCTCAAGGACAAGCTGGTCGAGCACAAGCAATACATCCGCAAATATGGCATGGATCTTCCCGAAGTGCGCAACTGGAGCTGGGCGGCCAGCTGAGGGAAGGAATGGCGGAAGGCGCAGGACGGCGGCGCGCGGGCCTCTCAGGCGTTTGCCTGTTCGCGCGAGCGCTGCAGGCGGGCCGTGTGTTCGAGCTTGCCGGCAAGTGTGCGCAGCTCGAGTTCCAGGTTGATGGCGTTCACTCTTCCTCCGTCGATCTCGACTTCGGTCAGATCGCTGTCATACGCGGCCGCGGCAAAATCGGAGGCTTTCCTTAAAAGAACAATTGTCCTTTGCGTGAGATCCTGCATGGGGTTCATCCTCTTCGGGGCGCAGGCTTTCGCCTGCGGCAGTACCCGGCGCGATCGAACGGTGTTGTGCCAGGCTGGTGTTGCTATGGCATTGAGACGGGAAAAAGCGGCTCATGCGGCGTAACGCGACGCGGAAGGCCGATCTTGGAGCGGCCGGCGGGACACTCTGAAGAGATCTTCCACCCTGGTTTTCTGCATGGTCAGGATGCAATCCTGCGCGTCGAGCACCATGTTGCGCAGGACATTGTTGCTTGCGATTCCGATCGACAACTCGATCTCCGTCAATTTATCCAGGAGCACAGCCATATTCATGCAGGGACCCTCTATGGCAACCATAGTGCCCTTGCGTTAACTGAATGGATGTGACCTTGATCACAAGGGAGAGCGCAGGTTGTGCATGACCAGGGTAACGGCGCAGCCGACCGAGATGCACGCGGTGCGGCTGCTCCAGAATGCGCTCAATCCGAGCCGCGATAGATGGCGGCGGTTGCGGCTGCAGAGAGAACGCTCTGGGTGTCAGAAAAAGCGGTTTTGATCTTGCTGTTGGGCACGTAGACGATGTCCTGCGGCTGCAACGGGGGCGGCGTAATTTTGCCGCGAACCATGTCGTTGTAGTTGACTTCGAACTGTACGAAGGTGCCATCGGGCTTGCGGCGGATGATGAGGATGTGCTTGGTGCTGGCGAGCAGGGTGGTGCCCATGGCCATGGAGATGGCCTGCGCGGCATCGAGCTTTCCGTCTTCCTCCATAAGGAATCCGCCGGGTCGAGTGACCTGGCCGAGCACGTAAACAATGCCGGCCCGGGGCACAATCACCATGTCGCCGTCGTGCACCATCACGCTGGCGATGGAGTCGCCGTTGCTGTCGCGCGCGTATTCGAAGGTGCTGGTGGTGACTTCGCCGTTCTCCTCGTGGCGCACTTCCACTTTTCCGCCGGCCAGCTGGGTTTCGCCACCGGCAAAGGAAAGCACTTCGAGCAGGCTGTGCGGCGCGAGCATCTGCAGGCGGCCGGGACTGATGACTTCGCCGAGCACGGTCACCAGCGTGGGAGCGTACTGCGTAATGTCGAGCGTGACCTGCGGATTCTTGAGAATCTCGGCGGATTTGAAGGCATCCTGCACGGTTTGCTCGGCCTCGCGCAGGGTTTTGCCGGCCACTTGCACGGGCCCGATGAGAGGCATCACGATGTTGCCGTCAGAGCCGACGCGGAATTGGCCGGAAAGGTCGGGCTCGTCGAAGACCTGCGCTTCAATTTGAAAGCCGGGCTGAATCTTGAGCTTGGAAAAGTCTTCGGGTACGGCGATGATCCCGGTGGAACCGGCTTTGAGCGCGGCCGCAGCGGCAGAGGCGCCCGCGCCACCGCTGGCGCCGGTGGTGGAACCGAACTGGGGCGCGGGCATGGCGCCCTGCGCGAGCAGCAGCGCGGGCAACGCCGGGAGCGCACAGGCGAGGGCGAAGCGGGCAGCGGGATTCAGACGCATCTCATGCCTCCTCGCCGTAATACTTGTTATCGCCGTAATAGCCATAGGAATAGTAGTATTCGACGGATTTGGTGTCCATGCCGTTGATGATAAAGCCGAGCTTTCGCCCCGGGCTGTGCGCGAGCACTTCCACGGCGCGCTTGAGGACGGGCCGGGAGGTTTTTTCCGAGCGAAGAACGATGATGGTGCCGTCGGTCTTGGTGGAGAGGATGACGGGATCGGTGACCATGAGAACGGGCGGACTGTCGATGATCACGAGATCGAACTGGCTTTTGGCCTCCTCGAGCAGGGCGTCGAAGCGGCGGGAATCGATCAGTTCGGCGGGATTCGGCGGAGTGGTGCCGGAGGGAAGCAGATAGAGGTTCTTGAGGTAATCGTGGGCCCGCAAGGCCCGAGAGAATGGAATGCCGCCAGTGAGCACTTCGCTCAGGCCGTTGGTCTTGGAGGTGCGAAAGAGCGTGTGCACGCTGGGCTTGCGCATGTCGGAGTCGAGCAGCAGCACTTTGCGCCCGTGCTGGGCGAAGGCAACGGCGAGATTGTAAGAGATGGTGGTTTTGCCGTCTCCGCCCAGAGGGCTGGTGATGAGCAGCACGCGCAGAGGATTGTCGGCGACGGAGAGCTGAATGGCGGTGCGCAGCGCGCGGTAGGCTTCTGCCGCAGGCGCGTTGGGCTTGGTGAGCAGGAAGCTCTGCTCCAGCGGGTCGACTCCCTGGGGCAGACCCCCGGCCAGGCCTTCACCGGCCTTGGCGCGCTCCAGGTCTTCGGCGCGGATGAGGGGAATGTCGGCGAGCACGGGAAGCAGGCCGATCTTCTGCACCTGCTCCGGGGTGACGATGGCTTCGTCGAGACTCTCGCGCATAAAGCCAAAGGCGATGCCCAGAAACAGGCCTGTCCCGAGACCGATGATGGGATAGACCCTCCAGTTGGGCCTGGTGGGGACCGAGGTGGGACGGGCTTCGTCGACGAGGTCGAGATTGGTGGCGCTCACGCCGGCCTGAATCTGGGCCTCCTGCAGGCGCGTGAACAGCTCGTCGTAAAGCTCGCGATTGGAGAGCGCTTCGCCGGCCAGAACCTCGAGCTGAATGGTGTTGTCGTTGAGCTTGTTCACATCGGCCTGCTCGTCGTTGTAGGCCTGGCGCAGCCCGTCTTCCGTGCGGCGGGCGAGCTCGACATCGTTTTTGGCGCGCTCGTTGATGCGCTTGAGCTCTTCGCCGATGGATTTGTCGATGGCGGCGATCTCACCCTGCAACTCCGCGAGATGGGGGTTGTTGGCGCCATATTTCGAGGCGTCGTCGCCGTATTGCACGCGCAGCGCGGCCTCCTGGGTGCGCAGGCCTTGCAGAACGGTGAGGCCCTCGCCCTCAGTGATCGCGGTACCGCCGCTGGCCTTGGAGGCAAGGGGACTGGAGCCGAGGCCCGACACCACTTCAGGGCTCTCGGTCTGCGTGAGCTGATAGATGGCTTCCTTGGTGATGCGGTCAGCTTCGGCCGCGGTCAGCTCCTGATTCAATGCGGCCAGCTTGTCGAGCGCGGGAATGTGGCCGCCGCTGCTTGAGCCCGCTCCGCCGCCCGCCCCGCCGGAGTTCTCACCCAGGCCCAGCATGAGAACGCTCAAGCCGGTCTTGCTTTCGTAATCGGAGAGTTTCTGCTGCGACTCGGCTACGCGCGCTTTGAGAGAATCGAGCTGGCCGCTCAACCAGTCGGAGGCGCGCGCCGTCGCATTGAAATGGCTCTCGAGGTACTCGTGGATGTATTCCTCCACGAAGGCGTTGGCCACATCGGCGGCGCGCTGCGCGTTGCCATCGGTGTATTTCACCGTGATGAGCCGGGTGTTCTGCTCAGGTTCGACCTTGAGCTTGCGTTGGACAATGGAAAGCAGGCGCTCGCGCGTGGCCGTGGCTTTCTCGAGCGGCAGGCCGATTTCCGCCCTGATGGCGCGGTTCCAGCCGAAAATCCCCGGCTTGTAAGCGTACACCTTGTCCAGGTTCAGGCTGCGAATCACGCGAAGGGTAGTGGTATCGTTCTGGAGAACCGTGGAGTGCGTGGTCAACTCCGTCGTGAGATCGTCTTCGCCGCCCATCGACGATGCCAAATCTTCCAGCGCGCCCATACCCATGCCGCTCGAATTCTGCTTATCGACCAGCAAAGTGGCGGTAGAGGAATAGGAATTCCGCATCACTGCGCAAACGAGGAACGCGAGAACGGTACAGCCAAGCGTCCATAGCAGAATCAGATTTCTGCGCTTGCGCAACACGCGAATCACGTCGCGCAGCGAAGCTTCTTCTTTTATGTTCGCTCCCCCCGCTGAAATTGGATAAAACGAAGTCGGCGACTTCGCCCTTGGCGCGTTCTCACCTGGGCGATCAGAAGCAAAACTCATTGAAACCACACTCTCCCGAGGCGGGGGGCTGAACGCCGGTCTAGGGCGTTGTAGGAAATACTGTGTCCGCTTCAGGACCGTGCCAAGTCGCCGCTCCCTGTTGGTCCCACCCCGGCAAGCAAGGAGCGCTTGCCGGGGACCCGGGATGGTCGCGCCGGCTTGAAGGCCGTGACTTCGGACACAGCAATTCCTAAAACACTAAAGCGAATGGCGGAGGAACGTCTATGAACCAAATGGTAACATAGGGCGCGTGCTTCAATGCCTGTTCCTGCGCGTGTTGCGGCATGAGGAAAACGCGCATTCAACTCCATGTCACGAGGGCCCCGGACACGCCCTTTGCGCGCAGTCGCTGAGAGTGTCTGACGCCGGCGCCATGCCCGCTCTGCCGCGCTTGAAAAGTGTTGCGCAACCATGATTGCGACCGCAGATTCCCGTCCTGCTGCTGACGACGCAGACGGCATTCTGGCCGCGCTCGGAATGAGTGCAGACGGAGACCGATCCGGGATTCCCTATACCGTGATTCGCGGCAACAGAGGACCGCGCTGGCTGCTTCCGAACCGCAGCCGGCTGGCGCGCACAATCCTTCGGGAATGGCGTCCCTATGGGCCGGCGACGCGTCTTTTCTGGCGCGGGTTGCGCCTGGCGGCGGGTTGCGGAGCACTGCCGCTGGCGCCGCGAACCGAGCAGGTGCGGCTGCCGGGCGATGCGGGCAGACAGCTCCTGCGCCGATTCGGATTTGACGGGGCCGCGCCGGCTCCGGTGATCCTGGTCGGCAACACCGAGGCGACGCGGAAGCTGATCGTCTTTGTGGAAAATCCGGGACGCGGAATCGCGGTGATCAAGTGGCCGCTGACGCCCATGGCGCGCACCAGCATCGGTGCCGAAGCGCAGACGCTCGAGAGGCTCGATGGGGGCCACGGGGCGCCGCATTTGCTTGGTTACCAGTTAGATACTGGCGCGGCCATGCAGGACTATCTCGCCGGGCGGCTGGGATCACGACGCCTGAAGCCGGCTTACCTCAAACTGCTGATCGATTTTGCTCGCGAAGGAGAAACGGTGAGCTTGAGTGGACAGGCGCAGGTGTTGCGGGAACGGTTGCGCGGGCAGCCGGACTTCAGCGAGCCGCCGGCGGCAATCGAGCAGGCCTTCGCGCTGCTCGAGGACGATACCCCGCTCCCGGCCGCGCTGGTGCACGGCGACTTTGCACCGTGGAACGTGCGGGATTTGCCGGATGGCCGCTGCTCGCTGATCGATTGGGAATCGGCGCAATGGATGGGCCTGCCGCTGCACGATCTGTGCCATTTCTTTTGCATGCAGGCCAAGCTGTTTGCACCGCGCACGCTGTTTTCTGACGCACTCGAGCGGGACGGCTCCTGGCGCCGCTATCTGGAGGCGCTCGGAATCGAGCCACGGCTTTTTCGGCCTCTGGTTGCGGCGTTTCTGCTCGCATCGCTGGCGCGCGCACGGGAATGGGAACCGGAAGAGTCGGCCGCGTACTACCTGGAGCAGCTGAGACGGTTTCTGCAGGCGCGGAAATAGACTGCCGGACGCGCATCCGGGGACGAAACGGGAGCCGGAGCTTGGCTGGGAAATTACTAGGCCTGGCGGCGCCCGGAGCCGGTCTCGAGCATCTCCGCGAGCAGGTGATAGAGAAAAATACCGTTGCAGACGAGATAGCGGCGCCACAGACGGCGCGGCTCCTGGCACAGGCGGTAGAACCATTCGAGGCCCAGGGCGCGCAGCGGCGCGGGAGCGCGGCTCTTGTCGCCGGCGACAATGTCGATGGCCAGACCCACGGCCAGCAGAACCGGCACGTTCAGTTTTTCGCGGAACTCGTCGATCCAGGCTTCCTGCCTGGGGCATCCCAGGCACACCCACACCACATCGGGCCCTGCGGCATTGATGGTGCTGACAATCTCTTCCTTCTCTTCCCCGGTGAGCGTGCGGAACGGAGGCGCAAGGGTTCCTGCAATTTCCATTCCGGGATGGGCGCGCTTGAGCGCGGCGGCTGCCCGCGCAGCCACACCTTCCGCGCCGCCATAAAAGAAATGGCGCAGGTTCATGTCTTGCGTAGCGGCGCAAAAGGCGGGCAGAAAGTCCGGACCGCACACCCGCGAGACGTCGGCACCGGCTCTGCTCCGTCCGTACCAGACAAGCGGCATTCCATCAGGACAATTGAGGTTGGTTCTTTGCAGAATCTTGAAGAATCCCGGGTTCTTCATCCCCTCCACCAGCATGTGCACGGTGGTGAAGGTCACCGTCCTGCCCCGGTCTCCGTTCTCAATCCAGGAACGGATGATGCCAATCGCGGAGGACATGTTGGTTTTGCCAACGGGAACGCCGAAAAGACGAAAATGAGGAATTTCCAATCTCTTCGCTTCCGCAGAAAAAGTGATCGTCTTCGGTGTGCCCTTGTCCAACGCAGTGACCTCCGGAGCGTTCCGTCGATATGGGGGGAACGGAATGAGCTCGGCATCAAATCGAGCCGAAGCAAGGTAATTCTCTTAGTGAGATTTAATATGACAGTAACATAAGGGACTCGAGCTGGCGAACTGAAGTAACGAAACTTTCGTAAGTCATTCATTCTCTAGATTCCCCCAGGACGCGATTCATGCTTGCGTTTGGGGTTTAAACGCTGTGAGATCTGAGATTTAGAGAGCATTTGGTAAGAGCTGAGGGAGTGGGGCCGCACCCCAATGCGCATTCCTTTATTCTCTAACTGACCAGCGAGACGCTTTGAGAGTACTCTTCCTGCACAATCGCTATCGCATTGCCGGCGGCGAAGAGGCTGCGGTGGAGGGAGAAAGCGCGCTCTTGCGCACCGCACCCGGCATCACGGTGGACGTGCTCGAGGTGAGCAACGAGGAGATTGCAGGCGCCGCGCAGACGATCAAGACGGCAATGCTCACGCCTTATTCGCCCGCCGGACGGCGGCTGGCGGCAGAGCGCATCCGCACCTTCCGGCCGGACGTGGTGCACGTGCACAATTTCTTCCCTACGCTCTCGCCTTCGGTGTACGACGCATGCCGCAGCGCGGGCGTGCCGGTGGTGCAGACGCTGCACAATTACCGGCTGGTGTGCGCCAACGGGCTGCTGTTTCGCGCGGGCCGCGCGTGCACAGAATGCCTGGGCCGGACGTGGGGGCTGCCGGCGGTGCTGCATGGGTGCTATCGCGGAAGCCGGATGGGATCGGCTGCGGTGGCGGCGATGATCGGCGTGCATCGCGTGCGCGGGACTTGGGGCCGGCGTGTGGACCGGTTCATTGCGCTCACCGAGTTTGCCCGCGCGCTGTTTGCCGAGCAGGCCGGGATTCCCCGGGAAAAAATCGCCGTGAAACCGAATGCCGCGCCCGACGGCGGGGAAGGCGACGGAGCCGGTGGTTTTGCCTTGTACGTGGGCCGGCTCTCGCCGGAAAAAGGCCTGGAGACGCTGCTTGGCGGCGCGGCGAGGGGATTGGGCATGCCGCTGGTAGTGGCCGGCACCGGGCCCCTGCAGCCACAGGTGGAGGCGGCGCAGCGCGACGGCAAGCTCGAATATGTGGGACGGCAGGATGCGGAGGGAGTGCAGAGCCTGATGCGGAAGGCGCGGCTGCTTCTCATCCCCTCAGTGTGTTTTGAGGGGCAGCCTCTGGTGGTGGCGGAGGCGTTCAGCGCCGGACTGCCGATCGCGGCCAGCCGCATCGGCTCGCTGGAGACGCTGATCGAGGAGAATAGCAACGGCCTGTTGTTTGAAACGGGCAACCCGCAAGCGCTGGCCGAGACCGTGCGGCATTTCGCCGCGAACCCCGTCCGGGAGCCGGCCATGCGCCGACGCGCCCGCGAGACCTATGAGGCGCTCTACCGGCCCGATGCCAACCTGAAGATGCTGCTTGCGATCTACGAGGACGCCTGTGCCCAGCGTGCTGCGACTTGCTGATCGCAACGGGCGGTAAACTGCTCGCATGGCGCTTGTGTTCACCACCTCTTACCTTGAAGACACCCGCACGCTCTTCCACCAGACGAAGGGATTGGCCGATGGCGCCATGGCGCAGGTGAGCGACGAGCAGTTTTTTGCGGCGCTGGGCGAGGAAGAGAATTCCATTGCCATCGTGGTGAAGCACATGGCCGGCAACCTGCGCTCGCGCTGGACGGATTTCTTGACGACGGATGGCGAGAAGCCGGACCGCAATCGGGACAGCGAGTTTGAGCAGGGAACGTTGACGCGCGCAGAGTTGCTGGAAGCGTGGGAGCGGGGATGGGCGGCGCTGTTCCACACGCTCGACAGCCTGACGGATGCCGATCTCGCGCGCACGATCCGCATTCGCGGCGAGGCGCACAGCGGGATGCAGGCCGTCAACCGGGCGCTGGGGCACTGCGCGTATCACGCCGGCCAGATTGTGCTGCTGGCCAAGCATTACGCAGGCGCGAACTGGAAAACATTGAGCGTTCCCAGGAACAAGTCGGCGGAGTTCAACCGCAAAGTGGCGGCGGGCGAGGCGAGCCAGCGGTGAGGCGCTCGAGAACCGCAGCTACGTTACAATCGAAGAAGGGCAGAAGGCCGAAATTCTGCGTAATTTCGCGCAATCCGAGCAAGGAGTTTTCCCTCTATGGCGATTCCCGCCACCCAAATGCGTCCGGGCATGATCATCAAGCACAACGACGTGCTGCACCTGGTGTTCAAGGTGGAGCACCGCACGCCCGGCAACCTGCGCGCGTTTATCCAGGCCAAGCTGAGGAACCTGAAATCCGGGGCCATGTTCGAGCACCGCTTCCGCTCCGGCGACGCCATTGAAAAAGTGGTCGTCGACGAGATCCCCATGGAGTTTCTCTATAACGACGGCGACGATTATTACTTCATGAATCCCGAAAACTACGAGCAGACGGTATTGAAAGCGGCAACGCTGGGCGATGCGGTCGAATATCTGACGGCGAACCTGCAGATCCGCGTGAGCTACTTCGACGGGCAGCCGGTAGGCATCGAACTGCCGCAGACGGTCGATCTCGAAGTGGTGGAGACGGAGCCGGGGCTGAAGTCGGCGACCGCCTCGAGCGTGACCAAACCGGCCACGCTGGAGACGGGCCTGGTGGTGCAGGTGCCTCCGTTCATCAATGCGGGCGAAAAGATTCGCGTGGACACGAGCGAGGGAGCGTACCTGAGCCGGGCGTAACCAGTGGTTTGCAAAGAAGGTAAGCGGCGCCTTGCGGGGCGCCGTTTTTCTTTTGCGCGCAGACATTTCAGCGGCCTCAAGGCAATTCGCCTCTTCCGAGGCCGACGGCTTCCATGAAAAAGATTTATCGATTGGGGCTTGACATTCGACCACGATGTGATGTTACTGTGGGTAACATCATGGGACGGAACACCAAACCGGATCACGACCCCGCCGAGCTGGGTGAGCTGGAGCGCGGGGTGCTCGCGACTGTATGGCGGCTGGGCTCCGCAACCGCTGAGGAGATCCGCGAAAAATTGGATCGTCCGCTGACTGACTCGACGATTCGCACCGTGTTGCGGCGGCTCGAAGCCAAGGGCTACGTGGCGCACGCACTCGAGAACCGGAGTTTCACGTATCGGCCCGCGGAGTCGCGTCAGCGCGTGGCCGGCCGCGCCGCGCGGCGGATCGTCGACTGGTTCTGCGAGGGGAGCGTAGAGGCGCTGCTGGTGGGTATGGTGGACCAGAAGGTGCTGGGACGCGGCGAGCTGCAGCGCCTGGCAGCGCGCATTGCCGAAGCGGAAGAGATGGACGCGGCGACCAGGGAAAAGGCGGGAAAAGACAAGACGGCAAAACCAAGATCGGGCAAAAAGGAGGTTGGACGATGACAACCCTTCTGATCGAAGCGGCGCTGCGTTCGCTTCTGCTCGCCGTTGCTGTGGGCATTGCGCTGGGACTGCTGCGCGTACGCAACGTGCTGGCCGAAAAGACGGCATGGATCATGGTGCTGGCGGCCGCGGTGGTGATGCCGCTGATGCTGGTGCTGGCCATGCGTTTCCCCCGGCTGCCCGCGCCCAGGCTGGTGCTGCCGGCGATGGCCACGCATGCGCCGGCGCGCACGGCTGCGATGGCTGCCAGGAAGATTGCGCCTTTGCAACCTGCCCACGCGAGTCCAGCCTTGAGCCGTCCCGCCCCTGTGCGATCTCTAGGAGCGGGGTCGAGCTCCGAGCTGAGTTCCGGGCCAAGCGCAGCGCCGATTGCACCGCTGCGCTCAGGGCACACGAGCAGCGCCGGGCGTCCATTCCTCTCGAAGCCGCTGGACCCGGCCGGATTGGGACTGACAGGAGCTGAGTCAACCGGAGCGGATTCGGGCGGACAAATTCAGGCCAAACCGGGGACGGCGAATCCCGCGCTGACCGGCGCAGCTTCTTCGCGCACGGTCTCGCTTGCGACCTTCGCGGCAATGCTCTACCTGCTGATTGCGTTTGCTCTCAGCCTCCGTCTTCTGCTGGGGCTTGCAGTCACGTGGCGCGTGTGGCGGGCGGCCCATCCGGTGCCGGCGCTCGCGCTTGAGGCGGCGGAGGGACTGCGCCTGCGCGCGAGCGATCAGATTTCGACCCCGGTGACCATCGGTTCGGGAGTGCTGCTTCCGGCTGAGTACTCGACATGGGGAGATGAAAAGCTGCGCATCGTGCTGGCCCATGAGCGGTCTCACGTACGGCAGGGCGATTTCTACCTGCAATTGCTGGCGAGCCTTTATGCAACGCTGCTCTGGCTGAGCCCCCTGGGCTGGTGGCTCAAGCGCAAACTCTCTGACCTGGGTGAGGCCATCGGCGACCGATCGGGCCTGGAGGCGGCTTCCTCGCGGACCGCTTATGCCCGGGTTCTACTTGAATTCGCGGCTGCGCCGCGCCCCACATTACTAGGAGTCGCCATGGCCCGTCCATCCAGTCTTTCCCGGCGCATGGAGCGCCTGTTGAATGAATCCGCCTTCCGGCAGGCCTTCTCGAGCCGGGGCCGCGCGTTTGCTGCAGCGCTGTTGCTGCCTGCAATCTTTTTCGCAGCGGCCGCGCTGGTGCGGGTAGAAGCGGCGAGCGATGCCGCGGGTCAGGCGGCAACGGCGCCGGAGCCGGCGCAGACGAAGGCGCAACGGCAAGTTGCGCACGCGCAGCTCATCGCCGCGGCTGAAGCGGAGGCAGCGCAGCAATGGGCCGAAGCGCAGGCGCAGCGCGCAAATGCGCAGGCAGCGGCCGCGGACGAAGCCACGCGCGAGGCGGAGGCAACGCAGCAATTGGCCGAAGCGCAGGCGCAGGCGGCAATGCAGGCAGGGGGGACAGCGCCGCTGGTGAGTTCCGCGCCCTTCGATGCTCCCGTGATCCGCATGCAGGTGCCCGATGGGCAGCCGGTGCGGGTGCCGGATGGCGTGCGCACCGTGATCGTGATGAACTCGCCGAGTTCCGATTCCGGCTCGACCACCGGCGCCAGCGGCTCTGCTTTCGCGTTCAACCAGGCGGATGGATTGGTTGCGCGCCTCGCGGGCGTGCATCTTCTGGTGCAGCCCGGCGACGCCGCAGCGGAGGCCACCTTCGATCGCACACTTTCATTCTCCGGCAATCTCGAACTGCACGCGGCGACCGGTTGCGGCAACATTCACCTGACGCGCGGCGCGGCGGGCCAGTTGGTGGTGCATGGAGATGTGCATTCGCAGAAGGCCGAGGAAGCGGATGAAGTGCGCTCCATCGCGGCCAATCCGCCGATTGAGCAGGAGGGGAACGTTATCCGCGTCGGTTTGCAGGGCGAGCAGAAGCAGCACAATCACATCTGCATTGATTACCAGATCCAGGCGCCGGCCGACGCGGCGCTCGATGCGGCCTCCGGGTCGGGCGACATTGTGGATGAGGGAGTGGGGCAAGGCGCGAAGCTCGACACCGGCTCCGGAAACATCACGGCCACCGGACTTACCGGAGGGTTCAATACGGAAACCGGCTCCGGCAACATTGCCATCGATGAGGCCGGCGAGGGCGATGCGAAGGCAGAAACCGGTTCGGGCGATATCAATGTGAAGGGCGTGCATGGAGCGCTCAAAGCAGAGACCGGCTCGGGCGACATCAAGGTGGAGGGCACACCCACTTCGCCGTGGAAGCTGGAGACCGGCTCAGGAAGCGTGGAGTTTTCTCCCGGCAACGCGCCGTTGACGCTCGATGCCTCGACCGGCTCCGGCAGTATTTCCACGGACCACCCGATGGCATTGCAGGTTTCTTCGGATCGTCACCACATGAGGGGACCGCTCAACGGCGGCGGCCCCGATGTGCGCATCGAGACCGGCTCAGGCGATATCACGATTCACGACTGAGCCCCTTTTCCACGGCCAATCCAGCGCACCGCAGCGCCTATTGCGCACCATCGGACAACGTAACGGGCGTGGCCTCAATGAGCGCTTCGATGGGCTTGAGGGCCTCGAGCACGGGCGCGGAGACGGGCTCGTCGACCTGGACCACGGCGAGGGCCTTGACGGGTTTTTGGCCGGTGCGCTCGCGCCCCAGGGCAAAGTTGGCAATGTTGACGCCCTGCTGGCCAAGGATGGTGCCGATTTTGCCGATAACGCCGGGAACGTCGTAATTGCGGCAGACGAGCAGATGGCCTTCGAGCGGGGTTTCGATGTCGATGCCGTCGAACTCGAGCAGGCGCGGCTGCTCGCCGTGAATCACCGTACCGCTGGCGCGATGCGAGCCCCCCGATCCGCGCAGGGCGAGGGTGAGCACGGTGGCTGCGCCGCCGCGATGGCTCTCGCGCTTTTCTTCGTGCACGCGGATGCCGCGCTCCTGGGCGACCGCCGCAGCGTTGATGCGGTTCACGCTTTCCGAGCCCTGCAGAAGGCCGGCGATGGCCGCGTTGCGCACGAGATCGGTTTTGCCCTCCGCCAGCGTGCCGCCGTAAATGAGGTCGATGGCTTCGAGACCGTCGCGGCCAGCCTGCGCAAGGAACGCGCCGAGACGGCCGGCGAGATCGATGTAGGGCGCGAGCTGCAGATACTCCTCGTGGCTGAGCGAAGGCAGATTCACCGCGTTCTGCACCACACCGAGCTTCAAATACTCGCGCACCTGCATGGCGATCTGCACGCCGACGGCCTCCTGCGCTTCAGCAGTGGAGCCGGCGATGTGCGGGGTGAGGATGACGTTGTCGAGGCCGGCATAGGCGAGATTCTTGGGCGGCTCTTCGCGGAAGACGTCGAGGGCGGCGCCGGCAACGTGGCCGGAGCGAAGGGCTGCGACGAGGGCCTGCTCGTCTACGAGCTCGCCGCGCGCGCAGTTGATGATGCGCACGCCGGGCTTCATGGCGGCGAGGGTTTTGGCGTTGATGATGTTGGCCGTTTGCGGCGTGAGACCCACGTGGAGCGTGAGGTAATCTGCCTTGGCAAAAACCTCGTCCAAAGGCAGAGGAAGAATCCCATTCTCCCTTGCGATGGCGGCGGAGACGAAGGGATCGGCGCCGACGATCTCGAGACCGAAGCCGCGGGCGCGACGGGCTACTTCCAGGCCGATACGGCCGAGGCCGAGAATGCCGAGGGTCTTGCCGCGCAGCTCTGCGCCCTGCAGATTTTTCTTCTCCCATTTGCCCGCGTGCATGCCGCTGGTGGCCGCAGGCAGCTTGCGCGCGAGCGCCAGCATGAGGCCGAGAGTCAACTCGGCCACGGCGACGGCGTTGGCGCCGGGGGTGTTCATTACCACAATGCCGCGGCGCGTGGCGGCGTCGGCGTCAATGTTGTCCACGCCCACGCCGGCGCGGCCAATGACGCGCAGCTTGCGCGCGTGGCTGAGGAGCGCGTCATCTACCTGCACGGCCGAGCGCACGACGAGCGCGTCGGCCTCCGCAAGCGCGGCGGGAAGGCCCTGGGTGAGCTGATCGTGCGCGATCACTTCCCAACCGGGTTCGGCCGCAAAGACGGCCAGCGTGGCCGGCGAAACTTTCTCCGCCAGAACAATTTTCATGGGATTCCCCTTCTGTGCTGCGGCAGCGCCGGCCGCGTTTTCGTACTCGTCAAAGCGGATGCCTTCCTGCTCACAGAGCAGGTCGAACATGCGCACCACGGCCGCGTGCGGCTTGCCCTCGCCGCGCTCGTACTTGGTGAGCGAGTTGGGGTGCACGCCCAGCCGCTCCGCCATCTGGTACTGAAACAGGTCGAGCTGACGGCGGGCGATGAGAAGTTTCTCGGCGAAGGTGAGTTCGGGCATGTGCAGGTCTCAGGTGTCAGGTTTCGGGTTTCAGGTGTCAGTCAAAAGTGAACAGTGCACAGCGGACAGTGGACAGTGCACAGTGGACAGTGGACAGTGGATAGTGGATAGTGGGCGCCAGCCGGGCTTTTTCTGATCACTGATCACTGTTCACTGATCACTGTTTCACCGCCTCCGCGTACACGCGCTGTGCGGCTTCCACGGCCTGGCCGTAGACGACCGGCAAGCCGAGAGTGTCTTTGGCGATGTGCTCCATGGCGCCGAGCAGGGCCACGGTGTCGAGATAGTCGAAGAAACCGAGGTGCGCCACGCGGAAGATCTTGCCCTGCATCTCGCCCTGGCCGTTGGCGGTGACAAGCGCAAAGCGCGCCTTGAGGGCTTTGACAACGGTGCCCGAGTCCATGCCTTCGGGCACGGCGACGGCCGTAGCCGCTGCCGCCGGCGCGGTGGGCGCAAAGAGCGTAAAGCCGAGCGCCACCAGGCCGGCGCGCGTGGCCGCAGCGTTCACTTCCGCATTGTTGACGAGCGCGATGCGGCCTTTTTCGAGATCGCCTCCGGCCTGTCCGGCAATGTAATCGAGCGCCGCGACCAGGCCGGCAACGAGGGCAACGGCCGGAGTGTACGCGCTCTCGCCCTTCACGGCGTTCTTGCGCTCCTTGCGCAGGTCGAAATAATAGCGTGGATTTTTTGACGTTTCCATCGCCGCCCACGCGCGCTCGCTTACGCTCAGGTAGGCCAGGCCGGGGGGTATCATGACGGCTTTCTGCGAGCCGCCGATGAGAATGTCGATGCCCCAGCCGTCCACGTCGAAGCGCGTGGTGCCGAGGCCGGTGATGCCGTCGACCACGAGAAGTGTGTTCGGCGCCATCTGGTCGCGCAGTTTGGCGATGGCTTCGATGTCATGGCGGACGGCGGTAGAGGTTTCGGTGGCCTGCACGAATACCGCCTTTTGCTCGGGCTTGAGCGCGGCCCGGATCTGGTCGAGGTCGAACGTCTGGCCGTAGGGTGCGGAGACCACGTCCGGCTGGCAGCCGAAGGCCTTGACGAGGCCGGTCCAGCGCTCGCCGAACTTGCCGGCAGTGAGCACCAGCACGCGATCGCCAGGCGAGGTGAGGTTGGTGACCGCAGCCTCCATGGCGCCGGTGCCGGAGGACGAGAGGAGCAGAACGTCGTTGCTGGTGCCGACAAAGACCTTTAGCTGCGCCAGCACCTTCTGAAAGAGCGCGCGGAACTCGGGAGTGCGGTGGTGGATGTCGGCCGCGGCCATGGCGAACTGGGCGTCGGGCAACAGCGGGGTGGGACCGGGGGTATAGAGGCGGGTTTTGCGGATCATCTACTTTCTCCTGCTGGGAAAAATACTGAGCTGAAATCACATAATACACAAATTTGTGGTTTTTGTGAATAGGCTAATGCGGAAAATAGGGAAACATCCCGACCTGGGAACTGTTCCCGCAGCCGGGGAGAGAAGCATTCTTGCCCTGTGGTTTAATGGGGTCGATCTCCAGTTCATTCGGTTGAGGTGTCGAAAGCATGGGAGATTTGGAAACCGATCTGCCGCCGGAGAAGCCGAGGCGCGATGACTCGACGATCCCTGTGCCTGTGGTGCTGAGCGCCTTCTACCAGTTCGCCAAGGCCGGCTATCTGCTTTACGTATTTTGGGTTGTGCACAAGGCGGCCCTGGCCGGAACGTCAGGAGCCGATCCGGGAGACGCACTGGTGCTGGCGCTCCCGGTCTTCGCGTTGATCATGTTCATCGCCGGTTTGGGCCTGCTGGCATTGAGGCCTTGGGCGCGTCACATATTGCTCGCCGGCGGGGCGCTGGCCCTTCCCTGGCTTCCCTTGCACCCCATGCGCCTCCAGTGGGGCCCCATCGTCACCTACGGGGCCCTGCAGCCCTACCTGCCGCGAGCCGTGATGATGACCATCATGGTGATCGATGTCGTAGTCTACGCCACGCTTGTCTGCTATCCCGATGTGGCCGATGCCTTCGGCGAGAAGGGCGGCGACCCTTATTACTCCGGCGAGTGAGCATTTAAAATCGGGTCGTGAGGAACGAACGATGACGGAAGCCGGAGCACTCGAAGCGCTCATCAGCCAACAGATTGTGACCGCCATGAAGACGCGCGACGCGGAGCGGACGGGCGCGCTGCGGCTGATCAAGAATGCGCTCAAGAACAAGGCCATTGAAAAGCGCGCGCCGCTGACCCAGGCAGAGGGCGAACAGACGCTGGCCTCGATGATCAAGCAGCGGCGCGACTCGATCGAGCAGTTCGCGCGCGGCAACCGGCCGGACCTGGTGGCGAAGGAAGAGGCGGAGATCGTTGTCATCGAGGAGTTTTTGCCTAAGGCACTGGACGAGGCGGGACTGGAGGCGCTGGTTACCGGCGCGTTGGCCGAGCTGGCCGCGCAGATGGACCGGAAGCCGGGACCGAAAGAGATGGGACCAGCGATGAAAGCGGTGCAGGCCAAGTTGCAGGCCGCCGGCGTGCGGGCCGAGGGCCGCACCGTGAGCGAGATGTTGAAAAAGGCGTTGACCGGGTGAAGGCAGGGAGCCAGGGATCGCAAGGCGCGACGCCTGGTTTCCCGGGCTGAACTGGGAAACGCCCCAGGGAATGGATGAAATTTCGAACTGGATGGCAAAATGAGGGCGTTTTTCGGTTTCGCGGAGAAACTAATCCGCGCGGGTGGGGTCAGAGAGAACATCCCTCCCCCGGGACGGCTCTCTCGTGTGAGCCGTGCCGCACGGCGGAGGCTGGCAAAATGCATCGCCCCATGGGAACCTTCGAGAAATTTGGGACGCGCCGCCGGAAAGGGATTATGAGACCTGAATCGGATATGCGCGGAATGGGAGCGGTGGGGTTTGCTGCCTTGCCGGCATCGCGGTTGAAGTTCTTATGGGCGTTGGCGCTGGCGGGCGCTGCGCTGATTGCAGCACCCGTGGTCACGCGTGCGCAGCAGCCGTACGGGTATCCTTACGGCGCGCCGGCCCCACCCGCGCAGGCCCAGTACCCGCAACAGAATCCCTACGGCTACCAGCAGCCGCAATATGCGCAGCCGCAATACGGCCAACCCCAATATCCGCAGCCGCAATATGCGCAGCCGGCGTATCCGCAACAGCCGAACGGCTATGGCCAGCCCGACCAGTACGCCGACCAAGGCCAACCCTATGCGCAGCCCGATGGGCAGTATCCAAACCAGGCAACTGGCCAGGCGCCGGACATGGGTGCGCCGCAACCGGGGCCCACGCAACAGCCGCTGAGCGCGGCCGATCTCGAACAGCTTCTGGCTCCGATCGCGCTCTATCCCGACAATCTGCTGGCGCAAATCCTCGCCGGCTCAACGTATCCGGCGCAGGTGGCCGCGGCTGATCAATGGCTGCACCAGATGCAGGCGCAGGGCTACGGATCGCCGGATCAGCTTGCCGCCGGCGCCGAGGCGCAGGGCGCGTGGGATCCCAGCGTGAAGGCGCTGACGGCGTTTCCGCAAACGCTGGACATGCTCAGCCAGAATCTCCAGTGGACGACGGCGCTGGGCAATGCCTATTACAACCAGCCGCAGGACGTGATGCAGACGGTGCAGGTGCTTCGCCAGCGGGCGCAGCAAGCCGGGAATCTGGAGAATACCGCACAGGAAGACGTGACCGACGACCAGGGCTACATCGACGTGGCGCCGGCGAATCCGCAGGTGGTGTACGTGCCCGCCTACGATCCGTGGGATGTCTACGGCGCGCCGATTGCGCCCTATCCGGGCTACTCGGTGCTGGGCGCGCTGGGCTCGTTCTTTGGCGGAGCGCTGGTGAACTTCGGTCCGGGCGTGGCCATGGCGGCCTTTGACCGCTTCCCCTTCGGGTGGATTGGGTGGGGATTGAACTGGCTCGCACACGGAATCTTCTTTAACCACTCGCCCTATTTCACGCGCAGCACTACGGTGGCGGATTGGGGATTTCCCCATGGCGGGCAGCGAGTGTTTGGCGCGCGCGGCTTTGCGAACGGCTACCACGGGCCGCAGCCGTACAATCGTGGGCCGCAGCCCTATAACCGCATGGGCGGCGGCTATGTTCCGGCGCGCGGCGATGCGGCCATGCGCGGGGCATATCGAAGTGAGGGATCTCCCGCGGGCAGCAGCTACGGGCGCGGATTCGCCGTCACACACCCTGAAGTTCCGGGCCAGCAGGCCTACAACCGCGTACCTGAGCCGGTGAGCCGGCCGCAGGCGTTCGCCGGCGGCGGGAACTATGCACGCCCGCCCTACGGTAATGGCCAGGCAAGCCGGCCCGCGGAAAACTACGCGAGCGGCACGGCCAGGGGGTTTGCCAATGCCTACCCCGGCTATCGCGCACCCTCGTATCAGGCCCCATCCTATCGCGAGCCTGCGTTCCGGCAGCCGACGAACGAGCCGCGGCAATTTCCATCTCAGCAGTTCAGGGCCCCGCAAATGAATTCTTCACGCGGGTTCACCGGCCGGAATGACGGCGCCTACACCGATTTTGCGCGCAACGAGCACTCGAGCGGATTTCATCCTTTCGAGGGCGGGCGCGAACCCAAGAGTTTCCGCGAAGAAGGCTTCGGCGGCGGTCACGCGCCGCGGGGATTCGGGCACGAGAAAGCGCCCAAGGCTCCGAAAGAAAGCCATTCCAGCGGCGGTCACGGCCACGGGCACTGGCGGTAGAGCATTTTGATGCAGTGTTGTCCTGGTGGGCCAGGTGGCGTTTTATTTTTGACACGACGCCTCCTCGGAACAGAGCAGCATCCAAAGATCTAGGAACCTGCACCTCTGCAGCGCAGCTTGCGCGCTTGACCCCCTGCATAACTCCTTGGTCGATCATCCAGGGAGGTTCCGATGACCAACTTCATGCTTGCCGGGCCCACCAACGCTCCTCGGACACGCAACCGGCGGCTTTTGCAATTGCGGCTGGCCTTTTCCACAGCAGCGGCAGTATTCTTTCTCTTCCAGTCGCTCAATCCCGCCTTTCTGCGTTCACCGGTTGAATCCACGAACATTTTTCTCCACGTCTGCATTGCCATTTTCGGCGTGGCCTGGCTGGTGCAGTCGTTTGCGCTGATCCGCCAGTTGTATCGAGAGGATTCAAGATAAAGCAGAGTAAAGCGCGAGCTCACTGGCCGCCGGCGATGCGGCGCGGGTGCTCCTCATGCAGCTCATGGTGCAACTCATCGACCTTGGCGCGTGCCGCCAGCAGGGCCTTTCTGCCGCGGGGCGTGATGCGATAAAACCGGCGCATGCGACCGCCGGCGCGATGCGAAACAGACTTGAGCAGGCCGGATCGCTCCAATCCGTGCAGCAGCGGATACAGGGTGCCGGGGCCGATGCGATAGCCGTGCCGGGCGAGTTCCTGTTTCATGGCCAGGCCGAAGACCGGCTCCTGGGCAGCGTGCAGCAGGACGTGCATGCGGATGAGTCCGTGAAAGAGCTCCTGATCGCGGCGCGCCACAGAAATTAATATAGCGCCAAACCGGCGAGCGGTTGCGAATGATCGAATTTCGATATATAGTTGCGGGCGAATGGCTGCCCCAGCCGAGCGCGCAGGCCGGATCTCGTTCAATAAGCGGGTAAGGGCTTGCGGCCCTGGGCTTGGGTGCATGCTGGCCGCGGCCCTGCTCCTGGCCGGCGCAAAGGCGCGGGCGCAGGGGCCGCCGTACCAGACCGACGATCCCGTGCCGGTGGACCTGCACCACTACGAGTTCTACATCTTCGGCGGCGTGGACGGCACGACGGCGGAGATCGATGCAACGGGTCCGGCGTTCGAGTTCAACTGGGGCGCGATTCCGCGGGTGCAACTGCACGCCATTTTGCCCTGGGGCGTGGTGGCGCCTTCCAATAATCCCGTGTATCTGCCGGGCGGGATGGGATCAACCTGCTTCGGGCTGACGGACATGGAACTAGGCGCGAAGATTGCGTTCATCAAGGAGGGCAAGCGCATACCGCAGATCGGCAGTTTTACCATGTTCGAGATGCCGACCGGGAGCTACACAAAGGGACTGGGGGTGGGCAAGGTGTGGTACAAGCTGCCCATCTGGCTGCAGAAGAACAGCGGCAAGTGGCTCTTCGATGGCGGCGGAGGCTACCAAGTGGTGCCACAGACCGGATACCGCGATTTCTTTTACACGGGTTGGCTGGTGAAGCGCGAGCTGAGCGAGCAGTGGGAGCTGGGCGCGGAGGTGTTTGCGCACGGGCGCGAGGGCTACGCGGCGGCGCAGACGCAGGCATCCACGCTGGTGGATATGGGCGGGTACTACCACTTCAAGAGAAATACCAACGAGCAGATTTTGTTTTGTTACGGCCACTCGGTGGCGGGGCAGACAGAGAACTACGCCTATGCAGGCATGTACTGGACGTGGGGCAAGGACGAGAAGAAGAAGGATTGAGGATGGATGTTCGCAGATGCGAAAAGGAAAAACCGCAGATCCTTCGTCTCGCCCGCCCGCTGCGACGGGCGGACCGGCTCAGGATGACAGCACAAATGGGAGTGAACCGATGGAGATCACGACGCGCGGATTGTGGACGCTGATTCACGGCATGGGATTCGGCGGGCTGTATTTGCTCGCCGGCTCGGGCGCGCTGGTGGAGCTTTACCGCCGGTACGGGAATCGGGTGAATAGCTCAGGCGCGGATCAGAGCGATCGGTTTCTGCGCGTGTATCTCATTGCCATGGCAGCGCTGGCCTGGCTGGCGGTGCTGACGGGCACGTACATCATTTACCCGTGGTATCGCGCCACGCCGCCGGCGGGAACTGTGGATTTGCATGGGTTTCCGCAGCGGCTGCTGATGGCGAGCCCGCAAACCGTCGGCTGGCACGCTTTGGGGATGGAGTGGAAGGAGCACGTGGCGTGGCTGGCGCCCATTGCCGTTACCATGGCGGCCGCGGTGGTGGGTCAGTACGGGCGCGGCCTCCAGGAGCACAAGGCGCTGCGCAGAGCCGTGATTTGTTTCCTATGGGTATCGCTTGCCGCCGCGGGCGTGGCCGGGTTTTTCGGCGCCATGCTCAACAAGAATGCGCCGGTTGAGGGTGGCGCAACCATACGGCTCACGGCGGGAGGGTGAGAATGCAAGACTCCGGCCTGAGAATTCACCTGGCAGCTTCGGCAACCGGGGGCGAGAACGCCAACGGCGCCGGCGCAGCGGCAGTTCTTGCCGCCGGCATCGGCTGCTTTGTTCTGGGTGCACTTGCCGTGCTGGCGGACAAGAGCACCGCGGTCAAGAACCGCATGATTTTCTCGCGGCCGACGGGTCCGCTCAGCGGCGTGACCACGCTGGCTATCGCCGCGTGGCTGCTCGCGTGGATGGTGTTGCATTTGTGCTGGCGCAGGAAAGAGATCGCGCTGGGGCCGGCGCTGGGCGCGGCGTTTGTCCTGCTCGCGCTCTCGCTGCTGCTCGCGTTTCCGCCGCTGGCCGACTGGCTGTGAGGGGGCCTTGGCGCTTCGGCGTTGCCGGTCTAATTGCAGGGATGCGAGCTTGAGTTGGCGCCAGCCGGGCATGGTCCTCCGGGCCTGAAGGCCCAACCGTCATGTGCCCGCGAATTCCGTGGCCTGAAGGCCACGGCTTCCTCCCGAACTCGAAGTGAATGGACAAAAAAAAGCGCCGGAGAACGATCTTCTGCTCTCCGGCGTGCGATTGGCTGAAGGAGGTTGCGGTTATTCGAATGCCGCCGTGGTGAAGTCGGTCAGGCTCAGGCCGTCGATGTGACGGGCCAGCAGCACCACTTGGCCGGTCGTCGGATTCTTGAGCAGGAGTCCGACCACGCGAATGTTGGCTCCATCGGTGAGGTCGCCCCATGCGCCGAGCCCGTAACGGAAGTCAGTGGCAGTGCCCAGATAGACGGTGACCGTCTCCGGGATGAGCACGCCGGCAAAGCCGTTCACCTGCATCTGGAAAGTGTCCTGGCTTGCGTTCTGACTGCCGGCAACGATGGTGCCGTTAAAGCCCCAGTTGCGCAGGTGAATTCGCTCAACCGTGACCGCATCGGGGTTGGAGGCGCCGCTCGCAGGTCCGCCAACTGCCACCGGCTGGCCGGCGACCATGGCACTGGAGTTGAAGAGGAATTCCGTGAACGGGTTGTGCATCCAGTAGATGAAGAACTTCTCATTTCCACTCAGGTTCACCTGGGCAATCTGGCCGAGGGTCAATCCCGTGTTGGTGGGCAGAAGCCCGCGGACATAGAGATCGAAGCTGGAAGCGGGCTGTCCGGCGGTCTCCGTGACATAAGTGACCTGGCCGGCAGCGTAGAAGTTCGTGGTGGAGAGGACCGCCACTTCGTCGGCGTCGAGAGTCTGATCGGCGTGATCGATGGTTCCGGAGACCTCAACGATGCAACTGGTGGTCAGCATGGAGAGGCTGGCGTCGCCGTCCCATTCGGTCTGGCCGTTGACGTTAATGGTGAAGTTTTCCCCGTGCGGACCCTGCACTACGAAGGACTGGCTGGTGGCGTCAACGCTGACCACGCCCGCGATGAGGGTGTCGATGTGGGCGTTGGTGTCATTGTTGTTTACCGAATTGATGTTGAAGGTGGGGTCGACCGTGCCGGTAATGTTGCCGTTCGAGTCAACCTGGATGGACTTGCGCAGATCGAAGTCGACGCGCAGGCCGGCAGGCGATCCGTTCTGCTGGACCACGAGCGGGTTGTCGAGCGTCACGGTCACCGAGGGGCTGGTGAAGGTGGCCGCTTCCGTCTCAATGGTGGGCGCTCCGTTGCCGGTATTGAGGTAGCCGATGGTGCCCGTGCCCAGCGAAACGACTACCTGGTCATACGTGCCCTGGGGAACGTCGTTCATGTCCAGCAGGGTCTGCAGGCCGTTGTAGCGCGCAAAGTCCACCGTGGGCTGTCCGCTCATCAGGGGAACGCTGGTTCCGCTGGAATTGATGGCGTCGATGCCCATAATCTGCACCGAAAACGAGGTGACGGCGGCCACGGGAGCGTCGGTGCCGATCACGTAGGCCGGTCCTGTCGCTCCGGAGGTTGTCGTCGTGGTTCCAAGACTGCCATTGGTGCAGCCGGTGGCAGCGAAAGCGCCACCAGAGAGTAAGAGCAATGCCAGACGGAAGAGCTTCTGATGTGACTTGGGGGACATGTTCGGCCTCTTTCTGCGCGATTCCGTGTCTTATGCTGAGCGAGCGCGGAGTGGGCTATACCGACAGGCCTCTCCACCGGAAGCCGCGGGGCTTCCGGGTGCGCGCGCGCACGGATCCATCGCTAGGATTAACCGCATTTCAGGACGTTCTTACCCTTGTGTGAGCTGAAGGTTTGGCGATCCCGGATATGGCAATCCTGAAATCGCATGTGCGGCAACGGAAGGCATCAAGAGGCGATACCGCTGCCATCGATGAGTGCAAACCCCGGAGGATTCAAGAAAGTTGCGAAGAATTTTAGCGTTCATGGAACTTTTATAGCCGGGGGTGCGTCTATGCGCCCGCATTGCAGGAACCCTCGGCTTCGCAGGGCCCAAAGATGGCTCCTGCAAAGGCTCTGGAATCGCAGACCACGATTGCAGGTGGAGCGGCCATGGCGGGCACCGTGGTGTGCGGGCTCCCCCGGCCATGACGAAAGTACTCAATTGCCTAGAGTCTGTTCCTGGAAGGCCGCCTTTCAAAAGACTTCCGCGCGGAACCCGGCCGGAACAGGCGAGTGCTTGAGCAGGCCGAGCTCGCCGGCAAGCCGTTCGAGCCGCGCGCGCGTGGCCGCGCTGGGAGGCACAAGCGGCAGACGCAGCTGATCGGTGGTGCGCCCCATGAGATGGAGCACGGTTTTTACCGGGCCGGGATTCGACTCCCAGAAATTGGCCTCGAAGAGCCGCGCGTAACGGCGCTCGAGCTCGCGGGCCTCAGTCCAGTGATCGCGCAGGGCAGCGCGAATCATGCGCGCCACTTCGGCCGGCGCCTCGTTCGAAGCAACGCTGACGAGGCCGTGCGCGCCCACGCCGATGGCGGCCAGAGCCATGTCGTCGTCGCCGGAAAAGATGCGGAAGCCCCGGGGCAACGAGTGCACCAGTTCGGCGATCTGCTGCAGCTTGCCGCTCGACTCCTTGATGGCGTGAATGTTGGGCGCGGCCGCGGCCAGGCGCGCCACGGTGGCCGGCTCAAGATTGGCGGCCGTGCGCCCGGGCACGTTATAGAGGACAACGGGCAGCGGATGCACGGCGCGGGCGAGCGCGAGAAAATGCTGGAACTGGCCCTCCTGGGTGGGCTTGTTGTAATAGGGGCTGGCGGAGAGCACGGCGCTCAGGCCGTGCACATGACGCAGCAGCGAAGCCTGGCGCACCAGCACCCGGGTACAGTTGTGGGTGCAGCCGGCCCACACCGGAACGCGGCCGCCGGCTGCCTCGACGACGATGCGGATCGCCTGCAGCCACTCGTCCTCATCGAGCGTGGCCGCCTCGCCGGTGGACCCGCAGGCGACCAGAAAATCGATGCCGGAGTCGATCTGCCAGTTCACCAGCGACCACAGCGCCGCTTCGTCCACCGCGCCATCGGCGCGAAAGGGCGTCACCAGAGCTGTACCGCATCCCGTCGTTTCCATTGCTATCAAAAGTTTATAACGAACCGGAAGGCGCGCCCGAAGGAGCAGGTGTGCAAATACCAGCG